>NZ_LMUG01000043.1:17521-223655 GCF_009766125.1 Acidisoma sp. S159
TCGGGTCCTTCGAGACGCCGATGACCTCCACACCGTGGCCGCCGAGTTGCGGCAGTGCCTCCTGGAAGGCGCAGGCTTCCTTGGTGCAGCCGGTGGTATCGGCCTTCGGGTAGAAGTAGAGCACGAAGGCTTTGCCTCTCATTCCGCTCAGACTCACGTGGCGACCGCCGGAAGCCGGCATGTCGAAATCGGGAGCGGCGTCACCTGGGGTGAGGGTCATTCCGAAACTCCTTTGGCAGGCGGCGCTTTGCGCGGGGTTTCGCCAGGCTGAGGATCGCCGATGAGGCGGACGAAGCGCTCATGCACCGCCGCCGCCACGCGGTCCATGGTGGCGCGTAAACTTGGAACCGTCATCTCCCCCACCGCCGCGAGTAGGACGCGGGCGGGCGCTTCGGGCAGTTCGATCGTTGTCGGGCGGCCGACGGTCAACCGCAGCGAACTCTGGATGGTGCGCCACAGATGATCGGCTCCGATCAATACCGCCGTATCCTCGGCCGAGAGATGACCGTCTTCCTCTAGATGGCGCAGAGCGATCCGTGTGGTGGTGCTGCGGCGCTCGGGAAGCCAGCCGAAATAGTCGAGTTGCAGCACCTGGGCCAGAAACTCGACCTCGACTATGCCGCCGGGCCGGAGCCTGACGTCCCAAGGACCCTCCGGCGGCAGGTCCCGCAGCATGCGGGCGCGCATCGCGCGAGCGTTTTCGCGCAGCGTCGCCGGAGTCCGGCGTGGCAGCAGCGCCTGCGCGATCGCCGCCTCGACCCGAACACGCAATGCCTCGGGTCCGGCGACGACGCGCGCGCGGGTGAGCGACATCTGCTCCCACGTCCAGGCATCCGATGCGTGGTAGCGTTCGAAGGAGGCGAGGCTGACGGCCACCGGGCCGTGGCTGCCGGAGGGTCGTAACCGCATATCGACGCGAAACATGGGACCCTCGACGCCCTGCGCGGTAAGCGCGCCGGTGAAGGCGGTGGCGAGGCGCGCGAACCACTGGCTGGGCGCCAGCGGACGGGGACCTTGGCTCTCTCCGGCATCCTCGGCCATGTCGTAGATCAGCATGAGATCGAGATCGGAGCCCGGCATCATCTCCCTGCCGCCCCCCTTGCCGAGCAGCACCACAACAACGCCGCCGCCATCGAGCTGTCCGTAGCGCGAATCGTGCTGCGCCAGGACCCCCGCGAGGAGGGCTTCCAGCGCGGCATCCGCGAGCGCGGCGCGGGCGAGGCCAGCGGCATCGACATCCATCCGCCCCTCCAACGTGGCGACGCCGATGCGGAAGCTCTCCTCGCTGACGAAATGGCGGGTCAGCGCGATGGTGTCCTCCAGCGTCGTGGCATCGGCGAGCTGGCGTCCCAGCATGCGGGCTGGCTCGATCCGGACCTCCTCCAACCCAAGCAGCCCTTCAAGAGCGCCGGGATGGATGGCGAGATGGTCGGCAAGACCAGGGGCGGCGCCCAGCAGAGCGGCGATGCGGTCGATCAGTGCTGGGTTCCTCTGGAACAGCGACAGCAGCTGGATGCCCGCGGGCAGGCGGGAGATGAAAGCATCGAAACGCGAAAAGGCATGGTCCGGCTGAGGCTGTCCGCCGAGCGCTGTCAGGATGCGCGGCAACAATGGTTCGAGCAGGGCGCGAGCACGCTCCGACCGCAGGGCACGCGGGCGGCCTGCCTGCCAAAGCCGAACGGCCGTGACGATATGCGGCGGATCCTGGAAGCCGGCGGACTTGAGCCATCCCACAATCTTCGCCGGGATCGGCTTATCGATGGCGCCAAGGTCCAGTGTTTCCTCGCTCTCGTCGCCCTCATCGGTTTCGAAGAAAGAGTCGAAGAGCTGTTGGACGCCGTCGAGATGTTCGAGGGCGGCGTGCGCGAAGGCGTCAGCAGTCGGATAGCCGAGGAAGGTCGCGAAGCAGGCGAAATCGGCGCGCGTATCGGGCAGCTTATGAGTTTGCCGGTCGTCCACCATCTGTAGGCGGTGCTCGGCCTGCCGCAGGAAACGATAGGCGCGGGTAAGCCTCGCCGCATCGGCGCTCGGCAGATGACCCAGCCGCGCGAGTAGCCGCAGTGCGGGCAAGGTGGCGCCAATCCGCAAAATCGGCTCCCGCCCGCCCCAGACGAGTTGCAGCGTCTGCGCCAGGAACTCGATCTCGCGAATGCCGCCGCGCCCGAGTTTCAGATCGTGACCCAACAAACGCGACACCGCGTCTTCCCCCGTGGGGATGGGCCGGCCGCGATGCGCGTCCATCCGGCGCTTCATGGCGTGGATATCGGCGATGGCCGCGAAATCGAGGTGACGGCGCCAGACGAAGGGACGCAGCGCCTCCACCATCTCCTCGCCGAGGCTGCGATCTCCCGCGACGGGGCGTGCCTTAAGCAGGGCCGCGCGTTCCCAATTCCGGCCAAGTGTCTCGTAATACGTCAGCGCCGTCGGCACCGAGACGGCGAGCGGCATCGCGGCGGGGTCGGGGCGCAGCCGCAGATCGACACGAAAGACGTAGCCGTCAGCGTCTCTTGCCTCCATGAGTTTGACCAGATCACGCGCGAGCCGGGTATAGAAGGCACCATGGGAGTCGCCGCCGAAATCCACCGCGGCGGGGTCGTAGAAGACAATGAGGTCGATATCGCTCGAATAGTTCAACTCGCGCCCGCCGAGCTTGCCGAGCGCCAGAACAGTCACTCCCGAGCCTTTGTCGGGGTCGGTTTCCGGCGCCGGCAGACGCAGGATGCCCCTGTGATGGGCGGCCAGGATCAGGTGGCGTACGCCAATGGTCAGCGTCTCCTCCGCCAGCCGGCTGAGCGTGCCGGTGACGCGGGACAGCGGCCAGGCTCCGGTGATGTCGGCGAGGCCGGTGATCAGCGCCACCTGCCGCTTGGCGACCCGCATGGCCTGGGCGAGTTTCGGCTGGGGCCAATCGGCGCGGGCTTCGGCGAGCGTCAGAAATGCGCGCGCCGCCTCGGCCTCCGCACCTTCCTCGACGAAGCGCTGGAGGGTTCGCGCTTCACGCAAGGCGAGACCAGCCAGGTAGTCGCTGTTGCCGCCGATGGCGCGCAGCATTTCCGGCGGCAGCCCATGGTCTCCCGCGATTTCACTGAGGCGCTCGACGAAGCGGTCCGCCGCGGCGGGGTCGGCGGGGGCGGGCCAAGGCAGCGAGGTTCGGGGCGCGAGCATTCCCGGGCAAGCTGGGCGTGACGCCACTGGAAGGTCAAGAGCCGGAAGCGGACGCGCCCTTTTACACCGCGCCACCGCCACGAACTCGGCGGCGGCTGTCGCGCTGGCTGCGCTGGCCGGCGACTTTCCTGATCGTATCCGTCGAGGGCTTGCTGATTCTGGCGGCGGTTGGTTGGACGATGCTCGCCTGGCGCGCTGCTGACGGGCCGATCGACATTTCCTTTCTGCTACCGCGCGTCGAGCGTCTGGTGGCGGCGGCAGATCCTCGTCTGCGCATTGCCGTTCGCAGTGCGGTGATCGGTTGGCAAGGCTTTGGCCAAGGGCCGGACGCGCCGGGGATGGTGACGCTGCAAGGCGTGAAGGCATCGGATGCCGCACATCGCCCGGTGCTCTCGGCGGACGAGATCAGCGTCAATTTTTCGGTCGCCTGGGCGTCCATAGGTGTCTTCGCACCACGTGATATTGCGGCTCGCAACCTGCAGCTCGTGCTGCGAAGGCAGTCGGATGCGAGCCTGAGTTCGATTTCGCCAGACGTGCCCGGCCGCCTGCATCAGCCAAAGCCGACGACATTGCGGGATGTCATCAAGGTGCTGGCGCAGCCACCGGGCAATGACCGCGACCTGGTTCGTGTACGCCCCGCTGAGCTCGCCCAACTGCGCCACGTTACGTTGCAGGGCGGATTGCTGATCGTTGAGAACGGACCCCTCGGTGCGACGTGGCGCGCCCAATCAATCAATGTGGCGTTGGTAAGAGCCGCGGCTGGCGGGGTCCAGGGGCCGTTCTCTCTGCAGCTCGACGGCGCGGATAGCATGTCGCTCGATCCGGCAGAGCAGGTGAAAAGGGCGCGCCCCGGCACGATTGGCGGCACGCTGGCAATCGATACGAGTCGTGCCGTCACGCTGAAGGCGAGCGCGCATGTGCCGGATCCGGCGGGTCTCGCGGCGGGCGTTGGGCGTCTGAAGGATGCGCCCTTACCCCAGGCGGCTGTTTCGCTCGACACGGAAATCGATGTCACACCTGCCCTGACGCTCGGTCACTTCTCTGGCCGCGTCACTCTGGGCAAGGGCAATTTGCTTGCCGCCGGAAAGCGGGTGCCAATCCTGGGCGCGGTCGTTGCCGCGCATGGTGATCGCGGCATGGTCACGCTCGATCCGGGTTCGCAGATTGCACTAGGGCCTGTCAGTGCGGCGCCACCGCCAACCATCGGTCTCACGGGAAGCACGGATGTCGCGCCGGGTGGCAAGGCCAGCCTGGGCGTGACGATCGATCATGTCGCGACCGGCGACCTGCCGATTTACTGGCCGCCGTCGCTGGCCCCAGGCGCACATGATTGGATTGCCCAGCAGACCAATAGCGGCGGCTTGCATGATGGCGACTTCCACTTCGGTCTCACGTTGGGCAAGACGCTCGATGATCTCGCATTGACGCAATCGAGCGGGGCGATCACGGCCGATGGCCTGACGGTGATCTGGCTGCCGCCGATTCCACCGATGACCAATGTCGCGGGCACCATCGCGCTCGACGGACCGGACCGTATCAAGATCACGGTCTCGAAGGGACAGCAGGGCAAGCTCACGGTTAGCCACAGCACGATGGTCATCAGCGGCTTGGACGCGGCGGTGCAGCCGGCGACGCTCGCGGTCAATGTGGCGGGGCCGCTGGTTGATGCCTTCGCGCTCATCAGCAATCCGAGACTGCATTTGTTGGGAGACCGACCAGTCGCCCTGAGTCCGACCGCGGGGAATATCGACACGCATGTCGATCTCACCTTGCCGCTCAAGGACAAGGTTCTCGCCTCGGACGTTACCGTGAAGGTGCATGCCCAGCTCACGGGCGTTGCCTTGCACAAGCTCCTCCTGGGGCGTGACCTGACGGAGGGGAGTTGCACGATCGATGCCAATACGTCCCAGCTCAATGTTCAGGGACACGCCAATCTCGCGACGATTCCGCTCGACCTCACGCTGTATTCTGATTTCCGCCGGGGGCCGCCGGATCAGGTTCAGACACGCGTGAACGTCAAAGGAGCCGCGGATACGACGCGGCTGGCGGCGGCGGGACTGCCGAATGGTGGGTTGGTGCGGGGAACGGTCCGGCTTGCCGTCGCGGCCACCCTCCGCCGTAACGGGCGCGCCGATGTGGATGCCTCTGCGGCCTTCGGGGAAGGCGACCTATCGGTGGCGCCAATCGGCTGGAGCGGCGGGTCGAAGGACGCGACCCTCGTGGCTCATCTCGCGCTGCAGGGCGAGAAGATCGTCGCTCTCGACAATATCCGGCTCACTGGGGCGGGGACGGAGGCGACGGCGCGGACGACGGTGGCGGATGGCCAACTCGCAAGCCTTGTGATCGACAGGCTGGTGCTCGGCCGCACCAATATCGCCGGTTCGGTGAATTTCCCGGTCAAGCCGGGGAGCGGCTATGCGGTGGCGGTTACAGGTTCGACCTTGGATCTTTCGGGCCGCTTCGGCGGCGCCAAGACGACCAGTGCCGCGCCGACCAATCAGGCACTGTCCACGGTCAGCACGAAGCAACATTTCGCGCGGCATACGCCGTGGAGCGTTCGCGTGCAGCTCGACCGCATTCTGTTTGGCACGGCGCCCGGCGGAGCATCACGCGAACTCGATCAGGTACGGGGTCAGGCGGCGGATGACGGGATCATCATGACGGGGGCGAATCTCTCGCTGCTTGTGCCGCCCTCCGGCAAGCCCGCGCGCTTTACGGTTGTCCCGGCGCCGAACGGGACGCGGCGGGTAACGCTCACGGATGATGACTTCGGCGGCTTGCTGCGGGCCATCAACGCCTATGACGCAATCGCGGGCGGCAATCTGCGTATCGATGGCACGTATGACGACAAGCAGGCGGACCATCCGTTGAGCGGGAAGGCCGAGATGGATGATTTCAACCTGCATGATGCGCCGACCGCGGCCCGCATGCTGCAACTCATGACGCTCTATGGTGTGATCGATCTGATGCGGGGCCCCGGCCTGCACTTTCATCGCATGGTGGCACCTTTCCGCCTGGCGGATGAGCAACTGACGCTGCGGGAAGCGCGAGCCTACAGCGCTTCGCTGGGGCTTACGGCGGAGGGCCAGATCGATTTGCCGCGCAACCATTTCGATATCAAGGGCACGATCGTGCCGGCCTATTTCTTCAATTCCCTGCTCGGCCATATCCCGCTGATCGGCCGGTTGTTCAGTCCGGAGAAGGGCGGCGGGCTGTTCGCCGCCGCCTATACGCTGACAGGTTCGATTGACTCACCGCATGTGAAGGTCAATCCGATGTCGCTCGTGACGCCTGGCTTTCTGCGCGGGCTATTCGATGGATTCCACGACGCACCGACTAAAACGACGCCTTAGCCGAATCTTACCGAGGTTGCGCAAGCCACTCGTCGTTTACGTTCTGTTTATATCGATATCGGTATGTTTAGGGCGCACTCCGAGGGTCCGGGCAAATGGGCGAGCAAGGCGAGGTATCAGCGATTGGCGATGCCTGGGTGATCAATCTTTCGGATCGGCCAGATCGCCTGCAGCGATTCCAGACGGAAAACGCACGTAGCATCGTGGCGCGGCGCTTCGAGGCAATCGGGCCGGCTGATGTGACCCGGAAGGCGCTGCTCGACGACGGCATGATCGGCGCGGAGAATACCTACACGCTCCCCGCTCTGTGTTGCGCGCGCTCCCACCTCACACTTTGGCGGCGAAGCGCCGAGACTAACCGGTCGATCACCATTTTCGAGGATGACGCGATCCTGCATCGAAGATTTGCCGAAATCGCGGCGCGGGTCGCGGCGACGGTACAGGGATGGGACATCATCCTATGGGGTTGGAACCATTCCGATCCGATCACTATCGATCTCGGTGGCGGCCTGTCGCCAGCTCGGCTGGGCTTCGTGCGCGATGATGTGTTCGAGGGATTTTCCTGCGCGCGGGAAAGCGCAGTGGAACCGAGGTTGATCCCGCTCCATGTCGCTTGCGGGATCCTCGGCTACACTCTTTCCCCCGGCGGCGCGGCCCGCCTGCTTGCGCGTAGCCTGCCGCTGGGCAATGCGCACGCGCCGTCGCCCAAGGAAGGCTTCGAGGGCTGGCGCAATGATGGAATCGATGTCGAGATGGCCCGACATTACGGTGCACTCAGAGCTTACGCCTGCGTGCCGCCGATCGCCTACAACGTCTATAGCCGTTCCTCGATCAACCAAAATTGGGTCGATTAGAGCGGGATGACTTTGGTTTGAACCATGCTCACTCCACCACGTCATTGCTCGGCGAAGGCCGAGCATCCACGCGTTGCTTGCGTGACGAAGGCAAAGGCGTGGATGGCACGGGGTGCCCCGCACGCAATTCGCGTGCCATGACGGATCTTTGGATCGCAGTTCGATACTGGATTGTCAGGCCCGAGTGGTGAAATGGCGGCGTTCCAGAAAGGCGACGGCAGTGCCGATCCCTGGACGGCAACTCGCTCTACGCGGCGACCTCTCCGGTAACTCCTTGCAGCCGCGCCACGATGCCTCGCAGTTCGTCGGCGCGGTGTTCGCAGGTGTGGCGCAGCAGGATCGTGCGCAATCCATGCGCCACCAGACCAACGCGCAGCGCGCTGTCGTTCGTGAGGTTACGCATCAGCGTCGTCATCTCGTCCGGAGACCGGGCCATGAGGAAATCTCGATCCGGTGCAAAGAGACTCTCCGAATCCGACCACGGCGCCGAGAGGAGCGGAATGCCGCAGGCCAGAGCCTCGAAGACGCGGATGGTTGGTATGCCTGGCAGTTGCTCCACGTAGAAGCGTCGTGGCACATGTACGGTGAACGCCCGCTGAGCGAGTATGGCCGGCACATCGGTATTCGGCGTCCAGCCGTGATACCGGATGTCGCGTTTTGCCAGCTCCGCCAGCGCTTCGCCCGGATAGCGTACGCCATAGACATCGAACGGGATTGCGAGTTTCACGATTGGATCGAACATGTAGTCGATCAGCTCGTCGTTGCGCTCGCCATCGCCCCAATTGCCCGTCCACACCGCGCCGTAACGCCTTTGGGGAGTCTCTGGTGGACGGAACAGCGAGGTATCGGCGGCCTGGTGCCAGGTGAAGACGCGACCGCCCCAGCCTTGGCCGCGATAGACCTCGCTCAGCGACTCTCCGAAGGCGAGTACCGCGTCGTAGCCTGAGAGATCGAAGGCGGCCATGGCCTTAGGGTCGCTCACCATGCGGTGGTGCGTATCGTGGAAGAGCAGCCGGAAGCCGGCGCCCGACCCGCGCTTGCGGCCGATTGCGGCGACCAGTGCTGGGTCGTTCCATTCGTGGACGATGACGACCTCCGCACCGTCCAGCATGGCGTCGAGATCGTCCGACAGAAAGCGGCTATTGGCGGCGACATCCGGGAAGACGCGCGCGAATGTCTCATCCGCCGCTGGACCGTGGCTGCGCAGAAGATTCGCGCGGCTCCATCCGTCCTCGGGTTCGTAAATGGTGATCGCATGCCCCGACCGCAGCAACGCGCGAGCCACGCCGCGCAGAAAATGCACGTTGCCATGGTTCCAGCAGGACCGGATGGATTGGGTGAAGTAGACAAAACGCATTGAGGAGGAACTCAGGCGGCGGGGACGCGGCGGGATTCAGCCAGCAGAGCCGAATGGAGATCCCACATCGCTCGTTCCTGCCGCTCAGCGCCATAAAGATTGGCGCGGGTGCGAGCCTTCCTGCCGAGCTGGCGGCACAATTTAAGGTCGTCATGCAGGTCGCGAAGCGCCTCTGTCCAGGCGACAGTGTCGGTTGGTAGCAGGAAGATCGCGGCGCCATCCCACAATTCGCGAAAGGTCGGGATGTCCGAGAGGACAAGCGGCAGCCCGGCTTGCGCCGCCTCCAACACGGACAGGCCGAAGGGCTCGTAGCGTGCGGGGGAGGCGAAGATCCGTGCCTCGTCCATTGCGAGGGCCATGGCGCGGTCATCCAGCACGCCGAGCGGCCGCAGATGATGGAGGGGGACGATCTCGCCGCCCGGCCCCGTCAGCGGCCCAGCAGCGCGCAGGGAGAAATCGAGGCGCCCTGCCACATCTTCCAGCAGCGCCATATTCTTCGCGGGGTCCCAAAGCCGGCCAGCTGCCAGCACGCCATGCCGTTCCGGCTGCGGCAAATGGTGGTCCCGCACAAGCTGGCCGGCGGGCATGCGGCCAGTATGGACCACGGTGATCATATGAGAATCACCGTAGACCTTATGCAGCGCATCGGCGAAGGCCTGGCTCGGAGCGACAATCGCGCCGGCCCGCCGCAGCCCGGCCGCGACCAGCCCCGCGCGCCAGGCGAGGTCGGGTGGTATGGGACCGCCATGTAACGCGGCCCACCACGTGCCGACACAGGCGTGCACCACGGCCACCACTGGCACCGGCCACTCGCCGTGACCCACGAGCGCCGGCGTGTGGAGCTGCGCCGTATCGGCGTTGACGGCCTGCGCCAACTCCGCGAGCGCTGCCGAGGCTCGTGCAACGGTTGCAACGTTCGGTGCTGTCCAGTCGAGCGGCAGGTCGGTTACGTGCAAGGCCAGCCCCGTCACCTGCGTCGCCGCCTCGGATTGTGCGGGAGAGGGTGCCGGTCCGAGTACTGCCAGATCGACCATGACCCGGCGGCGGGCAAGGGAGCGCGCGAGGCCAAGCGAATAGTTCCAGGCGCCACCCAAGGCGTCGGTGGTAAGAAGGATCCGGCGGGGGCTGGCAACCGTCATTGGCGTTTCAACTCGGCGCGCAAGAGTGGCCGTCCCGTCGGAATCTCACGTCGGAGGCAGCCCAGCAGTCGCCGATGATTCCGCGCCCAGCGGGTGTTACGGGGCCGACGCGGATCAGCTGGTGGCCGGTCGCGCCCGGTCGAGGAAAGGTCAGGCTGTGGTGGTCCGACATCAGCACCTCCTGCCCGGCGGCTTCCAAATTCGCGCGCTATGACTCAATTCAAGCGGCAGAAGTACACGGCGGCAACCGAAATAAGTGTCGTCCTGTGGGAGGATAGCCGGGTCGGCACCCCCCACGTCGTCAGGCCCGCGACCCTGTTGCCGCGTGCGGGCGTCCGCTTCACCATAGGGATGGTCCTTGGGCCACAGGGGAGGTACGTCCGCGCCATGAAGCGTTTCGCCAATCTGACGGTGGTCGATCATCCTCTGGTCCAGCACAAGCTCACCCTGATGCGGCGGAGGGACAAGTCCACCAAGGAGTTCCGTGCTCTGCTGCAGGAGACCAGCCTGCTGCTGGGCTACGAGATCATGCGGGATCTGCCGCTGCAGATGGTGCCTATCGAAACTCCGCTGGAGCCGATGATGGCGCCCCTGCTGGCGGGCAAGAAGCTTTGCTTCGTCTCCATCCTGCGCGCGGGCGCCGGGCTGCTGGACGGGCTGCTCGATCTCGTGCCTTCGGCCAGGGTGGGGCATGTCGGCCTCTATCGGGACCCCATCAGCAAGCGCCCGGTGGAATATTTCGTGAAACTTCCGGAGGATATCCAGGACCGGCTGGTCATCGCGGTCGACCCGATGCTGGCCACGGGCTATTCGGCGGCCGCCGCTGTCGACCTCATCAAGCGGGCCGGGGCCACCCAGATCCGCTTCCTGTCGCTTCTCGCGGCACCGGAGGGGGTCGCGGTGATGGAGGCGGCTCATCCCGATGTGCATGTTTTCACCGCGGCACTCGATCGCGAGCTTGATGAACATGCCTATATCCGGCCGGGTCTCGGCGATGCCGGGGACCGGCTGTTCGGCACGAAGTAACCGGATCGGCTCTTGTCACCAGCGTGACGCCGCCGTATCGGCTGGCGTCAGTTCGAAGGGGAAACGCCATGTCCGCCATCGCAGATATCATCGGCCGCCAGATCCTGGATAGTCGCGGCAATCCGACCGTCGAGGTCGATGTCGTGCTGGAAAGCGGCGCCCTCGGCCGCGCCGCCGTGCCCTCCGGCGCTTCGACCGGCGCGCATGAGGCGGCGGAGCTGCGGGACGGGAACAAGGTGCGCTATGGCGGCAAGGGAGTGACCTCGGCGGTCGCCAATGTCGAGGGCGAAATCTTTGATGCGTTGAGCGGTCTCGATGCCTCGGAGCAGGTGAAGATCGACAATACCATGATCGATCTGGACGGAACGCCGAACAAGCGCCGGCTGGGGGCCAATGCGATCCTGGCCGTGTCGCTCGCCGTCGCCAAGGCCTCGGCGCTCGAATACGATCTGCCGCTGTATCGATATTTAGGGGGCGTCAGCGCGCGGACACTGCCGGTGCCGATGATGAATATCGTCAATGGCGGCCAGCATGCCGACAACCCGATCGACATCCAGGAATTCATGGTCATGCCGGTCGGCGCGGCGACGATCGCCGAGGCGGTGCGGACGGGCTCGGAGATCTTTCATACGCTGAAGAAGGCGCTGCAGGACGCGGGCCACAACACCAATGTCGGCGATGAAGGCGGCTTCGCACCAGCCCTGAAGTCGGCCGAGGAGGCGCTCACCTTCATCTCGGGCGCCTGCGAGAAGGCCGGGTATCGTCCGGGCGAGGACGTCATGTTCGCGCTCGACTGCGCCTCGACCGAGTTCTTCGCGGATGGTCGCTACAACATGGAAGGCGAAGGGAAGGTCTTCGATTCCGCGCAGATGGTCGACTATCTGGAGAAGCTGTGCGGCCGTTTCCCGATCCTCTCGATCGAGGATGGCTGCGCCGAGGACGACTGGGAGGGCTGGAAGCTGCTCACCCAAAGGCTGGGCGGCCGGGTGCAACTGGTCGGCGACGATCTGTTTGTCACCAATCCGGAGCGGCTGCGGCGGGGCATCGAGGAAGGCTGCGGCAATTCCATCCTCGTCAAGGTCAACCAGATCGGCACGTTGACCGAGACCCTAGAGGCTGTCGAGATCGCCCATCGCGCGGGCTATACCAGCATCATCAGCCATCGCTCCGGCGAGACCGAGGACACCACCATCGCCGACCTCGCGGTGGCGACGAATGCGGGGCAGATCAAGACTGGCAGCCTCGCGCGCACCGATCGCGTGGCGAAATACAACCAGCTTATCCGTATCGAGGAAGCCCTGGGCGACAGCGCGCGCTACGCCGGGCGGACCATTCTCCGCATTTAAGGTGTTCGCAGGCGTTGGGGGGGCGGATAGGAGCTGCGCTTATCCGCCCCCGTTTGGCGTGCGCGCGTTTAGGCGCTCGCCAGACGCGAACCTTCCGTATGCCTCTGGCCCAGGCGCGCGCGGCGATCGAAAAATAGCGCCTGGCTCAGCGTCGCCTTCACGATCTCATGCTGGAACGGCTTGGTTATGAGGAACGCCGGTTCCGGCCGCTCCCCGGTCAGCAAGCGCTGGGGATAGGCGGTGATGAAAACCACCGGCACTTCCGCAACCGCCAGGATGTCGCTCACCGCGTCCAGTCCCGAACTGCCATCGGCGAGCTGGATATCGGCGAGGATGAGACCCGGGGCGTGGCGGTTGGCCAGCGCCATGGCCTCGGCACGGGTGCGGGCGATGCCGATGACGTTGTGTCCCAGTTCCTGCACCAGGCCCTCAAGGTCCATCGAGATGATGGTTTCGTCCTCGATGATCAGCACGTCGGTATGGAGCTGGGCAGCGATCTCCCGGCCGGCTTCGTCAATAAGCCTGCCGACCTGCTCGGCGGGGCGATCGACCAGCTTCGCGATGGTATCGACCGGAAAGCCTTCCACCGCATGCAGCAAAAAGCAGACGCGCGGAAGCGGCGTGATGCGCTCCACGTCGTGACCTTCCTCTACCGTCGCATCGGCAAGCGTCGGCGCGTGGTGCTGGCGATTGGCGGGGACGGCGCCCCAGATCGCGAGCAGAAGCTGGTAGAGCGCCGCGTTGAGGTCGAGATCGGACCTCAACGCCTTGGGGTCTTCCGAGATGGTCTCCAGGGCCGTCACGACATAGGCGTCCCCGCCTCGCTGGCTGCCGGTCAGCGCCCGCGCGAACCGCCGGAGGTAGGGGAGATGCTGAGCAATCTTCGCGGTTTCGTGCATCGGGCAATCATCCAAGCGGGCGGTATCGCCCAGCGGGTTCAGGTCCAGCAGAATGCCGATCCGGCATGCGCTGGGCAACCTGCATGCCGGAGAAGCCGCCGCCGAGCAACTGACGATCATTCTGTAATGACAATGAACTCGATGTGAGGCGTCTCAGGGGTGGTCTTTCGGCTGCCGCCGACGATATGCAGTCGCGCAAGCAGGGCTTCGATTCCAGAACGCTGGGCATTGGAGGCCAAGCATCGTGGATGGGGTCAGGCGATGACAGCTCCGGCCAGCGTCGATACAGGTAACGGCAGTAGCGTGGTCGCGGATCGCCAGGACTTGGTTCGCGAACTTCACCATCGCGTGAAGAACAATCTTCAAATTATCGTCAGTTTAATGAATGTGCAGAAGCGGATGCTGCCGGCGGAGCGGCGCGGCGAAATTCGTTTCCTTGAAGAGCATGTGCAATCGATGGCAGCGGCCTATCGCGTGGTCTATGCCTCCGGCGAACTCGTGAAGGTGCCGATGGATGATCTCATCCGAGAGGTTGTCGCGGGGCTGGTCGAAATCGCGGGAGTGTCGAGCGGTGTGTTGCGTCTGGCCGATTGCGCGGCACACAGCATGATTGATCTTGATCAGGCGATCGCGCTCGGGCTCTACCTTGCGGTCGCGGTACCGCCTTATCTTGACCATGCGAAAGAAATTGGCGGCTTCGTCGCGATATCGACCCGTCCAGGCGAGGGTGAGGTGACCCTCTCGATTCAAGGCGGCTGGGCGGAGGCACTCAAGCTCGACGGGCTGCGTGAGCGGCTGATCGACGGCCATGTGCGGCAGTTGGCGGCTGAGATTCTGCTGCCGCGCAATGGCGGCCGCTTGCAGGTTAGCCTCCCGACCCAGCCAGAAGCCTTGCCATCTCCCTAAACCTGCCCCTCGACACAGGCTGATCGTTGGCGCATTGCCGTGACCTGCGAGAGAGGGGCGGTTGATGATCGGGCCGGACGCCACGGCGAATGACCTCTGCGCGCGGGAGCCAATCCATCAACCTGGATTTATCCAGCCGCATGGCGCGCTTCTCGTGTTGGACCGCAATTCTCTCGAAATCGTCCAGGCGAGCGCCAACGCGACGGCCTTCTTTGGCTATGAGCTAGGTCGCGGCAAGCAGGCTGATGTCTTCTTCTCGGAAAACATCCCCCTTTCTTCGAGACTGCGCGATTGGCTAGCGGGTGGGGAGCTTTTTTACCGTGATCTCGTATTCCTAGCCGATCATCGTTTTCACGTCAGCGGCCATGCTACGGCGCAGGGTATTCTCCTCGAATTTGAAGTCGCGCTGGCGGAGCCGCCGAGGAGTGGTGGATTGCACCACCGCTTGCACCGCTTGCTCGATGTTATCGAGCCCCTGGACAACATCACGCATATCGCCGAGGCCGCCGCCGCCGAGGTGGCGACGCTCTGCGGATTCGACCGCGTCATGACCTATCGCTTTGCCGAGGACGGCAGCGGCGTCGTCCTGGCCGAGGTCTCAGCCGATGGCGAGCGGCGCTACTTCGACCTGCGGTTTCCGGCGAGCGATATTCCTGCCCAGGCACGCCGGCTCTATGTCGCGAACCGCCTGCGGCTCATCACGGACGTCGACTATCGGCCAGTGCCGCTTGACCCGCCTCTTAGCCCTCTCGATGGCAGAGAGCTTGATATGTCGCTCGGCGCGCTTCGTAGCGTCTCGCCAGTGCATCTCGAATATCTGCGGAACATGGGCGTGCGCGCCTCCATGTCCGTTTCCCTGGTGATCGACGGCGAGCTCTGGGGTCTCATTGCTTGCCATCATGACGAGCCGCGCATGATCTCGCCGCGGGTCCGCGCGGCTTGCGAGATGACAGGGCGCGTGGTGGCCCAGCGCATCGGTGTGCGGCTACGCATGGCGGAGGCGGCCGAGCGCCTGGCCTTGTCGCGGACCGGCACGCGGCTGCTCACCTATCTCGCCCGCAGCGAGACCCTCGATGGAGCCTTGGGGCATAGCCCTGAGGCGTGGCTGCATATCGCGGGTGCAGGGGGTTGTGCCGTCCTACTGCAGGGCGCCGTGCAATCTTGGGGGGAAACCCCGCCACGGGAGGAAGTGGCGATTCTTGGTCAATGGCTGCGCGCCCGGCCGGTCGATACCGTGTACGAGACGGACTGTCTTTCGGCCGCCTTTCCCTCCGCCGCGGCCTACAGCGGCCACGCGAGCGGCTTGCTGGCAATCTCGATCTCGCAGCTGCATGCGAGCTACATCATGTGGTTTCGACCCGAGGTGGAGCGCACGCTGCGCTGGGCGGGTGAGCCGAGCAAATCGGTGGAGGGGGGAGGCGAGATACCGCCGACGCTCCATCCTCGCCATTCATTCGCTGAGTGGCGGCAGAAGGTGGCGCAGCGCTCGGCGCCGTGGCGGACCGCCGAGATCGAGAGCGCGCGTGAATTTCGTCATGCCGTCATCGGTCTCGTGCTTCGGCAGGCGGAGACCCGAGCGGGTATGGCGGCGGCGCTGGAGCGGACAAACGCGGAACTCGAATCCTTTTCCTATTCTGTTTCGCACGACCTGCGTGCGCCGTTTCGCCACATCATCGGCTTCGCCGAGCTGCTGGGCCAGCGCGAAGGGAAGCTCGACGCTACCTCGCGCCGCTACCTCGATACGATTACAGATTCCGCGCTGGCAGCCGGTCATCTGGTGGACGACTTGCTGTCCTTTTCGCGCCTCGGCCGTGCTCAGCTCGCCGTCTCGCCGATCGACATGGGTAAGCTGGTGCGCGAGGTTCTCCGCTCGCTCGAGGGCGCTCTGAAGGGCCGGGATATCAACATGGAGATCGGCGATCTACCTCCGACCTTCGGCGATGCCGCCTTGTTGCGCCAAGCCCTTCTCAATCTGATCGATAACGCGGTCAAATATTCTCGCGGTCGCAGCCCCGCTCATATCCTGATCGATGGCAAGACTGTCGAAGGCCGGGCAATCTATCGTGTCGTCGATAATGGTGCGGGTTTCGATATGAGTTATGCCGGGAAGCTTTTCGGCGTGTTCCAGCGCTTGCACGGAGCCGAGCAATTCGAAGGAACCGGTATCGGCCTGGCACTCACAAAGCGTATCATCGAGCGCCACGGGGGAAAGATCTCCGCCGCAGCGCGGCCGGATGAAGGCGCAACCTTCACCTTCGAGCTACCGGCCGGAGCTCTGGGGAATGCCGCATGAGCGAGACTCGTCCCATAATTTTAGTCGAAGACGATGCCCGTGATCTCGAATTAACACTTGCGGTACTGGAACGTTATTCGTTACATAATCCTATTATTGTTGCTCGCGATGGCGTGGAAGCGCTGGACTGCGTGTACCGCAGGAATGCCTTCGCTTCCCGGGCTCCCATGGATCCTGCGGTGATGTTGCTAGATCTTAAGCTTCCGAAACTGAACGGTCTCGACGTTATGCGTATTCTCAAGTCTGATCACGCGAAACGCCATATCCCGATCGTGATGCTGAGCGCTTCCGGCGAGGCATCCGACATTTCCGAAAGCTACCGGATGGGGGGCAACGCCTATGTGGTCAAGCCGCTCGACTTCCAGGATTTCTCGCGCATGATTCATGATTTCAGCGATTTCTGGATCGTTCACAACAGGGCGTCCGGCGGATGACCCCTAGCCGGGAACCATGGTGGAATCAGCCTTGCACCAGGTAAGGGAAGTCCGCGCCCCCACGATCCTCCTGCTGGAGGATAGCAACATCGATGCGGAGCTGATTACGCTGCAACTCGAGCGCACGGATCGCCGCTTCTTGATTGTCCGGGCGACTGAACGGGCGAGCTACGTAGCGCGCCTTGGTGACGCGGACGTGGTGCTGGCGGATTACTCGGTGCCCGGTTTCGAAGGCATGGAGGCGCTCGACCTCTGCCAGGACAGGGCGCCGGACACCCCCTTCATTTTCGTCTCCGGTGTGATCGGCGAGGAGTTCGCGACGGACGCGCTGAAGCGCGGCGCCACGGATTATGTGGTTAAGCATCGCCTCAATCGACTGCCGGCGGCGCTCGACCGCGCGCTCAATGAGGCCGACGAACGCCGCCGTGCCCGCCTCGCTGAAGGCCGACTGGGCGAAAGCCAGCGGCGCCTGCAAGCGACTGTCGATAACGTGCAGGTCGGCATTCTGGAGGTCGAGCCGGTTACCGGCATCATCCTGCGCGCTAACCCCGCTTTGCATCGCATGCTCGGCTATGGCGACCAGTCGTTGGTCGGGCTGCAGGCCACCTCCATCCTGCTTGACGGAGAAGGCAGGGAGTCGGCTGCCAAGACACCGCCCGCCGGTACGCGCGTCGTCCGGCAGGAGAAGCGATTGGTCGGCCAAGCGGGGAAGGTGATTTGGGCCGACATGTCTTCGGTCTTCGTGGTGGGCTCCGGCGCGGCGCGTGGCTATGTGCTGACGTCCATCCTCGACATCACCAACCGCAAGCATACCGAGGAGGCGTTGCGGGAGAGTGAACTCAAGCTGCGGCTGGCGGCGGAGGCGGCGCGGCTCGGAAACTGGGAGTTCGACCCTCGCAATGGCCGCCTGGTCCTAGATGAACGATGCCGCTCACTCTGTGGATTTTCCTCGGACGAGCCCGTCGACTACCAGACCTTCATCCGTCGCTGCCACTTGGACGATCGTCCACGATTGCGAACGGCTATTGCAGAGGCATTGCGGGCGGGAAGTTCGGGCCGGCTCGCCCAGGAATTTCGCACGATCACGCGGGAACGGCGCCTCTTCTGGCTCGCCATCCTGGGGCAGGCCGTGATGGAAAACGGCATCAGCACGCGCTTTGTGGGGTTCCTCCAGGACATTACTCGGCAGAAGCGCACCGAGGAGGCGCTTCTGCGCTCGAACGAGGTGCTGGAGGCGCGTGTCTTGGAACGGACGCTGCAACGCGACCGCACCTGGCAGCTATCGCGAGACCTTATGATGGTCGCTGATCCGCAATTGGTGCCCGTAGCGGTCAATCCTGCCTGGTCCGCGATTCTCGACTGGACCGAAAGCGAGCTGTTCAAGCTTGGCATTATCGAGCTGTTGCATCCCGACGACGAGGGTGTCGTGCAGGAAGAGTTGCAGCGACTGCGCAAGGGGCTGACAACGCAGAGTTTCGAGGCGCGGCTGCGTCACCGGGACGACAACTATCGCACAATTTCATGGACCTGGGTGCTGGCCGAAGGCTCGATCTACGCCGTGGGTCGAGATGTCACCGACGAAAAGCTTGCCCATGACCGTCTGCGCCAAGCGCAGAAGATCGAGACGATCGGCCAACTCACCGGGGGTGTAGCACATGATTTCAACAATCTGCTGACCGTGATCGTAGGCAATCTCGAGAGTGTCCATCGCCATCTGCGCAAAATGCCGGATGGGCCGGCGGCGGTACGGATCGAACGGGCCGCCGAGAATGCGATGCAGGGAGCCCAGCGGGCGAGCGTGCTGACGCAACGTCTGCTGGCATTCTCGCGCAGACAACCGCTGCGGCCGCGGTCCCTTGACCTCAACAAGCTCATCAGCGGTATGTCGGATCTGCTGATACGCACGCTGGGTGCGCATATCACGATCGATGTCGTTCCTGCGTCGGATCTTTGGTTCGCCATGGCTGATCCGAACCAACTCGAGAACTCCATCCTCAACCTGGCCGTCAATGCGCGGGATGCGATGTCGGGCGGTGGACGGCTCACGATCGCGACCGCCAACATCACGCTGGATCGTAGCCAGACACTACAGATTCCGGAACTTCCTCCCGGCCAATACGTGACGGTCGGCATTTACGATACTGGTTCCGGGATGTCGGCGGAAACCATCGCGCGCGCTTTCGAACCGTTCTTTACCACGAAGGATGTCGGCCACGGCACAGGGCTCGGGCTGAGCCAGGTCTATGGCTTCGTCAAGCAATCTGGCGGCCATGTCCGCATCACGTCCGACCTCGGCCAAGGCACGCTGGTGCGGATTTATCTGCCGCGCGAAATGACGATCGCCGAGGAAGCGGACGGCGGTTCCGCGGCGCCCATGGCCGCGCCGGGGAGCGAGGGAAACGAGATGATCCTTGTTGTCGAGGACAATGAGGAGGTGCGTGCCTATTCGGCAAGCGTGTTGCAGGAATTGGGATACAGTGTGGTCCAGGCGGCGAACGGCGCCGCGGCCCTGCAGGCGCTGCGCCATAACAGTGAGATCAGGTTGCTTTTCACCGATGTCGGGCTGCCTGAAGGCATGAATGGTCGCCAACTGGCCGATGCCGCACGGGACGAATGGCCAGAGATCAAGGTGCTATTCACCTCGGGCTATGAGGACGGCGCTGTCACGCGGGATCATCGCGTCGAGGTTGATGTCGACCTCATCAGCAAGCCTTTCTCCTACCAGGATCTCGCGGAACGCGTGCGCGCGGCGCTCGACAGCCGGCGCGCCGGCGATACGCCAAGCCGTTTTCGGATAGGACCGTCGGCTTAGTGCGTGATTTCTTTGGGTTTGAACCATTCTCAATCCACCACGCCATGCTCGGCGAAGGCCGGGCATCCACGCCTTTATTGCATCACGAAGGCAAGGCGTGGTTGGCACGCTTTCACGTGCCAGGACGGATCTTTGGATCGCGGCTCAGCATTAGATCATCACGATCATCACGCTCTAACCCATGAATTTCGTCAGCCGGCCGGCCGGCTCGCCGAGCACCTCGTCATCGCGCATGACCATCTGGCCGCGGATCACTGTGGCGATCGGCCACCCTGTCACTTCCGTGCCCGCGAAGGGCGTCCAGCCGCAGGGGCTGACTATCCAGCTGTCCTCGATGCGGCGGCGGCGCTTCATGTCGACCAGGGTGAAGTCCGCGTCGTAGCCACGCGCGATGCGGCCCTTGCCGACGACGCCATAGACCCGTGCCGGACCCGCGCACATGAGATCGGCGAGGCGCGAGAGCGAGAGCCGTCCGGCCGAAACATGGTCGAGCATCATCGGCACGATGGTTTGCACGCCCGTCAGTCCGGCGGCGCAGAGGGGCCAGGGCCTTTCCTTCGCAGCGCGAGAATGCGGCGCGTGATCCGATCCAACCACATCCACGAGCCCGTCTCGCACCGCGGCCCAAGCGGCATCGACGTGACGACGGTCTCGGATCGGCGGATTCATCACGGCGTAGGGACCCAGCCGGTCATAGGCGTCGGGCGCCCATTGGGTGAGGTGGTTGAGCAGCACCTCCACCGTGGCGATGTCGCGATAGTCGTGCAGGTAGTCCAGTTCCTCCGCCGTCGAGACATGCAGAATATGGGCGGGCCGCCCGGTGCGGCGGGCCAGCGCCATGAGGCGGCGGGTGCCGAGGAACGCCGCCTCGACATCGCGCCACTCGGCGTGGCTCGCATAGGGCATGCCCTCATGGAAGAGGTGCTTGCGGTCTCGCAGGCGATACTCGTCCTCGCTGTGATAGGCGATGCGGCGGCGGCCGGTCCGCATCACGCGTTCTAACGTTTCATCATCCTCGATGAGCAGGTCGCCGGTGCTGCTGCCGGCGAAGACCTTCACGGCGCAGACGCCATCCGAGAGTTCCAGCTCCGCTAGGCCGTCGATGGTCGGCCTTGCCGCGCCGACATAGAGGCCGAGGTCGCACCAGGACCGCGTCGCGGCGAAGTCCTTCTTTGTCTGTAGCCTTTCTGGCGTGGTGATCGAGGGGTTGCCGTTGGGCATGTCGAAAACCGCGCAGAGACCGCCGAGCACCGCGCCACGGGTGCCCGAGGGAATGCTCTCGACATCCGCCTGTTGGGGGTCGCGGAGATGCGTATGGGCGTCGATGAGGCCGGGCAGGACGTGCAAGCCTGTCGCGTCGATGACTTCACCGGCCTCGGCGGCTGAGGTGACGCCGATACGAGCGACGCGGCCGAGGTTGACGCCGATATCGACTCGTTCCTCGCCCCAGGGCAGCACCACGATGCCGTTGCGGATGATGAGGTCGTAGAAGTCGCTCATGCCGGGAGTCCGCTTTCATCCTGGAGGAGGGCGAGGGCCGCATCGCGCGCGGCCTCCACCGTCAGAGCCGTCATCGGTGCTTGCCCAACTGGGCCGGGGGCTACCACAAAGCGCGCGTGGCGGCCGGAGGGTGCGTATTCCTCGGCTGGAGAGGGACCGAACAAGCCAAGCGTCGGCACACCTGTCGCGGCCGCTAGGTGCATCAGGCCGGAATCATTGCCCACGAACAAGGTGAGCCGGGCGAGGCAGGCCGCCGCTTCGGGAAGCGTTAGTTGGCCGGATAGGTCGATCACCTCTGGGAGTGCCGCAGTAACCGGACGGCTGAGAGCGGCTTCTGCCTCGCCCGGCCCGGCGAAGATGACGGGCCGGGCGGTTGCCAGGCGTCGGGTCCGCAGTTCGTGGAACAAGGCAACGAAGCGCTCCGGCGGCCAGACCTTGCCGGCCCAATTCGCGGTCGGACCCAAGCCGATGAGTGGCACATTTCCCGGCAGCAGGACGTTGGCACGGGCGCGATCGGCCTCCGACGTCCAGGCAACGGGCAGGGGTGGCGGATGCAGCCCGAGACGGTCCGCGAGGTGCTGGAGACGAAGGCCGGGGCGGCGCCCGCCAAGCCGCCGTCCGCCGAGCAGCACGATGCGCTGCCGCGCCATCATGAACCAGGCTGTGGTCGAGCCGCGAAGGTCGATCACGAGATCCCATCGCCGCCGCACGACCTGCGCCCAGAGCGCGAACCAGTGTCCATCCCGCTTCCGCTTGGGCATGAGGATAAGACCGTCCAGCCCCGGCATGCGCTCGAAGATACCTGCGGCGAGAGGTCCACAGGCTACGGTGAAGCGCGCCTCGGGCCAGCGGCGGCCGAGATAATCCAGCAGGCCCGTGCTGATGACCGCGTCGCCGATGCGGGTGGCGGTGATGAACAGAATTGTTCCGACCGGCCGGCTCTCATCCAGTGGGGCCGAGGGGTTAAAGATTTGCAACTTGCCGTCCTTATGAGCCGGGCGTGATTATGACCCATGGCGGCGAGTATCTCCATGAACGGCGCCGAGCTAGGCGTTCCGACAGTCTACCGGCGTCCTCCGCCGCCGATTTTTGGCGCCATCGACCTGGGCACCAATAACTGCCGCCTCATGCTCGGCGTGCCGAGCAGCGCCGGTTTCCGGGTGATCGAGAGCTTCAGCCGCGTCGTCGGCCTTGGCGAGGGTTTAGCGGAGACTGGGCGGCTGGCGGATCCCGCCATGCAGAGGGCGATGGACGCCTTGCGCTCCTGTGCCGGCCGTCTTTCCCGGTATCGCCTCGCTGGCCTTACAGCGGTCGCGACGGAAGCCTGCCGCCGCGCGCTGAACGGGGCCGATTTCCTCGCCCGTGTGCGGGTCGAGACCGGCATCGACATACGTATCATCTCGGCGCGGGAGGAGGCGGAGCTGGCGCTGGAAAGCTGCTCGCCACTGCTCGCCGGCTGCGGCAGCCGTGCGCTGATCTTCGATATCGGCGGCGGGTCGACGGAGCTTGCCTGGGTGCGACTCGACGCGGGCGGCATGCCCCCGGCGCTCATCGGCTATATCTCGCTGCCCTTCGGGGTCATGACTTTGGGCGCCTGCACGCCCTATTCCTGCTTCACCGAGGCCGGCTTCGACGCAATGGTCGATGTGGTGGCAGAGCGGTTGTGGCGGTTCGAGGACGTCCATCGCATCGGCCTCGAGATGCATCATTCGAGCGTCCGCCTTCTCGGAACCAGCGGCACCATCACCACCGTCGCAAGCATTGCGCTGAAGCTGCCGCGTTACCGGCGACCCTTGGTCGATGGTGTCGTTCTGGCGGGCGAGGTGGCGGATGAGGCCGTCGCTACCCTGCGCGGCATGGACCGCGCCGCCCTCGCCGCACATCCCTGCATCGGCAACGACCGAGCCGATTTCGTGCTTCCCGGCTGCGCGATTTTCGCGGCGATCCGGGAGGTTTGGCCGACCGCAGAGGTGGGCGTCGCCGATCGTGGCTTGCGCGAAGGCATGCTGCTGCGCCAGATCCGTCGCCGGCGGCGGCAGGGGGATCGGCGCGCCAAGGGGCCAGTCGGTCTCGACCCCTGCATCGTTCCGCCACCCGGCTGAGAGGCGACCGATGGCAGTTGGAAGTGGACGGCGTGGAGGCGGCAGCCCTTCGGCCGGTTCCGGAAGGGCGCTCACCGTCACGCTGAAAAAGTCGGCCAAGCGTAGCGTCGCCTCGCAGCGCTGGCTGACCCGGCAGCTCAATGACCCCTACGTGAAGGCAGCTCAGGACCAGGGCTGGCGGTCGCGCGCGGCCTTCAAGCTCATCGAGCTGGACGACCGCTTCCATATCCTGGGCGCGGGTGCGCGGGTGCTTGACCTTGGCGCGGCACCCGGCGGGTGGACGCAGGTGGCGCTGGATCGCGGGGCGGCGGCGGTGGTCGGGATCGATCTGCTGGCGATCGAGCCGATAACCGGCGCGCATCTCATCCAGGGAGATGCGACCGACCCGGAGTACCAGGCCCGCATCATCGAGCTGCTGGGCGGCCGGCCGACTTTGGTGCTGTCGGATATGGCGCCCAATACTTCGGGCCATGCGGCGACCGACCATATCCGGATCGTCACCCTTGCCGAGCTGGCGCTGGAACTGGCTTTCGAGATGCTGGAGCCCGGCGGCGCTTTCGTGACGAAGCTATTCCAGGGTGGTGCCGAGAAGCACTTGCTGGACCCGCTGAAGCGCCGTTTCGCCACCGTCCGGCACGCCAAGCCGCCCGCGAGCCGCAAGGAGTCGAGCGAGCTTTATGTGGTGGCGACGGGGTTCCGGGCGGGCTAACGGGCGCGGGTCATTTCCGTTTGGTGACAACCGCGCGGCGATAATCTTCATCGATTGTCGGGCGCCCTGCGCCGTGCATGACACGGTGCCCGCCGGATCCGTCAATATTTTTGCCAGTTGGTATTAATGCCGCTTGGCTGAAGCTTCGTCCCTTTCCATCGCAGCGCCCTGACGACGGCAAGATGGACGAGTCGTGGCCAGCATTTACTGCCGTCCGGCTGTTTTCATTGTGAAAAATGATGCGGCTGCAAAGATCGGCCTGAACGAAGTGCGGCCGCGCTGCACCGAGCTTGCGTCGAACGAACTCTCCAATATCCGCATGAGTATCAAGGCGAGTTCATGCTCGCGAAGACGAGATCGGCTTGATGGATGGCGCAACACATGCGCAACTGTGCCATGCATCCACCGAGGGAACGTTCGTTGAGAGACCGAATTCCGCTTACGGCAGCGCTTTGCGCCGCCGTATTTGGCCTGTTCCTTTTCGCTGCCGGCGCGGCGCGCGCACAGCTTTTTTCGATCAAGGACGGCTACGCGGAGGACGGCCGGTATCAAGTCCAAACGGAACTAGTACCCTATCTATGGCTGCCCGCGATCAGCGGAACGATTCATACGGGCTCGTCCAGGCTGGGGAGCGTCGATGTTGATTCCGGTTTTCCGACCCCGGCCGATCTAGCACATAGTCTGCACGCGGCTTTCATGGGCAGTGGCCTTGTCCGCTACGGGCCCTGGTCGGCCGAACTCGACATGCAATATGTCGATGGCAGCCAAAGCGCGACCGTGGCGACAGGCCGGTTCGGCAGAAGAGAGCTTCGCGCCAATGCTTCACTTGTGCTGACGCGCATAGCGCCAGGATTTGGCTACAAAGTCTATTCGGGCGATCTGTTGGGCGTGCCGATCATGGTCGATGCCCGCGCCGGCTTCGCTTACATAAATTCAGCGGAGACCGTTACGGGAGAGGGTCCGTTGCATGCCAGCGGCGGGAATAACGGTAGTTTTGTGCAGCCATGGATTGGCGGCCGCGTGACCTTCGTGCCTTCTCCCCGCTGGCGAGTCGAGGTTGCTGCGCTGGCGCAAGGCCTTGGTGTTGATGACAATTCCTGGGGCTGGGGCGCTTCGGTCGTGGGTGCCTATGCCATGACAAGGCTGGTGGATTTGGAGTTCGGCTTTCGCGCGATCGAAAGTTCAAGAGGTCAGGGCAGTGGCAGCCTGCGCAATTCCGCAGATAGATCGTTCTCGGCGCTCACCTACGGGCCAGTCGTCGGAATCGGCTTTCGCTTCTAGAGCAGGTGACCGCAGCGTATTCGCGCTAGCTCATTCTCGGTTGCGAGCCAAAGAGAACCGCCATGAGATATTTCGCCGTTCCGGCTGACTTCCCACGACGGGCTTTGTTGGCCGGCTTATCGGTGCTGTCCTTTGCGACAATCGCCGCCCGGAAATTCGCATGGGCTGAGGCCGCGGCCGATCCCCTACCCTCATGGAACGAGGGACCGGCGAACGATGCCATACGGGATTTCGTGCGAGCGACGACGGACAAGGGGAGCCCGAATTACGTTCCGCCGGAAGACCGCATCGCCACATTCGATCAAGATGGCACCTTGTGGGTAGAGCATCCGCTTTACACCCAGGCCATGTTCGCATTCGACCGTGTGCATGCTCTGTCTGCGCGGCATCCCGAATGGAGATCGGAAGAGCCATTCAGGGCGGTGCTCAACAATGATATGGCTGCCGTGGCGCATTTCGGCGAGGCGGACTGGGCGAAGATCCTCGCCGAGACTCACACGGGCATGAGTCAGGCGGATTTCCGGGCAATCGCCGAGCAGTGGCTAGCGACTGCGAAGCACCCGAGATACAACCGACTTTACACCGAGCTGGTCTATCAACCCATGCTCGAAGTGCTGCAATATTTGCGGGCTAACCAGTTCGAGACCTACATCGTCACCGGCGGAGGGCAGGACTTCGTGCGCGCCCTCAGCCAGCGCGTCTACGGCATTCCGGCGCAAGAGGTCATCGGGTCCAGTATCGCGACGACCTACGTGGTCAAGAACGGCCGGCCGGAACTGATGCGGATGCCGAAGTTGTTTTTCGATGACAATTTCGGCGGCAAGGTGGTCGGAATCGATCTCTTCATCGGCAAGCGCCCCTACGCCGCTTTCGGCAATTCCACCGGTGACCGCGAGATGCTGGAATGGACGGGCGCGGGGGACGGGGCGCGGCTGAAAATGCTCGTCCATCACGACGACGCGGACCGCGAATATGCTTACGGGCCGGCGGGAGGGCTGCCGGATACCAAGGTCGGTACATTCCCGCAGTCCCTTATGGACGAGGCCAAGGCTCGCGGCTGGACAGTCATTAGCATGAAAAACGACTGGAAGCGCATATTCCCATCGACCAAATGACGCGGCTCCGTTGGCGATGGTGCGTGCCGAGACGCCGCTTCTGGACGGGCGCAGTCGGATAAAGAGTTCTGCGGCGAGCCTGAGTGCCTTCGACGCGGCAGAATTGTCCGGAGTTGCACATCGCTTGGCCGTGATAGTTTTATATTTATACCGAAACAGCATAGCGCAGGTCGATCTCTCCGCTTAAGCTCAGAGCCGGAAACGAGCCGGCCGGAAGTCTGGCGGGCTTTCCTTTGCTCACTCCGAGTCCACAGCCTTTGCTGTACATTCAAGAAAAGAGGCACTGAAGCCCATGAACACCATATTGAAGCGCGGAATTCCCTTCGCGCCATTGCTCGCCGCATTACTGCTGGCGGGATGCGGCGTCTCTGAGAGCAAATACGATGCGCTCCAGGCCGAGAATACGCAGCTCCAGCAGCAGACAGCGACGATGTCGCAGCAAATCGCCACCGACAAGGCGCAGATCAGCCGGTTGCAGGGCGCCATCAAATATACTGTGAACAGCGATCTGCTCTTCTCGCCGGGCGGCTGGCAGATGAGCGAGCGTGGTAAGCACCTCATCGCCAAATTGGCCATGAAGCTTGCTCCATCTCAGGAGAATAAGATCGTCGTGAATGGCTACACGGACAATACCCCGATCGGTCCGGCGCTGCTGAAGCAGGGCATCACGACCAATCAGGAGCTTTCGCAGAAGCGCGCTGAAAACGTCATGCAGTTTATTGTCTCGCAAGGCGTGAAGCCGGAGCTGATCTCGGCGCAGGGCTTCGGAGATGCCGATCCCGTCGCATCGAACGACACGTCGCAAGGGCGGGCGAAGAACAGGCGGGTTGAGCTGACGCTCGGCACACCTGCGGCCTAGCCGCGGAATACTTAGCGACTTAGAAGTCACATTTGATAGCGACGTCTCTCGGACAGCAGCCGCTGGACGAGAGACGCCTGTTAGTCAGTGGCTGCCGCCTCCGTGCTGCGCCAGCTTCTCCATCACCTGGTCGATCGAGAAACTTGCCGCCTTTTGTCTCGGCGGATAGTCGACAAATGTACTCAGGAAATTGCCAACGATCCGCTGCGCCGGAACAAACAAGTATATGTGGTTGATCATCCAATCGTAATAGGTGTTCGACGTGATGTCGGCACGCTCATAGGGATCGGTGCGCAAATTGAATAGCTTGGGTACGCGCAGCTGGACCATGGGCTCGGCCCAGATGAGGAGAGTGCCGGCAGCCCGCTGCTCCAGGAAGACGAGCTTCCAATTGTCGTAGCGGAAAGCCATCAGGTCGCCATCGTCGGAAAAGTAGAAATACTCCACGCGAGGCGACTTCTCGGCTTCACCTTTGAAGAACGGCAGGAAATTGTAGCCGTCGAGATGCACCCGATAGGTTTTAGCCCCTACCTGATACCCCTTTAGCAGCTTCTCCTTGATATCCGGATCTCCCGCAGCTGCCAGCAGTGTCGGCATCCAGTCGAGATTCGAGACGATTTCGTTGCATTCGCTGCCGGGCTTCGTGACGCCGGGCCAGCGCACCAGCCACGGGATGCGAAACGCGCCTTCCCAGTTGGAATCCTTCTCATTGCGGAAAGGCGTCATGCCGGCGTCCGGCCAGGAATTCATATGCGGGCCGTTATCCGTTCCGTAGATGACGATGGTATTGTCCGCGATTCCGAGATCGTCGAGCTGCTGAAGCAATTCGCCGACCCATTTGTCATGGTCGATCATGGCATCATGGTATTCGGACTGCCACCGACCCGACTGGCCGAGGCTCTCGGGTTTCGGGTGGGTACGGAAATGCATCTTCGACGAGTTCGTCCAGACGAAGAACGGCTTGTCGGCTTTCACATGGCGGTCGATGAAATCCCTTGTCTTGGCGCCGATCTCATCGTCGATCGTTTCCATCCTCTTGGCGGTCAACTGCCCGGTATCGTCGATGGTCTGGCTGCCATCCCCATTGGATTTGCAGTGGAGCACGCCTCGAGGCCCAAACCGCTTGGCGAATTCCGGGTAATCCTGTTCGTTCGGGTAGTCGCGCTGTTCAGGCTCCTCGCAAGCATTGAGATGATAGAGGAAGCCGAAAAACTCATCGAACCCATGCTGCGTCGGCAAGAATTCGTCCTTGTCGCCGAAGTGGTTCTTCCCGAACTGCCCGGTGGCATAACCGAGCGGTCGCAGCAACTCGGCGAGAGTCGGGTCTTCCGGCCGTAGTCCGAGATCCGCGCCGGGGAGCCCAACCTTGCTCAAGCCGGTGCGAAATACGCTTTGCCCCGTAATGAATGCGGATCTCCCGGCAGTACAGCTCTGTTCGCCGTAGCTGTCAGTGAAGATCATTCCTTCCTTGGCAAGCCGATCGATATGCGGCGTGCGGTAGCCCATGAGGCCGCGACTATACGCGCTGATATTGGTCTGCCCGATGTCGTCGCCCCAAATCACGAGGATATTTGGCTTCCGGTCTGTCACCGCTTGCCCCTTCTGGTTATGTCGACGCGCTTAAAGCGAACCACCCGCAGGTGTCCTCCGGATCACCACCATTTCTGCCACATGGCCCGATAGAGCGAAAGAGACACCTGCAGCGGACAACTGAAGGCTGCGTGCCGTCGATAGACGCCAGCGCGGCCTTCGCAAAGTAAGCATGGTCGATGCCATCAATGTTGCGGTGCGGCGAACTACTAACCAACGCTGCCAGCGAGGATGCTTGACCGAGAGAGCGGATCGTCATCAAATGGTCGCTACAGCCGGGCAGCAAAGGTGGTTAACGGGATGGCGATTGACCATTCTATCCACTGAGGCTCGCCTGCCGATACTGTCCAGAGTGCTTGCGACGAGCCGGCCATGAAGAGCCGGCAGGGAGGATGGATTGCGAAACAATTTCCCGAAAATGCACAACGCAATGTGGCCGGGAATCGTCGGCAAGGGGCCGGGCGCGGAGCCCTTCATCGCATTCGAGACATTGTTGGACCTCACCGCGGCGACGGAGGTAGACGGGCAGCGGTTCGATGGCGTCGATCTTTTTTTGGCCGAGCCACATACCAGCATCGATTCCACGGACGACGATCTCAAGCGGCTTGCCGACCAGGTCGCTTCGAAAGGGTTGGTGATTGGCTCGCTGGTGGCGCCGGTCTGGCCGCCGGTCGGTGGTGGCTCGGCGGCCGGCAATGCCGAGGAGCGCGGCCGCTTCGTGCAACAGGTCGAAAAGGCCTGCAGCATTGGTGAGAGGCTGAACAGGCTTGGTATTCGGCCGAGCGGCGTCATTCGCATCGACTCCGCCGCCAGCGTCACGGATTGGGAGAAGGATCCGGCGGGCAACACAAAACTCATCATCGACACATTCCAGCGTGCCTGTGACGTGGCCGAGACCCATGGCGAACGCCTTGCTGCGGAAGGTGAGATCTGCTGGGGCGGGATGCAAAGTGTGCGAACGATGCTGGAAGTTCTGGAGGGCGTCGGGCGGCCGGAGCGGCTCGGTTTTCAGGCCGACATGGCCCATACGCTGCTCTACACCCTAGGCGTCAATGCGGAGGCCGACCGTCTTCTTCCCGCGAATTTCACCTGGGACGACCAGGACGCCTGGCAGGCGGCGCTGAAGCGAATGACGGATGCGCTGCGGCCTTGGACGCTAGACTTTCACGTTGCGCAGAATGATGCGACGGTGAAGGGGACTGGTTCGCACGACAAGACCGGCCGCCATTGTCTGCCTGATGATCCGAACGGCAAACTCGATCCGGTAAAGGATTCCGCGCCCTGGCTCCGTGGCGCGGATGGGCAGCTGACCAAAGCGTTCCAACATATTTGTTGGGATGGCTGCATGTTTTCCAATGATGTCATGCTGCTGCCCCAAACATGGGAAGAAATCCTTGGCGCGATGCTGAAGGTTCGCGACGCGCATGGTTGGCGGCAATAGCGGCGGGTAGGCAGCGTCATGGCAAAGCAGAGGCTCAATGTTGGTTTGGTCGGCTGCGGCTTCATGGGCCGGGCACATTCCAATGCTTTTCGCCAGGTCGGTAAGTTCTTCGACCTGCCGCAAGATGTGGTGCTGAAAGCGGTTTGCGCGAGGACCGAGGCGACGGCGAAGACTTTCGCCGAGAACTGGGGTTACGAGACGGTCGAGACTGACTGGCGCGCGCTTATGGCAAGGCCCGATATCGACCTGATCGACATCGCGACGCCCAATAGCACTCACGCGGAAATCGCGATCGCCGCGGCCAAGGCCGGTAAGATGGTGGCATGCGAAAAGCCGCTCGGCCGTAGCGTGGCCGAGAGCGAGGCGATGGTGCGGGCTGTCGAGCAAGCAGGCGTCGCGAATATGGTCTGGTACAACTATCGTCGTGTTCCGGCGGTCACATTTGCGAAACAGATCATCGATGAGGGACGGCTGGGCCGCATCTTCCACTACCGTGCGAAGTTCCTGCAGGACTGGACAATCTCCAGCGAGCTACCGCAAGGCGGTGCCGGGTTATGGCGTCTTGACGCCGCAGTGGCTGGCAGTGGCGTTACCGGCGACCTGCTCGCACATTGCATCGACACCGCCATGTGGCTGAACGGGGGAATAAGCGAAGTCTCTGCGATGACCGAGACTTTTATCAAGCAGCGTGTGCATGTGGAAACCGGGAAAGTGCAGGCAGTTGGTATCGACGACGCATCTGCCTTCCTGGCGCGCTTCGCCAACGGTTCGCTCGCGACCTTCGAGGCGACGCGCTATGCGCGGGGTCACAAGGCGCTCTACACATTGGAGATTAACGGCGAGCATGGCTCGATTGCTTGGGATCTGCACGACCTGCACAGGCTGGACTTCTATGACCATGGCGACACCGGCACGCTGCGCGGTTGGCGGTCGATCCACATAACCGATGGCGATCATCCTTATATGAAGCAATGGTGGGTTCCGGGGCTTCAGATTGGATACGAACACAGCTTCATCCATCAGATGGCCGACTTTCTGTCGGGGCTAGCCGGAACGGGGGGCGCTGTGCCGAGCTTTCGTGAAGCGCTGGCGACCGATAACGTCACGGACGCCGTGCTGCGTTCCGCTCGGGACAGGCAATGGGCCGAGGTGCCGGCGGCGACCGGACAATCAGCCTCGTAGAGGGATCTGACACCATGCTCCTCGGTTTCAATATGCTGCTGTGGACACCATCAGTCACCGAGGCAATCTTTCCGCGTTTCGAGCGGCTGAAGAAGATCGGCTATGACGGCGTGGAGTTGCCGCTATTCGATGGTACGCCCGAACACTGTCGGCGGGTCGGCCAGGTGGTGCGGGATAGCGGATTGCGCTGCACCGGCATCACCGTCATTCCGGATGAGGCTCGCAGTTGCACAAGCAGTGATCCGGCGGTGCGCGAGGCGGGCCTGGCACATTTGAAGTGGGCGATCGACTGCATCGAGGCTGCGGGTGGCGAGGTGTTGTGCGGTCCGTTCTATCAGCCGCTTGGCGTCTTTACCGGTGAGCCGCCCACGCAAGACGAAATACATCGCGTTGTTGAGGTTCATCGCGCTGCGGCCCAATACGCGGCCGCCCGCAATATCCGGCTTGCCGTCGAGCCGTTGAATCGTTTCGAGTGTTACGTGACGAATACGGTTTCGTCGGCTGCGGCCATCGTGGATGAGGTTCAACAACCAAATTACGGGCTGCTGTACGACACTTTTCACGCCAATATCGAGGAAAAAGATCCTGTCGGCGTAATCGCGCCGCATATCGGTAGAATCAGCCACGTCCATCTCTCGGAGAATGACCGGGGCACGCCCGGCAAGGGTCATGTGCCCTGGGCAGCGACCTTCGCGGCGTTACGCGGGGCTGGCTATGACGGTTGGCACGTGATCGAGGCGTTTGGCCGCGCGCTTCCCGAAGTGGCGGCGGCCACGCGGGTCTGGCGGGACTTCTTTCCCTCCGATGAGGAAGTCATCCAGTTCGGCCATGATTTCCTGCGCGAGCAATGGGCGAGGGCGGGACAGCCCTCCCGCGCCGTTTAGTCCCACATCATCGAACAGGCTTGCTCTCGCAGGGCCCTTCGGTCACGCTCGTGCAAAATAAGAATGCGGAGGGCGGTGTGCAGATCGACGAGACCATGCGGCGGCGTCTGATCGAGGCTGTGGCCGAGACGATCGCGCTCCACGCTGAGGAACTCACGGCGATCGATGCGGCCCAGGGCGATGGGGACCATGGGCTGAACATGAACCGTGGCTTCGGGGCGGTCACGGCCAAGCTGGATGATATCGCCGCCAAGCCATTGCCGGAGGCTGTGCAAGAGGTTGGTCGCACGCTGGTCATGACGGTGGGCGGTGCATCCGGCGCGATTTTCGGCACGGCCTTCATGGCCGCCGGCAAGGTTCTTCCCGAGGCGCCGACTAGGGCGGACGCCGCTGCCGCGATGGATGCCGCCGTCGCGGCCGTGCGGGCGCGGGGTAAGGCCGAGTTTGGGCACAAGACGATGCTGGATGTGTTGGGGCCGGTAGCCACGGCCTTGCATGGCGATGCCACCGACCTGCCGGCTGTGGCTCATGCCGCCGCCGAGGCGACTGCCGGGATGCAGGCGGTGCGCGGTCGGGCGTCTTTCCTGGGCGAGCGCAGTGTGGGCGGGATGGATGCGGGCGCCCGGTCCGCCGCGCTCATTGTCGCTGCGATCTGCGGAGTTGTGGAGGAGACGCCATGAAGAAGCTCATCAACGCGCCGGAGACAGTGCTTGCCGAGAGCCTCGACGGTTTCGCGGCAGCTCATGCCGATTTGGTCGTGCTGGGGGAGGGACGCAAGTTTGTTCGCCGCGTTAAGTCGAAGCCGGGCAAGGTCGGTCTGATTTCTGGCGGCGGCAGTGGCCATGAGCCGCTGCATGCGGGCTTCGTTGGGTATGGCATGCTGGACGCGGCGTGTCCGGGGCAGGTGTTCACGTCGCCGACGCCAGACCAGATGATGGCGGCGGCCGAAGCCGTCGATACCGGGGCAGGGCTGCTGTTCATCGTCAAGAATTACGAGGGCGACGTCATGAACTTTGACATGGCCCGTGAAATGGATGCCGCCGGGCGGCGGATCGAGACTGTGCTGATCGACGATGACGTGGCGGTTGAGATGTCGACTTTCTCGAACGGGCGACGCGGCGTTGCGGGCACCCTGGTCGTGGAAAAGATCGTAGGTGCCGCCGCCGAGCGGGGCGAGGATCTGGCCGCCTGCCGCGCGCTGGGCGAGCGGGTCAACAAGGCGACGCGATCGATGGGCGTGGCGCTCACCAGCTGCACAGTGCCCGCGGCCGGCAAGCCGACTTTCGTGCTCGGTGAGGACGAGATCGAGATAGGCGTTGGCATTCATGGCGAGCCGGGGCGGCGGCGGGCAAAGCTCGCCGGTGCCGACGCGCTGGCGCGCGACATGGTGGCGGCCATTGTTGATGATCTGGGACAGGCGCGTGGCGAGGTGCTGCTGTTCGTCAACGGCTTCGGCGGCACGCCGCTCATGGAATTATACGTCATGTATCATGCCGCGCGGACCAGGCTGGAGGAGCGAGGCCTGACCGTGATCCGTTCGCTTGTGGGCAGCTACGTGACTGCGCTCGATATGGCGGGCTGCTCGCTGACGGTTTCCGCGCTGGATCGCGATATGGTCGCCCTCTGGGATGCGCCCGTGCATACGCCTGGGCTGCGATGGGGGATGTAATACCTTGGGCTCGATTGGTGACGTTGCAGTTTGATCGGTGACCGTCTAGCGTTCCAAGCAATAAAGGATCCGCGCAGCGGACCACATAAGAAGGGGAAATGGGCCATGGCTACAAAAGAGCCTGCTTTGCCTAGCCTGATATCGCCGAACGAGGCGGCGTCCTTGCCGCGCCGTACACTTCTGACTGGGGCCGCGGCATTAGGCGCCGCCGCTTTGTATGTGCCGAATATCGCGCGCGCCGCTGGCAAGGAACCGCACCCGCTGGCGGGCCAGTCGATTCATATGTCGATCCTGGGCGTCGCGGGCTGGCTACCAAGCAGCCTCGGCGTCGACATGTCTCCGGATTTCGCGAGATACGTGAAGGATCGTTATAATTACGACGTTACCTTCTCCTTCGCCGGGGCGCCATTCGGCGCGCTGTTCCAGAAGGCCGCAACGTCGCTGGCAACGAAGAGCCAGGAATACAACATCATCATCAGCGACAGCCAATGGCTCGGGGCGCTTGCGACGCCGAAATGGATCGTCAAGCTCAACGACATCATCGCTCAGGACAAGTCGCTTGATATCGAGTGGTATGCGCCTGTCGTGCGCCAAGCCTATCAGGTCTATCCGGACGGAACGAATAGTCTCTATGGATTTCCGCAGGTCGGCGACATCGAGGGCATCTTCATTCGCAAGGACTGGCTCGAGGCGCCTGGCGAGGCGGAGGCATACCAGGCGAAATACGGCAGCCCGATGCCGCGCACCTGGGAAGACTTCGAGAAAATGGACCTGGACGATTGGAAGAAGCTCGTCGCCTTCTTCAACCGTCCGGAGAAGGGCTATTACGGCATCGCGATGCAATATTCGCGCGAATATGACGCTCTGAGCTGCCCGCTGATCTCCTTCATTCGCAGCATGGGTGGCGATATCTGGGATCCGAAGACCGGCCAGGTCGAAGGGATCATGGACACGCCGCTGAACGCCAAAGCCATGGAACTCTACAAGTCCATGCTGCAATGGAACCCGCCCGGTGCGCTGAATTACTTTATCGCCCAGGTGGTCGATGCCTTCACCCAAGGCAAGGTCTTCGCGGCCTGGCAGTGGGTCGCGACCGGCGCAACGATGGTGCCGGATGCCCTCAAGGGCAAGGTGATGGTCGTGCCGCCGCCGGGCTTCAAGGATGCCAGCGGCAAGCTCAACCGGAATTATGTCATCGGTGGCCAGCCCTGGGTGATCAACGCGTTCAACGATAAAGCCCATATGCGCGTGGCGCTCGACTTCATGCGCTGGTGGTATCTGCCGGAGACCGCTGCGAACTACCTCAAGCGTGGTGGCTTGCCTTGCGACAAGGCGACGCTCACCAGCCCGGGCTTCGACGACATCTATCCGTGGAACCGTACCTATAAGTATATGCTCGAGCGCAGCAGCGACTTCTGGCACGATCCTCGATATGCCGAGATGCTCGCGGTTCAGCAGGAAGGCTGGACCGGCTACATGACCGGCGAGCTCAAGGACCCAGCGAAGGTGCTGAAATATATTGCCTGCAAGCAGCAGGGTATCCTGTATGACGAGGGCACCGCGCAGACCGAACCCACCGGGGCCTGCAGCGGTATCCGGCTGTAACGATGGAGCCCGGCGCGCCCGCGACCATCAACCAGTCGCGTGACGCGCCGGTCGCCAGCACAGGACCCTGGGAGGGCTTCACCCGTTTCCTTGGGCGGCGCGACGTATTGCCGTTTCTGTTGCTGGCACCCGTTCTGATCTTCTTCATCGTCTGGAACCTGATCCCAACGCTGTGGCTCCTGGGCCTCGGCTTCTATCGGTTCTCACTCACGAGCGGCCGGCCACCGCGTTTCGCCGGCCTCTACAACTACAGGTCGATCCTGAACGATTCCGGAGTCTGGATTGATCTCAGCCGCACTTTTCTGTTCGTGTTTTTCGCCGTCGTCACCGAGACCTTGCTGGGCATGGCGCTCGGGCTATTGTTCTGGAACAGCCACCGGCTGCCGGGGCGGCGGATCGCGCTCACCATGTTGTTTTCACCGATGGTGCTGACGCCGGTGGCGGCGGGCACCTTCTGGCGGCTGATCTACGATCCGACTTTTGGCGTCTTGAACAGCGCTATTCGAGGGCTCGGCTTTTCCAGCGTCGATTTTCTTGGCGACGGCCGGGTGGCTTTCGCGGCCGTTCTCGGCGTCGATGTCTGGATGTGGACGCCGTTCATGGTGCTGATGACCTTGGCCGCCCTGGCCTCGGTACCGAAGGCTGAGCTAGAGGCGGCCGAGATCGACCGGCTCGCCTGGCATCAGCGGCTGCGGCTGATCGTACTGCACCACGGCAAGTTCATCCTGATGCTCGGAATACTGCTGCGCACGATCGATGCCTTCAAGACCATGGACCTGATCTACGACATGACTTATGGCGGCCCCGGCTCCGCCACTCAGCTCGTGGCGATGACGCTGTATCGGCGGGCCTTCGAGGCGTTCAACATGGGGTGGTCCTCGGCGCTTGCGGTGATCCTGCTGCTGATATCCATCGCTTTCACCGCGACCTTCATCTTTGTGCTGCACTGGCGCGAGCGGCGGGAGGCAGAATCATGAGGCCGACCAGTTGGCGCGAACATGCCTATCACGCGCTGCTTTGGCTGGTGGCACTGATCTTCTTCGCGCCGATCTTCTGGATCGTGTTGTCCTCGTTCAAGACGGCCGACCAGATTCTCGCCGTACCGCCAAAACTGATTTTCACGCCGACGATCGCGAATTACACAAAGCTTTTCTCAAGCGCCTCCTTTCCACACCAGTTGTTCAACAGCGTGGTGCTGTCGGTGGCTGCGGTGCTGATCGCTGTCGCGGTGTCTTTCCTGGCGGCGTTTTCGTTCTCGCGGTTCAAACCGCCGGGAACCAACTTCCTGATGTTCCTGCTGCTGTCGATCCGCATGCTGCCGGGCTCGGCTGCAATCCTGCCCGTGTATCTGATGTATGTAGGATTCGGGTGGAAGGATACCTATGCCGGTATGATCCTGTTCTACGCGATGTTTTCGATCCCGTTTTCCGTTTGGATCCTGAAGGGCTTCATCGACGGCGTGTCGCCGCGCTTCGATGAGACGGGCATCGTCAACGGAGCCTCCTGGCTGCGGATCATTACTCGCACGATTTTGCCGCAGGTGATGCCTGGCGTGATCGCGGCATCGATCTTCAACTTCATCTTCGTGTGGAATGAGTTCCTGTTCAACTACATCATCGGCGGCATCTCTACGTCGAATATTCCGGTGGCACTCGCCAGCGGGCTGTATTCCAATGGTGGCGTGGACTGGACGTTTATCTCGGCGCTGACCTCCGTCTACATCGTTCCGCCTATACTCGTGGTGTATTTCTTCCAGCGCTACTTGTTGGTAGGGATGACCTTCGGCACCGTGCGCGGGGAAGTGTAATGCGCGGTATCGTGCCTCGCGCCGAACTGGCGCTGATCCTCATCATGGGTCTGGGCTTCCTGCTTATCGTGCAGCAGTGGAGTTTTGGCGGCTACCAGCTTGGGCTGCTGACCGTGATCGTGGCGACGATCCTGAACATCGCGGTGGGTAATCTTCCGCGCACGGCGGGGCTCGGCCGGGCCTTGCGCCTGACATTGGTGTTGCTCGCGATCGTCGCGGTTGTGTTCGTGGCCGGCATCCTGCTGGTGCCCTATCTGGCGCGGCTCGGCGGATGAGTCGGGTCCGTCTGCAAGGCGTCAGCCAATCGTATCGGGGTGTCAAGGCGCTCGACGATGTGACGGTGGAGGTCGCGTCGCAGCGGCTGACGGTGCTGTGCGGCCCGCCGGCCGCCGGAAAATCGGTGCTGCTGCGCCTGCTGGTTGGGCTTGAGCAGCCCAGTGAGGGGCGCATCCTGATCGATGACCGCGACATTACCGATGTTCCTGCCGCCCAGCGCCGCATCGGCTACGTGCCACAATCTTTCGCGCTGTTTCCGCATGTCAGCGTTTTCGACAATATCGCCTATCCGCTGGCGTTGCAGCATGTGAGCCGCGCCGAGATCGCGCTCCGCGTCGGGCAGGTCGCCGAGATCCTGGGCATCAATCCGCTTTTGTCCAAGCGGCCGAGTCAGTTGAGTGGCGGGGAGAAACAGCGGGCCGCGATCGCGCGGGGGATGCTGAAGAACGCCGATCTGTTCTTATTGGACGATCCCCTGGTCGGCCTGGACTTCAAACTGCGCGAAAGCCTGATGGAGGATCTGAAGGACATGCGCGCCGAGTTGGGCGCGACCTTCCTCTATGTGACCTCCGACAGTCTGGAGGCGCTTACTATGGCCGAGGATCTGATCGTGCTCGACGCCGGGCATGTCGTCGAAGCCAATCCGGTGGCCGAGGTCTATCATTCGCCGCGCCACCTACGGGCGGCGGAGTTGGTGGGGTTCCCCCGCTGCAATGTATTGGCCGGGGTTCTGGATGCTGGTGGGCTTTGCCGCACCGGGATCGTGGACTTCCCGCTTTCAGCGCCCACGAACTTCGTGGGCGAGGTCGCCGTTGTGGCGCGCCCGGAACAGATTGCCTATCGCGCGGATGGTGCGCCAGCGACGGTGCGCCTGATGGAAAACCTCGGCGCCGAATGCGTCGTGTATTTCGAGGCTGGCGGACAAACCCTGGTAACTTCGGTGCCCTCGCCGAGCGTGGCGCATCTCGACATTGATTCGCCGTTTCCATTTGTCGTGCGCGGCGAGGGGCTGCTGGTATTCGATCGCGCCAGCGGGGCGTTGGTTGGGCGCGGGTAAGGGAGCTTGAATGCCTGACATCCGGTTGAGCCACCTTTCCCGCGCTTTCGACAAGTTCAAGGCGGTCGATGACATCACCGCGGTTTTCGCGGAAGGCACGGTGACGTGCCTGCTCGGCCCCTCCGGCTGCGGCAAGACGACATTGATGCGCATGATCGCCGGGCTGGAAATGCCGACCAGCGGCAGCATCAAATTCGGCGAGCGTGACGTGACTCATCTGGCGCCGCGCCGCCGCGATGTGGCGATGGTGTTCCAGTATCCGGTGATGTATCGGACCTGCAGCGTCATCGAGAATATCGAACTGCCGCTCCAGCGTGATCGCAGCCTGTCGGCCGCCGAGCGCCGCCGCCGCGCGGATGAGGTGCTGGAGGTACTGCAACTCTCCGATGAGCGCGACCGCCATATCGGTGATCTCGATGTCGGCATGCGGCAGAAAGTCGCGGTCGGCCGTGCCATCGCGCGGCGGTGCGACGTTATCCTTTTCGACGAGCCAACGACCAATGTCGAAGTTCACGCCAAGCTCGCCTTGATCCGCGCCTTCAAGGAATTCCGCGCGCGCTTGCGGCAGACCGTGATCTATGTGACGCACGACCAGACTGAAGCGATGACGCTCGCTGACCAAATCGCGCTGATGCAGGCCGGGCGCATCTCGCAGTGCACCGCGCCTCGGATCATGTATGAGAAGCCGGAGAGCCGCTTCGGCGGCTGGTTCCTCGGCAATCCCGGCATGAATTTCTTGGTACCGCGGGGTGGCGAAGACAGTGGCTTGCGGTTCGATGTTTTGCCGAGGCCGTTAGAGAGGCCCGCGGCGGCGGCTGGTGAACTGTCGCTTGGCATTAGGCCGGAGCATGTCGAGGTATTGTTGGATCCCGCGCAGGATACGGTTCCGGCGCGCGTGCTGCGTTCGAGCATCACTATCGGTGGGCAGAATCTGCTTAGTCTCGCGGTGGGCGAGGCACGTCTGAAGGCGAAGACCGCGCCGGGTGTGCCGCAAGCGGATGGCGCGACCGTGTTCATCCGTTGTCCGCTGGAACACACTGTCTTCTTCAATGATGGCCAGCGACTGCCCGAAGCCGTGCGGGCGCTCGGCTGACGAAGCGTCGTTAGGGGTGGGCGGGATGCCAGGCGGACGGATTTACGTGGCGGGTACTTGCGATACGAAGGGCGCCGAGCTCGCTTACGTGCACAAGATCATTGCCGAGCAGGGCATTGCAGCGGCGCTTGTGGATGTATCCACCCAGCCGCATCGGTTTCACGCCGATATCGAGGCGGCCGAGGTCGCGCGTCATCATGCGGGCGGTGCCGAGGCCGTTTTCACTGGCGATCGGGGCCGCTCGGTTACGGCGATGGCGGTGGCGCTCGAGCGGTTCATATTGAGTCGCGACGATGTTGGCGGACTGCTTGGGCTAGGTGGTTCGGGCGGGAGTGCATTGGTGGCGCCGGCGATGCGGGCGCTGCCCATTGGCACACCGAAGCTGCTGGTGTCCACGGTCGCATCGGGCAATGTGGCGCCGTATGTCGGCCCGAGCGACATCGCGATGATGTATTCGGTCACTGACCTTGTCGGGCTGAACCGGATTTCGCGCATCGTGCTCGCCAATGCGGCGAATGCGATGGTCGGAATGGTGCGCGCCCCTGCACCGTCCTTAGCGGCGGATCGGCCCGCTATCGGCCTGACCATGTTCGGCGTCACCACGCCCTGCGTGAACCAACTGGTTGCCGGGTTGCAGGGCGACTACGACTGCCTCGTCTTCCATGCGACCGGCACGGGTGGGCAGTCCATGGAGAAGCTCGCCGATTCCGACTTGCTGGCGGGTGTGATCGACGTGACCACGACTGAGGTTTGCGACTTGCTGATGGGCGGCGTGTTCCCCTGTACCGAGGATCGCTTCGGCGCCATCGCGAGGTCGCGGCTGCCCTATGTGGGTTCTTGCGGCGCGCTCGACATGGCCAACTTCGGTGCTCGCGATACGGTTCCGTCGCAATATCGCGGCCGGAACCTGTATGTGCATAATCCGCAGGTGACGCTGATGCGGACCACGCCGGAGGAAAACGAGCGTATCGGGCTCTGGATTGCGGAACGCCTCAACCTGTGCGACGGGCCGGTGCGATTTCTGTTGCCCGAAGGTGGCGTCTCCCTGCTGGATGCACCAGGCCAGGCGTTTCATGATCCGGAGGCCGATGAGGCGTTGTTTTCGGCGCTGGAACGGACTGTGCGGCAGACCGACCGGCGTCGCTTGATCCGGGTGCCCCATGGGGTGAATTCTCCGGATTTCGTGGCTGTTGTCCTGGAGCAATTCCGCGATGTGATGAAGGTGGATTGAGATGCCGCGTATGAATCGGTCCGAGATGATGGCGCGCTTCCATGCCATGGTTCGCGATCGGCAGCCGATCCTGGGCGGCGGCGCGGGTACCGGTTTGTCGGCCAAGTGCGAAGAGGCCGGTGGGATAGACCTCATCGTGATCTACAATTCGGGGCGTTACCGGATGGCCGGGCGTGGCTCGCTCGCGGGCATGATGGCCTATGGCAATGCCAATGAAATTGTCGTCGAGATGGCGCGCGAGGTGCTGCCTGTTGTGCGGCGGACGCCGGTATTGGCGGGCGTCAACGGGACGGATCCATTTTGCAATTTCGACTATTTTCTTGACCATCTCGCGGCGCTCGGTTTTTCGGGCGTGCAGAATTTCCCGACGGTCGGCTTGATCGACGGCACATTCCGAACGGGGCTAGAGGAAACCGGCATGGGCTACGCGCTGGAGGTGGATATGATCCGCCTGGCCGTCGCCAAAGATCTGCTGACCACGCCCTATGTATTCAACCCTGACGAGGCCCGGGCGATGGCCGAGGCTGGGGCGGATATATTGGTGGCGCATATGGGTCTGACGACCGGCGGCGCGATTGGCGCTACCACTTCGCTCACTTTGGCGGACTGCGTGGAGCGCATCAATGCCATTGCAGCGGCGGCTCGAAATGTGCGCGAAGACATCATCCTGCTGTGCCATGGAGGGCCCATCGCTCAGCCGGAGGATGCGCAATTCATCCTGCGGCGTTGCGCTGCCTGCCATGGCTTCTACGGCGCATCGAGCATGGAGCGGTTGCCGACCGAGACGGCGCTGATCGATCAAACGCGCCGGTTCAAGCAGATCACCCGCTGATCGGCGGGGCGGGAGGATATCATGGCTCAGGCCTATGCGAGTGCCATTATCGAGGCGCCAGTCGAGACTGTGTGGGCCACCATACGGGACTTCGGTGCGCTTGCAGCGTGGCATCCCGCGCTCTCAAGTAGCGAAATCGAGCAAGGCGACCCACCCGATAGGGTTGGTTGCATCCGTTCGTTGCAACTTCATGGCGGCGGCGGCGCGCGTGAGCGGTTGCTGATGCTGGACGACAGCCGGTACAGCTTCTCATATAATTTCGAGACACCCGCTTTTCCGGTCGGGAATTATGTCTCGACACTGGAGTTGATTCCGGTGACGAACGGTGACGCAACCTTCGCGCGCTGGTCGGCGACTTTCGACGAGCAGCCGGAGGACGCCGGGAAATATGTCGATATTGTTTCGAACGCCGTATTCGCGGTCGGATTGGCGGCGCTGGCGGACAAACTGCGCGGTGCGGCCTCTCCCGTCGTACACACGGAACGCTGGGAAGGTTCGCGGCCGGCCAAGGTCTTCTGCTCCTCGGTGATACCAGCGGCGGCTTCGGGCGTCTGGCGGGAAGTGCGCAATTTCGCTGGAATGTCCGGATGGCACCCGGCGATTTCCGACATGCATATGATGGATGGTGCGCGGTCCGACCAGGTGTCCGGCGTCCGAAGTTTCCGTTTCGGTGACGGGCTGCTGGAGGAGCAACTCACCCGTCTGTCCGATGCCGATCGGAGCTTAGGCTATCGGATCAACAAAAGCGGTCAGCCCTGGCTCAACTACCGATCCGAAGTCCGTTTGCATGATGTGACATCATCGGGCGAGTGTTTTGCTGTGTGGACCGCGGACTGGACCGCCTCGGCGCATGATGACGTGCAATTGATTCCGTTCGTGCACCATGAAGTCTTTCAGCGGGCGTTCGATACGCTGGGTGCCAAACTCGTGGCTTAGAGCCGACGCAGGGACCGTCGCCGGACGATGCCGGTTCCAGCCGGGCCGGCGTCTCGCCGAGGGAATGGAGGTCTCGCTTCGGCTGAGCCAGGGAAGCCCGTGGAAGAGCCATTCCAACGTGCGAGGAATTCGTGCGAGAATTTTATCTCGCGGGCCGCCCTGAGCAGTGTAGACCTGCTAGCGATTGGATATTGTGGTCTAGTTCCGAGTGAAGGCGCTTTCGTGCAAGCCAGTGTCGTCGAGGGAGTTGGAGTAACGCGGCACAACCTCCAGGTGTGTCTCGGCTGATGCGCGTCTTCACCGAGCTTGCACGGCGTCCCTTAGCCCTCATCGGCCTGTTGACGGTGGGATTGGTGGTTTTCGGTGCTCTGTTCGCGCCGTGGATCGCGCATTATTCGCCGGACGACCAATTGACGAATGGCCTCTCCCTGGATGGCGCGCCCTTGCCGCCAAGCCGGGCGTTTCTTCTCGGCACCGATACGCTCGGCCGGGATTTATTTGCGCGGCTTCTGTTTGGCGCCCGGACGTCGCTGACTATCGGGCTTGTCGCCAATGGCACGTCGGTCGTGATCGGCCTTGTTGTCGGCCTTCTCGCGGGGTATCTGCGCGGGTGGATTGGCAGTCTTCTCATGCGATTCACCGATCTGATGATGGCCTTTCCTGCGCTTCTGCTCGCCATAGCCCTCGCGGCTTTGTTGAAGCCGAGCCTGTGGATCGTGGCGCTTGTTATCGCTTTGGTGAATTGGGTGCAGGTCGCGCGGATCGTTTACACGGAAACCCGCGGCCTCGTGGAGCGTGATTTCATCCTTGCCGAGCGGTCGCTCGGTGCGGGCAATTTTCGGATTATTGTCTTCCATATTCTGCCGCATCTTTTGCCGACCGCGATCGTCTGGGGCACGCTTGGGATTGCAACGACGGTGCTGCTCGAAGCGACGCTGAGCTTTCTCGGCATTGGCGTGCAGCCACCGCAGCCTTCGTGGGGCAATATCATTTTCGAGAGCCAGAGTTACTTCCAGGATGCGCCTTGGCTCGTCTTCATACCTGGCGCGGTGATCCTGGCGACAGCCTTGTCCTTCAACCTGATCGGTGACGCGTTGCGCGACATCCTGGATCCGACGCAACGGGGGAGGGGCTGACATGGTGTTGTTCCTCGCCCGGCGGGTTGGGCAAGCCGCGCTCATTCTCCTCGGCGTCGCCGCCATCACGTTTGTTTTGCTCTATTGTCTGCCGGCGGACCCCGCGGTTTTGATTGCGGGGCGCAGCGCGAACCCGCAGATTGTCGCGGCTATCCGTCATGAGCTCGGCCTGGACCAGCCGCTCATCCTACAGTTTTTGCACTATCTGTATGGTCTGCTCCATGGTGATTTCGGCCGTTCGTATACTGAGAAAACCGAGGTGCTGCCGCTCATTCTGGCCCGATTGCCAGCGACGCTCATCCTCATGGCCGCTGGGATCTTCGTTGAAGTGGTGCTCGGGCTGACCTTTGGGGTCGTTGCAGCAGTCCTGCGCGATGGCCCGATTGATCGCGTGATCATGATGCTGTCCTTCGTCGGTGTGTCTTCGCCGCAATTCGTGGTGGCACTGTTGCTTCTCTACGTTTTCGCGGCGACGCTGGGCTGGTTCCCAATGTCGGGCTTTGGCACTCCGGCGAATGTCGTCTTGCCCGCTGTCACACTCGGCGTATTGGGCGCCGGCTGGTATGCGCGCATGGTGCGCTCCGCCATGATCGAAGTTCTGCGGCAGGACTACGTGCGTACCGCGCACGCCAAAGGCTTGCGGGTCAGTCGCGTGGTCATGCGGCACGCTTTGCCGAATGCGATCCTGCCCATCATCGCAATGATCGGAATCGATATCGGCCAGTTCATGGGCGGCGTGGTTGTGGTCGAGGCGGTCTATGGTTGGCCGGGCATCGGGCAACTGGCCTGGCAGGCGATCCAACAGGTTGACGTGCCGATCATCATGGGCGTCACTCTCGTCTCAGCCCTCGCCATCGTGATTGGCAATCTGGCAGCCGATTTCATCGCACCCTTCGTCGACCCTCGTATCCGTGCCCAGTAGGCGGCCAAAGGCAACCAAAGGAGTTCGTTGATGATAAAGAGCTTGCTGAAGAAGACGGCGTTTGCCGCGATGCTCGCGACGACAGCGCTCGTGCCTGCCGCCTTTGCTGTTTCGGGTACGCCGTCCAAAGGTGGCGATATCATCGTGACCTACAAGGACGACATCGCCACGCTGGATCCTGCCGTCGGCTATGACTGGCAGAACTGGTCGATGATCAATGCAATGTTCTCGCGGCTCGTCGATTATAAGCCGGGAACGACGGAGCTTGGTCCGGCTCTTGCCGACAGCTATGACGTATCGCCGGACGGCAAGACCTACACCTTCAAGATTCATCCCGGCGTTAAATTCAGCAATGGGCGCGAAGTCACCGCCGCCGATGTGAAATATTCGATCGAGCGCGCGGTTAATCCGAAGACCCAGGGACCGGGTGCAGGCTTCTTTCATTCGATCGTGGGTGCCGACACGATGACCGCTGGCAAGAGCCAGACGATGGACGGCATCGTCGTGGTTGACGATCACACTGTTCGCTTCAACCTTGTCCAACCTGATGCGACCTTCCTCAACGTGTTGGCGCTCAATTTCGCTTCTGTCGTGCCGAAGGAAGCGGTTGATGCTGCCAAGGGGGATTTCGGCAAGCACCCTGTCGGTTCCGGTGCGTTTCTTCTCAAGGAGTGGACGGTCGGCCAGCGTCTCGTCTTCGTCAGAAACCCGAATTATTTCGTGAAAGAGCGGCCTTATGTCGATAGCTACACAGTAGAGGTCGGTCAGGAACCACTCGTAGCGCTGCTTCGCCTCCAGAAAGGTGAAGTAGACATCGCTGGCGACGGCATTCCGCCCGCTAAATATCTACAGATGAGGAAGTCGCCCGATTTCAAGGGGATGATTGTTGATCGCCAGCAGTTGGAAACGAGCTATGTGACGCTGAACACGCAGATCAAGCCGCTCGACAATCCGAAAGTGCGGCAGGCGTTGAACATGGCGATCGACAAGAATCGTATTGTCCGCATCATCAATGGGCGCGCGACTCCTGCATCGCAGGTTTTGCCGCCGATGATGCCGGGATACGACAAGAGCTATAGCGGTTACGCCTTTGATCCCACAAAGGCCAAGGAACTGCTCGCCGAGGCCGGCCTGAAGGATGGGTTCACAACGACGATTTACACTTCCAACACAGATCCGCAGCCGCGCATCACGCAGGCGATCCAGCAGGATTTCGCTGCGATCGGCGTGAAAGCCGAGATCAAGGCGCTTGCCAATCCGAATGTCATTGCCGCCGGCGGCACGGCCGGACAGGCGCCCATGGTGTGGTCCGGTGGCCTTGGGTGGATCGCGGACTTCCCTGATCCCTCCGATTTCTATGGGCCCATCCTCGCTTGCGGCAGCGCCGTGCAAGGTGGCTGGAACTGGTCGTGGTTTTGCAACAAGGCGTTTGAGGCGCGTGCTCAGGCGGCGGATGCCATGCCTGTTCCCGCTCAGGCGGAGGCACGATACGCGACTTGGGCGAAGATCTTCACGGACATACAAGAGAATGACGCGCCCTGGATCCCGGTGTTCAATGAGCGGCGTGTCCTCGCCAAATCCAAGCGCATGGGTGGCTCGGATGAGGTCTATCTCGATCCGACCCGCGTCATCGACTATGAGGCAATCTACGTGAACAAGTAGCGGCTGCCGCAAACACGCCGCGACAATGCCGGTGGCTGCTTCTCGCGGTCACCGGCACAGCCCTCCTTCTTGAGTAGTTGGATCTGAGGAGAAGCCAGACTATGCGCGTGGCACGCGACCGCGCCGCTTTCGCGCGATGATTGACGGCATCCGCCAGCCGGTACCACCCGTCCTCGCCATCGAGAATCTTTGCGTTGACGCGCTAACTCCGGAAGGCGCGCGGCGTATTATCGACGGCGTGAGTTTCGACGTTGGGCCGGGCGAGACGCTGTGCGTCGCAGGCGAGTCCGGCTCTGGCAAATCCGTTACCGCCCTTTCGATCATGCGCCTTCTGCCTCACATGTCCCTGCGCGTGGCGAAGGGCGCGATTCGCCTCGGCGGGCGCGATCTGACGAAGATATCCAATGGCGCAATGCGTGATGTGCGCGGTGCTGAGATCGCGATGATTTTCCAGGAGCCGATGACATCGCTCAACCCAGTGATGAGCATCGGCGCCCAGCTTTTCGAGGCGATCCGGGCGCATCAAGGCTCGGAGGGCGGGAGCGTTGAAAGCCGCGCGCGCGACATGTTGGACGTGGTGCATATCAGCGATCCGGCCCGGCGCCTGAAGCAATACCCACACGAACTGTCGGGCGGCATGCGTCAGCGCGTGATGATTGCCATGGCTCTGTCCTGTCGGCCCAAGCTGCTCCTGGCGGACGAACCGACCACGGCACTCGACGTCACGGTGCAAGCGCAAATCCTCAAGCTAATGCGAGAGCTTCAGCGCGAATTCGGCGCGGCGATCATGCTGATCACCCATGATATGGGCGTCGTTGCTGAGATGGCTGACCGCGTCGTGGTCATGCGCAACGGCAGGATTGTCGAAACCGGCACGGCGATCGATATTTTTGAGTGTCCCCGGGAGGTCTATACGCGCGAGCTTCTCGCGGCCGTGCCTCGTCTCGGTGCCATGGCGGGACGTGACGGGCCTCCTCGCATCACCCCTATGCCCCAGACTCCGTCGCCGAAGCCGCTGGAGCCTGTTCTCTCCGTCAAGAACCTGACCGTCGATTACGGCTTGGCCGGCAGCTTGTTTCGCCGGCGGACGGTCCACCCTCCGGCGGTGCAGGGCGTTTCCTTCTCGATCAGCCAGGGCGAAACCCTTGGGCTCGTCGGCGAGAGTGGTTCGGGCAAGTCTACGACCGGAAAGGCGGTACTCGGTCTTGTGCCGTTCTTGGGGGAGGTGACGATCGGGGATGTCGCAATTCAGGGCCTTTCGGAAGGATCCATGAAGCCTGTCAGGCGCGTGGCACAAATGATCTTCCAGGACCCCTATGCCTCGCTCGACCCGAGAATGACCGTTGGCGCCGCCATTGCCGAGCCGCTGTATATTCATGGCATTGGGACAAAGGCGGAGCGGCGCGATCGCGTTGCCTCACTTCTCAACCGCGTCGGTCTTTTGCCAGATCACGCCTCGCGCTATCCGCATGAGTTTTCCGGCGGCCAGCGCCAGCGCATCTGTATTGCGCGGGCGCTCGCGCTGGAGCCCAAGCTTATTGTGGCGGATGAAAGTGTCGCGGCGCTCGATGTGTCGGTGCGCGCGCGCGTGCTTGACCTGATGCTCGAACTCCAAGAGACGCTCGGTCTCGCCTATCTTTTCATTTCGCACGACATGGCTGTCGTGGAGCGGATGAGCCACAATGTCGCTGTCATGCGGGGAGGGCTGATCGTTGAAGCCGGCGGACGACAGAGCTTGTTCGCCAACCCGCAAGTCGATTACACACGCGAACTCATTGCCGCTGTCCCGTTGCCGGACCCACGGGCCCGGCCGGAACGTGGTGCGACTCGCTAGGTTTCGAGGAGTGCCGCGCCACCGGCGAGCGTTCAGTCCTCATAGCGATAGCGGAAATCGCAATGCGTCGCGCCCTCCATCAGGGTTTGCGTGCGCCTAAGCTTGAGTTTCGGGTCATAGCCTTGGCAAAAGGCGCCGTCGCGATTGCAGGAGAGGACTGCACCTAGCTCGGTCAGGCCCATCTCACGGTACATCTCAGAATAGCGGCAGCGCGTCACGTTGAAATTGAATTCGTTCGAGGCAGACTTCAAACGCTCAATGTGTAGCGCGTCTTCCGCCGTCCAAAATTTCTGGATATCTCGGAAATGCTCGAGATTCGGGCCGCTTGGGGCATCCCTTGCCATCTTGGCCGCGGCGGAGCGAGCTAGCTTGACGACGGCGTTGGTCAGCACGCGACGTGCTGTTTCCTCACCGACCTCACCGATCATCTCATCATAGATACCCTTCGCGAACTCTGCCTCGATCCGGCGTCGAGTCAGAATTGGCATGTCGTTTTTCATCGCGAGTGTTCCTCGTGTGGTGCGGTCTTCGCCAGCTCACGTTCGCCTCTGCAGGTGTTCAAGCCGACTCCGGCTCGTGCGCGCTATGCTAGCCTCGGCCTGCACTAGGCGTTTCGATATCGGAACCACCTTGGGGGTCAATCGGTCGCGAGCCGTGATCATGCAATGACGGCTGTACCAAGCCAAGCGCCTCGTAATCCTTGATGTCAACTTGGGCGAGGAGGTCGCCGATCGCGTCTTTCTCGGACTGCCCTTTTCCTACCGGATCGCCAGGCTGGTAGTTGTCCATCGTCGCGGTCCAGTCGAATGAGCGTGTTTCGATGGGCAGTTGATCATAGCGAGTTACGATTTTCATTCCCGCGCCTCTTGCCAGAGCACTAAGCAACGAGGATTGCTGGGTGCGAACAAGTTAATTCAGCGCGTTTCACCAGAGTGCTTAGTTATGGAGGTAGCGTGCCAAGTCAAACAGTCAACAATCACATGTCGCGGTTGCGGCGTGTTTGTCGAATGCACGTCGCGGGCGCCGAGTTTCCAGCCTACTCGCGTTTTCTCGGTCGTTCGTCTCGAAAGAAAAACGGCTAGCGACCTCCTCGAGTCGGGCGCGAACGCCAACCGCGAACCGGATGACTGAATCTGGGTCGGTCCTCATCCGGAGGATAGGGGAAACGCAAGCTTTGCTCACTTCGCCTACTTGTTTCCCAGACGAACACAATGTCGGCGGTGTCGTCGATGACGCCAAAGCATTACCTCGAGTATCGAGAGACATGAATGACGTCATTTTCACAATAGAGGCCGAACTGTTGACGTCGTGGAGGCGGACGTATTGTCGGATTGATTGCACCTCGCGCGCGATCAACCGGGAGCCGGAGAAAGCGGTTCAACGCTGTACAAATTGCAAAGGACGACGGGTGCCTAACCATGCCGCATCCGATGGGCGCCCTATCGATGGGCGCCGCCCTCCACGCTTAGTCGCCAATCGGTTGACAGCCTCCGGCTCCTATCGTCTTATGACCATATACTGTCTCGCTGCGTTATTTCCCGCTGGATCACTACGGAAAGGCTGGTCGTTACGCACAAAGCGAGTTTCTGAACTGGGATGCCGGGAACCGCGATGGGCAAATCGGTCGGCGTCATTGTACCCGGAACAGCCCAGACAACGAAGAAAATTGAGGAGGAGGAGCCGTCATGAAGGTGGGCGACTATAACAACATCATAGCGGGCCAACAGACGAGTCGGCGCCGCCTGCTTCAAGGGGCGGCCGGGCTAGGTGCGGCCGCGGTGGGGGGCGGCTTCGGCGCGTTCTCGTCTGCCAGGGCGGCAGGCACACCATCGGCGGATGAAATGGCACTCCGCAAGGCGATATTGAAAGTGCCGGGTGTCGGCAAGGGATCGCCCACCGATGCGGATTGGCAGAAGGTTGGGGAACTCTGCCTTGGCCCCACCAAGGCACGGGTGAAGCCCGGCGAATTCAAAGGCGTTCAGCTCACCTTTATGGGGCTAAACAACCAGAACCTGCACGACTTCCTGTTCCGCGGCTTCCTGAAACCCTGGGAGACTTATACCGGCGCGAAGATCTCCTGGATCGATGTCGCCCAGGCCGACTATAGCCCGCGTCTGCAACAGGCGATCGCGACAGGGACAATCGACTTTGACTTGCTTGAGATGGGCGCGCCATTCGAGGGTGAGGTTTGCGGCAAAGGCCTGACTTCCGAGATGCCTGAGGAGGTCAAGCAGCAGATCGATGTTACCGACCTGGTTAACTATCTGAAGCCACCAGTCGGCACCTGGGAAGGCAAGACTTACCGTGTCACGATCGATGGCGATTGCCATACGATCAACTACCGCACTGACGTCTTTTCTGATCCAGATCTGACCAAAGCTTGGAAAAGCGCGGGTAACTCTGCCCCTTGGGGCAATCCGAGGACCTGGCAGCAGGTTCAGAAAGTCACGAAATTTCTCGCGGGCAAGCAAGTCGCTGGCAAGGATGTCTACGGCTATCTGGACGCTCCAAAGCCGTGGGGTGGGTTTGGGTTCTACTTTCTCGCGAGCCGCGCCACGGCCTATGTGAAATATCCGGGCGAAAAAGCGTGGTTGTTCGATGTCGATACGATGAAGCCACGCGTGAACAGCGCAGGCTGGGTGCGCGCGATCCAAGACGTGGTAGACGCTCTGCCGTCGGAGCCGCCAAACCAGATTAACGCCGATCCGAATACCACAGGCTTCCAGCAATTTCTCGCCGGAACCGGCAGCTTGGTGTCGTGGTGGGGTGACATTGGACAGAACGCCAATACGAGCGATTCCTCGGTCGTGGGCGATGTGATCGGCTTCGACATCCTGCCCGGCTCGGACGACGTTTTTAACCACACGACAGGAAAGTGGGAAACGCTGTCGAGTGGGCCGAATTTCGCGCCTAATATGGCCTATCTCGGCTGGGGCGTTTACGTCATGTCTCGCGTCAACGGTGATTCCGCCAAGCATAAAGCAGCCTGGAGCGCCGCCGCCCATCTTGGAGGTAAGGATCTATCGATCTGGACGGTGATGTATCCCTCCGGCTTCCAGGTGCATCGCCAAAGTCATTTCAATATCCAGGAATGGCTCGATGCCGGTTACGACAAGGCATACATCACGAACTATCTGGCGTCACAATCGAACTCCTACAATCACCCGAACGTGGCGATCGAGCCTCGGATTCCGGGGATTTTCCAATACTACAGTCTCGCGGAGGATGAATTGGCGAAAATCTTCGCAGGCAAGGTTGGGGCCCAGAAAGGCGCGGATAACATCGCCGCAGCTTGGGAGAAACTAACCGACCAGCTTGGCAGAGAAAAGCAGATCGCATTGTACAAGGCTTCGCTTGGGATTTAGCGGCGGGTTGCAAGGTCGCGGACCGACGGTGTCGCAGATGCCGCCGGTCCGCGCCTGGTGAGGCCGAAAGCGAGGGGCTTCGAGACGGCGATGCAGAGTCCGAGGGAGCGCTGACCATTCCTAGTATCAGTCCGGCGGATGACAGCATGAGAGGACGGGCAGCGGCAAGCCGGCGGCAGGCCGGCCGCGCTCTCATTCTGGTCGCTTCGATTGCGCTGGTCGGAGTCATACTGCTCCAGATTCTGCGCGCAGCCGGCGAGATTCAAGTCGGCTTCGCGAACTGGCGTCCGGTGCTTTATGCCTATGTTGTTTGGGCAATCGCGCTCGGCGCAGGCCAGGTTTTGATGCACGGTGAACGCGGGCGAAGGGCTCTGTTCGTGCTGCCGGCGGTTCTTTTTACTGTCGCGGTGGTCATCTTCCCGACATTATTCGGCTTCTATATTGCCTCCCTGGACTGGAACCTCAGCGCCACAAGCGGTCCGCGCTTCAACAACTTTCACAATTTCGTGGAGCTGTTCAATGACCCGGACTATTGGAACGCGCTCACCAACATGCTGTTCTACGTTGTCGCCGTCTTGGTGGAATATGCCATTGCGTTCGGACTAGCACTTCTTCTGACAGCGGAAATTCGAGCGCGTAAGTTCTTCCGGCTGGCTTTCCTTCTGCCCTTCATGCTGAGCCCGGTGGCGGTGAGCTGGATGATCGGCAAGTCGATTTTCGAATACAGATTCGGACCAGCGTCGAACTTCATGCGATTCCTCGGCTGGCGGACGCCGGCTGTTTTCGCTCATGCCTGGACGGCGCGGATCGGGATCGAGGTGATGGCAGGCTGGGTCGCCATCCCGTTCATTATGATCCTGTTGCTGGCCGGCTTGCAGGCGCTGCCGAAGGAAGTGCAGGAGGCGGCGCAGGTTGATGGCGCCAGCGCCTGGCAATCCTTCTGGAGGGTGACATTTCCGCTGATGCTGCCGGTCAGCATCACAGCATTGCTGATACGCATCATCTTCCAACTGAAACTTGCCGATATCGTCATCAATGTCACGGGCGGCGGGCCAGGTGGCGCCACCGACACGGTTTCGAGCTACATCTACCGTGTCTATAGCGACCGCTCGAATGTCGGCTATGGTACCGCGCTGGCTATGTTCTACCTCGTGATGATCATCATTTTCCTGACGGTGATGCTCCGCCTGGCCAATCGCTGGACGCGGAACCTCACATGACTTTGCCCGCAAGCGGCTCGGCCACCGGAGGGGGACTATAGTGGCTTCCGTCATGTCCCAGGGCCGAACATCGGCTTCTCGCCATCATCTGCGACGTACGGGTGGCCAGTTTCTGGTCTATGCCGCGCTGATCACCTGGACCTGCGTTTGCTTGTTCCCGCTGTTCTGGACAGTGACGACGTCGCTCAAATCGGCGCGGGACGTGACCCAGGGGCATCTGATCCCTTGGATCGACTTCCAACCGACCTGGAAAGGCTGGCGTTCACTCGGACTATCCCCCGACACAATCTTCAATCTCTCAGATCCGCGTGAGGAGTTCCTTGGCCGTTTCGCAAATAGCGTGATCATCGCGGGCGGTGCGTCCTGTCTTGCGCTGTTGCTTGGCTCGCTCGCGGCCTACGGGCTGAGCCGGTTCCGATACAAGTTCGGGCCGATGCATAACAGCGACATTCTGTTCTTCTTCATTTCGCAGCTCATACTTCCGCCCGTGGTTTTGGCCTTGCCGTTTCTAGTGCTTTACAGAGAGCTCGACCTGCTCGACACGCGCTTCGGCCTCGTCCTGGTTTACACGCTGACGGTTCTGCCCATCGTCGTCTGGATCATGCGCGATCAGTTTAACGCGATCCCGATCGAGCTGGATGAGGCCGCGCTGGTCGATGGTCTTTCGGCATGGGGCGTGTTCCTGCGCATCGTGCTGCCTATCGCGTTGCCCGGCATGGTCGCCGCCTTTATCCTGTCGCTTGTGCTGACCTGGAACGAGTATTTCTTCGCGGCTCTGCTGACGGCCTCGAGTGCCAAAACGCTTCCGGTGATGGTGGCGAGCCAAACCGGTTCGCAGGGGATCGATTGGTGGTCGATGGCCGCGCTGTCGACGGCGGCGATCGCGCCGCTTGTCATAATGGGCATTCTGTTGGAGCGCTACATCGTCAAAGGCCTGGCGACTGGCGCCGGCAAGTAGCGGTGCAGGGGAAAGCTCGGAAATCGCGTAAATATCGCTCCGAATGCGAGGAGGCGCGCCACGATCGCCGAGCCGCTTTTTGGCGAGTGGTGAGTGCGACGGGTCTTCTGGTCGCGACAGCCTTGGGGGTCGCCGTCGCCGGTCCAGACCACACCTGGGCCGAACCACAAAACCAGCGACCGCCGGCAACAGAGGCGCGCGTGCGGACGATGGTTCCCGATTTGGAATCCTATATTGCCCTCGGCATGAAATCCTTCGACGTGCCGGGTCTAGCGATCGGCATCGTCGCCAATGACCGGCTAGTCTATGCGAGAGGCTTTGGCGTGCGCAGCAGGCGGGATGGTGCGCCTGTTGATCCAGCGACCGTATTTCAGATCGGCTCTCTCACGAAGGCATTCCTCTCGGCGACGCTGGCTATCGCGGTCGATCGCGGCTGGCTGCGTTGGGACGATCGCGTGACCGATCTGGATCCCGGCTTCCAGTTGAAGGATCCCTGGGTTACGCGCGAGTTCCGTGTTTTTGACCTGCTCGCCCAGCGCTCCGGTCTGCCGCCTGCCGCGAATGACGGGCTAGAGCTGTTAGGTCTCGATGAGGCAGCATTGATTCACTCCCTCCGCTACGTCGAGCCAGTGTCGAGCTTCCGCGCGACTTTCGCATATACCAACATCACACATATGATTGCCGGCCGCATCGTCGCGAAAGCATCAAGCGCGGCTCAGTGGAACGAAGTTCTCCAAAAGGAACTCTTCGATCCCTTGGGCATGGGAAATTCATCCTGCACGGCAGCGGAGATCGTAGCGGCGCCGAATCACGCGGAGGGCTATCGATGGACGCTGCAAGGGGCCGTGTCAGTACCTTTCACCTCGGTCGTTCCCTACGGCTTCGCGGGTGCGGACGATATCAACTCCGACGTCGAGGATTTGGCGCGATGGCTCCGGATGCAACTCGATAATGGCGACTTCGCCGGAACGCGCATCGTCTCGGCCGAAAACCTTCTCGTCACGCATACGCCGAGAATCGCTATCTCCGACCGGTTTTCCTATGCGATGGGCTGGTTCGTTCAGCAGACGCCGAATGGTGTGATTATCTGGCACAATGGGACCACGCCCGGCTTCGGTGCCTTTCTCGGCATGGCGCCCGATCGCAAGACGGGCGTTATCGTGCTGAGTAACGAAGGCAATGTCGGTTTGCCAGATAGTATCGGTGCCTGGGTGCTGGATCGCGTGCTCGGCAACGCGAAGACGGACTACCTAGTGGAGCGGCTGAAGCGGGCGAAAACGAGCCTTACGGCGGCGGGAGAGCAATATGCCAAGCCCGTGAGACCAAGGCTTTCGCCGCCCGGCGCGACATTTGCGGGGAGCTATGCCAATCCCGATTTTGGGACTGCGGCGGTGAGGATGGACGGCGACGCGCTGATCGTGGAGTTGCCCGAGACGGGCGCCAAATTGAAGCTCGATCCCTGGGACGGGGACATATTTACGGCCACTCTGATGCCGAGCGGCCCCTTCGCCGCCGTGGCGGCCAATCTTGGACCTTCGCCCTATGGCTTCGTCCAATGGCAGATCGACAAGACCCCCAAACTCGACGCATTCCGCCTTATCCTGGGAGACGACCAGGCCTATGAGTTCCGTCGGCGCTAGAGGGAAGCGAGCCCGGCGCCGATTTCAGCCGGCCGTCACTGTAGGTAAGACAGTTCTACTGACCCATGCCTTCAAACGGGCCGGACGGGTCTCGAGCCGTGGGCGGCCGACAGCAGCCTTCAACCACTCAAAATGGGGAAGAGCAGAATTGTCCGACAAATGTCTGCCGGTGCCATGAAATATCTTTTCAAGGCCCGATCGCTGACCTAGGTTCCTCGCCGAGCAGGTGGCCGGAAAGCCGCCGCCATAAAGAAGATTGCGGGGGAAACATGCGTCGATCTATTCCTATTGCCTTTGCGGGCGTATTTCTGGCGGCACTTATGTCTAGTGGTGTCGCGTTGGCTCAGCAGAAGTCGCTGGCACTAGTCACCAACGCCTCTGCCGACTTCTGGACCATTGCGCGGCGGGGCGTGGATAAGGCGCAGCAAGAACATCCCGACTACAAGATGGAAGTGATTGTAACCGGGCAGGCCACGGCCGCCGAGCAGCGCCGCGAGTTGGACGATCTGCTCGCGCGCGGTATCGCGGGGGTCTCGATCTCGACCATCGACCCGCAGAATTCGATCGAGGAGCTGAATAAGGTCGCCGCCAAGGCTGTGCTGCTGACGACGGATAGCGACGCGCCTGCCTCGAACCGCGTCGTCTATATTGGTACCGACAATGTGGCCGCCGGCCGCCAAGCCGGCGCTGAAATCATCAAGGCGCTGCCCAATGGCGGCAAGGTGATGGGGTTTGTGGGTACGATGGATGCCGACAATGCGCGCGAGCGCGTTGAGGGGATCAAGGATGCCCTCAAGGGCACCAATATCCAGATCGTCGATATCCGCACGGACGGCACCGATTTCGCCAAGGCCAAGTCCAATGTTCAGGACGCGCTGGCGAAGGGCGGTATCGATCTGTTGCTGGGGCTCTATTCTTACAACACGCCGCAGATCTATACGGCGGTCAAGGAAGCCGGCATGACCGGCAAGATTAAGGTCGTCGGGTTCGACGAAGATCCCCAGACCCTGCGCGGCGTCGCGGACGGCACCGTGGCGGCAACCATCGTTCAGCAGCCGTATCAGTTCGGCTATCAGTCGATGATCGACATGATCAAATATATCAACGGGGATAAGTCGTTCATTCCCGCCAACAAGCAGATCATCATCCCTACCCGGGTCATCAACCAGGGCAACGTCGCTGACTTCGTCGCTACTCTGAAGCAGCTGCTGCACAAGTAAGACGCAAAGGACGAGTCGGTCTTCGCATGGCCGAACCTCTGCTCAGCCTGGCCGGGATAAGCAAAAGCTATCCCGGCGTCCTGGCACTCGACGACGTCAGCATCCACGTCCAGCCTGGCGAGGTGCTGGGTCTCATCGGGGAGAATGGCGCAGGCAAGTCGACGCTGATGAAGATCATCGGTGGCCTCGTCGAGCCCGATGCAGGCACGATCATCATTGATGGCAAGCCTCATGCTGCGATGACGGTGGCTTCCACGGCGCGCGCGGGCATCGCCTTCGTGCATCAGGAGCTCAATGTCCTCGACAATCTGGACGTGGCCGCGAATATCTTTCTAGGCCGCGAACGGCTCGCCGGCGGCCCGCTGCGTCTGACCCGCAACCGCGCCATGCACTCTGAGTCACTGCCGCTTCTGGCTCGGCTAGGCGCGGATTTTGCGCCCGATGCGCCTGTGGCTTCGCTGTCGATCGCACAGCGGCAAATGGTGGAAATCGCTCGTGCCCTTTCGGTGGATGCGCGCGTCATCATCATGGACGAACCCACCAGCAGCCTGACGCTGACGGAGACGGAACGGCTGCTTCAAGTGATCGCCGAACTGCGTGCTTCCGGCGTGTCGATCATCTACATCAGCCATCGATTGGGCGAGTTGAAGTCCTGCGCCGATCGTGTGGTCTGCCTGCGTGACGGCCGGGTAGCGGGGGAGTTGCCGCGCGAGCAGATTGAACATGGGGCGATGATCCGGCTGATGATTGGGCGCGATCTGCGCTCCCTCTATATCCCGCCGCGTACGCCGCCAGAGGGTGCGTTGTGCGAAATCAAGGATTTGGAGACCACATCCTTTCCGGGTCGTCGCATCACACTGACTGTCCGGCGGGGGGAGATCCTAGGATTGGCGGGGCTGGTAGGTTCCGGCCGCACGTCGTTGGCTCGTACGCTGTTCGGCATTGATCCCGTGCAGGGCGGCACGGTACAGCTTCAGGGGCAGCCAGTGCGAATCACCTCGCCGGCACAAGCGATCGCGCAAGGCGTTTTTCTTGTCCCCGAAGACCGCAAGCGCGAGGGCCTGATCCTCGATATGCCACTGGTCGAGAATATCACGCTGGCCAGCTTGCGCCGCTACGCACGGCTGCTGCTGATTGACCGGGCGGCCGAAGGGAAGGTGGCACGCACTCAACAGGTGCGGCTGTCGATCAAGACACCCTCCGTCGCCGTGAATGCCGCGACGCTCTCCGGCGGCAACCAGCAGAAGGTTGTGCTGGCGAAATTCCTGTCGATGGCACCGCGCCTGATGATTTTCGACGAGCCGACACGCGGCATCGATGTCGGGGCTAAAGGCGAGATCTACATGCTGATGCGTGGGCTTGCGGATGAAGGAGTGGCGATTCTGATGATTTCGAGCGACATGGAAGAGGTGATCGGTGTTTCCGACCGCATCGCCGTCATGCATGATGGCGAGATCAGCGGCACTTTGGATCGCCCCGATTTCAGTGAGCTGAATGTCCTAAGGCTGGCGATTGGTCAGCCTGCCGCGCGCGACGAGGCCGCCTGATGCTTAAGAAGGAACTTGGCCTTCTGATCCTGCTCGTGGTGGTGAGCGCGATCACGACCGCGCTGAACCCGCGCTTCCTGTCCGGCGTCAATTTGCTCGACATGGCGAATCTGATCGGCCTTTTCGGGATCTTTTCGATCGGCGAAGGCCTAGTGATCATCACGGGTGGCATCGACCTGTCAGTGGGCTCGATGTTTTCGCTCCTCGGCGTCGTGTTCATCGACTTGCTGGTCAATCGCGGAGTGCCCTGGCCGTTTGCGTTGATCGTGATCATCGTGGGCGGGCTGTTCCTGGGCGGGGTGCAGGGTTTTCTCGTGACCCGCATGAAGCTCCAGCCCTTCGTGGTTACATTGTGTGGGCTGCTGATCTATCGCGGCGCCGCGCGTTACTACACGACCGATGCGACTATGGGCTTCGGCTATTCGGACGATTTCGACTGGCTGGCTTGGCTGGCGTCGGGGCGTAGCTGGGGCGTTCCGCATGCCTTCATCTTGCTCGTGATTGTGGCGGTCGTGATGTGGGTCGTGCTGCATCGCTCGGTGCTGGGCCGCTACTTGTACGCCGTAGGACGCAATGAGGAGGCCGCTCGATTCTCCGGCGTCAAATCGCGAGCGGTGATTGCGAGCGCCTATATCATCAGTGGTGGTCTCGCAGGGATCTCGACGATCCTCTTAGTCTTCTACACCAACTCCGTTTCGCCGAGCTCCTTCGGCAATTTCTACGAGTTGTACGCGATCGCTGCTGCCGTTCTTGGCGGATGCAGTCTGCGCGGCGGGGAGGGGTCCATTCTTGGAATCGTATTAGGCACGGTCCTGCTGCAGGTGCTGCAGAATCTGGTGAATATTCTAGGCATCCCAAGCTCGCTCAATTTCGCCGTCATGGGAACGGTGATCCTCTTGGGCGTATTGGCCGACCAACAGTTTGCGGCACGCCGCAAGGCAGGGGGCAAACGTGCGCCGGCCCTGGTGGCAATGGAGAAACAGAGCCGACCCGCTTAGCGCCGGTGGTCAGAGATCTGGCAGACGACGCCAAGGTAGGCTTGGCTCGTTACGTTGTCGCCAGAGACCTCCACTGACTTGGCCTCGCTGTGGCACGACTGGAGCGTGAGGCCCCCGAACTCGGCCGATCTGTTCAAATTGTAATAGCCATTCGCTGTGAGTCTCGCGAACCAGACGATGCCATGGTCTCGGTCGATCTGCGTTCCCGATACTTTGGCGACGGCTTCGCCAAGTTGGTACAGCGCGTCAGGATCGCGCTGTGTTGACGATATGGAGGGCGGTTCGCTGACAGTGGTGCCTGGCTCTGCGGCGTCCTTCGCTAGCTTCGCCCTGAGGTCAGTTATCGCGGAATGCGCGGCAGCGAGTTCCGCACCAAGGGCGTTGGTCTCGTGGAGGCGGCGCTGATTCAAAGCTTCGGCGGCCAAGTGGTCCTCATAGATGATACCGATGACGGACCATTGAATAATGATGGCCCAAAAGAGCAACAGTGAGCCGAATGCCCAGCCAAAGATCTCGAGCCAGTTGGCGGTCATCGCTCTAAAGCTGGTTCCACGTCGAAGAACCAGAGGCACGACAAGGACGATCGCCAGGCTCATGAGGCCAGCAAGGCCGACAACCCATGGAGAGCCGAAAGGCAGGCGACAGGCGGCGACCAGGAGATGCCATGCGGCAGTGAGCATCAGAGAGCCTGTGTGATGGACGAGGTTCGCCCAGTGCGAAAAAATCTTACGGCACCCGATCCGGGGAATAGCATCCGGACGGCGTTCCATTGCAACGATGGTCTAGCACCTGTGGCTCGTTTCCGGGCACTAGCCGCAGCTCCGGGAATTGCCAAAATCCACCCAACGTGGCCGCATGACAGCACGGGAGTCGCAAAACCGAGGAAGCGGGAAACGCCATGCAGGACGTGACGATGGATCGAGACGCTGCCACGGCGATCCTTGCGAGGCTGGACCGCTTGCCCGCGACGCGATCCATTTGGAAGCTTGTAACGCTTCTGTCTCTGGGGGGCCTGTTCGAGTTCTATGACTTGTTCATGACCGGCTACGTGATCCCAGGCCTGGTCAAGGCGGGTCTACTGACCAAGGCGAGCGTCGCGATTTTCACCGGACCCGCGCTGTTTGTGGCAGCGACCTTCGTCGGCCTGTTCATCGGCACCTTCGTCTTTGGATTCGTGGCCGACAAATATGGCCGCCGCACGATCTTCACCTTTTCGCTGCTGTTCTACTGCGCCGCGACGCTGATCATGGCCTTCCAAAACAGTGGCTTCGGGGTCTGCCTGTGGCGACTGATCGCGGGTATCGGGATCGGCGTCGAATTGGTGACGATCGACACGTATATCGCCGAGCTGGTGCCCAAACAGGTCCGGGGGCGGGCCTTTGCTTACAACCAGACTGTCCAGTTTCTCGCGGTGCCGATCGTGGCGTTCCTCGCCTATATGCTGGTGCCTATCGCGCCGTTTGGCATCGATGGTTGGCGCTGGGTGGTCGTGATCGGCTCAGCCAGCGCAGTGGCCGTCTGGTTTTTGCGCCGAGGGCTGCCGGAGAGCCCGCGCTGGCTGATCCAGCAAGGCCGCCTGGAGGAAGCAGGCGCCATCACGGCGGCGATCGAAGCCAGAGTGGTCGCCGATCTAGGGGGCGGGTCGTTGCCGGCGCCGGCAACGCATGCCCTGGAACGCGCGGAAGCTCAGGGCAGTTTCACCGAAATCTGGAAGCCGCCCTATCGCCAGCGCACGATCATGCTGATGGTGTTCCAGTTCTTCCAAACCTTTGGCTTCTACGGCTTCGCGGCCTGGGTGCCGACATTGATCGCGCAGCAGGTCGGCATCCATCTGAGCGCGAGCCTGCTCTATTCCTTCATTATCGCCATCGCCAGCCCCTTCGGCCCCATGCTGGCAATGACCTTCGCGGACAAATTCGAGCGCAAATGGCAAATCGTGGCCGCGGCCTGCGGCGTCGGCGTGTGCGGGGTGCTGTTCTCGCTCCAGACCACCATCGCATTGCTTATCGTCTTCGGGGTGTTGATCACCTTGTCCAACAACGTTCTGTCCAACACCTTTCATGGCTACCAGACCGAGTTGTTCCCCACGCGGGTGCGGGCCCGGGCGGTGGGCTTTACCTATTCGTTCAGTCGCATCAGCACAGTCTTTGCGAGCTTCATCATCGGCTTCTTCCTGCACGCCGCCGGGACCAAGGGCGTGTTCGGGCTGATTGCCTTTGCGATGCTGATGGTGGTGTTGTCCATCAGCATCTTCGGCCCGCGTACTAAAGACATGGAGTTGGAGCAGATCTCCCACTGACGAGCATTGGAGGGGCGACGGTCAGACCCCGGAAAGCGCCTTCAAGGTCCGGTCGCGCGCCGCCGTGTCCCCGGCCGTGTGGACCGGCTGGACGCAGACATGGGTGGCCCCGGCCTCGAAATGCGCGTGCAACCCGCGGGTGATGGTTGGCGCATCGCCCCACAGGACCATCGAATCGATGAAACGGTCCGTGCCACCGTCGGCGAGGTCGGCTTCCGTGAACCCCATCCGCAGCCAGTTGTTGCGATAGTTGGTCAGAGTCAGGTAGGGCTTCAGCTCCTGCCGGCCGAGCTTTCGGGCTGTCGCCGCGTCGGTCTCGAGGCAGACCTTTTGCTCCACGGCCAGCCACTTGTCCGGCCCGAGCACCGCTTTCGCCGCTCGGGTATGCTCGGGCGTCACGTTGTAAGGAACGGCGCCCAGCGTCCGCTCTCCGGCGAGCTTGAGCATCAGCGGACCCAGCGCCGCCAGTACCACCGGCCAATCCTCGCTGCCCGGCTGATCCTGGTAGAGGCCATCCAGATAGCGCCGCATGGTGGGCACCGGCTTATCATAGGCATGGCCGCGCAACGCTTCCACCAAGGGCACGTGGCTCACGCCAAGGCCGAGAATGAACCGGTCACCATAAAGCTTTGACAAGGTGAGAAGGCCGCGCCGAGCCGCGAAGGCGTCGCGCGCATAGATATTGGCAATGGAGCTCCCGATCATCAATCGCTTGGTATTCGCGAGCATGAAGCTCGCAACCGACAGCGATTCGTAACCGAACGCCTCAGGATACCAGAAGGTCGCATAACCGAGTTCTTCGACCGTTTCGATCAGGTTCGTGATCTCCTGGCCGTCCAGACGATCAATCGGATACCAAACGCCGAGCCGGCCCATCTGCCTCAAGATTCCACCCTCCAATTGCGTCACGGTCCGCTATGCGTCCGCGCAATTTGCATCATGCGGGAGGATACCACATCATGCGGCCGGCCGCATCCGAGGCGACGCAGGAGCATGCCAGGCAGTGTCGAAGGTGACAGGCGATGACCGTAACGAATGATTCGGCGCTGACACAGTGGTTGCTTGATGCGCCGCTGATGGAGCTGATGCCGCGAGCGGAGCGTTCCCGTGACGAGGGCCATGGCCGACTGATGTCGTATTCGCGGAAAGTGTTCATTCCGCTCACACATTTATGCCGCGATGTCTGCCACTACTGCACTTTTGCCCAACGTCCGCGTGCTGGGAAGGCGGCGTATCTCTCGCCCGATGATGTGCTTTCGATAGCACGGGCCGGGGCTGCCGCCGGTTGCACGGAAGCGCTGTTCACGCTCGGGGACAAGCCTGAGCTGCGTTATCACGCCGCAAGGGACGCGCTCGCCGCGCTTGGGCATGAAACGACAATTGGCTACCTGGAGGCGATGTGCGCGCTGGTTCTGCGGGAAACCGGGCTGCTGCCGCACGCCAATCCGGGGCTGATGAGCCGGGAGGAAATAGCCGGGCTGCGCACGGTTACAGCGAGTCAGGGCATCATGCTGGAGTCCCTGAGCGAGCGGCTATGCGAGCCGGGCGGGGTTCACTATGGTTCGCCTGACAAACGGCCGCAATTGCGGCTCGACACGCTGCGGCTGGCGGGAGAGTTGCAGGTCCCGTTCACGACCGGAATCCTGATCGGTATCGGAGAGACGAGGCGGGAGCGGCTGGACGCGCTATGCGCCATCCGCGAGATCCATGCGGAGTACGGTCACGTCCAGGAAGTTATCGTCCAGAATTTCCGTGCGAAACCTGGCACCAAACGCGCCAACGCCGCTGAGCCGGATTTGGATGACCTACTTTGGACCGTCGCTGCTGCTCGGCTAATTCTCGGTTCGGAGATGAATATCCAGGCGCCTCCCAATCTCTCGCCGGGCGTGTTTCCGCGGCTGATCGCGGCGGGGATCAATGATTGGGGTGGCGTTTCCCCGGTGACTCCGGATCACGTCAATCCGGAGGCGCCATGGCCTGCTATCGTCGAACTCGCTCGACAAACCGCTGACGCCGGCAAGCTGCTGGTCAATCGGCTGCCCGTTTACCCGTCCTATGCGCGATCATCCGAGATCTGGCTGGCGCCCGAGGTTGCGAGCCGGGTGCTCCGTATGAGCGACGCCGAGGGCCTCGCGCGCGATGATGATTGGGCGCCCGGCAGCCTGGTGTCGCCGCGGATGCCCGCGATCCTCGCGCGTTCCGTCGATCCGGCTGTGGATAGGATCATCGCCAAGGCCGTGGGTGGCGACCGCCTCGAAGAGCCTGAGATCGTGCGGCTTTTCGCAACACGCGATGCCGATTTTGAGCGCGTCACGTTTGCGGCGGATGAATTGCGCCAAGCGGTGAGTGGCGACACCATCCGGTACGTTGTCAACCGCAACATTAACTACACCAACATCTGCTACTATCGTTGCCAGTTCTGCGCATTTTCGAAAGGCAAAAAGCATGAGGCGCTGCGGGGCGCGCCCTATGATCTTGCGCTTGAGGAGATCGTGCGCCGCGCAGTGGAAGCGTGGGACCGGGGCGCCACAGAACTTTGCCTGCAGGGTGGTATCCACCCCGAGTACACGGGCGAGACCTATCTCGGCATATGCCGGGCCATCAAGGCAGCCGTCCCGGGTATGCATATTCACGCATTTTCGCCGCTTGAGGTCACTCAGGGCGCGGCTACGCTCGGACTATCCGTCCGCTCGTTTCTTGCGGCGCTGAAGACAGCTGGTTTGGGAACCTTGCCGGGCACGGCAGCGGAAATCCTGGATGACGAAGTGCGTGCGAAGATCTGCCCGGACAAGCTGACGACGGCCGAGTGGCTCGATGTGGCCCGCGCGGCGCATGGTCTCGGGCTGCGAACGACGTCAACGATCATGTATGGGCATCTGGAGCAATCCTCTTCCTGGGCCAAGCACCTTCTCGCGCTGCGTGATTTGCAGAAGGAGACCGGCGGCTTCACCGAATTCGTTCCTTTGCCGTTCGTGCATATGGAAGCGCCGATGTATCTGCGTGGCCGCGCTCGGCGCGGGCCGACGTTTCGCGAAGCGGTATTGATGCACGCAGTGGCGCGCCTGACCTTGCACCCGGGGATCACGAATATTCAAACATCCTGGGTCAAGATGGGGCCTCAAGGGGCGGCGGCCTGTCTGAAGGCGGGGGCCAATGACCTCGGCGGCACGCTGATGAACGAGAGCATTTCCCGCGCGGCTGGTACCGAGCACGGTCAGGAATTTCCACCCGAGGCGATGGAGCAATTGATCCGCTCTCTCGGGCGCCAGCCTGAACAGCGCAGCACTTCGTATGGTCCGGTTATGACGGAACGTCGCCAAGCATCGATGCGTGCGGCCGTGCTGGCTCCAGTTATATTGACGCCGCCGCGGAAGCTTGCGGTGGTGGGATAGCCCTTACCGGGCTGCCGTGGCCTCGGCCAGGAGTTCGCCCGCGATCCCGGATTGCTCCAGAAAGGCGAGTGTCCGGGTGGGTATGCGAGGCGACATTTGTAGGAACGCCAAGAGATCGGCGGGGTGGTCGATATCCATGGCGATCCCCGGCTGATGAAGGATCGACGGCGCGATTCCGGCGCGTCGTGCGGCGTCCAGATGCGGGAAGAAGCTGTCCTCTCCAAAACGAAAGGGAACTGCATCCGGCGGTGAGCAGATGATCGCGTTGGATCCCAACTCGTCATGTGCCGGCACGATCGTAAAGGCAGGAGCGGATTTGTGAGCGGCCAAAGCGGCCGTCACCTCGGACGCCTGAATGCGTGGAATATCGCCCGGCAGGGTGATCATGCCGTCGAGACGTTCCCGGGCTAGAAGCCGCGCTGCCGATGTGACAGCGCCCGTATGCCCGTCGCGCGCCCCGTCAGTCACGACCCGCGCGCCGTAACGTTCGGCGAGCGATCTCGCAAGCGGATCGATGGTGACAACCACTATCCCGGCGAGCTGGGGCACCGTGGCCAGAGTGTAAAGCACATCCTCGACCATGATCGCGGCGAGCGACTGACGCTGCTGGGGCGAGAGGCGAGGGGTCAGTCGCTGCTTGGCGCCTGAGAACTCCTTGATGGGCACGACTGCCCAAATCCCACTCATGATGAAGGTGCTCGGCGGCGTCTGGCGGGCGGGACCGCATCGGCCGCATCGAGAACCACGCGCGCCAAGACCTCGCGATCCGCGAGGCTAGTCATCAACGTCGGGGCGAGGGTGACGATTGGGGACAATCCTTCAGCTTCCCCGGCGTCTCCGACATCCATGACGTAGGCATCCAGGAGATCGCCATAGCGCGCGGCAACAGCCGCAGCGCTTGGCTGAAGTCCAAGCTCGGTCATCATCTTGGCTGTCGGCCCTTTGACCGCGCGGCCGCCAATGATCGGCGACACCGCGACGACAGGCGCAGGGCACGCCGAAAGCGCTTGGCGCACACCCGGCACCGCCAGGATAGGCTCGACGCTGATGAACGGGTTGGATGGGCAGATAATGACCGCGCGTAACCGTGCGCTGCTTAGGGCCTCGAGCAAGTCCGGATGCGCCAGGGCGCTCTCCGCCCCCGCGAACACAAGCTCTCGCACCGTCGGGCGGCATTGCAGGCGCACGAAATAGTCCTGGAAATCCAGCCAACCCTCATCCGTGTGCAGTCGGGTGCGAACCGGGTCGTCGGTCATGGGAAGAACGCGAGGATGGACCCCGAGGCGACGGCAGAACTCGCTTGTAACCTCCGCCAGCGTCTGGCCAAGGCGCAGTCTCCGCGTTCGTTCGACATGCACGGCCAGGTCGCGATCCCCGAGCCGGAACCAGTCCTCTCCGCCGAGCGCGGTCAGAGTTTCCATGAACGACCAGCTCTCGTCCCGTCGGCCCCAGCCGAGCTCCGTATTGTCCAAGCCGGCGAGCGTGTACATGAGCGTGTCGATATCGGGCGAGACATGCAGGCCCAGGTGTTCGAAGTCGTCGCCCGTATTGGCGACGACGAGCAGATTCTCGGCTGGAAGGATGCGGCTTAAACCCAAAGCAAGTTTCGCGCCGCCGATGCCGCCTGATAGCGCGACCACGAGATCCCGTGTCACCGGAACAGATCCTCCTCGGGCGGACGTAGGATCGCGGCCGCCGTAGAATGATCGGCTGACCAGCGCAGTCCGCGAACCAGAACAACTGGCAGCCCCTCATCCGCTTGGCCCATCAGCAGCGAGGCGGCGGAAGCGATTTCGTCGGCAAAGCCTATGATGCTGGCCTCAAGCTTTCGATCGAAGAGGTCTGGTTGTCCGCGTAGATCGAGTATCGCAGGCAGCCCCGCAACGCCGATCGCGACACCTGCGGTTCCTTGCCGCCAAGGCCGTCCAAAACTGTCGTTGATGATCACCGCGACGTCTACGCCCGTCAGCGTGGCCAGGCGACGCCGCAGATGCTCGGCACTTCGGTCAGGATCCTCGGGCAGCAGCAGCGCGTATTGGCCCGCGCCCGCCGGTGCGACATTTGACTGATCCACGCCGCCATTCGCCATGATGTGGCCGAGCCGGTGTTCAACGATCAATACGCCGGGCCGGTTGCGAACTACGCGCACAGATTCGGAAAGGATGACCTCCACGAGCCTCGGGTCCTTTCGGATCTCCGAGGCCAGCGCGATCGCGCGCGCCGAGGGTTCGATTGTCGCCAGATCGATTATTCGACCTTCGGCCTTCGAGACGATCTTTTGCGCCACGACCAGCACGTCTCCGGCGCACAGCATTATATCGCTCGACGCAAGGGCGGACGCCACCAAGTCGCTTAAATCGTCGCCACTCTTAACCTTCGGAAGGCCTCGTAGCGCAACAATCTCTAGGCCGATCATGCGCCCGTTGTGTTTTCGCCCGATCCGCCAAAGCGGCGGCGGAGGCGGGGGAGTATTTGCTCGGAATACAGCCGGATAAACCGCTCCTGGTCCGGACCCGGCGCATGAAAGACCAAATGTTCGAAGCCTAGGTCTACATAATAGCTGATTCGCTCGACGTGCTCATCCGGGTCATTGGAGACGATCCAACGGCTGGCGGCTCGCTCCGCCGAGAGACCGGCGGCGAGACGTTCCATTTCATCGGGATTTTCGACCGAGACTTTTTCTTCTGGCGTTAAGGCGAGAACCGCCCAGTGCCGGGTATCTTGCAGTGCACGGTCCCTATCCGCATCGAACGAGACCTTGATCTCGATCATCCGCGCGTAGTCTGGGCGTTTTGATTCCGCATCGCTCAGTCCTTCGGCGACCTTCGGCAATAATGTCTCGGTGTAGAGTTCCCGCGCTTTGCCGCTGGTGCAGATCAACCCGTCACCAACCCGGCCGGCATATTTGGCGATGAGGGCGCCAGCCGCCGCGACATAGATCGGCACCGGGGTCGCGGGCCGGTCGTAGATGGTGGCACTCTGGGTGCGATAGAATTGACCCTCGAAGGTCAGCCGCTCCTCGGTCCAGAGGCGACGGATCAGCGTGACGGCTTCACGCAGGCGCGCGAACCGTTCCTTGAAGTCAGGCCACGCCATGCCCGTGGAAGGCACTTCGTTAAGTGACTCGCCGGTGCCGATGCCAAGCACAATCCGCCCCGGGAACATCACGCCGAGTGTTGCAAAAGCCTGCGCCACAACCGCGGGATGATAACGGAAGGTCGGAGTCATTACGCTGGTGCCGATGGTGATGCGCGACGTCCGCGCACCCAATGCGCCTAGCCAGGCGAGCGAGAAAGGCGCGTGGCCGTCGTGATGCTTCCATGGCTGGAAGTGGTCACTAACAAAGACAGAGTCGAAGCCTGCTTTTTCCGCAAGGCAAGCGAAGTCGAGCAGCTCCACAGGGCCAAACTGCTCCGCCGACGCCTTGTATCCTAGTCTCAGCACGAGCCACTCTCCAACATCTTGCAATCGCTCGCCGAACCGCCAGCACGATTAACCAGCGGCCGCCCTAGACGACTGGTCGCCTCAGCCCATTACCTGAGTGGCGCCAGGTTCGATTTCGAAGGTGACCCGCACTTCGCCCGGCTGGCCGAAGGGATACTTGTCTTTCCCCAAATACTTCTTGGCGAGTGAATCGATATGCGCGTCGGCGCCTTCCTCGGTCACCCGTGAGACCCGTCCGCGGATCTGAATGTAGCGATAGGCATTTTCGGGGTCGAGTATCGAAAGTGCAACCGGCGATCCTTCCTGCATATTGCGAGACTTCACGCGGCCCTTAGCCGAGTTTACGCGGATTTTTCCATTAGTGTAGTCGAACCAGACAGGGGTCACCTGCGGCGATCCGTCCTTCATGATCGTTGCGAGATGCGCGAAGGAAGTTTTCTGCTGAAGCAAATCAAGATACTCTGCTGGAATTGCTACCATGATTGCCTCTTTGTTGGCGTGCGCCGTGTGTTTGGTTATTTCTTGGCAGGATGCCGTATCATCAGCGAGAGCTACCCTAGTCGCGGCTACGAAGGATTGCAACGAAGGTAACTGGGAGGCGGGCTGACGGATTGTCCGAGCGCGCATGCTTGAATAAGCGGCCCGGGCGGGTTCCTATGCGCCGCAGCATCGAAAGCGCATCGATATGCCTGAGGCCATTTCCCGCGTCGCCATGATCTCGGGTGCCAGCCGCGGCATCGGTGCCGCCATCGCCGAGCGCCTTGGTGCTACGGGCTGGACGCTCTCCCTCGGTATGCGCAGTCCTAAACCCGTCGGAGATGCTCTGGTCCACGCCTACGAGGCCGGTTCCCGGGATGCCGAGGCAGAATGGGTGGCGGCAACCTTGGCTCGCTTCGGACGGATCGATGCTCTTGTGTGCAATGCCGGTATCTCGGTGTCGAAATCGGTGGTCGATGCGACTGACGAGGACATGGCCGCGATGTTCGCGGTCAATGTCCTGGCGCCGCAACGCCTCGCGCGCGCCGCCTGGCCGGCTCTTACGGCATGCGGGCGAGGGCGCGTGGTCATAATTTCCTCCCTCTCCGGCCTCCGCGTCGCTTCGGCCGCCTCGGGCGCCTATGCCATGACGAAGTTCGCCGCGACTGGCCTGGCGCATGGCCTGCGCCATGCTGGCTGGGACCGCGGCATCCGCGCGACCGCCATCTGCCCAGGCTTCGTCGCGACCGATATGGCGAGGGCGGTGACTGATACGGACCCGGGCACGATGACCCAGCCCGAGGAGGTCGCGCGGCTGGTCGAGCTGGCGCTCGACTTGCCCAATAACGCGAGCGTGGCGGAGATCGGCGTGAATTGGCGCGTTGAGGGCAGGCTTTAGGCCGCACGTGCGCTATGGGCGCATCAACTGCGAGAATTTGCCGTCGCGGAGTCCAGGCCAAGCGTCTCAGGCTGGTGGATGCGCCTTAGTTTTCGCGCGATCCGGGCGAGACCGCGACGCTCTTCTTCGGTTAGAGCCGAGAAGAACGCGCCGTCATAGGCCTTTGCGATCGCCATGTAGCGCCCGATTTCGGCCTCGCCTCTCGGCGTGAGCGTGAGCGCGTGGCGTCTTCGCTCGGCAGGGTCCGGCTCGCGTCGCAATAGGCCGGCGCGCTCCAGATGATCGACGATCCGGACCATCGCTGGCCGGTCCTTGCCGAGCACCCGGCCCGCCTCGCTCTGACTCATGCCAGGGTTGGCCGAGACGAGCAGGAGGGTCGTGAGCTTGCCTGTCCCGCTCGACGCTTCGGTGGCGGAGAAAGCGTCGTCATAGGCGCGGTTGATCGCCTGGCTCAGCATCCGAAGCTGGAAGCTCAGCATGTCCGTCAAAACCGAGATATCGGGGCCGTTGCGCGCGTCCATTCTGCGCCTCTTCGTTACTGTGCGACCGGTGAGACGATCCGCCAAGCAGTTTGGCAATTGCTGTAGCTGACAACAATTGTCTAGGCTGCTCTGCGGGGTTGCGCCTGGCATGGCGCTTGCGTCGGCTGGGTCGGGTTGCAGGGGGCATGGACGGCATGGCGGATGTCGTTGTCGTGGGGGCGGGCATCAGCGGGGCTGCCACAGCCTGCGAGCTGGCGCTCGCGGGCGTCTCGGTCACGCTGGTCGATCGGTTCAGCCCCGCGGCAATGGGCTGTGGATGGACGCTAGCCTGCGTGCGGCAATCTGGCTGTTTCGCCTCGGAGCGTTTCGCGAAACAGGCTGCGGTGATGGCGCCGGTGGCCCTGCATGGCTGACGGCAGATGACCCGCTATGTGCTCCACCGGCTCGGCCAAAGCCTGGTGCTGCTTGTTTTGGTGTCGATGATCGGCTTCGGCTTGCTGCACCTGACGCCAGGCGGTCCGCTCAGCCAATTCGCCTTGACGCCCGGGATGTCGGCAGCCACGCTGGCGCGGCTCTCGCACCAGATGGGCCTCGATCGCCCGCTGCCGATCCAATACGCCGAGTGGGCGGGACATTTGCTACGCGGTGACTGGGGCCGTTCCTACCGCGACCAGCAGCCGGTGCTCGCGATCATCGTGTCGCATCTTTGGGCGACGCTGGAGCTGATGGTCAGTTCCACTCTGCTCGCCATTATCTTCGGAACATGGGTGGGTGTGCTGGGTGCGATCCGCCGCTACTCGCTCGCCGACTATCTCGCCACGATCGGTGCGATGGTCGGGCTTTCGATCCCGACATTTTGGTTCGGGCTGGTCATGATCTATCTCTTCTCCGTCTGGCTCGGTTGGTTGCCGTCCGGGGATATGTACACGAACGGCGACGCCTCGCTGTTGGACTATGCGCGGCACCTCGTCTTGCCCTGTCTCGTCCTGACGCTCGTCACGATCGCGACCTGGAGCCGCTATATGCGGGCCTCGATGCTGGACGTGATCAGCCAGGACTATATCCGCACCGCGCGCGCGAAAGGTCTGAGGCCGCGCGCCGTGCTCATTCACCATGCGCTGCGGAATGCGTTGTTGCCGATGATCACCGTCGCTGGCCTGCAACTGCCGACCTTGCTCGGCGGCGCGCTCGTGACCGAGACAGTGTTCACCTGGCCCGGCATGGGGCGGCTCTTTCTCGATTCCATCAGTTATCGCGACTACCCGGTGGTGATGGGGCTGCTCATGTTCTCAGCTTTGCTTGTGCTGTTAGGCAACCTGGTCGCGGACCTGCTCTATGTGGTGGCGGATCCAAGGATCCGGCTCGCATGAGCGCCGTCGCCCCATCGGCTGCCGAACTTCCTCCGCCCGTTCTGGCGGCGCCATCCGCTGCCCGCCGCCCCGCGCTGCGCCGTTTCATGCGACACCGGCTAGCCATGTTCGGCCTCGTAGCGATCATCGTTCTCGTGGTTGCCTGTGCGCTCGGACCTTATTTGTCACCATACGGCCCGCTCACCATCGATCTGCGTCACCGGTTCCAACCGCCATTCGAGGGCCGACACTGGCTGGGTTCGGACCAACTCGGGCGGGACTTGCTGGTACGGCTGCTGCTTGCCGGTCGAATTTCTCTGACTGTCGGTTTCGCGGCGATGGGACTCAGCACGGCCGTCGGGGTTGTCATCGGCCTTGTCGCCGGCTTCTACGGCGGCTGGGTAGGCACCGCGCTGATGCGCTTCGTCGATGCGGTGCTTTCCTTTCCGGCCATCTTCCTCCTGCTGACGCTCGCGGCGCTGGTCAGTCCCGGCGTGTTGACCATCACGCTCATTGTGGCGCTGACCGCCTGGATGGAAGTGGCACGCGTCGTGGAGGGACAGGTCCGCTCGCTGCGAGAACGCGACTTCGCGATAGCGGCGGAGGCGATCGGCGTATCCGACGCGCATCTCATGTTGCGCGAGCTGCTGCCCAATATCATGGCGCCAATCGTCGTCGCGGCGACGCTGAACGTGGCCCGTGCCATTTTGCTGGAGAGCTACGCAAGCTATCTCGGCTATGGCATTCAGCCGCCCACGCCTTCCTGGGGCAATATGCTGAACAACGCACAAGAATACCTCACCTCGGCACCATGGCTCGCGATTTTCCCCGGCGCGGTCATCACGCTCGCCGTTACCGGCTTCAACTTTCTCGGGGACGGTTTGCGCGACGCGCTCGACCCCAGGCTGGACGTGCATCGTTGAGGAGCGGGTATCCTTGACCGATGTCCTCATGGTCGAGGATCTTGCTGTCCGCTTTCGCGGCGAGAGCGGGGTGGTGGACGCGGTCGAGGGCGTCTCCTTCCGTCTGCGCGAGGGGGAGACGCTGGCCATTGTCGGTGAATCGAGCTCGGGCAAGAGCGTCACCGCCCTCGCGTTGATGCGCTTGCTAGGCGGGCCGCCGAATTGCGTGGTGCGAGGGCGCGCAACCTTCATGCGCCAGGACGGTGAGGCGCTTGCCCTCCTCTCGCTGCCAGAGACGCGCATGGCGAGCGTGCGTGGCCGCGACGTCGGCATGATCTTCCAGGAGCCGATGACGTCGCTCAATCCTGTGCATCGCATTGGAGCACAGATCGTGGAGGGACTGCTCGCGCACGAGCGCCTTTCGCCTCGTGCGGCGGAGAAACGTGCGATCGCGCTGCTCGATCATGTCGGAATCCCGGAGCCTGCATTGCGCGCCCGTGCTTTCCCGCACCAGCTTTCTGGCGGAATGCGGCAGCGCGCGATGATTGCGATGGCCCTCGCTTGCCGCCCTCGCGTGCTGATTGCTGATGAGCCAACGACGGCGCTCGACGTCACGATCCAGGCGCAGATTCTGGAGCTGATCCGCGCGCTGCAACACGAAACGGGCATGTCGGTGATCTTCATCACGCATAATCTTGGTGTCGTGGCGGAGGTAGCGGACCGCGTGCTCGTTATGTATGCGGGTCAGGTCGTGGAGGACGCGCCCGTCGACGTACTGCTGCACCGGCCGCAGATGCCATATAGTGCCGGGCTGATCGGCTCTGTTCCGCGACTTGACGACGTGCGTCGCCGTGGTGGTCGGCTCGCCGCCATTCCCGGGAATGTGCCCGACCCAAACACCCGGCCTGCTGGCTGCACCTTCCATCCGCGCTGCGCTCATGCGCGACCGGATCCCTGTGAGACGGCGCGCCCGGCCTTGGAATATGTGTCAGACGGACACACGGTGCGCTGCGCCCGCTGGCGAGAGATCACAGTGTGAACAGCCCACTTCTCCAAGTCACTGATCTTGCCAAGCACTATCCCGTCGCTGGCGGGCGCACGCTGCGCGCGGTTAACGGCGTGTCCTTTACCTTGCGCGCCGGTGAGGTTCTTGGCGTGGTGGGTGAGAGTGGTTCCGGCAAGACGACGCTCGGGCGCGTCGTGTTGCGACTCACCCCACCTAGCGCGGGCGAGATTGTTTTCCGCGGCCAGGACGTGACGCATCTCTCCCGTCGTGCGCTGCGGAAAGTGCGGCGGCATATGCAGCTCGTCTTCCAGGACCCCTACGCATCGCTCAATCCCCGCATGAGCGTGGAACAGATCCTCGCTATCCCGCTGCAGGTGCACGAGCCGTCACTCGGCCGTGCTGACCGGCGGAGCCGTATTGAGGAAATGCTGCGCACGGTTGGACTCTTTGCCGAAGCCGCCGACCGCTATCCGCATGAATTCTCCGGCGGCCAGCGACAACGCATCGGCATCGCGCGCGCTCTGATCTGCCGTCCCGAACTTCTGGTGGCGGATGAGCCGGTTTCCGCCCTCGACGTTTCGGTTCAGGCGCAGGTCGTGAACCTGTTGCTCGACCTGCGAGAGCGGCTCGGGCTCTCCATCCTCTTCATCGCGCATGACATTGCGGTTGTCGGCATGATTTCGGATCGGATAGCGGTGATGTATCTCGGCCGGGTCGTCGAGATTGCGGACACGCTGTCGCTGTTTAATCGTCCGCGGCATCCTTACACGGAAGCGTTGTTTTCCGCCGTTCCCGATCTTGGCGGCCGGCGAGACCGCATCCTGCTCCAGGGGGATGTGCCGAGCCCTGTGTCGCCTCCATCCGGTTGCCCGTTCCGAACCCGGTGCCGCTATGCGGAACCGGACTGCGCCGTCGAAGTGCCGTCGCTTGTGGAGCGCTCGCCCGGTCATCTTGCCGCTTGCCACCGACCGGAACTCGTTCTTGCCTCACCGCTATCCGATGTGGCGCCTCTCCCTCGTCTCCGCTGAATGCCTGAAGGAATTGCTTGATGGGACCACTAATCGACCCGGTCACGACCGATGAGACACCGCCCACCCAGGCGGATGTCGTCGTGATCGGAGGCGGCATCATCGGGGTCAGTGCAGCGTTTTTTCTCGCGCGCCAAGGTATCTCCGTCGTGCTCTGCGAAAAAGGGAAGCTTGCCGGCGAGCAGTCGAGCCGCAACTGGGGATGGGTGCGAAAGACCGGTCGCGATCTTCGGGAAGTGCCCCTGATCATCGAGAGCCTCCGCATGTGGGGCGAGATCGAGCGCGAGGGTATTCAAACGGGCTTCCGTGAAAGCGGGGTGCTCTATGTTGCTGAGACGGACAGCGAGCGTGAGCGCTACGAGCGCTGGCTCGACATGGTGAGGCCCTATCAGATGGGCAGCCGAATTATCGAAGGGGAAGAACTCGCCGCGCATCTTCCGGGGGCGACAAAGCAATTCAAGGGTGCGCTATATACCGCGACCGACGGGCGAGCGGAGCCGCAAAAAGCCGTGCCCGCGATCGCCGCAGCCGCGCGGGCGGCCGGAGCGATTATTGTGGAAAACTGCGCGGTGCGCGGTCTCGATCGGCAGGGAGGGCGCGTCGTGGGGGTGGTGACGGAGCGCGGTCGCATTGCCTGTGAGAGCGCGATTCTGGCCGGCGGGGCATGGTCGCGACTTTTCTGTGGCAGCCTCGGAATTCGCTTGCCGCAGCTTAAGGTGCGGGCCTCTGTGCTGCGCACTGGTCCCATTCAGGGTGGGCCGGAGACCTCTGCTTGGCTTGGTCGCTTCGCCTATCGCCGACGCCTGGACGGCGGCTACACGATCGCGAATGGACAAAGCAATGTCGTGCCGATCACGCCCGACACATTCAATTTCTTCAGGGAATTCCTTCCGGCGGCGCGAGCCGAGAGGCGCGGACTTCGGCTGCGTCTCGACCACCGCTTCCTGCAGGAGGCGATGACGCCGAAACGATGGTCGCTCGACAAGCCAAGCCCGTTCGAGAATATTCGCATGCTCGATCCCGAGCCAGTGCGTTCGATCAACGCCGAGGCGGCGAAATCAATTGCCGAGGTCTTCCCCATATTCCACAACATGACGATCACGCAGCACTGGGCTGGGATGATCGATGTGACGCCCGACGTCGTGCCGGTGATTTCGGAGATTGATGGGACGCCCGGCCTTGTCGTCGCCACGGGTTTCTCGGGCCATGGTTTTGGCGTCGGCCCGGCGGCAGGACGCCTTGCCGCGGAAATCGCGACGGGACGCCGAACCATCGTCGATCCCACGCCCTTCCGCTACAGCCGATTTACGGACGGCTCACCGATTACCATCGAATCTGGGCTTTGACCCACAAAAAGGAGCGACCATGCACAACCAAGCTTCACGTTTCGCGCTCTCCCGCCGCCGTCTTCTCGTCACAACCGCGGCGCTCGGGGCAGGGGCGATTGTCGGTGCGCGTAGCGGGTATTCCCAGACGAAGGTTAAACCTTCAGGCCAGGTGGTGATTGGACTTTCACAGGAGCCAACCGTTTTCGATCCGCGTCTGCCACATATCGAAGTGGATGACGGCGTTTATATGTCTCTGTTCAGCCCGCTCTGGACGGTGAGTCCGAAGGGAGAGCTTCTGCCGCGGCTTGCGGCCGAGATTCCGACGACCGCGAATGGCGGTATTTCCGCTAACGGCCTGACTTGGACGATCAAGCTTCGTCCTGGCGTTACCTGGCATGACGGCACGCCTTTCACGTCCGAGGATGTGAAATTCACGATCGAAAGCATCATGGCGCCCGAATTTCCGGCCTATAGCCGAACCGGGCATGAACTTGTCCAGAACATCCAGACGCCGGCACCGGACCGGATCACCTGGACAATGAAAAAACCCTTCGCGCCTTACATCTCTATCCTGGCCTGGACGTATATTGTTCCCAAGCACAAGCTCGAAGGCCAGCCTGCGATCGGCGGCACGTTCGTACAGCACCCGATCGGCACCGGACCATTCAAGTGGCAAGAGCGCGTCTCCGGTGACCACATCACGCTGCTTGCCAATGACAGTTATTTTGGTGATGGCCCGATGCTGGCCACTGCGATCTACAAATACATTCCGGACCTTACAGTACTGTTCACGCAGTTTCGCACTGGCGATATCGACTATATCGGATTGCAGGGGATATCGGCGGATCACTATGGCGAGGCGAAGAAACTCAATGACCGCACTGTCGTGAATGCGCCGCTGAGTTTTATCGAGTGTTTCTATTTCAACCTTGGGCTGCCGCAATTCCAGGATCGCGCCGTGCGGCATGCGCTCTACGCCGCCTACGACAAAGACAGCATCATCCAACAGCTTTACTACGGCCTGCCGACACCATCGGAATCCTATCTGCCGAAGCAGTCCTGGGCCTATAATCCAAATCTGCCGAAGCATGAATACAACCCGGACAAGGCCAAGCAGATGTTTGATGCCGCGGGTTGGAAGCCCGGCGCGGGCGGCATTCGCGAAAAAAACGGCGTCAAGCTGAGCTTTAGTAACTCGACCACGGCAGGGAACCACCTGCGCGAGCAGGTGCAACAGCTTCTGCAACAGAACTTTCAGGACGTCGGCGTTGCGATGGCAATCAAGAACCTGCCGGCCGCCGTCATGTGGGGCGACTACTGGATCAAATCGCATTTCGAGACAGCGATTGTCGGGCTGGACTTCATGGTGGGCCCAGATCCGGACGCATCCGACTACCTGAGCAGCGCCTCGATCGCGGTGAAGACGGGCTCTGGCCAGAATACGATGCAATATTCCAACCCCGAGGTTGATCAACTCCTCCAGCAGGGGGCCTCTACGCTCGACCAGACAAAGCGCATCCCGATTTACCAGAAGCTTCAGGCCGTTCTGCGCAATGACCTGCCTTTCCTGCCGCAGCTACAATATGCGGAGATCGAGGGAACGAAAGCGAAGTTGCTGGGCTTTGAGCCGAACATTAATGTTCGACTAAACACATGGAACCTGGAAACCTGGCACTGGATTGGCTGAGCTCCTAGGCTTCGGGAATCATAATTCCAGAACCAATTCGGCCAGTGTGATTTCATCTAGCTTGCTTTTAGCGGGTTGCAGGGCCGAGCGGCTCTGCAACCCGCTTTTGGCCACACCTCCCCCGCTACGCTTGTCGCGCGTGGGAACGTCGCCTAGGACGCCCCATCACCCTTAAGGCTAGTCCCCCGTCCGGGCATCACCCTAAAAGACGCAATCACGGCTCCCCGTCGGCTTGCTAGTCTGCGCAAAGGGAGAGGCCGATACGTGGAAGGGCCCAACCTCGTTATTTGATGGCGCGACCGGAATAAGAGCTGAGCATCTTATCGTGGGTCTTCGTGTGGTCAAAATCATAGACACCTCGCATTTCACAATCGGGGGCGGATCTCTGTGTCTTCGTCTGACAACGACATCCTGTCGAGAGTAACAGATGACCTTTGCGCCGCGGGTCGTTCGCCGCAGGGGCGTTTCGCAGTGCGGGCGATGGCGCAGCCGCCGATGGCGACTGCGGTCGAGCGAGCGGCAGCGCGGTCGAGCGGACTAACCGCTCGTGGGTTTCTTGTTTGGTTCTTCGTTACCCTTATTGCATCGTTCGGCTTCGCTTGGCTTTATGTCGCGGCCATGCCGATGGCCTTCCTCGACCGCGACTACCCATTGTGGATCGCGAAGCGCACGATGCTGGACGAATGCCATCTCGGCGCGGTTTCAGTGTTCGGCGACAGCCGCACCATGGCGGCCACCATACCAAGCGTGATGACAATGCCGGTCGAGAATTTTGCGATGTCCGGCACAAGTCCGATCGAGACCTACTTTGCCGTCGAGCGCGCAATGCGCTGCCGCATAATGCCGAAACTTGTTGTCATCGCTCATGGAGCATTGAAATTCTCATCCGACCCCGGTTACTGGGTCTTCAGCGCGCGCAGCGGCTTTCTGAATTATGCGGAGATGCGCGCCATTGATGCTGACGCGGCACGCCTCAATGACAACGAGCTAATCGACATGCAACGTGGCGACGGGCTGCGGCCCGCGCTGCGAGAATTGCTCTTCGCTCTGCGGTTTCCGCCCTTCTATTTTGACAGCTTGGTGAATGGCTATGTTGCCCTGCGCTGGCAACATAATCGTGAAGCGATGCGCGATGCCCTTCGGTCGTCCGGACATGCATTATTCGGCACGGCGGCGGGTTCGAGCGGCCTTGCGATAGAGGCAGGCTCGGAGCCGTATTCGACGTCACCCCTCGTCGATCTCTTCTTCTCGCGGACGCTCGCGCTTTTGGCCAAGCATGGCGTGCAGGTCATGGTCCTCACGATGCCGATAAACCATGCTACTTTCGTCCGCACGCGGCCGGAACTTGGTAGGCAATTTGATGCCTATCTAAGGACAAAAACGCGGCAATACCCGAATCTCCGCGTAGTCGGCCCTACCATCCCCTGCTGGCCCGATCGGTTCTATGGCGATGCGTGGCACTTCAATGCGCGCGGTGCGGAAGCCTACAGCCGCGAGCTTGACCCGGTGCTGCGGTCCGTCCTCGTGAACAGCACGCCTCGACCCCTCCCCAACCACTGCACAGTCAATGGGTGAAATGCTGCTGATGTGACCGTAATTCAACGGAGTTCGTTGCGTCAAGTCTTCTCCCCAGGAAGCGAGAGACTGGAGAGCAGGGCATAGACGCGGGCGACGGAGGAATCGTCGTCGGCGCCCATGCCCGCGGCGGCCGTCATCAGAAACATCTGCAACGCGCTGCTTGCAATCGGCACGGGAAAATTCGCGGCGCGTGCCATATCCAGCACGATGCCAAGATCTTTCGTGAAGATGCTGACAGCGCTTTTGGGGCTGTAGTCGCCTGCCAGAACATGCGGCATACGATTTTCAAACATCCAGGAATTTCCGGCGGATGCGGTGATGACCTCGTAGACTTTCTGCAAATCGAGATTCTGGCGTGCGGCGAAGGCTATGGCCTCAGAAGCGGCCGCTATGTGAACGCCCGCCAGAAGCTGATTGACCATCTTGAAGGCTGCACCCTGTCCAGGCTCGTCGCCGAGCCGGTAAAGCGTTGCGGTCAAGGCGTCGAGGGCCGGCTTGGCCGCGTGAAATGCCGCCTCTGAACCGGAGGCCAGCATCGTCAGCTTGCCCTCCGCGGCGCGCGCCGCGCCCCCGCTTATCGGAGCATCGAGATAATGCACACCCTTCGCCTCAAGGCGCGCGGCGAGGCTGCGTGCGATAGCCGGCGCCATGGTAGCCGAAGAGACGAAGACGGAGCCCGGCGTCATGGTGTCGGCACAGCCGTCAGGCCCGAACATGATGGCTTCGGTCTGTGCCGCATTGACCACGACCGCGACCACGATATCCGCGCCGCGCGCGGCCTCAGCTGCGGCATGCGCTCCCAGGCCTCCGGCGGCGACGAAGCGGGCCACGGCGTCCGGCGAAACATCGAACCCGACGACGTCAAGCCCGGCGCGCAGCAAAGATTGCGCCATGCCGAAGCCCATCGAGCCTAGGCCGATCACTGCCGATCGATGCCGGAGCGACTGGGTGTCGCCTTGCGTCGTCTGCGCAGTCATGTGGATGCTTCCTTCCTGCAGTCGTTGGTGTGGAAGTATCTGCGCCAATTCCACGTTTCCTCAAAGCCTGTCGGGGGCAACGATAGTGGTTGGCGAGCCCTCTCTCGAGCGGCCGGTGGCGGCGGTTTTCGTTTGGTCGCTCAGACGACGACCGTCTTTTTCTTTTTCGCGATGTTTGGTGTCGGCCCTTGTTCCGAACCCAGCATCCGCAATGCTATTGCCGCCGCGGCCCTGATATGATTGCTGCACGCGACCGCGTGCCCGATCGCCATCGCGAGCCGCGACGGCCTCATAGATTTCATTGATTTCCGCGAGACTATGGACCGAGCGTCCAGGTTCCATCATGGATTTCACCCGCAGCAAGTTGACGCGATTGTGAATGGTCATCAGAAACTGCTTGATGAAACGATTTCCGCAACCGTCCATGAGAACTTGGTAGAAGGCTGTTTTGGCTTCCAACATGAGCCCCTGGTCAGTCTGCTCGGCCGCGCGCTTGATCAGAGCGATCGAATTTTGTAGCGCCAACAGCTGTGCCCCATCGTGATGCCGGGCAAAACCTTTCCCGGCGTCGCCCTCGAGCAGCGCACGAACGGCATAGAGCTCCCCCGCTTCAGCGGAAGTTATTGTGCTGACCGCCGGACCGCGGTGCGGGATCGTCAGGACTAGGCCTTCAGCCTCAAGCTGCCGCAGGGCCTCGCGGATTGAGGTCCGGCCGACGCCGATAAGTTCACATAACTCGCGCTCTACCAGCCGCTGTCCAGGCTGGAAGCGCCCGGAAGCTATGGCGCCTCTCAACTTGTCCTCGACCTGACGCCGGAGAGTCGCTGCCTGCCGGACCACTTGGAGATCGTCGCTCATTTTCGGCACCATTCATCGCGAACGGATTGTCTGTCAATCGGCTTGACAGGCAAGCCGCCGGATCACTAGGCTTGGCTTAGCCAAGAGGGCTGGAGCTCTCCGAGAATGAATGGGATGCCGGGGCGGAATGCTCTGGGGGGAATGATATCCATGATCGAACTCAGCATCGAAAATCGGTGTCCGGATCGCGAGGCTTGGATCCTTCCCACATCATCCGGGCTGCAGCCAATCAAGAGGGACCTCCCGCTTTGAGCGGCACGATTGCCGCAGTGACGGCACCGGGGGAGTTCGAATATCAGAAATACGACCTTCCGAAGCCGACGCCTGGCGCGTTGTTGCTGCAGGTGGTGCGCGCTAACGCCTGCGGCTCGGAATTGCATATCTGGCGTGGGCATCATCCGGTAAAGAAGCGCGGTAGCATAGGCCATGAGATGGTCGGCCGCGTCCTCGCGCTGGGTGAGGGCGTAGCGATGGACTATGCACCTCAACCAATCGCGGTTGGTGACCGAATTGTCGCGACATATTTCCAGACTTGCTTGCGTTGTCCGCCATGTGTCGGAGGTCAGTACAATCTCTGCGACAACGACTTGCTCGACGCTGACTTCTCACTCGACGAGGTCAAGCTCGCTTTGGACAAGTCGGCGAAGCGAGACGTCACGCGGGCCTCGATCATCTGCGAAACGGCTTAGCCGGCTCCTTAGAAATTCAGAAAAAACGGGGAAGACCGTGGCGGTAATCAACATACAGGCGTTCAAAGAGCGCGCCGGAAAAGATCCCGAGTTCCTGCGGGCCATGCGCTATTATGACGGCGTCCTTCGGATATCCGTAGGTGATACCGAGACTTATGATCTGAAGTTTCATGATGGCAAGATGACAGGCGCGGGTCCCGGTGATGCGGGGCCGGCGACGATCTTTGTAAAGGCCACGGAGGAGCAATGGTCCGCAATGCTCGCGGAATATCCGAAACCCTTCTACCACAGCCTGCAGTCCAGCGCGGTCAGGCATGATGTCGTGCTTAGCGGTACGGATGCCACTTTCGCTTATCTTCCGGCATTGAATCGAATGATGCAGATTTTACGCATGAACCGTAAGGCTGGATGAGGCGAGCATGGCAAAGATCGAACCCATCCAAGGTCGTTATATCTATTTGACGGTCGGTGGAATCGAGTATCGCGTCTATTTCGAGGAAGCCGGAAACGGAATTCCGCTTTTGCTGGGGCATACAGCGGGCTCGGATGGCCGCCAGTATCGTCATCTTCTCAATGACCAGGAGGTGACTCGCAATTTCCGCTGCATCGTTTTCGACTTGCCGTATCACGGAAAGTCACTGCCGCCGCATGGTGTGCAGTGGTGGACGCACGAGTACAGCATCGGCAAGAAGTTCATGATCGACTTTCCCAACACATTGGCGGAGGTGCTAGAGCTGAAGCGACCGGTCTATATGGGAAGTTCGATGGGTGGGCATCTAGCGATTGACCTCGCACTGGAATGTCCCGAGCGCTACCGCGCTACGATCGCGGTGGAAGGGGCGTTGCAGTCGGCTATCGAATATGTGGATGTCGGCATGGCAAATATTCGCCGCGAGTTTGACAATCCCAACGTCAACCGAGCCTCTACAGGGGCCACGATGCTTCTCAATATCTCACCATATTCCCCCGAGGAGAATGTACGCGAGATACAATGGGAATACAGCTGCGGCGGTCCGGGTATTTTTGCCGGGGACCTCAACTACTATTATTACGAGCACAAGGTTTCGGAACAGGAAGCACGATCAATCGATACGAGCAAATGCATGCTGTATCTGCTCACCGGCGAATACGATCCCAATACCTCTCCGTCGGAAACTCAAGCGCTTGCCGATCTCGTTCCGGGTTGCAAATTTACGGAGATGAAGCAGCTGGGTCATTTCCCAGTTACCGAGGACTATACGAAATTCCGCAATTATCTCTTGCCGATCCTCAGTGAGATCAAGGCCAAGTCTGAAAGCTGAGACGAGGCGCTGGCGACATCTCAGCCCATTCCTAGTGAGCCCGTGCCGATCTCCAAACTCTGCGGCATAGACCCGGAGAGGTGAGGCATCGAAGGAAGGTCCGCGGATTGACAGATTATCAAGTCCTAGCCGACGATAAATGGCGACCGGAAACGAGGGTGTGAATGAACGAACAATTTGAGAAGGGCCTCAAGGTCCGCAAAGCGGTACTGGGGGAAGAGTATGTCGAGAAATCGCTCAACTCGGCCAACCACTTCACGCAGGCGATGCAGCAGCTCACGACCGAATGGTGCTGGGGCGAGGTCTGGACCCGCGAGGGACTCGACCGGAAGACGAGGAGCATTATCAACCTCTCGATGCTGACGGCGCTCAACCGCCCGCACGAGATTCGGGTTCACGTGCGCGGCGCGATCAACAATGGCTTGTCAACCGACGAGATCAAGGAGGTTTTCTTACAGACCGCCATCTATTGCGGAGTGCCTGCGGCAATGGATAGTTTCCGGATCGCGAACGAGGTGTTTGTGGAACTCGGCCTAGTCTGACCCGGCTCCGCTCACTACGGTCGTTACCAGGAGACGATGCATGAGCCTGATCACCTATCTTACACGCATCCAGTTTGGTCCCGGTGTCCTGAGCCTGGTCCCCGACGAACTCCGCGCTATGGGGTCGAGCATCCCGTTGATGATCACCGACAAAGGGGTGATGGCTGCCGGCCTGGCAGGGCGCGTCACCGCCGGGCTTTCCTGCACGATCACCGTCTATGATGGGACGCCCCCGAATCCAACGGAGTCCGCCGTGCTAGAGGCCGTGGAGGTCTATCGCCGCGCGGGGTGCGACGGGATCATCGCGGTTGGTGGTGGGTCATCCATCGATCTCGCGAAGGCCGTGGCGCTTCTGGTCAGTCATCCACAGCCTCTCGAACAATATTCCGCGATACTGGGAGGTGCGGAGCGCATTACGCGCGATATGCCCCCTGTGATGGCAGTCCCGACCACTTCGGGCACCGGTAGCGAAGTCGGCCGTGCGGCGCTGATCACGCTGAATGACGGCCGCAAGCTCGGCTTCATCTCGCCGCACCTGATTCCCAATGTGGCGATTTGCGATCCAGAGATGACTGTAGGGTTGCCTCCGGTGTTGACGGCGGCGACTGGGATGGATGCGATCAGCCATTGCATAGAGACGTTCCTGAGCCCGCGCTTTAATCCGCCTGCCGAGGCTATCGCATTGGATGGGCTGAGCCGCGGGGTACGTTGGTTGGCGAGAGCGTTCGCTGACGGCGGCAATCTTGAGGCGCGCTCGGAAATGATGATGGCGGCGTTGCAAGGCGGCATGTGCTTCCAGAAAGGGCTGGGTGCGGTGCACGCCATGTCGCATCCGCTGGGAGGCCTGGAGTCGCCCCGTCTGCATCATGGAACGCTGAACGCGGTCATCATGCCGGCGGTGCTGCGCTACAACGAGGCTTTCGCGGAAGAGAAATACGGTCGACTCAAAGCGGCACTAAACCTGCCGCCGACGGCCGACCTCGCCGAGTTCATCACTCACTTGAACAGCACGCTGGGACTTCCGGGAAGTCTCTCGGAGATGGGTGTTCCGGCCGACTGTCTGCCCAAAATGGTCGACGGCGCGGTCAAGGATCATTCCTCGGCCACCAATCCTCGACCGATGGAGGCTGCGGATTACGAACGACTATTCGCCGAGGTGATGAACTGAATCTGGCGGATGCTAAACGCCTTGGTGGCCGCACATCAGAGTTTTGGCAGTGTGCCGATACGGAGGATTTTGATGGCGGCGACGGCTGCGCCAAAGCCGTTGTCGATATTGACCGTAAGAACGCCAGGCGCGCAGCTTGCCAAGGCCGAACTCAACGCGGCACGTCCTTTCGCCGAAACGCCGTAGCCAACGGAGGAGGGGAGGGCGATGACCGGCGCCTCTACCAGACCGGCAACCACGCTGAAAAGCGCGCCTTCCATTCCAGCCACGACGATCAGAACGCGCGCCGCGCGTAATGCTCCGAGATGCGCCATAAGGCGCCAGAGCCCGGCGACGCCGACATCGACGATGAGAGGCGCCGCATAGCCATGGAAGGCGAGGGTGCGCGCCGCTTCCTTCGCTACGCTTAAATCCGCGGTTCCAGCGGCGACCACCAGCGCTCCGCCGGTCAGCGAGTCTTCGGGCGCCAAGGCCCCGAGGATCGCGGTGCTCGAGATAGGGTCATAATCGAGCCGCGTCAGTACCGGCGCGGGCAAGGCCTTGACTTGGCCCGGGCGAAGTCGGGTCAGCAGTAGACGGCGATCGTCCCGGATTGCCAGGTTGGCGATTGCTGCAATCTGCTCGTCCGTCTTGCCGACACACAGGACAGCCTCTGCAGTGCCTGTTCTGCTTTCGCGCTCCCAGTCGAATTGGAAGTTGCTCATCGCCCCGTATGCAGAAAGGCGGAGCCGCGCCGGTAGCGCCGCAGGCCAGCGAAGATGCGACCCTGCTCTGCGCAGAGATTGCGTGCCGTCGCGATCAGTTCTTCGGCGTGCTCAGTATCGCTGGCCTCGATGACGACGCCGGTATGGGTGATGCGGCAGCGCAGGTCGGCGCCTCGCGGCACTTTTGGAAAGAGGCGGCGCTCCATTGCGTCAATAAAGGCGAGATCCTCGGCCTCGATCGCGAGACCTGTCTCCACGCGGCTGGAAAGGCAGGGAGCGGCGGGCAGTTCCGAGAGATCGTCGAGCCCGAATTGGCGCGCGAGGCGGCGCACCGCCTGCTTGTCCATGCCAGCCACGATATAGGGGTGCACCACGGCGTGCTCGGCGGCGGCCTGCAGTCCGGGGCGGTAGTCTAAGAGATCGTCCAGGTTGGCGCCGGAGGCGATGGGTGCCGTCGTCACCTGGGAGATTCGTCCGTAGAGATTGGTTTTGCAGAAATAGCAGCGGTTGACAGGGTTCGCGCGGTAGGCGGGATCGTCGAATTCGCCTGCGTCCACCAGGCGTAACTTCCACCCGTTGCGCGCGGCATGGGCACGCACGCGCTCGGTTGCGTGGCTGGGAACGGCCGGGGAGATTGCGTGGACCACCACCAACTCGGCTATGCCCAGCAGATGGGCCGCATGGGCCAGGGTCATGCTGTCCACCCCGCCGCTGACGGCTATGGCGAGGCGAGGATAGCGGCCGAGCACGGTGTCAAGCGTCGGCTGGGTCATTCTGCTTCCTCAGCCTGTCGCTTGGCGGCGCGTCGAGACTCCAGCCCTTCGATTTCGGCGAGGTCGTCGCTCTCCGCCTTGCGGCTATCGCCAGCCGGGCGGATGGCGGTCTTGACCCTGACATTTGGCGCCTTCGCCGTGCCCAGTTCTCGCGCCAGCACCATGCGCCGCTCCTGCCGCCATCGTAGACCGATCGTGGAGGTTTCAGTGAAGCAGGCGGCAGCAACGCTTGCCTGATCGTCGAAGCGTAGGAGCAACCGGAAGGCATGGACGGGCCGGCCCTTCTTTCCCAAAGCGGAGAGAACTACGAGGTCCCGCACGCCCGCGAGCTGGCGCAACCGTTCGGCCGCCACCCCGATCTCCTCGCCAGTCATATCGTCGATGTCGAAGCTCAGGACAAGGATGTCCTCAGTTCCGATAGTGAAATCCGAGGCTGGGCCGGCCACTTCATCGAAGATGGTGACTCGCAGGACGTTCGGTTGCCCGGGCAGATCGCGCGTGCCTGCACCGGTGCCGCTCGCGCGCAAGCGGCCTGCAGCAGGAGCCGTGGCGTTCGCGACCAGATGGCGAAGGATGGCCGCCCCCGTCGGTGTGACCCGTTCGCCGCTAATCCCATCGTCGCGCCAAGTGAAGCCCTGGAGCAGCCGGGTGGTGGCGGGGGCCGGCACTGGCAATAGGCCATGCTGAGTTCGCACAAGGCCTCCGCCGCGTGGCAAGTCAGAGACGGTCCAGCGGGCTGCCGGCAAGGCGGCGGCGATGCTGCCGGCGGCAACCACATCCATCAGCGAGTCCCAGTCGCCGATCTCGTGGAAATGAACGTCACCGAGCGGCACGCCGTGGATTGCGGCCTCGGCTTCTGCGAGATGGCGGAGGATTGCGATGGCTTCAGGAGCCGTGCCGCTCGCGAGGGCGGTATCCTCGATCCGCGCGACCATGCCGAGAAAGCCAGCGTGCGCGTGATCTCCGTCAGTCTGTTGGGTGGCGCCGGAGAGGCGGAAGCGCAAACAGCGGAGGCCGCCGCTTGTGCCACTGTCCAACAATGGCGTACCCGCCCCTGGTGGCAGCACGGCGGCTGCGTCAGCCAGCGCCCGGTCCCGCAACTCCGGCAGGGCGTCGATCATGGCGGCCACGAACATGTCGCCGGCCATGCCGCCGACCGCATCGAGCTGAATGGTGGTCGTAGTCAAGGCGTGAGGTGGCCATCCGCCAGGGATGGCGCATAGACGGGGACGAGGTAAGGCCCTTCGGGAACAAAGGCGACGTGCTCGTCAGCGTGACGCGCGATGCTTTGCCGGAGGGCCGCATCGATGTTCGTGGCTATGACAACACCTGTGATGCGCTGTTCCTCGGCATCGAGTCCGGTCGTGTAGAGCTCCACACTGCCGAGGCGTGTTGCCTTCAGCTGCATCTCGGTTTGCCATTCATCGATTTCGGCAAGGGATTTTGCCGTCAGCGTGGCAAGGAAACGCTCGGACCCCAGGGCGACCAGACGTTCCTGCGCGGCGCGGAATTCATGTGAGCCGAAACCCTCCGAACACGCAGAGGCGATGATGAGCGTGCCACCGGGGGCGAGTATGTCGAGCGGCGTCACCATGCCTTTGATCGTCTGGTAATAGGTTTTGTCCAGGGGATAGCCGGCCGATGAGGTGACGACGGTCTTGTAGCGACGGGGTACCTCGATGCGGGTCGCGGTCTTGACGAAATCGACGGCGGCCATGTGGCTCGCGATGATCTCGCCGAAAGTGACGCAGACGAGGTCGCGATCCTCGTCGAGCACAGTGTTGAGGGCGTAGATCTCGCCCAGGCGTTCGACGATCTGCAATTGCTCCTCATGGAGCGGGTTGCCTACGAGATTGCATTGGATGGCCAAAGGATCTTCCATGAAGCGGGCCGAGTGGAAGGTCCGGATCGTTTCGTGGTGGGCGACGCCCGGTGCCACCACCTTGCGGCCGCCGGACCATCCCGCCATGAAATGTGGCTCGACGAGGCCGGTTGCGATACGCAGGTCAGCCTCGACGAAGCGGCGGTCTATCTTGATCGGTGTACCACGGGTCTTGGTGACGCCGAGATCGACATGGGCCCCCTCATCGCGGGCGAAGTGGTTTTCGACACGGACTTCGGCCATGACCCAGGGGTCGCCGACGAGTTCGGCGAGTTCCTCGCCTTCGTTGGGGCGATGCAGGCCAGTCGCGACCAGAACGGTGATCGCGTCCAGCGGAATGCCTTCCTCAACCATCGTCTCGATCATAGGGCGAAGAAAGAGCTGGTTAGGCACTGGGCGTGTGATATCGCAGATCAAAATGCAGGCACTGCGTCGCCCGCGTGCGAGGACACGGAGCGATGGGGAGCCGATTGGCGCGTTCAGGGCTTGGCGGATGGCCGCCGGTCCGTCCGAGAGTTTGGGGAGCACGCCTTTGCGGATGATCGTCGCCTTGGCGCCTTCGGGCAGATTGACCGGCAGATGGCCTTTCCCGAAGAGGAGTTGGATCGTTTCGCCTGCCATGCCCCCACCCTGTCCTTGCCGTATGCCGAGAGGGCCTGCCCCTAAATCTCAGTATACAGGTTTGATGACCGGGATCGGTATCCAACTGTCTGTTCGAAAGCAATACGGAGGCTGCTGGGTGGCGCCCTGCGCATAGCGAAGGTCGCTTGTAAGGGGTCCGGATCGGCCGACCCGGACCCCTGGAGGCTTGAAATTACTGTCTGAAACGCTATCGGAGGAGGCTGAGAGTTGCGCCTTTTTCCTTGGCAAAATGCCGATGGGAGTCTGGGTCAGCGATGGCCGCCACGCATTCCGCCGTGGTCATGGTCGTGCCCAGCGTGGTGTCCGTGATCGTCGCCCGCGTCGTGTCCTCGATGGTCGTGGCCGGATCTGCTGGCGAACGCGGGTGTAACCGCGACTGCCGTGACAGAAGTAGCGAAGGTCGCGAGACATAGGATCATAAGAAGCTTGCGCATTGCGTGAGTCCTCTTTCGCCGACGGTTGGTACGCGCGACGGAATCCGGATCCTGCTCTGTGTTTCAGCTTTGCCTGAACTCAGAAGAAAGCGATCTGTCTTCCATTGTGACAACACCCGCCGCAAACAGCTTATTCTCGGTCACGAGATTTTATCGAGCCCGGGCATGATTTCATTCGCGACCGATGCAAGGAAATCCTCGCTGGTCCAACCAACCAGCACATAGGTGTAGCCATGATGTCTCCATAAAACCTGGTGCAGGCCATTGCGTTCATCCGCGCGCAGCCCTCGATCGCCCGGCGCGCCATAGGTGACGCAGAGGGCGAGCGGCTCATGATCAAGACCTGGCCAGCGATAGAGAAGCTGCGCTACCGGTGCACCGTCCACGACGAGCAGCCGCGCACCCACAAAACTCAGGCCCCGCCCCGAGAGATCTGGTACGCGCAGTTGGCGGTGGAGCCGGCTGCCGAACCAATCCTGGATATGCGCGCGCTGGTCGCCCGGCACCTCGACCTGATGCTCGCCTTCCTGGGCGTAGACGACGTGATACTCGGCGATGTCCGCGAGTAACCGATCGCTGAAGCTCGTAGTTGGACTCGCGCTCATCCGGCCGATGCCGATGCCGCTACCAAAACCGATCGCGACGATCAAAAAGGATGCGGCGATCGGAAGGGCGAAGCGCCATCGCGTCCGCCGCTTTGGACCTTCTAGCATTTTGGCTAGTTGCGGCGGAACGTCTCTATAAGCGGGCCGCTCGAAGACCTTGCGTACCAGCATCGCGGATTGGCGAAGGCGCCGAACCGTTTCTTGTGCGGCAGGGTCGTGCGAGATGACTTCCGCGACACCGCGGGCCGTGGCGGGATCCAATTCGCCGTCGAAGAAGGCCAAAAGAGTTATCTTGTCTAGCGCCGACATATCGACATCCGCTGCACATTCGCGCTTGCAGGGCGCTCTGTGGCCTCGAGCCTCGCCATAAGCGTCAGCCGGGCACGGGATAGTCGGCTCATGATCGTGCCGATCGGAACGCCTGCGACTTCGGCGGCTTCCCTATAGGTCAGCCCTTCGACGCAAACCAATAGAAGCACTACGCGTTCAGCTTCGGGCAAGGAGAAGATTTCCGCCTCGACCCGATCCAGTTCCAGCATCGATTCGACAATTCGCTCTCCGTGAACCGCGCGCTCCTCGTCAGGCTCGCCGGCGTCGCTATGCCTATTACGGACCCCACGAGCGCGTAGTTCATTGAGCCAGACCGTCTGCATTATCCGGAAGACCCAGCTCTCAAGCTTGGTATCCGGTGACCATTGAGCCTCTCGGCTGATGGCGCGCTCGCAGGTCATCTGCACCAGATCGTCCGCGTCCTGACGCGACCGGGTCAATGTCATCGCGAAGCGGATCATGCTGGGCAGTAGCCAGCTCAGATGCACTCGCACTTCTGGCTCCATGAAGATCGCCCTCTGGTAGGAGGACAACACTCACGCCCTAAAAATTATTCGGCAAAAACGGTCCGCAGGCGGCTTTTGATTGCTTCAAGCGCTCAGCCACGTCTGAACGGCAGTGCGGAGGAAGGCGGCATCCTCAGGTATATCTGAAGGCGCCCCGGCGACGTGTCCCCAGATGCTGGGTATCGGACGAAGCTTCGCCGCACTCAGCCATTCCAATTCTGCGGCATTGTCTGCGACAGGAAAGTAGAGGTCGGTGGCGCTCGGAATGAGCAAAACGCGGGACCGGATCGCCGCCAAAGCCGCAGCCAGATCACCATGGTATCGTGCATTGTCGCTGATATCACAGGCATACCAGGTCCGGAGCTGCGCGTAGAGATCCGCCGCGCTCAATTTCCTGAAACCGGGTTCCCAATGATCATCGAGAAAAGCGTCGAGATTGGTGGCGCCGGTGCTGCTGAGATGAAGCCCGGCGCGAAACCAATCCTGACTCATGGCCCAGCCCGCATAGACGCGGGCGAAAGCGCGGATGGCGGCGTTCGGCGCCGATGCGAAACGTCCATCGCCAATGTATTCGGGTGCGCTTTCGAGTATTGCCATCAGCCCCGCGAGGAAGACACGATTATGCACGGAAGTTCGCGCACTGCCGCAGACGATGATTGCGCGATCCGCGACATGAGGCTCGAGCGCGGCCCAATGATAAGCCTGCTGGGCTCCCATCGAAAAACCATAGGCGCAGGCGATGCGATCCACGCCAAACACCTCGCGAAGGAGGCGCTGTTGCGCCAAAACATTGTCTTCCGCCGTCACAAGCTCCGGATAGTTTTGCGTATTCGACGGGCTAGAGGATAGACCATTGCCGAACATGTCCGCGATCACGATGAACCAGCGATTCGGGTCGAGCACGCTGCTTGGTCCTATTGCCCATTCGATATCCTGGTGCTGCGCGCTGTAGCTCGTCGGGTAGACAACGACGTTGTCTCGGGCGCTGGACAGCGTCCCATACGCCTTCCAGGAGAGCCTGGCGGCGGGGAGAACGCCACCGGACATAAGCGGCAGTTCGCCGAGAGCGAAGAACCCCTGCCTCGTCGGCCAGCTCATGTCACTATCCTCATGGGTGCTTTACTCCAAGCGAGCTTGACCCAGTGACTATCATGCTTGCAACGTGCTTTATGGCAAGGGTGATGGCGAGATTCACGCCGCCTTAGGTTGAAGCTGGGTTAGGCTGCCACATGTGCTTCGCATGAATGCCACGGTCGAACTCTGGGATTGGCGGCGTCGTGTTGCCGACCTCTATGCGGCCGTTCGGGCCAATCCTGACCCTCATGCCGCGTGGCGGCAATGGTCTGAGGTGCGGTCGCTGCTATTCCGCACCCACCCACAATCTCCCATAGAATCAGCCGAACGCACCGGCTACCCTGGTCCTGAGGTTTTCCCATACGATCCGCGGTTTCGCTTCGAGGTGACACTGCGGCCCGCGGCGGGCAAGAAGCTTGATTTGCCGGCCGGCGAGGATGGCGGCGTTACTCTGGAGCCTTTCGCCCTCACCGAGGGACTTAGGTCGAGCCTCGGGGGCGAACTGACGCTGTATTGGATCGGCGGATACGGCGGCGGCGTGTTTCTGCCTTTCGCGGATGCTACCAGCGGAGGCGAAACCTACGGAGCGGGCCGCTATCTTCTCGATACGATCAAAAGCGCTGACCTAGGCGAAACGCCTGATGGCAGCCTCATCCTCGATTTCAATTTTTCCTATGCCCCGTCATGCGCGCACTCACCGCGTTACGTATGTCCGCTGGCGCCGCGGGAGAACCGTCTATCCGCAGGGATCAGCGCTGGTGAACGCTGCCGCGTCTAACGGCTGATCTGGGGCGCGTATGCGCGACGGTCAATTCACCTGCCACGAAGGCAAGACCTGGCCGGCTTAGTTCAGTGGCGGCAGCGCAATTGCTCAATCAACATTGCGACAAAGCAATTTGCGTCGTGGCGAGGAGGTCCTGCGAATGGGTGGTTCGAGTGTAATTCCGGGACTTGACGCGGATGATCCGGGTCCGAGCGATTCTGGATTGGCGCAAGATCTTGTCTTCGTCGGTTTGCTCTCCGGTAGTTACCTGCGCCTGCTGAGGGAAAGTCTTGCGCCAGCCGACCTGGAGCCGATGGCCGCGGCGCGATGGCTTTATGAGGAGGCGCCATTTTGCCTGCTCGCCCATAACACGTCACCGGATCCGCGCTTTGTCTACGCAAATCGCGCGGCGCAGACCTGTTTCGGATATAGTTGGGACGAGATGACCCGGCTGTCTTCGCGGCTCTCCGCCGAGGCTCCGAATCGAGCCGAGCGGCAGCACTTGGTCGAAGCAGTCACGCGGGACGGGTTCGCGACGGGCTATCGCGGTTTGCGCATCGCCAAGTCGGGGCGGCGCTTCTGGATTGAGGACGTGACCATGTGGCAGGTTACCGATGACGCTGGAGCGGTGCTCGGCCAAGCCGCCACCTATCGCCGCTGGCGCGACGCCTGAGTATCGAGGGCACCGTTCTCGCTTTGTAGGTTACCGACTAAACGCCCGGGGGTTCGATCAGGAGGCGAAATTGAAGTGTCGCGTTATGGTCACCGCTGGCGCCGTTGTCGCCGGCGCTTTCTTGGGGCCAAGCCCTGTTCTTGGGCAGACTGTCCTCATGGGGAGTGCAGCCTATGGCGATTGGCGCAGCGATGCGCCCGGTGTAACGCGCCGCATAGCGCCTGCGGATATTCCCGCGCCTTCCGAAAGCCGGTCCGTCAGCAACGCACCGGACATTGTGGATCGGCCATCGACCAGTTCGCTTCGAGTTCCCGCGGGATTTGCCGTCACTCAGGTCGCGGCCGGCCTGACAAATCCGCGCATTGTGCGCGTCGCACCGAACGGCGACATCTTCGTTGCTGAGAGCATTGCCAATCGCATTCGAGTGATGCGGGCCGCCGACGGGGCGACGCAGCCTCAGCGGATGGAGGTTTTCGCGCGCGGCCTCGATCGCCCATTCGGCATGGGTTTCTATCCGCCCGGCCCGAATCCACAATGGCTGTATGTCGCGGACACCAATTCGGTCGTTCGGTTCCCGTATAGGAATGGGGACCTTGCCGCGATGGGCCAGCCGCAAATTGTGGTCGCACAAATCTCCCAAACCTCGGCCCATCACTGGACGCGTGACCTGGCGTTCAGCCGGGACGGGAAGTTGATGTATGTCTCTGTCGGTTCGGGGTCGAATGATGCGGAAGACATGGGACCTCTGGGCTCGGCGGCGATTGCTGCGAATGAGTCCAGATACGGTGTGGGCGCAAGCTGGGGCAATGAGGCTCAGCGCGCGGATGTACTCGCCTTCGACCCTCGCGGCGGTAACCGCCATGTCTTCGCGACGGGTTTGCGCAACTGCGCGGGGTTGGCGGTGAACCCGCGGACCGGCGATGTTTGGTGCTCGACCAATGAGCGCGACGGCTTGGGAAACAATGTGCCGCCCGACTACGTGACCCGGGTGCGAGAGGGTGGCTTTTATGGCTGGCCCTGGTTCTATATCGGCGATCACCAAGATTCCCGCCACGCCGGGGAGCGTCCGGATCTTGCCGGTCGGGTGGACGTGCCGGATGTGCTGATCCAGACGCATTCGGCACCCCTAGGCATGGCATTCTATCAGGGTGTGGGCGTGGCCGCTTTTCCATCTGAATACACGGGGGATGCGTTCGTTGCCCTTCACGGGTCATGGAATCGCGCAGGCCGCACCGGCTACAAGGTGATTCGCATCCCGTTGCACGATGGAATTCCGGAGGGCGTCTACCAGGATTTCCTGACCGGCTTCGTCGCCAGCGATTCCGGCGTTTGGGGGCGGCCCGTCGGTATCGCGGTGGCACATGACGGCGCCCTGCTCATCACCGACGATGGCGGGGGTGTGATTTGGCGGGTGGCGTATGGAGCGCGCCGGAGCACAAAGTAGCCGCTTACGGTGTTTGTCCGTTACTGATCGAGCGAGGGCGCCCTACAAACAACGCTCTCCCAGCGCCCAGCGCGGCAAGAGCCCCTGCGACACCAAACGCTAGGAAGAGCACCCCCATGCTGGCGAAGCTTCCCGTCCAATGACGCAGCAATCCGGCCAGGAGAGGTCCGCCGGCTGCCAGGGTGTAACCGACACCCTGTGCCATCCCGGATAGTCGAGCGGCGACCTGAGCGTCCGGTGCGCGCAGCACGATCATGGTCAAGGCGACGGCGAACAGACCACCCTGGCCTAAACCTAGTATCACGGCCCAGATCCAAACCATGGAAAGTGGCGCGAACAGCAGAGCGAGAAAAGCGCCCGTCGCGAGCACGACCAGCATTAGGCTTATGCCAATCTGTGTCGGCTGACGGGTCGCCAGTGAAGGCACGGTCAGGGAGGCGACCATCTGTCCCACCACCGACACCGACACAACGAGGCCAGCATGAAAACTGTCCAATCCGCGGGCGTGCAGAGCAGGCGCAAGCCACCCGAAAACAGTATAGGCCTGGGCGGATTGCAGACCCATGAACAGCGTGACCTGCCAAGCAAGTCCGTCCCGCCATAGGCTCTGTGTCGAGGCACCGGCATGGCGCGGCGTGGCCGATTTGCGATAAGCCAGCGGCGCCCAGATCACGGCCGCGGCCATCGCCGGTGCCGCCCAAATCGCTAGACCCCATCGCCATGATCCGTCAGCCAGACGCTCTATCGGCACTGTGGATGCGGCCGCAAGCGCGGCGCCCATGCAGAGGGCGGTGCTGTAGAGCCCGGTCAGGAGTGCGATGTGCTTGGGGAAGTCCCGCTTCACCAAGCCGGGTAGCAAGACGTTCCCGACCGCAATGCTGCCGCCAACGATAGCGGCGGCGACAAACAAAAGCGCGGGCGCGCCCAGGCCGCGCAAAGCGGTGCCGAAAGCGAGTAGAAGGACCGCTCCTAGCAGTGTCCGCTCGGTGCCAAAGCGACGGGCCAGGATCGGTGCGACCGGGGCGAAAACACCCATGCACAATACTGGTAAGGTGGTGAGGTAGCTGGCGTCCACGGCGGTAAGCCCGGTCTGCCGGGTGATGTCGGGCAATAGCACCGAGAAACTTGAAAACACCGTCCGCAGGTTGAAGGCGATCAGGACCAAGCTCGCACCAAGTATAAGGCCGGCGAGGCGACCGCGAACCCTCTCCGGCGCAACAGGCGGAACGTCTCCCGCTTCCGCATCGACCAGTTCGCGTTTAAGCCCAGAAGCGAGTTCCAGCGAGGTCACGTGCAAGCTGCTCCAAAGGTCTTCATTCTCCGCGCCGCGCGCCCATTTGGCGCCGGGTCAAGCGCGAGTGCCATATGGGTTCAAGATCATCGGCCATGCCGAAATGCGATCCGAAGGCTCAGCTGCCTGGACGTTTCGTAACCCGCAGCTAACGACCTACGGCGCCGCAGCAGCGGCTGAACGTTCGTGAACAACTGTCTCTGGCATCAGAAGCCAGACGAGGATAGTTGCCAGAAGGCCCGCCGCTGCGAGCACCAGGAACGCCAACCTCACTCCCGCTACCTCGGCGATCTCGCCGGTTACGGCATTGCTCAGCGTCGCCCCAAGCCCGGACGCGAGCCCAATCGCACCCATCGTCAGATTGAAATGCCCCCGCTCGCGCGCGATGTCGGCCGCGATGAGTGGCAGCGTTACGCCAATTGTCGCGGCGCTGACGCCGCTCAGTCCCTGAATTAGGACAACCGGTATCGGCAATGCGGTGAGCGCGAACAGGACTCCGCGCAACGGTTCGACCCCGAATCCCAGCAAGAGAATGAACCGGCGGCCGCGATGTTGTGCCGTGCGCCCGACCCAGGGCGAGATGACGGCGACGATGACCTGCGGCCAGACGAGGCAGGCTGCAATGACGAGATTGGCGATGCTGCCCGCTTTGCCCGCGATCTCATTGCCAACGAAGGGCAACATCGCCGCGTCGGCCATTTGGAACAGGACGATGCAGGCCATGAAGGCGAGCAGCCTCCGATCCAGGGCAAGAGCCCGCAACTCGACCCATGCGCTCGCCTTAGGCCGTTCACGCTCGAGGGCGTCACGCACGGCGCGTCGTGATTCGATGCGTGACAATGCGAACAGCGAAGGCGCGCAGAGCAGAGCGGTGAGCCAGAATACCGAGCCGGGTGCGAAATAGTAGCCGCATACACCCATTGCGGCGGCCGCGACGCCGTTCCCGATCGAGGCAAAGCGTGCGTTTCGCCCAAGCCGCTCACCCAGTAATGCGCCGCCAACGATCGTTATACTGATCGCCGCGATCGCGGGGCTGAGCATGCAGCTCGCGAAGCCATGCAGAATCTCGGCAAGGCCGATTCCTGCTTGCGATGGCGCCAATACAAAAAGCAGAGCGCTTGCGGTGATTGCGACGATCGCAATTGCTGCCGCGAGGCGCTTGCTTCGCATCGCGTCCACCAAGGCGCCAGCGGGGAGTTGGCTCGCCATGGCGACGATTGTGCCCAGCGAAAGGACGCTGCCGATTTGCAGCTCTGTCCAGCGCTGGGTGGTGAGGTAGATGGCAATGAACGGGCCGAAACCGGTCTGTACATCGGCGACGAAGAATGTCAGCAAGTCGAGGCCGCGCAAGCTGCGCGGCGAGGCGTGCCCGGCGCTCAAGGAGTCGCTTTGGTCGCGGGGGGTTGAGTAGCAACCGGGACAGAAATCGCGTCGGGTTTGTATTCAGGCAAGGCCTTGAGTTTGGTGGCATCGAGAATCACGGTGATGGCGATGCCATTCTCGTTGACGGCGAATCGCAAAGCATCCCATTCCACAGCGACATCGCGGTTGCCGACACCAAGGAAGCCCGCGAATTCGACCACTGCCGCCTTTGGAACACCGCGCTTGTTGATCAGCACGTTTACAATCGCGCCAATCACGTTGCCTTTTCCGTCGAGCACCTGCTGACCAAGCAATCCTTCAGCATAGGCTTTGGGGAGATGCACAAGCTTAGGCGAGGGCGGCGTGGTCTGCTGCGCGACCGCTGGAGCGACGGATGGTGTCTGCGTTGCTCCAGTGGCGCTATCGGAAGTTTGGGCGAATGCCGATACGGTGCCCAGCGACAGAGTAAGAACCAGGCAAGGCGCCGCGCCGCGTGCCCATGAGGCTCTCGAGCGGTCACGCTCCTTTTTGACGGAGCACGTCGCTCTGACATTACCGAGAAGAACCTGTGTCATCGGGCCTCCAACACCAGTAAGGTGAGCCTTACACCATCACGTGCCGAGACTGAACAGCGGCGAATATGCGTCTGGCGCGCTGTCAGACATTGTCGCCACCCGTGCCTTCGAGCCTCGACGGATCCCAAACGATGCGGCTCAGTTTGAGCGAGTAGTCACGAAACTTGCCAGCGTGGCGGTGACGACCCGAGGTCTGTCGCCGGGCTCTGCCAACGCATCGCCGCGCCTCCAATCGTTACCGGCGGATGGAGGCGGCGGGCAGGGCCCCAGGGCGTCACTTCGATCCGCGCGTCGAAGTCGCGGGTGTCGAGCTTCTGCAACGGCTGGACGTTTTCGAGGCGTGGGGCGTTGGAAAGCAAGGCGGCCGTCCGGGCAAGTGACACGCGCGCGATCGAGCCGACGCCGCCGGCCCGGCGCCTAGTCAGGCTGCGCACGACAGCGGCCGCCATGATATAGCCCGTCGCGTGGTCGAGCGCCTGAACCGGCAATGGCGTCGGCCGATCTTTGCCGAAGCGTTCCATGCCCTCGAAGGCTATGCCCGTGCTCATCTGGAGGAGGCTATCGAAGCCGCGCCGGCCCGCCCAGGGACCGGTCCAGCCATAGGCATCGAGCGATACGTCGATGGTGCCGGGCCGAACGCGAGCCCGCGTCTCCGCTCCGAGCCCAAGCCGTTCGAGCGCGTCTGGCCGATAGCCATGAACGATGACATCGGCGCTGGCCAGAAGCTCAAGCAGAGCGTCTCGGCTGCCAGGATTCCGCAGATCGAGCCGGGCGCACCGCTTGCCGAGCGTCACTTCTGGCGCGAGGCTTGGCTCATCCCATTCTGGTGGGTCTATCCGCAGCACATCAGCCCCGAAGCCCGCGAGGAAGCGGGTCGCGACGGGACCGGCGAGCACCCGCGTGAGGTCCAGCACCCGTACACCGGCGAGCGGCCGCCCGTCCTCAAAGGCTCGGCGTTCGAGTGTAGCGGTGCCGGTCGTCCCGGATTGTACGAGCGGCTCCGCGATCACGGCCTTTCCTTGCGGATGGTCCGCCCACGCGGCGGGCGAGCGCATTGTCGCCGCGCAGCCGCCCCGCGCGATCACGGCCGCTTCGAGTTCATCGGCCTTCCAGCGCATGACGGCGGAGCGCACCATGGTCTGTTCCGCCGGAGTGCCCAGGACCGCCAGGGCTGCCGCGCGGTGGTGCGGCGCATTGGTGTGCAGCCTGATCCAGCCATCGGCCGTAACATAGTCACCAGCGATCGGGTCCCAGGCCGGCGGCGGCGCCCAGCCATCGGGCTCGATCGATGAGGCGAACCAAAATGACGCAAGCCGCCGATCGACGCTGACGGTTGGCGGTCGTGAGGCGGTCAACGCGACGTGCTCGGCAATGGCCAGTGCTGCGGCGCCGATTGAAGCCGCAGCGAGATCGCTGACCGCGAAGACGGATGGCAGGTCGCCCGCGCTCGTGAATTCGACGCGGGACTCCCATCCGCCATCGCCTGTCGCCCGCCAAATCTCGCGCAAGAGGTTGGCGGCTTCCGAGGCTGGCTTTGCGCTGGGGGACAGCGAGGCCGGCTTCGTTTCACCCTCCATCGGCATTCTCCGCGGCGTCGTGACCAAGGGAACATCATGACGTATCGATCAAAACGTCAATCGAAGTTTCACGCGCGAGGACGGACGCAAGACGAAACGCAATGCCACCGCAAAACGGTGGACACGGAATAGTCCGACGTCAATAGTAGCTCATAGAGGAGTAACGGATGCCATGGCCAAAAAGAAACAGCCCAATGTTCTCTTGATTCTCGCGGATGATATTGGGTGGTTTGACATCGGCGCCTATCATCGCGGGATGATGGGCGGGGCCACTCCCAACATCGATCGCATCGCGAAAGAAGGCGTCATGCTCACGGACTGCTATGCGCAAGCGAGCTGTACGGCGGGCAGAGCCGCCTTCATCACCGGTCAGCTTCCGATGAGAACGGGTATGACCACGGTCGGATTGCCGGGTGCTCCGCAAGGGCTTCAGCCGGAAGACCCGACGCTGGCGGAACTGCTGAAACCCGAAGGATATTTGACCGCTCAGGTTGGCAAGAATCACCTGGGCGATCGCAACGAGTTTCTACCGACGGTTCACGGTTTCGACGAGTTTTTTGGCAATCTTTATCATCTGAACGCCGAAGAGGAGCCGGAGCAGCCGGACTATCCAAAAGACCATCCAGCATTTCAGAATTTTTTCAAACCGCGTGGCGTGCTGGATTGCCGGGCGACTGCTATTGACGACCCGACCGAAGATCCTCGTTTCGGGAAGGTAGGCAAGCAGACCATCAAGGATACCGGACCAATGACGCGCAAGCGCATGGAAACGGTTGAGAATGATCTTCTTGCGCGTTCGCTCGATTTCATCGATCGCGCCCATGCGGCGGACAAGCCATTCCTGCTTTGGCACAACACGACCAGAATGCATGTCTGGACCCGTCTGTCAGAGCGCTGGAAGGACAAGACCAAGTTCGGTCTTTACGCGGATGGCATGCAGGAACTCGATTGGGTGGTTGGGGAGTTGCTCGACAAGCTAGAGAGCCTGGGCATTGCCGACAATACGATTGTAATTTTCACGACGGACAATGGTGCCGAGAAATTTAGCTGGCCCGACGGCGGCACATCGCCGTTCCGTGGAGAGAAAGGACTGGGCTGGGAAGGTGGGTTCAGGGCTCCCTTCGTAATGCGCTGGCCCGGGAACATCGCTCCGGGACAAGTTCGCAACGGTATCTTCTCGCTGGAGGATGTGGTGCCGACGGTGATGGCTGCGGTCGGTGTTCCGGATATCAAGGAGCAGCTGCTCAAAGGCTATCAGGCCGGCTCAAAACATTTTCGCGTCCACCTGGACGGCTACAACCAGCTTCCCTATCTGACGGGCGAGACTGAAGACTCGGCGAGGCACGCGTTTTTCTACTATGGTGAGCACGAGCTTTTCGCTCTTCGCTACCAGAATTGGAAAATCCATTTTCTTATCAAGAATGACTGGTTCGCCGGGCAATCGATGAAGCCGACGGTTCCCAGGCCGGTCAATCTTCGGGTTGATCCATTCGAGCAGCATATGGATGCCCCGGGTTACCCACTTTACGCTGGCGAGAAGCTCTGGACGATTATGCCAGCAGGCTACATTTTGAAACAGCATGCCGAGACATTTACCGAGTTCCCCCCTCGCCAAGCGCCACCGGATTTCAATCCGGGCGCAATGATCGAGCACGCAATAAAAGCGGCATCAAACGCGGTCTGACAGTTTGATCACTAGCGGTCACGGCTTTTCCTCAGAAGGAAAAGCCGTGATCCCCGCAGGTGCGGTCGCTCGGTGTGGAGTGTCGAACACGCACAGGACCAGTTGGAATTACCTATGATCGACAAACCTGTTGTCGGCAATATCGCCAATGAATTGGCGAAGGAACGCAACCGCGAGGCGGCGGACCGGACGCTCATGGCCTGGATCCGCACGGCCCTTTCGCTGATCGGTTTTGGTTTCGGTATCGGCAGGCTTTCCGCTTACATGAACGCCGCTGGTTTACACACTTCCCTCAATCCGGCGCACACGACTCTGATCTTTGGTGCCAGTTTCATGGTAGTCGGCCTTTTTGGTCTGCTTGCGGCGGTCGTTCAGCACGTTCGTATTTTGAACCGCCTCAGTCAGCCGGATTTCGCTTACAGCGCCATGCGGCCGATCGCGGTCGCGGTGGCCTGCATGCTTCTCCTGATCGGCGTTTTCGGTCTGGTCGCCGTCTTCTTGTGAGGACCGTTACGCCCTGGCGTCTGCAGAACCTCCGCGGGCCTAACCTCAAAGCGCTCTATCCAATAATGGAGTGATGTATCGCCGCGCTGTTACAAACCAGACAAAAACCCCTTGCCAGCTCCAATACGACCGTCCATATTGCTGCATCGCGTCATAGCTTCGGCGGTCCCATCGGGACTGCTCAGCCCGCTAGCGCCAAGGAGGCAATTATGACTGAACCCGAACTGGCGTCTGACATCGAACTCAAAGCCCCGCGTAGCCGGGTTGGCCGTTTGGCTTGGGGAGCCGGTCTTCTGGTCACTGTCGCTCTTGGCGCCGGGACCGCTTACGAGTTTTCACCGCAGTTTGCCTCCGCAACGGCGGTCGCCGTCGCGGCACCTTCAGCCATGCCGGTTTCGGTCGCCGAAGTCACGCAGCGGGACGCCGCGATTTGGGCCGACTTCTCAGGCCGGCTCGAGGCGGTCGGCCAAGTTGAAATCCGACCCCGTGTGGCCGGTGCCGTCATAGCGGCGCATTTCCGCGAAGGGGCGTTGGTCAGAAAGGGCGACCTGCTTTTCACGATCGATCCAGCGCCTTTCCAAGCCGAGGTGCAGAGCGCCGAGGCTGAGGTCGCCGCGGCGGCAGCTCGGCTCGTTTTGGCCGCGAGGGAGCAGCAACGCGGCCTGGCTCTCGTCGGCTCAGGGGCGACCCCGCAAGCCGAGGTCGATCAGCGCGTCAATGAATTTCACGCCGCCGAGGCAAATCTCCACGATAAGCAGGCGGCGTTGGACGTGACCAAGCTGAACCTCGATTGGACGGACGTCCGGGCGCCGATAGCCGGACGCGTTGGTCGAATCGAAGTAACTCCTGGCAATCTCGTCGCGGCTGGCCCAAGCGCTCCTGTGCTGACGACGCTTGTTTCCGTCGACCCGATCTACGCCAGTTTCGATGCGGATGAGCACTCCGTTGAGCAGGCTCTAGCGACGCTGCCTGGTGGCCACGACTTCGATAGCGAGATCGGCCTCATTCCCGTGCAGATGGGCACGCTCGCCGAGGAGGGCACACCACAGCAGGGCAGACTGCAACTCATCGACAATTTGGTCGATAGAGGCAGCGGAACCGTGCGGGTTCGCGCTATTTTCAATAACGCGGACGGCAGGCTGATGCCTGGCCAATTCGCGCGGATGCGCATGGGCGAAGCCACGACTGCGCCGACTATCGCGATCGACGAAAGTGCAATCGGCACGGATCAAGATCGCCGCTTCGTGATGGTCGTCGGCGGCGATAGCCGGGCGGTTTATCGCCAGGTGCAGCTCGGCCCGGTGATCGACGGCCAACGCGTCATCACGCAGGGCCTCAGCGCCGGCGAGCGGATCGTGGTGGGTGGGTTACAGCGTATCGGCCCCGGCTCTCTCGTGGCGCCGCATCTCGTCGCGATGACCCCGTCTCATAGCGCCAGCCTGCCTTCGGGTTGATCACAAGAGTTCTTCCGGACACACCATGAACATCTCCAAGTTCTTCATCGACCGGCCGGTGTTCGCGGGGGTCCTGTCGACGCTCATCTTCATCGCCGGCTTGCTGGCGCTGGGCGCGCTCCCGATTTCGGAATATCCCGAAGTTGTGCCGCCGCAGGTGGTGGTCCGAGCGAATTACCCCGGCGCCAGCCCGAAAGTGATCGCCGAAACCGTCGCGACGCCCATCGAGGAGCAGATCGAAGGCGTCGAGGGCATGCTGTACATGAGCAGCCAGGCCACGACGGATGGGCTAATGACCCTGACTGTGACGTTCAAGCTCGGCACCGACCCGGATAAGGACCAGCAGTTGGTGCAGAACCGCGTCTCTCAAGCCGAGGCGCGGTTGCCGGATGCGGTGCGCGCTTTAGGTCTGACGACGCTCAAGAGCTCGCCGGATCTGATGATGGTGGTGCATCTTCTCTCGCCGGATGGCCGCTACGACGCGACCTATCTGCGCAATTATGCAGTTCTCAACGTGAAGGACCGTCTGGCCAGCATCGATGGCGTGGGCGACGTCCAGCTTTTCGGCTCGGGTGACTACGCGATGCGCGTGTGGCTCGATCCACAGAAAATGGCGGAGCATGGGCTTTCCGCCGATGACGTGGTGTCGGCAGTGCGCGCCCAGAACGTGCAGGCGGCGGCCGGTGTGATTGGCGGCTCGCCCTCCGTTCCGGGCCTCAGTCTTCAGCTTTCCGTCAATGCCCAAGGGCGCCTGCAATCCACGGAAGAATTTGCCAATATCGTCGTCAAAACCAGCGATGATGGCGCGGTCACGAGACTCGGCGACGTTTCACGCGTCGAGTTGGGCGCCGCCGACTACTCTCTTCGCTCTTTGCTCGGCAACAAGACGGCTGTCGCCATACCGATCTTCCAGGCGCCGGGCTCCAACGCGATTCAGATCGCCGACCACGTTCGCCGGCTGATGACCGAGCTAAAGCAGAACATGCCGGCGGGCGTGGATTACGAGATCGTCTACGACACAACGCAGTTTGTTCGAGCGTCAATCCAAGCCGTTGTTCACACCCTGCTCGAGGCCATAGTCCTGGTGGTGATCGTGGTGGTACTGTTCCTGCAGACTTGGCGTGCCTCGATCATCCCCCTGGTCGCCGTGCCGGTGTCGATTATCGGCACCTTCGGGGCGATGCATCTCTTTGGCTTCTCCATCAACGCCCTCAGTCTTTTCGGCCTCGTGCTGGCGGTAGGCATTGTCGTCGATGACGCAATTGTCGTGGTCGAGAATGTCGAGAGGAATATCGAGCAAGGCTACCTGCCGCGTCAGGCCGCCTATAAGGCGATGCGGGAAGTGTCGGGGCCGATCGTGGCGATCGCCCTGGTGCTGGTCGCTGTTTTCGTGCCGCTGGCGTTTATCGGCGGCCTGACCGGGCAGTTCTACAAGCAGTTCGCCCTGACGATTGCCATGTCGACGGTCATCTCCGCTTTCAACTCGCTGACGCTCTCGCCTGCTTTAGCGGCGCTGTTGCTGAAGGAGCACGGCGCGCCGAAGGATTGGCTCACGCGAGTGCTTGATGCGGTGCTGGGCTGGCTGTTCCGCGGGTTCAATCGCGTCTTTAATGCCGGCGCCAATGCCTATAGCGGCGGCGTGGCCGGCGTCATCTCGAAGAAGTCGATGATGATGGTGGTCTACCTCGTGCTGGTCGGGGTTGCGACCCTTCTGTTCCGCGTTGTTCCTGGTGGCTTCGTGCCGCTTCAGGACAAGCAGTATCTGGTGGGCTTTGCTCAGCTTCCTGATGGCGCGAGTTTGGACCGCACGGAATCTGTCATTCGCCGGATGGGCGACATCGCTCTGAAGCAACCGGGCGTGCAGAACACCGTGGCCTTCCCCGGTCTGTCGATCAACGGCTTCACCAATAGTTCCAATGCTGGCGTTGTCTTTGTTCCACTGAAACCATTCGAGGAGCGCAAGACGGCGCCTCTGTCGGCCGGCGCCATTGCGGGACGGCTCAACGGAGAATTCTCGAGCATCGATGATGCGTTTATCGCGGTCTTTCCGCCGCCGCCGGTACAGGGCCTTGGAACGATTGGCGGCTTCAAACTGGAGATCGAAGACCGTGCCGGCTTGGGCTACACGGCGCTCGATCAGGCGACGAAAGCCTTCCTCGCCGCGGCCGCGAAAGCGCCGGAACTCGCGGGCCTGTTCACAGGCTATCAAGTCAATGTTCCGCAGCTTTACGTCGATATCGACAGAGTGCGCGCCCAGCAGCTCGGCGTTGCCGTGCCGGATGTGTTCGACACGCTGCAAGTCTACCTGGGCTCGCTCTACGTCAACGACTTTAACATTTTCGGCCGGACCTATTCCGTGCGCGTTCAGGCCGATGCGAAGTTTCGCGAACATGCGGAAGATATCGGCCGGCTGAAGGTTCGTTCGGCTTCGGGCAAGATGGTGCCTCTCGCCGCTGTGCTGCGCGTAAGGCTGAGCGCGGGGCCTGAGCGCGCGATGCGCTACAACGGGTTCTTGTCGGCCGACGTAAATGGAGCGGCGGCGCCGGGCTATTCCTCGGGACAGGCGCAGGATGCGGTTGCGCGCGTTGCGGCGGCGTCTCTGCCCAAGGGCTTCGCCTATGAATGGACGGATCTGACCTATCAGCAGATTTTGGCGGGGAATTCCGGGATCCTCATTTTCCCGCTGTCGCTGCTGCTCGTGTTCCTGGTCTTGGCAGCGCAGTACGAAAGCCTGACATTGCCGCTCGCCATCGTCATGATCGTGCCAATGGGCTTGCTCGCGGCCATGACAGGCGTTTGGCTGACGAAGGGGGATAATAACGTCTTCACCCAGATCGGCCTGATTGTTTTGGTCGGGCTGTCGGCGAAGAACGCCATTCTCATCGTGGAATTCGCGCGCGAGCTGGAATTCGCGGGCCGCAAACCGATTGCCGCTGCGATCGAGGCGAGCCGGTTGCGGCTGAGACCTATCTTGATGACCTCGGTGGCCTTCATCATGGGCGTCTTGCCGCTGGTTCTCTCGACCGGCGCGGGGGCGGAAATGCGGCATGCCATGGGTGTCGCCGTGTTCTCCGGCATGATCGGCGTCACGGCTTTCGGTCTGTTCCTTACCCCAGTCTTCTACGTTCTCCTGCGCCGTCTCGCCGGAAACCGTCCGCTGAAGCGGCATCCGCTGCCCGAGCCCGTTGAGGTACCAGCCTACAAGCCTCAGCCCGCGCCGGTCCTGGAGCCCGTAAGAACTTGAAAGGCAATATGACTGGTCGTATTTGAACCTCACGGCTAAACGTGGCGTAGGAGGGATGACGTGGCTCGGCCAAGTCTCCGCGACCGGATCGTCGATGCAGCCCTGGAGCGCTTTCACCTTCAGGGGTTCAGCGGCTGCAGCGTCCAGGATATTACCGACGCGGCCGGTGTTCCGAAGGGCTCCTTCTACAGCCACTTCAAAACCAAGGAGTCCTTGGCGCTGGAAGTGCTCTCCCGTTACAGGAATGAGAGCAAACTCGAAATGCTTTTCGAGGGGGCCGGCCCGCCGTTGGAACGCCTACGCCGGCACTTCGAGTTTCTTGCAAAGAAGTATGAGGATTGGGGTTTCGATCGCGGATGCGTTGTGGGGAATTTCGGCTCCGACATGTGCGGGGAACATCCGGCGATGCGTGCGGCGATATGCGACGGGCTAAATAGCTGGACCGCCGCGATTGCCAAAGTGCTGAGCGAGGCGCAGGCCGATGGAACACTATCGGCCAACAAGGATCCCGAGACCGTTGCCCGGTTCCTGATCAATGCCTGGCAAGGGGCCATCACCCGACAAAGCGTGGTGAAAAACCGGTCGCCCTTCGACGACTTCTTCGACGTCGCCTTTGGCAGCATTCTGGTCTGACCCGCAAGAGCTAAGGCCAAGCCGGTTTGAAGCGGGCCTGCTTCCGGCGCCCTCTCGGCGAGGCTGATCCATTCCCAAGACTCGCAAGTGCCGCAAAACCGGCTAGACTTCGTTGCCAAGGGAGGCGCCCGACGCCGGACGGGCGCGCGGAGGTCCAAAACATAGGCCCCGCCGGCAGGCAGCGAGGAGCAGCATCATGCCCGATCCCTCGGCAGGACAGGAGGCGGCCCGCCCGCGATCGGTTGCGCTGGTCGGGCCTTACGGTTGCGGGAAATCGACCCTTTTCGACGCACTCCTCGCTGCCGCGGGCGGCCCAGCCAGACGTTTGGGCGATGGGCGCGGACGAGGGGCGAAAGCGGATTTTCAGCTCGGCCATTGCAGCTTCATGGGGGATCGGTGGGCAATCTTGGATTGCCCAGGTTCCGTCGAGTTCGCGCATGAGGCCTGCTCAGCACTTGCCGCTGTCGATCTCGCTGTCGTCGTCTGTGAGCCCGCACCGGAAAAGGCGCTGGCTGTAGCGCCGTTACTGCGGTTCCTGCACCAGGAAGGCGTGCCGCATCTCCTCTTCATCAACAAGATCGATACAATGACAGGACGCGTGCGCGACACACTCGCCGCGCTGCAAGCCTGGTCACCGCAGCCGCTGGTGCTGCGTCAGATGCCGATCCGCGAGGGTGAGACGATCATCGGCTACGTCGATCTCGCAAGCGGACGCGCCTACCGCTATCGGAAGGGAGAACCTTCGGAACTTACGGACCTCCCGGCGCCAATGGTCGAGCGGGAGAAGGAAGCGCTGTTTGCTTTGCTTGAAGCGCTTGCCGATCATGATGACGCGCTGCTCGAGAAGATCCTGGAGGACGTAACGCCGAGTAGCGATGAGATCTATCGTCAATTGCACAAGGATCTCGCGGAGGGGACCGTTGTTCCCGCGCTGCTTGGTGCAGGAGAGCGCGACAACGGCGTGAGGCGGCTGTGGAAGGCGCTGCGGCACGACACGCCAGACCCGCTGCAGACAGCGGAACGGCGGGGTATTGTGCCGGAAGGAGAGGCGCTCGCTCAGATCTGCAAGACAGTGCATGCCGGTCATGCCGGCAAGCTCTCCTATGCCCGCATCTGGCGCGGAACGATCAAGGATGGCGCCACGCTGAACGGCCATCGCATCGGCGGCATCTACCGTTTTACCAATGGCGAGCCAGCGAAAGTGACGGAGGCCACGACGGGCGATATCGTCGCCTTTGGCCGCCTCGAAGGCGAGCTTACCGGCGCGACGCTGAGCATGTCACAGACTGCCGAGGTGCTACCCTGGCCCGAACCCCCGCCGCCCGTCTATGCGCTCACCATCGCAACCGAGGATCGCAAGGATGACGTGAAGCTTTCCGGCGCATTGCAAAAGCTCGCCGAGGAAGATCCGTGCCTTCATGTGGTGCACGACATTGAGACGGGCGAAACCGTGCTGCGCGGGCAGGGTGAGATGCATCTCAACTCCGCCATAGAGCGTCTGGCGAAATCGAGCGGTCTTAAAGTATCGTCTGCGCGTCCTCGCATTCCGTTCAAGGAGACGATCCGTCTCGCAGTGCATCAGCATGCGCGGCTGAAACGCCAAACTGGCGGCCATGGACAATTCGCGGATGTGAAGCTCGATATCGCTCCTCGCGCGCGAGGCGAAGGCTTTGTCTTCCGGGACCGGATTGTTGGCGGCGCCGTACCCAAGCAATATATTCCGGCGGTCGGTGAAGCGGCGGACGCGGCGACGAAAAAAGGCCCTTTCGGCCATCCGGTTGTCGATATCGAGGTGACGTTGGTTGATGGCACTTTCCACGCTGTGGACAGTTCCGACATGGCCTTCAAGAGCGCCACGCGCATGGCGATGCAGGAAGGTCTTGCCAAAGCCGATCCCGTGCTTCTGGAGCCGGTCGATCATGTGACCATCAGCGTCCCGAATGAATTCACGCCGAGCGCCCAGCGCCTGCTTACCGGTCGGCGCGGGCGGATTCTCGGCTATGCCGAGCGGCCCAGCTGGCCCGGATGGGACGATGTCGAAGCGCAGGTTCCCGAGGCCGAATTGCACGACCTCATCATCGAATTGCGGTCACTGACGATGGGGCTGGGAACGTATCGGCATGAATTCCACCATCTTGCCGAGGTGCACGGAAATATGGCGAATCGTCTCGTAGCGACCTAGACCGCGACAGTATGAGTGACCTAGCCACCGGCCGACAGCAGTCGGGAATCAGTCCTCCGCCTCAAGCAATTGGCGTGCCTCCTTCAGACGTACCTGTTCGTCTGGGGGAACCTCGACAGGGCGCAAGTCCAGCTTGCGCAGAGCCTCATTGATGGCGGCGACAACGACGAGTCTGGCAAACCACTTTCGATCCGCCGGGACCACAAACCACGGGGCGTGTTCGGCTGCCGTCGCCGCGATCGCCTCCTCATAGGCGTCCGCATAGGCATCCCAGTTCGATCTCTCGGCGATGTCAGCCGAGCTGAACTTCCAATTTTTCACCGGATCATCAAGTCGCTCCAGGAACCTCCGCTTCTGCTCAGCCTTGCTGACGTTGAGAAAAAATTTCAGGACAATCGTTCCTTGCCGCGCGAGATGTTCCTCGAACGCACATATGTCCGAAAGCCGGTTGTCCCAAAACTTTTTGCCGCCGATCAGGCTTGGCGGCAAATGCTGTTTGCTGAGTAGCTGAGGGTGAACTCGGGTAACCAATACCTCTTCATAGTGGCTTCGATTGAATATTCCGATGAGCCCAGCAGCTGGTAGCGCGCGATTGATGCGCCACAGAAAATCATGCGCCAGATCTTCCGGTCCTGGCTGCTTGAATGAGGTTACCGCGACCCCCTGCGGATTTACGCCGGATAAGACATGCTTGATCGTGCCATCCTTCCCGGCGGCATCCATCGCCTGAAACACGATCAGCAGAGACCAAGTGCTGTTGGCATAGAGCAAATTCTGCAAATCCGACAGCTGTTCGACGCCGTGAGCCAGATAGGCGGGGCCGTCATCTTTACTCAGCAGTTTCGTGGCAACGTCTTCGGGGTCGTGGTCCTTGAGCCGAAACCCCTTGCCGGATGTAATGCGATACCGGTCGAGAACCTCCTTGATGCTCTTCCGATCCAGTTTCGACGAGCTGTCGCCGCTCTTGTTCGCCATCGAACCGTCCCCACCCGAATATTCCGGAGATGTGACAGTAATGTGACGTGCGAGGCAATTCAAATATGATTGACGGCCCGCCCACGAAGGGAAAGGGACCAACTGAGGTGACTTCGCTTCTTCAAGTAGTCGCAATCAGAGGTGGCTTGGGCGCGGTAACCTGACTGCCACGGTCTACCTACCTTGGGGCCAGCCGAGTTGTTCCAATATGCGTGTCCCAGACGCCGCGAGGCTGATACGGATGGCGCTGAGATCTGCGTCCAGCAGGCGGCCTGATCGCTTATACCAATGTCCAGCGATCATAACTGAATCAACGCTGCCAGGGTGTGCCTGCATCACGACGGTCGAGATCGGATCATGCACCGGCCAGAGGTCGAGATCACCTGCGCGGATCAACACGAGATCGGCTTGCTTGCCTGGCGTCAACGAGCCGATGCGATCCTGCATCCCCAACATTCGCGCGCCGTCCCGTGTGATCCAGGACAAAGCCTCTTGCACCTTGATAGTGCTCGTCTGCGGGATCGCGCCGGTCGCGGTGCGAGACGCCGCATTGTCCAGCGCGCGCTGATGGGACAGCGCGGTTCGGGCAACGTTCAGCATGCAGCCTGATACCACGCTCTCCAGATCCACGCCGAGTGACGGTGCCGCGCCGAGGGCGAGCAACCGGCCGGTGATGGGGTGGCCATGCCCTTGGCTCATCTCATTCTCCGGTGTCACGGAGAAGCTGGCGCCTTGCGCCACAAAGCGGGCAAGCCGGTCGTCGGAGAGGTCATTGCCGTGAACGATATTGACGAGGGGGCCGACCAAGCGCTCCGCCTCGAGAACGTCCCAGCCGCCCGGCGTTTTCGCCACGCCGCCGCCCTGGTGCATGGATGCGATCAGCCCGAGTTCACGCGATAATCTGAAATCATGCAGTGCGACCTCGAGCGTGGAGTAATGCGGCCCCAGGATCGCCATACCGAGGCTCAGCCTGCCGTCAGAGGCGGAGAACGGGCCTGCGAGAAGTCGCTCGATCTCGGCGCGAGGATGCGGGATTTCGGAGAAATGCCGCTCGCCAGGTTTTGGATCTGGTTTTGGCGAGCCATGGAAGAAGGCAGCGCGAATGCCGGATTTCTGCAATGCCGCCACCGCCGCGTCGGTATGATCCGGCGTCGGATTGTTGTGGCACCAATCGACGAGGGTCGTGGTGCCGCAGTTGATCTGGTTCAATGCGCCAGCGAGCGTGGCGATGTGGATGTCTTCGGGGCGGAACCGGGTCGCAAGCCCCGCATGCACCCAGCAGAAATATTCCAGCAATGTCCAATCCGCACCGGCGCCACGGAGGGCGGTCTGCCACGTATGCATATGCGCATTGATAAGGCCGGGAATGACGATGAACCCGGCGGCCTCCACAGTCTCCGCATCATCGACTTGCAGGTCTGGAGCGATCGCCACGATGCGCTCGTCCTCGATCAGCACACTACCGCGACGGAGCACGCCCAGCGTTTCATCCATCGTCACGACGATGCCGTCGCGTAGAAGGATGCGGCGAGCTCTAAGTGTCATCAGTACGTTTCCTGGTGGTCGTGTCCGGCTTCGGCCGCATCAACCAACCGTGCCAATTGTAACTCGTGACCAGCCTAGCGCGGGGAGGCGGCGCTCGCGGGTCATCCGATCAAATGCGAGGAACGCGTTCGGACCCATCTCCGTCGCTGTCTCGCCCTCCGCCTTGCTTGACAGCCTCGCAAATCCTTGCGCTATTTTCATTGGAGAAATAGACCGATCGGCCTCGGGAGAAAAGGCAAAAAGCCGGCCCACGACGGTGATGACAAGTAAAAGATATAACGCAGGGGAAACAAAATGGAACGGCGTTCAATTCTTAGCGGCGTCGGCTTGGGTGCAATCGGCGCAGCGGCCATGCTTACAGCCGGAAAGGCACGTGCGGAGGGCAAGTCTTTCACGATTGCCTTGGTTCCCGGCCTCACTACGGATGCGTTCTACATTACAATGCACAAAGGCGCTCTTGCTGCTGCCAAAGCGCTCGGCGTCAAGCTTGTTTTCCAGGGGGCGCCATCCTTTAACCCGGTGCAGCAGGTGCCGGTATTGGATGCGGTCATTGCACGGCGGCCGGACGCCTTGCTGATCGCGCCCACGGACAAGACCCAGTTGATCGAGCCGCTGCAAGGCGCCTCCTCCTCCGGCATTCCGGTCATTACTGTTGATACCTATATCGGCACTGGCGTGTATCAAACGGGCAGCGGCAGCGCTGATTTCCCGCTCTCGTATATCGCGTCCAATAATACGCTTGGTGGCCAAATCGCCGCGCGGGCTCTGGCCAAGGCAATCGGCGGGAAAGGCAAGGTCTACGTTTCGAATATCGAGGCCGGGGTTTCGACAACAGACCAACGCCGCGAGGGTTTCATTTCGGAGATGAAGAACTATCCGGGCATCACGGTGCTCGATACGCAATACAATGACGACGACGCGAATAAGGCGGCATCGCAGGCGCAATCGGTTCTCGCCCGCAATCCCGACCTCGCAGGGATCTTCGGGACGAACCTGTTCTCCGCAATGGGAGCGGGCAGCGGCGTGCAGCAGAGCGGGGCGGCCGGCAAGGTCAAGGTCGTTGCCTTCGACGCGCCGGAATCGATCATCGGTAATATCAAGACCGGCCTGATCAGCATCGCTATCGCGCAGCATCCGGCCGAGATCGGCTGGTTCGGCGTCGCCGCCGCCTATGCGCATCTTACCGGCCAGTCTATTCCACCGGCGATCGCCACCGGCTTCACGGTCATCGATAAGACGAATGTCGATGATCCGAGCACTAAGAAATACGTCTACTCGGAGTGACCTGAGTGGCGTCGGCAACCATCGATAAGCCTGCGCGCTGGCGCGGCACCCTTGGGGTGCTCGCCTCCGCCAGGGCGTGGATCTTTCTGTTCGTTCTTCTCGTCGTTTTCGAACTCTGGTCGCAGATCGCCTACGGCACCACTTTCGTCTTCAGCGCCTTCAACCTGCGATCGGTTTCGGTTTTCGCGGTTGCGCCGGTGTTGTTGGGGCTCGGCCAAACCTTGGTGATCATCTCTGGAGGTATTGACCTCTCTGTCGGTTTTACAATGGGGCTTGCGGCTGTGATCGCCGCGCAAGTCGCTAATGACGTAGGAGCCTCGGCTGGCGTAGGCGTTGGCCTGGTCGCGGGCATAGTGGCGGCTCTCGCGGCGACTCTGATTCCCGGTTGGGTCAATGGACTTCTGATCGCACGGCTACGTGTGCCACCCTTCATTGGCACGCTCGGCATGTATGGCGTGGCGCGTGGAGCCGCCTATCTGTTTTCCAACGGCACTACGGTGCCGGTCAACAATCCGTGGCTGACCTTTCTCGGCAACGGCCGGATCCTTGGCGTGCCTGTCGTGGTCATCATTGCTCTCATCGTGGTCTTGCTGGTGCATTATCTGCTCTCCGAGACTCTCTTCGGCCAATATACCTATGCGATTGGCGGCAATCGGCAGGCCACGCTACGCGCCGGCGTGAATGTGCGGCGTGTCACCATCCTGCTCTACATGCTCTCGGCGCTTACAGCCGGGGTCGATGGCATACTCTATACGGGGCGGTTCGCGGCCGGCGCCCCGCAGGCGGGTGAACCGCTGCTGTTGGACAGTATTGCCGCCGTTGTCATCGGTGGTGCCAGCTTGTTTGGCGGCTCTGGCACCGTGATGGGCACGATCATCGGTGCGCTGATCATCGCGGTGATTCAATACGGCCTCGTCTTCCTCGACGTCGAACCCTTCTGGCAATTTATTGCTGTGGGCCTAGTCATCATCGTCTCGGTGCTCGTCGATCAGAGCCAGAAACGTTTGGGTGGAGGGCGCCAGGATGAGTGATGTGGCAAGCGATGCCCCGGTGCTTGAGACCTACGGCATTTCCAAGCGGTTCGGCGGCGTCCACGCGCTCGAACGGGTGAATTTCACGCTGCGCGCGGGTGAGGTCGTCGCACTTGCCGGCGACAATGGCGCGGGAAAATCAACCTTCACCAAGATCATCTCGGGAGTCTTCCAGCCGAGCGAGGGCGAGATCCGTTATCGCGGCCGCAGGGTCTCCTTCGACGGGCCGCAGGCGGCACGCACCCAGGGCATCGAGACGATCTACCAGGATCTAGCACTGGCCGACAATCTCGATATCGGCGGTAACGTGTTTCTTGGCCGCGAGCTGAAGACCAAATTCCTGTTCCTGCCGCGGATCGACCGTCGCCGTATGCGAGAGGAAGCAGCGAAGGCCATCGCCGTTCTCGATGTGCATCTTGATCGGCTGGATCGGCCGGTTCGCGCCTTATCGGGCGGTCAGCGCCAAGCTGTCGCGATCGGCCGAGCGATCCATTGGGATGCGCGCGTGCTGATCATGGATGAACCGACCGCGGCCCTAGGGGTGCCAGAGCAGCGGAAGGTGATGGACTTGATCCGCTCGCTCAAGACCAAGGGCATCGGCGTCATCTTCATCTCCCACAACCTCGCCGACATGTTCGCCGTCAGTGACCGTATCGTGGTGCTTCGCCGCGGCGTTGTGGCGGGCGAGAGGATGGTGGGGGACGCGGATCCGGAGGAGATTGTGCGGCTTATGGTCGGGCAATAAGGCGTTTGCCGCAACTCGAACGATCGCTGCGTGGATTGGCCGCTTAGGTGTCGAAATCCGTAGAGAATTGATCCGCATGGGTCGTGGCGGCGTTCACGATTGGCATCAGTGGTATGTCGGCGAGACGAGCCGTTACAACGGTCGGCGACACAGTGAAGATCGGATTGGTCAGAAGCCGTTGGGTCGCGGCCTGATCATCCGCGCGGTATGCGGCCGCAAGGGCTAGCATGGTATCGACGACGGCCTGAGATGACGCGCTCTCGCTAATGCCTATGTACTTCCGCATCAGCTCGCGCGCGTGCAGCATCTGTTCGCGATATAGCGGCGACATATCGACCCAGCGCGGCGCAGTATTGAGTCTGCCGCCCATATAATCCAGGGCGGCTATGCCGTCCGCCGCCCGCGCCGGCTGGCCTCGTAACGGCTGACCAAAGTCGAAAGCCGCTACGGTCAACGACCGCACATCGATGTCGCCATTCGTGGCAAGAGCTCCCGGCGGCATGGTGGCAGTGTCGGGTAAGGTAGTCTCAAACCCACAGCCTGTCAGCGCGGCCAACACCGCGACGCTGAATAGGAGACGGGCGCGATTCATGTAGCACCTAAACCCACGCATACGGTTGACGCCCTGCCCGCTGGCAGTCGGCCGCCCTTGAGGGGGGGCGCTACGCGGCGTCTGGCTCTTCAACCCATTTCTCCTCGACGTTCATCGCGTTGCCACGCCAGACGAAACCGTCGCTCAGCCAGGCGCATGCCCAAAGACCTGGCAGCAGCAGGTCGCGCAGAGCCGCGGCCGCAGCCATGCTGAGTGAAACCCGCCACCCCGCTATTATAGCCAGCATTGCCTCGGCACTGAACCAAACGACAAGAAGTCCGGCAACGGACCATGCCGGGTTGATTCCGTAGGAATAGGCGGCGACGCAGCCAGCCAGGCAGGGCAAGACGCTCCCGGAGATCAACTCGGGAAGAAAGGCAGCCGGAAACGTCTTGCGCCTGAGGATTGCCCATCGCTTCTGGCGCGACCATACCTCGGAAAGTCGCCGGACGCCCAACGGTTGCTCGAATGGGTTTGCTACCAAGTGCACGCGCAAACCAGCGGCCCGGACCATCTTGGTGACGGCTGCATCCTCGGCGAGTTCGGCGCCCAGCGCTTTGAGCAATCCTCCGGCACGATCCACAATATGGCGGCGGAACAGCATGCTCTTGCCTTGAGCAAAGCCGAGGCCGAGGCTTTCGCCAAAATACTGCCACCGAGCCTGGAACGTATTGAGGAAGGCGCATTCGAGCGACGCCGCAAAGCTCTCCGGCCGAGATCCAATCGGCATGGAGCAGACGAGGCCGGTATTGGCTCGCCAGCGCGTCGTCATGCGCTGGATATAATCCGGCGGCATCAAGACATTGCTATCCGCTAGAATGATCCACTCATGCTCGGCCGCGTCCCATCCTTTGAGAACATTGTTTAGTTTTGGATTGGGGCTGCGATTGTCATCTCCGATCAGCAGCCGAGCCCGAACAGACGGATTGGCTTCTATCAACTGCCGAACAATCGGCGCGACCGGATCATCGGCGCGAGCGAGGCAGAAGATTATCTCGTAATTCGGATAGTCGAGCCGAAAGGTGGAGGCCAGCGTCTCCTTCACAAAGTTATCCAGGCGGCAGACCGGCCGAATGACGGTGACCGGGTTCGCATCATCTGCCGGCCTGCTCTGTCTCGGCCGTACGCGGCATTTGGCAGCCACGACGACCGTGCTGACGACGTGAGCCGCCGTCGTGGCAAGGCAAAATCCCGTGGCGATTGCCGCGAATGTCATGCGTTGCGTGACCTTCGAGAGTGTCAGGGGCAGGGTGGTGACCGCCTCTTCAGGTGACCCGGAAGTTGCCAAAGAGCCAGGGCGAGGCTGCATCGACGGGTTCCGCGAACAGGCGTCCACGGTCGTCGAGAGGTGTCCAATCCGAGTAGACGCCGACGACCTCCCCCAAATACGGACGTGCTATCGCGAGGATACGCTCATAGTCGATGGCATCCGGCTCAACGACGCCGCATTCCGGATTTTCCATGGCCCAAATGATTCCGGCCATGACGGTGGCGGTTACCTGCAGGCTCGTCGCGTTGTTGTTTGGGGCAAGCTCGCGCGCCTCTTCAATCGATAGCCGCGAGCCGTACCAATAGGCACCGCGCTCATGGCCCATCAATAGCACGCCGAGTTCATCCGTTCCGGAGATGATCTCATCCATCATGAGTCGCGTCCGGGCCTGCATCTGCCAGTTCTTGCCGGCGAGTTCATGCACGGACAGCACAGCATCATCGGCCGGGTGATAGGCGTAATGCACGGTGGGACGGTAGGTGACCGTGCCGCCTTCTTTCACGGTGTAATAGTCGGCTATGGAAATGGACTCGTTGTGTGTGATGAGAAAGCCGTGAAAGGGTCCCTCAAGCGGCGTCCAGGTGCGGACTCGTGTGGAGGCACCGGGACGCTCCAAATAGATTGCCGCGTCGGATCCGAAGTCGTGGCGCCGTGCATCCGCTGGCCAAACCGTTTCATGCGTTCCCCAGCCGAGTTCCGCCGGTTGGCAGCCCTCGCCGACGAAGCCATCGACGGACCAGGTATTTACGAATTCATCGCGCTGCTTCGGGATATTCGCAACCTGCGTGTCTCGCTCAGCGATGTGAATGACCTTTACCGAGAGTCTCTGCGCAAGCGCCGCCCAGCCGCTCCGTGTGTTTGGGACATCGACGGTGAGACCAGTATCCGAGGATAGATTCAAGAGCGCCTGCTTCACGAAGTGGGAAACGAGACCGGGATTCGCACCATGCGTGATGAGCGCAGTTGGGCCGCCGGAATGCCTCGCTGCCACCGCCAGCGCCGATTCTCTCAGCCCGTAATTGGAGCGCTGGGAGGCTGTCAGCGACGTGTCCGTATAGCCGCCGGCCCAGGGCTCGACACAGGTGTCGAGATAGAGCGCGCCGACCTCGCGGCAGAATTCGATGAGCGCGACGGACGAGACGTCAACCGAGAGGTTCAGCAGAAAGTCGCCCCGCCCAACCAGCGGCGCGAGCACGTCACGGTAGTTCGTTCGCGTAAGAGGAGAGAGGACATAGCGCACTCCGGCATCGACTGCCGCTACGCGTCCGCGCTCATCGGCATTGACGATCGTGATCCGCGCCGGATCGAGATCGATATGCCTCAAGATCAGTGGCAGAACACCCTGGCCGATACTGCCGCATCCCACCATGATCAGCCGACCAGAGAACGCCACATGCTTCATGCTTAGAGACTCCCACGAGGATGGTTGCACAGGGGTGTCGCTGCCTTTTGGGCAGCGACTTGGTTAGCAGCGGAGACGTCAGGCGGCGAGACGCAGCGGCCCAGGGTCATGACTTGCATTCCCAAGCATTGGCGCGTCGCTGACTTCCAGAAGCTGGGGACGATCAAAGCCGTTGAAGACTGTGCCCAGGCAAGCGCCGTACGCGCCGAGCTGACCGATCTCGATCCAGTCACCTTCTGCCATGTCGGCCGGCAGAGTGAAGGGACCCTTCATGTGATCGGCGCTGTCGCAGGTCGGGCCGAAGAAGGTATAAGCCCGCGACACCTCGATTTCTCCCCCTGTAAGCGTGCCGCGAATGCGACGTACCGGGAAGCGGAAGGCTGGTGCTCCCGCATCCGACAATGAGCCATAGACGCCATCATTGACGTAGAGGGCGTCTCCGCGTCGGAGTTGGACTTGCACCACCACAGAGGCGCCTGCCGCGACCAGGGCGCGGCCTGGCTCAGACCACAGTTTAGCGGCCGGCAGATCGAGCGCCTCGAAGGCGGCCTCGATCTCGGCGAAGAAGGCGCCCAGCGGAGGTGGTTCGAGGTCCGGGTAGCTCACCGGAAATCCGCCGCCGACATCGATGATATCCACCGTGACGCCGGCGCGACGCATCGTGTCGGCTACCAGTGCGAGGGCGCGCCGATAGGCAAGCGGCTCCATGCATTGCGAGCCGACGTGGAAGGACAGGCCGAGGCGGAAGGCGAGGGGACGGGCGGCACGCAGCAACGCGGCAGCCTCTTCGACGGAAGCGCCGAATTTCCCCGACAGATCATAAATCGCTCCACTCGGCGGCAGCGCGAGCCGTACGACGAGGCCTAGATCAGCGGCGTTTCCTGTCTCGTCCATGATCTTTGCGAGTTCGCCCGCGCTATCGAGCACGAAGTCTCGCACGCCAAAGCGTGCATAGGCGGCGCGGATCGCGGGGCGCGACTTGACCGGGTGCATGAAGTGGATGGCAGCCTCCGGAAGTATCTGGTGAACCAGCGCGATCTCGCCGGCCGAGGCGCAGTCGAAATGGCGCACGCCGCCTTCCCAGAGGGCCTTCAGCACCGCAGGCTCCGGATTGCACTTCACCGCGTAGAGGACATCACCATGGAACCCGCGCACAAACTCGCTGGCCGCTTCGGTGATCGCGGCAGGGCGCAGGCAATAGATCGGCTCCTCGGGCCGCGCCGCCAAAACGAACTGCTCAACAGTCGGCAGAGCGATAGACGAGGCGACCTGGCCGGAGAAGACAGACTCGCTGGAGCGGATGTAGCTCATTAGGCAATCCTCCTAGCACCCGCGCTCTTAAGCGCGTGTGACGTCTTGAACATGCGAAGATCGCGCATGGACCAGGCCGCCGCTCCCGAGCGTGGCTTCGGGGGCGGCAGCCCAAGGGACAGGATCAGACCAACGCTAACGCGCTGGTCGAACCGTCAGACGAGGGTGCGATGAAGGGGCATCGCAGCGTGCGGAACAGAAAACATATCCGTTTCCCTTAAGGAGACCGGTCGGGGTTGGGACCGGTCGGACCAAAAAGGACGCGTTACGTCGTTGCTGTGCCCTATCGGGCTCGCGGCACGTGCGGGTTGCGTCAGTCGAAGCGCCAGAATTCGGCGCGGCGCAGAGATATAAGGCTAAGCGCTTGAGATTGTGATGTTCTTCCGTTCGAACAGGTATTCCCAGGCAACATAGCTATTCGAGGTCTCTGAATGTCGCTGCGGTTGATCGAGCTTATGAGCGCTGCCGTTCAGGGACCTTGCGGCACGCGTCAGCGCAGCGAGCGAGGCAGGCTCTCAGAGCTTCCGCGCCCTCCTCGATTGGGCCGTCGTTGATGATCGTTCGCGTGTCGATGTGTATGGGCAGCGGTGATACGGTCCGGCTGAGCCGGTCGAGGACTGCCGCAGTGTCTTCTCGGCCTCGCTGCGCCAAGCGTTCCGCGCGAAGCGGATCGGGGGCGGTGATGAGTAGGACGGTCACGGGAAAGCGCTCTGCGGCCTCCGGCACGACCCCTCGTGACACATTGGCGACAACGACTAGCCCGGCCTGCAGATCGGAAACGATGTCAGCCGGGATGCCGTAGCGCAGTCCATGCGCCCCCCAGGAGAGCGCGAAGTCACCGGCCGCCTCTCGCGCCGCGAAGGCGGCCTCGCCGATTGCCTCATTGCCTTCGATACCGGGCGCCCTGGTGATGACTCGGCGTACGAAGCGAAACCTAGGATCATTGCGAAGGCTAAGCGCGGCGGCGGCGAGTAGGGTGTCCTTGCCGGAACCCGAAGGCCCGACAACGAGCATGAGGTGGCCCGTCATGATATGCGGCGGCCTCCGCGCCAGACGGCCATGGGCGCCGCGAGCCCATGTTCGGTGTGGACCGCGGCCAGGTCAGCACGCAAGCCTGGCGCGATACGGCCGCGGTCGGAAAGGCCCGCGATCCGCGCGGGATTCGCCGTCACCAATGCGACAGCTTCGTGTACCGGCACGTCACCGGCAGCGAGTCTGAAGACCGCCTCCAGCAAGCTTGGCGGAACATAGTCCGACGCAAGCGCATCGACCGCGCCGGCCGTGAGCATCTCGGCGGCGGAGACGTTTCCTGAGTGGCTGCCGCCGCGCACAAGGTTCGGCGCACCCGCGATCACATCCATGCCGAGCCCATGCGCGGCGAGCGCCGCTTCGAGCCGCACCGGAAATTCGCTGACGCGGATACCGTCGGCGTGGTTTTCCGCCACTTCCTCGACAGTCTCGTCATCGTGGCTTGCAAGCACAATCGGCAGGCAGTGCAGCCGGTTGAGCATGAAGCGCCGGTTCGACGCGCGAAGTTTCCCGCGCTGTTCCTGTAGCCTTGCGATATGTGTGTCGATCTCCGTGACGGCCATCCCGCCCCTTGCACGACGGCTGCGGTAGCGCTCGACATCCGCGTATTGGCCCACGCCGGGGGTATGGTCCATCAGGCTTGCCATGCGAACCAGCGCATGATCGGCGACGCTCTCGAGTAGATCCGGCATGTCCGCTGCTGGTAGTTCGCACCGCAAGTGGAGGAAGTGACCCGCCTTCAGCAAGCGGCTCCCCGCAAGCGCTTCCAGATTGGCGACTCCTTCACGGAAGGTGCGAACCCGGTCTCCGTCATCCAAGCCAAGATCGCCGAGGCAGAGCGCGTCGAACACCGTGGTGACGGCTGCCGCCGCGCATTGGGCGTCATGTGCGAGTAGTGCCGAACGGGAGGGCCAGCGCGCGCCGGGACGCGGCTCGCTTTGGCGCTCCAGATTGTCGGTATGCAGATCGATGATTCCGGGGATCAGAAAGTCACCCACGAGATCGATCGCCGAGGGAGTCCGAGAAAATCCCTCATCGATTTCGGCGATAATACCATCACGAATGACGACGGTTCCGTCCAGCACGCCGTCCGCCAGCACAAGCCGGGCATTGGTCAGGATGATTTCGGCGAACCGGTTGGACTGGCTTGGCAGATCGAGCAGACTCTGACTCATGCGGCTTCCCGGAGGGGTGTGAGGTGGAACAGCCGGTCCGCGATGGCGTCCCGTGTGGTCATGTCGTGGACGATGGCGAGGATCGCGGTCCCGGCAGCCTTGGCTTCCGCGACAAGCTCCACAACGGCATCGCGATTGACCGCATCGAGAGACGAGGTCGGCTCATCGAGCAAAAGGATCGGGTGGTTCGGGATAAAGCCGCGCGCGAGATTCACCCGTTGTTGCTCGCCGCCTGAGAAGGTGGCCGGGGGCAGGTCGTGGAGGTGTGGCACGAGATTGAGGCGCAACAGCATGGACCGCGCCCGGAGTTTCGCCTCGTCGGGCGGCGTGCCACGCGAGGTCAGCGCTTCAGCCACGATCTCCAAGGTTGAAACGCGCGGGACAACACGCAGAAATTGGCTGACATAGCCAAGCGTATCACGCCGCACCGCCAGGACGACTCGCGGATCGGCATGCGCGAGATCGACCCAATCGCCACCGTGGCGGATCATGATTCTGCCCGTGTCCGCGCGGTAATTGCCGTAGAGGCTGCGGATGAGCGTGGATTTGCCGGTTCCAGAGGGACCGCTCAGCACGACGCATTCGCCCGCGCGAAGCGTGAGGCCGAGGTCGCGCAGCACCGGTATGGTGACGCCGCCTTGCATATGCAACGTGAAGCTTTTCCCCAGTGCTTCCGTGCGCAGAACTTCCGGATGGGCGGGCCTCATGCTTGTAGCACCGAGCTGACGAGAAGCTGCGTGTAAGGATGCTGCGGATCGTCCAGAACCTGATCGGTAAGACCGCCCTCCACGACCCGGCCGTGGCGCATCACCAGGATCCGGTCGGCCAGCAAACGCGCGACCGCGATGTCGTGCGTGACCAGCACGACGGCGATGCCAAGACGCGCCACCAATGTCCGGATAAGGTCGAGCAGTCGCGCCTGAACGGAGACATCGAGGCCGCCGGTCGGTTCGTCCATGAAGACAAGGCGAGGGTGAGTCGCAAGGGTGCGGGCAATCTGCAGCCGCTGCAGCATTCCGCCGGAGAAGGTATGCGGCATGTCGTCGATGCGCGACGGCGAAATCTCGACTTGCCGAAGCCAGTCGATGGCGCTCTCGCGGATGACGCCATAGTGGCGCGCGCCCTGGGCCATCAGCCTTTCGCCGACATTGCCGCCCGCCGACACTTCCATGCGCAGCGCGTCACGCGGGTTCTGATGCACGAAACCCCAGTCGGAGCGATGCAATGCGCGCAGCTGCGGCGCGGGCATGGCATGGACGTTATGCGCCACGCCCTCGGTGTCACGATAGGCGACCAAGCCTGCATCCGGCGCGGATCGCCCGGACAGGACATGCAGAAGGGTCGTCTTGCCAGAACCACTCTCACCGACGACCGCGAGTATTTCTCCCGGCCATAGCGTCGCGTCCACACCGTCCAGCGCCCAGATGGCGCCGAAAGAGAGGTGAAGTCCGGTTGCGGAAAGAAGGTGCTCACTCACGCCGCGGCATCCTCGTCCTGGCGCATCGACTGGCGGCCAGCGCAATAGTCGGTGTCGGAGCAGACGAAGAGGCGCCCTCCGCGATCATCCATCACAACCTCGTCGAGGTAGCTGTCACGCGCGCCACAAAGCCCACAGGCTTGGGGTGCGCGGGTCAAGCGGAAGGGATGGTCGTCGAAGTCGAGCGGCTTTACGTCGGTATGAGGCGGGATGGCGTAGATACGCTTCTCCCGCCCCGCGCCAAAAAGCTGCAGCGCCGCCATCCGGTGCATCTTCGGCGTGTCGAAGGCGGGGATCGGCGAGGGCGACATGAGGTAGCGGCCGTTCACCATCACAGGATAGTCGTAGCTTATCGAGATATGACCGTAGCGCGCGATGTCCTCATAGAGTTTGACATGCATGAGGCCATACTCGGCGAGCGCATGCATCTGACGCGTTTCGGCGCGGCTCTGCTCAAGCTTGGCAAGCGGCTCCGGCAAGGGCACCTGATAGACGATGATCTGGTCCGCCCGCAGCGGAGTTTCGGGGATCCGGTGGCGCGTCTGGATGACGCTGGCGTCCGCGGTATGCGTCGTCGTCTCGATACCGGCGGTGCGCGCGAAGAAACGGCGGATGGAGACGGCGTTGGTGGTGTCGTCGGCACCCTGGTCAATAACCTTCAGCACATCGCTCGGACCGAGAATCGCCGCTGTCACCTGAATGCCGCCGGTGCCCCAGCCATAGGGCAATGGCATCTCCCGCCCGCCGAAGGGGACTTGGTGACCGGGGATAGCGACGGCCTTCAGGATCGCGCGGCGGATCATCCGCTTGGTCTGTTCGTCGAGGTAAGCGAAGTTGTAGCCGCTCATGCCTCCGTCTCCGTTGCGACGGTCGCGGCGGTGGCGGCGGTGGCGGTCGCGCGCATTCGCCGGATGGTCTCGAGCTCGCTTTGGAAATCGACGTAATGCGGCAGTTTCAGGTGCTCGACAAAGCCCGTCGCTTCAATGTTGTCGCAATGGGACAGCACGAATTCGATGTCCTGCGCAGGCGCCGTCGCGTTCTCGCCGAGTTCTTCGGCGCGCATGGCGCGATCGACCAGTGCCATCCCCATGGCGCGACGCTCGCTATGGCCGAAACACAGGCCGTAGCCGCGTGTGAATTGCGGAGGCTCGGTTTTCGACCCAGAAAATTGGTTCACCATCTCGCATTCGGTGAGCGTGATCGTGCCGATGGTGATTGGAAAGCCGAGTTCCGGCGGTACGAGTTCCACCGCAACTTCGCCCACTCGAATTTCGCCCACAAAGGGGTGGTTGTTGCCGTAGCCTCGCTGCGTCGAATAGCCGAGGGCGAGCAGGAACCCCTCATCGCCGCGCGCCAAGGATTGCAGCCGAACGTCCCGCTCGGCCGGGAAGGCCAGAGCGTCCCGGGTGAGGTCACCGGGTTCCGCCTCCGTCGAGACGCCGGAGGGTTCGATTAGTCCCTCCTGGTCCAGCAAAGCCGTCACGCGAGGCGTGTCTTCTGAAGAAGCGGCTGCCAGCGGCAGCGGCGTCACTTCCAATGATTCCGCGGCAAGCGCGAAATCCAGTAGTCGGTGAGTGTAGTCGTAGGTCGGTCCCAGCACTTGACCGCCGGGCAGGTCCTTGTAGATCGCGGAAATTCGGCGGCGCAGAAGCATGGCGTCAGTCTCGACCGGTTCCGAGTGGGCGAAACGCGGCAACGTCGTCCGGTAAGCGCGCAATAGGAACGCCGCCTCGATGAGATCGCCCTGGGCCTGCTTGATCGCCAGCGCCGCCAAGTCAGGATCGTAACAGGAGCCTTCCGCCATCACGCGATCCACCGCGCGGCCGAGTTGGCTTGCGATCTGCGCTGTGCCGATCTCCGGCAGACTCCGGTCGCCGCGCCGGGCTCGCGCCAGCCAATCATGTGCGGCATCGATCGCTCGCTCACCGCCTTTGACCGCGACATAGGCCACGGCTCAGGCCGCCCCAATGCGGAGGCTGCGAGGCAGTCCGCAAAGCTGTTCACCGCAGCACAGGATGAGGTCGATGCCTCGCGGGAACAGCCGGTGATTGGCAGACCATTGCTTCACGAAGTCCTCGGGCAGCCCCTGCGGGGCGAACCGTGTGGGCGCTTCCAGTCCGGGACCGTAGAGGATGAGTGGTGGACCTCCCTCGAGCGCGGGAACCTGCAGGATCAGCGTTGCCGCGGTTTCAGGCGCCGCATCGCTTCCGGCTTCAAGCAAATCGAGGTTTGGCATTTCGGTGGCACAGATGAATCCGGCGCCGCCGATGGATGCGGCACGCGGTGCGCCGGAATGGAATGCGAGCCAGTCCCAGGCGCTAGCAGTCTCTCCCGCAAGCCAGACCGGCGTCGCAGCATCCGCGAGCGTGAGCAAGACCGCAGCCGTTGCCTGATCGAGCGGCGGAGCGGCGAGGACGCAGGCGATCACCGGAAGACTTCCTGGGTGTGCCATTGCATCGAGGACGGCGCGAAAGCAGGACTGTGCCTCCATGACGGGATCGGCAAAGCCAGGTGCATCCAGGGTCATGAGCGCATCGTCGCCAGTGTGAAGAAGTCGACGCGAGTCGCGGCTGCTTCGCCCGCGACTTTTCGGCGCGCCTCTTTTTGGGCCTCTGCCAGAGGGGCGACGACTGTGCGCGCCCATTCCGCGCTTTCTGTCGGATGCTGAAGGGCCGCATCCAGCGCCGCCACGAGTTCCGCGCGGCGCGGATCTCGTCCCGCAAGATAGGCGTGCCCGATCTGACCCTGCGCGTTGCGCACGGTGCAGCGGGTGACGGTCATTTCCCCGAGATTGAACGGCGCGCCGTCGCCGCCTGCGCGGCCTTGAACCATGATCAGCCCGATCTCTGGTCCGCGAAGCCGCGTATGGGCCGGCAAGGGCGCGGCCCGTGCGATGCAGTCTTCGATCCCCGCGAGAGGGGCGTTCGCAAGCACGGCCAGCCAACCTTGCCTTGCCTCGATAGCCTGGGATCCCAACACCGTGGCGTTCCTAATTCATCTAGATGTCTATACAACGCAACAAGCGCCGCGTGTCAATGCGGTCGGTGCATCATCAGGCGATCCGCTGGCGCAGGGCCGCGGATAGACGCTCCGCGCTTACGACGATGACGAAGGTCACCACCAGCAACATCGCCACGGTCCGATACTGGAACAGGTTCATCGCGGTCAGCAGCTGGAAACCGATGCCTCCCGCGCCGACGAAGCCGAGGACGAGTGACGCGCGGATATTCTCGTCCAGACGATAGAGCGTGATGCCGGCGAGCGACGGCAGCACCGAAGGGATCACCGCGTGGCTGAAGACCGCGAGTCGACTCGCTCCCGTCATGGTCAGGGCTTCGACAGGCCCCATGTCCATGTCCTCGATGAGTTCCGCGAAAAGGCGTCCCATCATGCCGATGCTGTGGATGGCAATGGCGAGTGCGCCGGGAAACGGGCCGAGGCCGACAGCGGTCACGAAGATGAGCGCCCAGACAAGATCTGGCACCACGCGCGCCAAGGCGATCGCCATCCGTGCGAGGACATAAATGGGCCGCGCCGGAGTCGTGTTACGTGCGGCAACAAGTGCGAGTGGCACTGCGACGATCACAGCAACCGCTGTGCCGAAGATCGCAATGTCCACGGTTTCCAGCGCCGGCCAAAGGGCATCCGGCAGGCTCGCGAAATCAGGCGGCCAGGCGCGGCTCAGGATATCGGCGATTCCATGGGCGCCGGTAATGAGATCCTGCGGACGAGCATGGACGACGAAGGCCGCCTGAAGAAAGAGCGCGATGCCGGCGAAGATGACGACGAAAGACAGCGCGCTTCTTCGCTTATCCTGCCGGTGCGGCGACAGCCTCCTGCCATTATCCTCGGCAATAGCGCTCAAGCGGCTAGTCTTTGCGACGCGTCCCGTTTGACATAGAGCGCGGAAACCTCGTTGTCCCGGACATGGCGGGGCTCGTGGTTGAAGATAATCCGGCCGGCTTGCATGCCGAGAATACGGTCCGCGAAGCGCCGAGCGAGTTCAGGCTGGTGGAGGACGCAAAGCACGCCCAGCCCATCCTGATGCGCAACCCGGCGCAGCAGGGTCATCAACTCCTCGGCCGCATCCGGATCGAGGCTCGCCACAGGCTCGTCGGCGAGCAGAGCGCGCGGACGTTGCGCCAGGGCACGCGCAACCGATACGCGTTGCGCCTGCCCGCCTGACAGCGTGCCGGCGCGCTGGGGCGCGAAATGGGCTAGTCCCACCTCATCGAGGCAGGCCATGGCATGGGGCGTCTCTTGATGCGGGAGCTTGCCAAGCGCGATGCCGAGGCTGCGATGTCGCCCGAGAGTGCCGGCGAGCACATTGGCGACGACGCTCCGCCGCTTCACCAGATGCGCGCTCTGGAAGATCATCCCGAGGGCCATGCGGGCTTCGGTCAGTGTTCGGCCGGAGAGGCCGCTGATCGCTTGGCCCTCCACACGAACCTCGCCGCCGGTCGGCCGCAACATCCCGGCGATACAGCGCAGCATCGTCGATTTGCCGCAGCCATTGGCGCCGAGGACCACCACCAGCTCGCCGGGCGCGAGCGTCATGGTGGCGCCGTTCAGCGCCAGGTGCCCATCATCACGTCCACGCGCCGGGAAGCGCATGGCGAGATCGGCTACCTCGATGAGGGGTGTGCTCACGAGCCCATCTTGGCGAGGTCGAGATGCAGCACGCTCACCAAGCTGCGAATGCCGTTGAAGGCCTGATCGGTTTGAGCGACGTAGCCCTTGCCGTAAAGGCCGGTGAGCTTGACCTCGGCAGCCGGGATGCCGCTGAGGTCTAGTGTTTGCAGGATGGCGGTCAGTCTCGCCTTGTAGGCCGGCGGCAGATTGCCGCGCACGGCAATCGGGTCCTGTGGGATCGGCGCGCTGGTCCAGAGCGTGACATAGTCCTTGGGATCCCAGATTCCGGCGGTTTGCGCCGAACCGATCTCGGAGCTGTTGATCTCACCCGCTTCCACCTTGTGGTGCCTGAGCGCCTCGAAGCTCGCGGTATGGCTCCCGGCATAGATCGCCACAACGCCATGGTCGGGGTCGATGCCAACCGATTTCAAACCATAGGCTGGGAAGAGATGGCCGGAGGTGGAGGCCGGATCGGAATAGGCGAAGCTATGCCCCGCAACGCCCTTCAGCGTGGTGATCCCGGAATCCGGCCAGGTCACGATGCTGGCCGTATAGCTGTCGGGTTTCCCTTGCGCGTTTGCGTAGGTTGCGACGACCTCGGCATCGGCGATCTGGTGGGCGAGAACATAGCCGAGCGGGCCGAATTCGGCGGCGTCCAGTTTGCCGGCGCGCATCGCCTCGATGGTGGCGGTATAGCTGGTGCCGATTTCGATATCGACCGGGCAGCCAAGCCTGGCGCTGATCAGGGAGCCGATCTGGTGATACAGCGGCACGAAGGCCGCGGAGGCATCGTAAGGCACCACGCCATAGCGCAGCTTTCCGCCAGGGCAGTCGTTCGGGGCCGCGAGTGCGGTTCCGCCCATGGCCATGAGTGCCGCCAGACCATACACAGCCTTGGCAAAACCCGCCGGATGAAGTCGCTTCCGCATGATGAAAAACCCTCTCTGTTCCGGCTTGGCGGGACGCGCCCTTCTAGGAGCAAGGAGGGGAGAGGAGTTTGACATCTAGATGAATGCCGCTGAAAGCCGTTGCATGACAGGCGGAGCATCATGAGGTCGGCCGGAGTCGTGATCTGGCAGAAGATCGCCGAACTACTTGCGGCTGAGATCGCATCGGGTTCGCTGATGCCCGGGGAGCGCCTGCCACCCGAAGCGGTCCTGGCCCAGCGCTTCGGTGTGAACCGCCACACGCTAAGGCGCGCCATGGGATCACTGGCGGAAAGCGGCCTGGTGAGCGTCCAGCATGGCAGAGGCAGCTTCGTCCGGCCTGTCGCGGTGGTGGATTACCCCGTCGGATCCCGCACTCGCTTCAGCGAGGTGATCTCCGGGCAGAGCCGTTCACCGGAAGGCGAACTCCTGGGATCCCGCGAACTTCCCTCCAGCCCCGAGATTTCGGCGGCGCTTGAACTTGATGCCGACGCGCCTGTCATCCTGCTCGAGATTCTGCGGCGGGTGGATGGCGTGCCGCTGAGTGTCGTCTCCGCTCACGTGCCGGCGGAACGTTTTCGAGGAATCGACAAGGCTTTCCGCGATAGCCTCTCGATAACAGCGGCACTGCGTGCCTTCGGCGTTCTCGACTACAGGCGACGCAGCACCCGGATTTGGACGCGACTACCCAGCGCCGAGGACGCGGTTCTGCTCCGCCAGCCGTCGACGATGCCTGTGCTTGTGATGGAAGCGGTCAACGAGGATGTCGAAGGGCGGCCCATCGAATACGGCATTTCGAGAGCGTCGGGCCAGAGATTGCAGGTCGTTGTGACGCATTAATCAGTGCCAGACAGCAACATAATATCGAGAGCCACAGTAACGCAGCTCTGCGAGGGATGGGGAACTGGCTCGGTTGCTGAAGCATTAAGCAGGAATCCATAGGCGAGCACGCGAATTGTGCAGTCGTCGTCCACGAGCCCTCATTTTTCTCGAGAATCAGACTCAAAAAGCTATGATCCTTGAAAGGTCGTTCGTAGGGTCGTCCTTCAGTCGATGGCACATGGGACGCTGGCATGCGGGATCGCGCTCCGGTCGCATCAGGCTATCGTGAGTCGCGCAGCGATGATTGGGGTTTCTGAAATGGCAAATTCGAGTTCTGGCGCCGTAGCCGGAAAACAGGGCGCAAACAACCTTGATGTAACCACTCGCGGCGACGTCGATCTATTGCATTCGAAGGCGGTTGGTCTCATCGGCGTGTTGTTCCTTACGGTCACGGGTGCGGCCCCGATCACCGCCATGTTGCTGAACACGCCAATCGTGGTCGGCAATGGCAACGGCGTCGGTGCCCCTGCGGCTTTTCTGGTCGCGACCGTGATCCTTCTGATCTTCTCGGTGGGATATGCGGCGATGGCCAGAAAGGTCACCTCTGTGGGGGGATTCTACTCGTTTATCAGCCTTGGGCTTGGGCGCGAGCTAGGCATGGGGATGGGCTTCGCCTCGGTCGTCGCTTATGCGGTATTCGAGCCTTCGCTGGCCGGTGGCTTCGCTTATTTCGCCAATCTCAAGCTACACCAATTCGGTATCGACGTCGCCTGGCCCTGGCTCGCGCTGGCCATGGTTCTGCTGATCTTTGTGCTGACCTACCTAGACGTGAAGATTTCAACCGCGGTCCTGGGCGTCGCGCTTATCGCCGAGGTCGCGATGCTGCTCATTTTCGATGTCGGTGTCTTCTCGAAATCGGGACACGGCGCGACGGTGACGGGAGCGGCGATTAATCCGTTGAACGCCTTCCTCGGCTATCCGGGCAATCCATCCGCCAAGCTTGCAGCCGGGGCCGCTGGCATTGGGCTCTTTTTCGCATTTTGGTCCTGGGTCGGGTTTGAATCAGCTCCCAACTATGCTGAGGAATCCCGCAATCCGAAGCGGATTGTGCCGTTGTCGCTCTATATTTCCGTCCTGTTCCTTGGAATTCTCTACACCATCACGAGTTGGGCAGCGATCTCCGGTTACAGCACCACCGATGCATCCGTCGGTGCGGCCCAAGGCAATGCGGCGGAGTATTTTTTCACGACTTCAACCAAGCTGATCGGCCCTTGGTCGACTGCGATCATGAGCTATCTCATTCTGACCGGGTCCTTCGCCTGCGGCATGGCCTTCCACAATACGGCGTCGCGCTATCTCTACGCGCTGGGTCGTGAGAGGATCCTGCCCAAGGCCCTCGGCCGCACACACAGGCGGTTCAAGACGCCGCATATTGCGTCGCTCGTGCAAACCAGCGCCAGCATCATCATCGTCCTGCTTTTCGCGATTTTCGGTGGCACCAAGGATCCGACGACACAAGCCTATGGCGAGCTTTACGGCCTCATGGCGCTGCTCGGCACCATCATTATTCTCTTCGCCCAGGCCATCGTATCGGTCGCGATCGTAGTCTATTTCAAGCGCCAGCATCCCAATGACCATCATTGGTGGCAGACGATGCTTGCGCCCATCCTCGCCTTCCTGTCGCAGGCCTATGTCCTTTATCTCTGCCTTACCAATATGGGCTTCCTCGGCGGTGGTTTTTCATTTGCTGCCTGGATCCCGTGGATTGATGGAGGTGTCATTGTTCTTGGCATTCTTGGCGCGCTTTATCTCAAGAGCCGGGACCCATCCCGCTATGACCAGATCGGCCGCATGATCTATGAGGGCTTTCCCGAAGGTGCGGACGGGCCACTGCACGCCGCCGAGGCAAGCGCCAGGCGGTAAAGCGGAGAACTGGAAAGCCGCGAAGGCGGCCCGACAGCGGCCTTCGTCGTTTAAAGCCCGGCGAGAGACTCAGGAAGAACCTGGCCGCCATCGACAATCAGGGTCTGACCCGTGACGTAGCCGGCCTCGTCGCTCGCGAAGAACAGCGCTGCGTTGGCAATATCCTTCACTGTTCCAAGGTGCTTGAGCGGGATTGAGGCCGCCATATTCGCTATATACTCGACGCCCATGGCTTCCATCCCCTCGGTCATGATGTTGCCCGGCATCACCGCGTTGACCGTGATGCCGAACGGCGCAAGCTCAATCGCGGCCGTGCGCATAAAGCCGAGTTGACCGGCTTTGCTCGCTCCGTAATGCGACCAGCCGGAATAACCTGTGACGGGTCCGGTGATCGAGGATGTCAGAACGATCCGCCCCTTCGCCTTGGCTTTCAAGGCGGGGAGGCAAGCCGAAACGGAAAGGAAGGTGCTCCGCAAATTCGCGTTGATGACAGTGTCGAAATCCGCGGCCGTCATGACATCGAGAGTGGCGGACGGAAATATGCCGGCATTTGCACAGAGGATATCGACGCCGCCAAAGTGCTCCATGGCAGCCGCCGCCATCGCAGCGGCGCCGCCTTCGGTAGAGAGATCTGCCGCGAGAGTTTCTGCAGTACCGCCCACGCTGCTGATCTCCGCAGCTACCCGCTCTATCTCAGCCGCGGTGCGTGAGACGAGAAGGATGCGGCAGCCGACGATGCCAAACCGTAACGCAATGCCGCGTCCGATGCCGCGCCCGGCTCCGGTAACGATGACGGATCGACCGCTCAGCGGAGCGAACATGGCGGTTTTCCTTTATCCGGTGACACTCAAGAATACCGTGACAGCAGTTTCTCCGCCATCGTCAAAGCGCCTGCCGTATAGCCAGCGCCGAGTTCCTGCGCGATCGGCACCTCGGAATGTGATGCAATCCAGGCGACTAGAAGAAAACGGCGTATGGCGATGAAAATCGGCAGTTCGTCGGCATCCTCTTGCGAAAGCGGCGCGACGGAACGGTAACCGTCCACCCAGACCTCGCGCAGCTCGTCCACGATGGGTTCATGCTCAAAGAAGCTGACGGCAGCCGCGAAGTCATACAGCCGCCAGGATAGGCCGCAATCATCGAAGTCGATCACGCGCAGGTGCGGTTCATCGACGATGAGGTTTGCGAGCCGCAGATCCGCATGGATGAGACCGAAGCGTTCGGGTGAGCGGCCGAACCGCTCCAGCCGCGTGCGGATGAGCATCACGGCGCGGTCCATAAGGGTGGTTCCCGCCGCATCCAGCCCAACGCCGGCACGCCATGGACCCCAATAGGCTTGCGTCCCGAACATGCTGTCGAAGTCCCAGATCTTGCGTTGAAACCCCCCAGGCGGAATCCAACCGCGCGCGTGGCTGTGCATCCTTGCAGTCAGCGCACCAAGAGTGCGGAACCAACCGGGAAGATCGGCATCCGCGGCGGGCTCCCGACCGGGCGCGAACTCGAAGGCAACCGCACTGCGTGTCGGAAAGCCGAATAACGATGGCAGACTCTGCACGAAGGTTCCGTCTGCGCCACGCAGCGGCGCGGGCGTCTCCACGGCGCGTTCAGCCCGCAATGCCTCGATCCAATCGATCTCAGAGCGAATTTCCTGCGCCTTGTGATAGTCCAGCCTATGAACGCGCAGCACGACGGACCGGCCGGTGCCGGTGTCATCGATACGGTACGTGGCATTCTCTGAGATGTTGAGGAGGCCGATTTCTGCGTCGCTGGAAAGCGACCATGACGGCAAGGCAGCGCGAATTGCGAGGTCCAGGTCGGCAAGCACTTCCGGACCATATTGGACTGTCATCTGCCTCCGGTCACCGTCAGGGAACCGGGCGAAGTATGGTCGGCGGGCTTCTCCATTGTAAAGTCGGAGCGCGACGTCGTTCCTCGCAACAAAATGATGTAATTCACATCAAACTCGAAGACCGTCTAGCCAAAATCAATCCGCCATCATCGGAAAACGAAGAGAAATCTGGCAGATGATGCAGTGCTGGTGGTTTGAAGAGATAATTTGATTTACTTGATGACTGTTCTATGGTTCGATGCAATCGGCGACCGAGGCGCGATCTAGAAACGACAAAAGGGGAGGCCGATGAGGGCACCACAGCGCGCGGCTGTAGCCGACTGCGCGGATCGGCGCTGCGGCGGTCGCGCCGTTGAATGGATGCGCTCAAGTCGCAGCCAAGTTTCCAGTAGTCGCTATTCAAGCTCCGGTTACGACCAGCGGGTCGAAGAGCATGGTGCGTTCGGCACATTGCGAACAGAGAACGTTCCGCTGAACGATGCGGCGCATCAAGATTTCTGAGATGGAAGAGGTTTTAGGACTATGAAGATCGGAATCGTTTCGGATTCCCTCGCCAATCTGGACTTCGAGGGAATGCTCGATGCGGCCGCAGGGCTCGGCCTGAGCGGCGTCGAGGTCAATGCAGGCAACTGGTCTTCGGCGCCGCATCTGGACCTGGCAAAACTGCGCGGCGACGCAGGGGCGCGGAAGACGTTTTTGAGCGCCTTCGAGAGCCGCGGGCTAGAACTGATCGCGCTTAATGCCAACGGAAACCAGCTCCATCCCACTGATGGCGCTCGGCAGACCGCGACATTGTATGACACGGTGCGACTTGCCGGCCAGCTGGGCATCGGCAAGGTCTGCCTGATGTCCGGGCTCCCGGCTGGCGGGCCTGAGGACCGCACACCGAATTGGATCGTCTCCTCCTGGCCGCCCGAGACCGGCGCGATCTTGAAGTGGCAGTGGGAGGAGAAGCTACTTCCTTACTGGCACGATCTCGCAAAGGTCGCGAAGGAGAACGGCGTCAAGCTATGTGTTGAATTGCACGGCAACCAACTCGTCTACAACGTGCCGACGCTGCTGCGCTTGCGTGTAGAGGTCGGTCCGGTTGTGGGTGCGAACCTCGATCCGAGTCATCTCATGTGGATGGGCGCCGATCCGCATGCCGCCGTGGATGCGCTGGGAGAGGCGATCTTCCACGTGCATGCCAAGGATGTCTATCTCAACAAGGTGAAACAGGCGACGACCAGCCTGTTGGAAAACGGCTCCTTGACGGATATTCCGGCGCGGTCCTGGACGTACATCACTCTCGGCTACGGGCACGACGAATCCTGGTGGCGCGAGTTCTGCTATCGCCTCCGGATGGTCGGCTATGATGGCTGGCTTTCGATCGAGCATGAGGATGTGCTTCTTTCCCGTATGGAAGGGGCACGCCGTTCCGTACAACTCCTGAACGCGGTAGCGCCCACGGAAGTCTCCGATTTCATGTTACAGGCCGTCTGAAGGCGCGTTTCGGCGGAACTTGGGAGACCGAGGCGATGAGCGTTGCAGGAATGGTCATCGTGGGAGCGGGGGAGGCGGGGGCGCGCGCCGCGACCTCGCTGCGCGAGCGAGGGTTCACTGGGCCGGTCACGCTCATCGGAGAGGAGACTCATCTTCCTTACGAGCGGCCGCCGCTTTCCAAGCACGCGATGACATCGGAGGCGGAGCCAGAGGCCGCCTTCATCCTCGACGAGGCGCGGCTTGCAGCAAAAGGCATCGTGCATATCGCGGGCGCAGCGGTCATCGCGATCGATCGCGCTGCCCATGATGTCACCTTGGATGATGGCCGCAGCATTCCCTATGCCAAGCTGTTGCTGGCAACGGGTGCCCGCCCGCGACGGCTCACTGTTCCCGGTGCGGGCCCCGAAAATGTCCTCTACCTGCGTACTTTCGCGGATGCGCTTGCGATGCGTGCCCGGCTGGTGCCTGCCACCCGCCTTGTGGTGATCGGCGGCGGCTTCATTGGACTGGAGATCGCAGCAAGCGCCTTGGAGCGCGGATGCACGGTCACCGTCGTTGAGATGGCACCGCGCATTCTGGGCCGCGCGGTGCCAGCCGAAATCGCGGCCGTTGTCGCCGAGCGCCATGGTCGAGCCGGGATCGAGATCATCACCGGCATCGGCCTGACGCTCATCACGCGGGAGGGTAGCGTCGAGATTGTAACGCTCGCGAATGGTCGGCGGCTCGAATGCGACACCATAATCGCAGGCGTTGGCGCAATTCCGCAGACCACTCTTGCCGAAGCAGCTGGACTTGAGACGGAGAATGGCGTCCGGGTTGATGGCCGGCTTGTCACCACCGACCCTGATATCCTGGCGGCGGGCGATTGCTGTTCCTTTCCCCATCCGATCTACGATGGTCGCCGGATGCGGCTGGAGGCTTGGCGCAACGCGCAGGACCAGGGTGCGCATGCGGCAGGCTCCATGCTGGGAGGCACCGAGGAATACGACACGGTTCCATGGTTCTGGTCGGATCAGCATGACCAGACGCTGCAGATCGCCGGGATGCCCGATGAGGGCGAGATTACCGTGCTGCGCGACGTGGGTGGCGGCGGCCGGCTCTATTTCCACCTCAAGGCTGATGGCCGGCTTGTCGCGGCGAGCGGTGTCGGCCCGGTTTCCAAGGTCGCGCGCGACATCAGGTTGGCGGAGATGCTAATCCAGCGCCGTGCGCATTCTGACCCGGCCCAACTGGCGGATCCGGGCGTGAAGCTGAAATCGCTCCTCCCCTAAAGGCTGGGTGCAATCCGTCAAAGGTGAACCGGCAGGCTCATCGTTGGCCCGCCCGCGCGAAGTCGAAATTCTCGCGTCAACCAATCCACGAAGACCCTCAAACGCGGGGAGAGCTGGCGGCTGCGGGGGTAGAGCAACGTGACGGGGCTCGGCGGTGGTCGGAAATCCTCCAGGACCGCGACCAACTCGCCCAGCGCGAGGTGTCGCACGACGTGATAGCGCGGAACTTGTATCAGTCCGAGGCCAAGCTTCGCGGCGGCGACATAGGTCTCCGCACCTGCAACCGAGACTGTAGCGGGGAGCGCAACCTGGCGGAGCGCGCCGTCGAGCCTAAATTCCAGAGGAATTACGGCGCCTGTCACGGAGGAGACGAAGCCGACCATCGCATGCCCGCCGAGACCGTCTGGCGATCCAGGCGTGCCGCATCGGCTGAGGTACTCGGGGCTCGCCAGTGTCACCTCCTCAAGCAAGGCGATACGCCGACCGACCATGTCCGTATCCTGCGGCTCTCCAACGCGCAGCACGCAATCCACCCCCTCCCGCACTAAATCGACCAGACGGTCCCCTTCGCTCAGATAGAGCTGCAGGTCGGGGTATTCGGCGATAAACGCGGGCAGACCCGGCACGACGAAGTGGCGTGCCAGCGTGCCGTGGATATCGACGCGCAGCAGGCCGCGTGGCTTGGCATCCCGGAACCCCGCCTCTGCGTCTTCTAGATCGGCGAGCAGGATCAGACAGCGCTTGTAATAGGCTTCGCCGTCCAGAGTAGGGCTCACGTGGCGGGTGGTCCGTTGCAGAAGCCTTACGCGAAGGCGCGTCTCGAGCTGCTTGACGGCCTCGGTAACTGTTGACCGCGGCAGGCTGAGGTCTTCGGCCGCCCGTGTGAAGCTCTGTCGCTCCACGATGCGGATGAAGACCCGCATCGCCTCATACCGGTCCATGCGGCCCCTCATTGTTCGTCTTGCTGAATGGTGTAGCTCGAAATCGCCTGATTATCCGGCCAAGGCGTCGCGCTAATGCTTTCCACCCCTCGGACGGGGCGAAGAAACAGGGAGAGCGGCATGACCCAGCAGACAAATAAAGTAGCAATCGTGACCGGGGCGTCGCGTGGTATCGGCGCGGCCGTGGCCGAAAGGCTCGCTTGGGACGGCTTTACCGTGGTGGTGAACTATTCCGGCCAGGCCGCGCCCGCCGAGGCGGTGGTTCGCAAGATCGAAGAGGCAGGCGGCCGGGCTCTGGCAGCGCTTGCCGACGTCAGCGACCCCCAGGCCGTGCGCCGTTTGTTCGATACAGCGGAAACCGCACTCGGCGGAGCGGACATTTTGGTCAACAATGCCGGTATCATGACCCTGTCGAGCCTCGCGGATACCGAGGATGCAGCTTTCGATCGACAGATCGCCGTTAATTTAAAGGGAACCTTCAACACCCTGCGCGAGGCCGCCAAACGGTTGCGAAACGGCGGGCGCATCATCAATTTTTCTTCGAGCGTCGTCGGCCTGCTTCAGCCGACCTATGGAGTCTATGCCGCCACCAAGGCGGCCGTGGACGCGATGACGAGCATCCTGGCCAAGGAACTCCGCGGCCGGGACATCACGGTGAACGCGGTCGCTCCCGGCCCGACCGCCACCGACCTGTTTCTCCACGGAAAATCTCAGGAACTGGTCGATCGGCTGGCAAGGCTTGCGCCGCTGGAGCGACTGGGCGAGCCCACCGACATCGCGGCGGCCGTTTCCTTCCTCGCGGGTCCGGATGGTAGCTGGATCAATGGTCAAATCCTGCGCGCCAATGGTGGCATCATCTAATCGCGCTCCCCGTTGCTGGCGTTATCGCGAGCCAATCTCGTCGAGAGAGGCGGGACGGCCTTGCGGCCGGAGGCGACGCGCCCTATTAGAACGGCGTCAGCCTGTTGTTGATCAGGTCCGTAATTCGTCCGCTGCAAGCGTCGAACCCGGTTCCCCAGTCCTATCACCGAGGTCGGCCCGTCTGTGCGAGAGCGCATAGGCGGAATTTATCGCATGGAGTGGCACATGGCTAAGGGTACGGTTAAGTGGTTCAACGCGCAGAAGGGCTACGGCTTTATTCAGCCTGACGATGGTTCCAAGGACATCTTCGTTCATATCTCCGCGCTCGAGCGTGCGGGAATGGCGACTTTGTCGGATGGGCAGAAGCTGTCCTTCGACATTGAGCAGGGCCAGGGCGGGAAAAGCTCCGCCGTCAATCTTGTGACTAGCTAATACGCCTGAGACACGGGCTGAGAATGCGCGCCAGCGCGCATTCTCACGCTCGAGTTTGTTTCTATGATGAGACTCATCCCAATAAGCCGATCGACCCGCAGCAAGCATGTCCGCTCCTGAGGCCGTATCGGATGTGACGGCCGCCGATAACACTGCATGGCGGCTGATGGTGGCGCCATATCTGAAGCCTGACGCGCGCCGCGCGCTGGTTCAGTTGTTGACCACAGTTTTGCCCTTCCTTCTCGTCGTCGCCGGAATCCTAACAGCGCTCGATCACGGCATTCTGCTCGGGCTGCTGTTGTTCCCCCTTGGCGCGGTGCTGCTGGTGCGGTTGTTCATGTTCCAGCATGACTGTGGGCATGGCTCGTTCTTCTCATCGCGCTGGGCAAACGATCTCCTTGGCTGGATGCTCGGGGTGCTGACCTTGACGCCTTACACGGTCTGGCGGGGTAGCCATGCTGTGCATCACGCCAGCGCGGGAAACCTTGATCGGCGCGGCGTGGGCGATGTTTCGACCCTGACCGTCGTGGAATACGCGGCCCTGTCGGCGCGAGGGCGCTTGGCCTATCGGCTCTACCGTCATCCGCTGGTGATGTTCGGTATCGGGCCGGCCTGGCTCTTTCTCATTCGCCATCGTATTCCGAGCGGCGGCCCACGCCGCCATTGGCGGAACTGGCTCAGCGTCATGGGCACCAATGCCGCGATCGGCGCTGTGCTGGGCACCTTGGCGCTTACTTTAGGACCGATTCCGGCGGTGCTCGGATGTTTGCCGGTCCTACTGCTGGCCGCCACGATAGGCGTTTGGCTCTTCTATATCCAGCATCAGTTCGAAGACGCCTATTGGGAGCGTCGCCCAAACTGGGATTTTCGGGCCGCCGCCCTGCAGGGTGCGTCCTTTTATGACCTTCCGCCGGCGCTGCATTGGATCACCGGCAATATCGGCTTCCATCACATCCATCATCTATCCAGCCGCATTCCGAATTACCGGCTCCGCGAGTGTCACGAGGCGAATCCTGAATTCCATTCGGTCCCCCGGTTGACGCTGCGTGACAGTCTGAAATGCGCGCGGCTGGCGCTTTGGGACGCGGAGCATCGGAAGATGCTGCCATTCCGGAGCCTGAGATCGAGTGCTCCCGCCGCGGATTAGCCTCCCCCGCGCCACGCGCCGATGCCTTCACTCAATGCGAGGTGTCAGCCAAAGGGTTGCTCCTCCAAGAACCGCCGGAGCGTGTTGAGCGTGATGCGGGAGACGTTGTTCTCATAGCCGTGGCTGGGAAGCGATCCGATCCAGGCAATGGATCCCGTTGCGAAGATCGCGCCGCCTGAGGGTGTTTCGGCGAAGGTGAGGTCGGCGCGCACGCGTTCGTTCTGGTCACCACCGAGATTCGGCTGGGTCGCGGTAAATTCCTCGTTGACGAGAAGCATCAGCGCCCCGTGCCCCTCGGAGGAAGCAAGACGCAGGATGTTTGGCGGGGAGCCCAGCAGTCGATTGATGCAGTCGAGCTCGATACCAGCAGCGCCGCCGCCGATCAGGCCGAAGTCGCCGATGATCTCATCTGGAACGCCATCGAAGATGAAGCTTACACGGGGGTTTTCCGCGTCCGGAGCACGTCGGTAGTAGGACGAGACGTTGAAGCCCTGAGCCACGAAACCGATGCCGGCCATCATATTCGGCGGGCGCCCGCACCGCCGCCAAAGGCCGCCATATTCGCCGTTGAAGGAATGATAATATTCGCCGGGGTCGGCTTCCCATGACCGGATGCCGTCCTCAGCCCGCCGTACCTCGATGACGCCCGGCAGATCATCATGGAAGGCAATGCGCCAGTACCAGCCATTGCCGCCCATATACATGAGGCGGCCACCGCGATCGAGCCAGGCCTTCATCGCGTCCCACATCTGGGTCGAATGATATTCGGGATGCGAGCCCGTCATTACCACGCGGTAGTCTTTCAGAAGTTCGTAGCCCTCATGGTGCAAATCCTCATCCGTGATGACGTCGTAATCGACGCCATGATGGGCAAGCCAGCCGAACAAATGCGTATCGGCATTATATTGATAGAGGCTGGAACCGTCACCGCCGAGCCAGGAGTGATAGCGCGGTGCGCAATTGATATTTGGACGAACCCGGCTGGAATAGCAGATACCCGACCCGTCGGCATGCTTGTCATAGAGGGAGTGGCCAAGCTCCGGATGGTCGTAGAGATAGACATCCTGATGCCCAAAATGCAGCAGCCGTCCCATCATTCGCTCGACGCCGCGCACCGTGATGTGCTCGCCGTGATTGGCATAGGCCATGTAGGAGGCCGTTGGCGCCAGGAACGCGAGTTTTGGCCTGTTCTTGCGGGCCGTGGCGGCACGAGGCGGGCGAATGAAAAAGGGGATGTAAGTTTCCCGCATTGCGTCGTGGGTGTTTTCGCCGCACCGCAGATGCAGCGCATAGGCGCCGCTGCGCGCATCCTCCGGCACGGACCAGGTGATGTCGGCCGGCCAGCCGGCGTCATAGAGGTCGTCCTCATGGAAATGGACGGCGCCATATTCGGCCGGGGCCGTCTGCCAGCTATGATGGGTCCCCGTCCAATGGGGTCCGCGCATGCCGCGTGCCGGCAGGTTCACAAGGACACCGGTCCGGCGAAGTGGGCTCCGATCGGTGACCCGGATTGTCCTGATGCCGTCCGAGAAGTCCCAGGCGCCGAGCGCGGTGGCGGCGAGCATCGGGGAGAGAGCGGCGACATCAGCGGCGGCAAGAGAGACCGCGTCATGGAAACCCTCGAACAGAGCCGGTCCGTCAATTTTGCCGTTGAAATGCTCGCCGACTGTGCCGTCAGCCATAGAGGCTCCGGCAAAAGTTAGACTGCCCGTCGTCACGCCGAGCACCGCGTTCAAGGCGCCTTCACGATACCCGCTATCGAAAACGCCAGCATCTGCTTGCAGCGCTTGCTGTGAGAGGTGGAAGCGGCCGACCACCAAATCTACTGCAAAAGAAATCACGTACCATTTGCGATCCAGCATTCTCGCATCGAGACTTTCCTCGACCACGCTGCCCATTCCATCGCCGATCGCGAGGCTGAGCCGACCTTCGCTGGCGGTGAGCTTGAAACCCGCGCCTCGTTCCGCATCCCAATGGGCCGCCACGACCTGAGAGTAGCGCGCGGTGAGTGTCGGCCATACCACCGCGCGAAAGCTGAAGGCAGCATAGGCGGCGAGGGGAGGGAAGCCTTCCACCAGCATGAAGGAGCCGGCATCCGCTCGCTTCACCGATCCCGGATAATGCCCATCGACCTCGCTTGGCAGATGAGGAAGGTCGAGGCCAGGGCCATTCGGGTTGCTATCGCCATTGAGCACGCGGACGAGACGTGCCTCATAGGCTTCGCCTTCCTCGAGCGAGATGTGAAAAGCGATCTTCTCTCCGGGCGCGACGCTGTAGCGATCGGGATAGCCTACGATCTTGAGCATGAGGCAGTCCTACGCGTTCTCGGGTGATTTGAGCGGCAGGTTGATGTCTTCGCCCGTGGCGGCGCGCCACCGGCGGCGAAAGATCTCCCATTCCGCCTCGTCGCGATTGGTGAAAATAGGGCTGTCCTCGAACACCAGCGGTTCCCGCCGGTCCGCCGGCATCTCCCCGATCTGCCATTCAGCGAATGGCTTGCGGCAAAAGAGCACGATCTGCCGTCCACTTGGATCGTAACGCAGCGTGTTGAGGACGCGCATGAGGCCGGGGCTATGGTTACCCACCGGATTGCGGCGAAACTCTTCGATGAAGACTCGATCTGAGTCAGGATCGATCTTGTATCTCATCTCGCCCTCCAGCTTGTGCGGAACGGAGAAGCCCGTAATACGCCGCCGTTGGGCCAGCCGTTCCAACGCGCCGATGCCTTCACATCACACCACAAAGCCGCGATCGCCCTCAAGTCCACCTGGCATTACGATCAGAAAAAAGCGACCGGCCGCAAGGGGGAGCCCGATCCATTCTGGATCGGCAGAGGCGCCGCGAAGAGGAAGCAGCTGCGTGGCAACTGCTCCAGCCGCGCCACGCATTCCAGGATAAGGATTCCCTGCGGTAGCCAGTGCCGGTCGTGGCCGGGTGCATCGCCCCATTTGTTGTCGACGCCAGCCATTTCGCAAGCGATGGTATCAGCACCGACGGCGCGCACACCACGTTCGCGAAACAGCTTCGCAACGTCCTCGTTCATACCGGGCTGATTGCGCGCATAGAAATGGGCGCGCGCATCGACGGCCCAGAAGCGCTTGAGCCAACCGAAATTCACCAATGCAATCTCGTCCTGATCAACGGGTGCGCCATGGCGGCTCTCATAATCGAGCACGTCCTGACAGGTGAGCAACTCACCCGGCTTCCAGTCGCGATCTGAGAAGTCGTAGACACGCGCGGTGGTGATGAGCCGATCGACCGGAATCGTCTCGATCGTCTCGTTCATGCGGTCCGCATGGATATGAGCGGGCGCATCGACATGGCAGCCGGTGTGCTCGGCGAGAGAAAGAGTCTGGCAGTAATAGCCGTCGCGCGCGTGAATGACCGTGGGATCGATCACCATATGAGGGTGGGTAGGAAATTTGGGCACGCCCCGTTCAAGCTTCGGCGCCAGATCCACACTACGCATCTGTCGGATCAGGCTGCCCAGGGCAGCAACGTGAGAATCGGTCATGAATTAGTGTCCTAATCTGTGCAATGCCTCGTCTTGGGCCGAAACCGGGAACTCGTGCGCCTTCCGCCTGCGCCATGAGCATGACTCGGTTGTGGCCTAATCCTAGGTAACGATACGCGGAAGCGTTGCAAACTAGGGCGGACCGCAGAAGGCGGGCGAGACTGACAAGATGGAAGGCGTGCCCGGTTCCATGTATACCCAAATTCGTCCCCGGCCTGAAAGTGCTCCCGTGGCCGAGGTCGAAGCCGCTCTCGATGACGCAGGATTTGCCTTTGCACCCGCCGCAACGATGCACCAGGCTCTCGGGGCAATCGATCCGGAAGAGTGGGAGGATTTTGCTCGGAGTTGGAACGACCTCGGCGACGATCGCTATATGGCGGATGGCGGGCGATACCGCCGCCGGCGATTTGCCGCGTTCAATGGCTCAGCTCAGGGTTTCGAGCGTAAGCCTCATCAGCCGCACTATCAAAGCCGCGAGTTCAATCCACTCAATGGCGGTAAAGACCGATGGTTTGAGCCAGTCACTGACGCGATCGCAACGCACAGGTTAACGCAGGACATTTTTCGCGCCAGCGAGGCGCTGTTTACTCGACTCACCCCCGCGCCCCTGAGACCCGAAGCCTGGCACGTTGAAATGCACCAATTTCGGGTTGAAGCGCATCCGGACAATGCCGGCCGTCCGACGCCCGAAGGACTTCATCGAGACGGCGTGGACTGGGCATTGGTCGTGTTATTGCGCCGTCAGAACTTGATCGGCGGCGAAACCGAGATCGTGGATTTGCAACGCTCTCTCGTGGGACGCTTCGCGCTCGAAAGGCCGTTGGATTCCGCTTGGTTCGATGACAGCCGCGTCTATCACGGGGTAACGGCTATTCTTCCGCTAGACCCGTTGCGTCACGCCTTTCGGGATGTGCTAATCATAACCTTTAGTCGCGTAGCGAGACATTCATGGCACGCCTGAGCGTCAACCTTAACAAGATCGCCCTGTTGCGGAATGCCCGCCGTACCGGTGTGCCCGATATTGGCCATTTCGCCAGACTGGCACATGCAGCAGGAGCGCACGGGCTGACGGTTCATCCTCGACCGGATGAACGCCATATCCGGCGAGACGATGTCTTTGCTCTTGCCGAGTTGATGCGCGGCTGGCGACCGGGCTTCGAGTTGAATATTGAGGGCTATCCGGACAAAGCGTTCCTCGACCTCGTCAGCGTCGTGCGGCCCGAGCAATGCACTCTGGTCCCCGATGCGCCGGGCGTCCTTACGTCCGAGGAAGGTTGGCGGTTGGATGAGACGCAGCTGCAAATCGTCCAGGAGGCCTCGAAAACACTGCGGTCCATCGGTTCGCGGGCTATCGTATTTGTAGATGCGGAGCCGTCGATAGCGCAGCGCGCGCGCGATGCCGGTGCGCATGGGATTGAAATCTACACCGGCCATTATTCCGCGGCATTTCGCGAGGGTCGTCCCGCCGATTGCTTGGCCGCGTGCGCGGCTGCGGCTGAAGAGGCGATCAAGCTGGGGCTAGTCGTTAATATCGGACATGATCTGAACCTTGAAAATCTACCCGCCCTCGTCGCTGCGGCGCCGCGGATCAGTGAGGCTTCAATAGGGCACGAACTCACAGTCGATGCCCTGCTCATGGGATGGACGGCGGCGATCACCGCCTATCGCGAAGCGCTGGAAATCAAGCATTGAGTAGGGCGGAAGGCCGAGGGGCTTTATCCTGGGCCCGACATAGCGTTCCCGGATTGGCGGTGCTCGGCCAGACATTTTCAGACACATGTTCGAGGTGGCGATAGCGGCGCCCTGCATTAGTCGTCGCTTTACCAAGAAGTGCCTTGATGGCAGTTTCCGGCCGGTCAATGATCGGCCGCGCAACCCAAGGCTGAGCTACTCCAATCGCCACAGGACGAAAAATGCCGCGGACATGGCCAAGCCTTACGATCGTCGCCGTGCTGGCGATTGCAGGCCCGACCTGCGCCTCCGCACACTCTCCCGGCCCGCGCGGCGCCCCCCCTCACTATGAGAAGACCTATTACATCCAGCCGTCACAGGTCGATCTCAACGATCTGCTCGCGCCTCCGCCCGCGCTCGGTTCACCCGAGGAAAAGGCCGACCTGAATTCCGTTATGCAAGCGCAGAAAGATCGCGATGCTGACGACGTGGTCGATGCCGAGGCCGACCATGAGCGTTCAGTCTTCCGCTTTACCGATGTCATGGGGCCCAGCTTCAAGACCGAGAAGCTGCCCTTCACGACCCAATTTTTCCTTCGCGTATTCTCCGACGAAGCCAAGGTCGTGACCGTGACCAAGGCTCACTTCGCCCGGCTCCGCCCCTTCATGGTGGATTCGAGCCTCATGCCGATCGTGTCTCCGAAAGCCACTCCTTCTTACCCCAGCGGCCACACGACCTTTGCCTATGTGACCGCTATCCTGCTGGCCAAAATGGTCCCGGAACATGCCGTAGAGATCTTCCGGCGCGCGGCGACCTATGGCCAGAACCGTGTCGTCGCTGGAGCGCATTTTCCGACCGATGTCGAAGCGGGCCGGATCGCTGGCACCGTCATCGATAGCGTTTTTCTTCATCAGCCAAGGTTCTTGACGGATTTCAGGATCGCCCGCGCGGAAACGCGCAAGGTCCTCGGCCTTCCTCCAATCATTGACGCCGGCGGACAGTAGCGGCCGTCGGACCAACAGACTCAGGCGGCCAGATTCTCGAGCCAGTCGGCGGCTCGCGCCTCGGCGCCTGAGGGCAGAGGCACTGTGGAATCAAGCAGCCAGTGGACGATATCCCGAGTCACCACCGCTCCAGCGAGGTCACGCTGTAGCAAGTGAAATCCGCCGGGATAAAAGGCAAACACCCGGTTTCGAGCATTTGTCTTTTGCTCGATTTTCCAGCAGGCCGCCATGGCCCGCTGCGGAACCAGTTGGTCCTTGCCGCCATAGAGGAACAGGGCCCGAGCGTTATTCCTGCCAGCTGCCTCCAAGGCCGAGTCCATCAAGTCGGCCAAGCCCTTCAGGCAATCGATCCGGGCCGAGCGTCGGGCGAGCCCAGGACCGGCCACGGCCCGCAACGCCGCCTCATTGTTGCTCGGCCGCAAGCCCAGAGCAGTTGCACTCAGTCGCATCCACGGCACCGTCTTATGCGCCAGCCAAAGCGACAACCGGTAGCCAACGGCCATTTCGCGCCGGCCCCAGACAGCGGGAGCGCTGAAAATATAACCATCGACCTTTAGTTGCTTGTGGGCCGCCGCGAGGACCATGAGCACGGCCGCTCCCATGCTCTCTCCGGCCAGGTAGAGACGAGCCCGCGGAAAACGCGCGCGGGTCTGGGCCATCATGGCGAGAGCGTCCTTCACCATGACTTCCGTGCCGTGCCACTTCTCGCGACCAGACGCCGCTCCGAATCCTCTCTGGTCCGGGGCGATCACCGCTATTCCGGCGTCCACGAATAAGCCCGACGGAATCTCCCAGGCATCGGCGCTGTCATTGATGCCGTGCAGGGCGAGCACCACGACGGCCGGTTCGCAGGGCGGTAGCCATTCACGATACGGCAGGAGGGCGCCATCCGGCATTACGAACACGCCGTCTGTCAGCCTGAGCGGTCTGGTGGCCGCGTGGCCGCGCACAAAAACACTGACCCGTCCGCGAAGAGCCTTGCCGGGAGACATCCAAGATCGCCGGCGCCTGAGCGCCGATCCATTTTGCCGGGAGACCAGATTCATGATGCCTACCGGCTACCATCGTGCTCTCCCCGTGCAAAGAGAAGTTACACGGAACTGTCACATGGCTGATCGTCCCTCGCCAGTTGACGGCTTCTCTTGACGAGCCGGAGCAAAAATCGGGCTACTTCGCAGGCACCCCACCTTCCCACGCCGGCCAATCGGCGATGATTGCCTCGACCAATGGATTCCCGGCCAAATAGAGGTTCTGGACAGCCGGCACGAACCCGCCCTGCCTCTGGTAGTCAAGGAGATTGTCAACGTCGCTCCCTCCGCTAGGCGGTCGGTCGAAATCCGAACCCGACCTCAGCACGGCAACCCTTTGATCGTCGGCGAGGTCCGCGGCGGTGGCGCGTTTGAGAATCTCAAATGCAGCGTTGTCCTCCTGCTGGGTCGTGCAGTAGTGGCCAAGACCGTTCGTCAGCAGCTTCGTCCATGCCTCGGCTCGATCGCCCAGATGCGTGCCGGACCACCAGGTGTCGCCCGACAGGGTATCGCACGCGATGACAGAGGGTGGCTGGTTACCTGGCGCCGGATAAGCCGCGCGAGCCTTCTGCGCTTCGGCGCTGTCAGAGAGCTTCACGGAACGCGAGAGAGCGAATGCGCGCTGTAGCAAAGCGCCGTTAAGCTCAAACACCTCCGTCCGGTAATCGAGCGGCGGCTTCCCCGCGGGGTTTTTCGTATTGATCCCGAGATAGCCGGACGGCCAGTTCTTGGGTTTCTCCCTTGCATCCAACTCCCACTGAAGTCCCCAATCCACGAGATAGCGCGCCCAGGCGGCAGATCCGAGCGTTCCGTCCTTCGGGTTGATGCCGGCGATGCCAGCGATCAGCCAATAGCTGTGACGAAGATCGAACTGCCTTGAATAGACCAGGGCTGCAAGCGAGGCCGCCACGTTGGCATGCCCCATGCCGGTTGTGAGTTGGCAGACACTATCCTGGCCGCAATGCACCGCTGGATAGTCCGGAGATAGGCCCGGAACCGTGATCGTTTGCTTTAAGTCGCGATGGCTGAGCCACACTTCGCCCTCCGGTCCGAACATCGAGATGATCATGACCTTGACGGGAATAGGGGCGGCTGCGGCGCTCCGCCCGGCTCCCGTCGCGATGGCGACCGCCGTCATGATGCACCCAAACCACAATTTCAGCCGCATATGAACTCCTCGAAAACATCGGCGCGGATCATGAAGGAGGGGTGGTACGCGAAGCAAGCGGCCGGGCCGCCTAACCTGATCGGGAGGCCGTGTGGCCCTCATTGGCCTGGACGGCGGCTGGCACAGTACGAATGGTTGCGGGCGGCGGCGTTGCCCGCCTAGTGAGGTCTGCTCGCTGTGACCTTTCCGTCTACTGTCGAATCAATTTGGGATCGCTTCATGACGGCTTCCACGCACGCGACCGAGACCCTGCTATTCTCGGTTCTGCTTCAGTTGATCGTAATGATCGGCGTTGCGCGGCTCTTCAACAACCTGGCGCGAAGCCTCGGTCAGCCTGGCGTCATCGGGGAGATCGTCGCCGGCCTGGCCTTGGGTCCGTCGCTGTTCGGCCACTTCTTTCCGCAGACGGCCATAGCCCTGTTCGGCAGTAAGGCGGGTGCCCCGATCACCATCATTAGTCAGATCGGACTGATCCTGCTGATGTTCCAGATTGGCACCGCATTCGACTTCGCGCATCTGCGCTCAGGCCGGTATCGCGCCGCAACGGCCGCGGTGGCCGCGGCCTCGGTCACAGCCCCCTTGCTCCTAGGCTTCGGCTTCGGCTTCTTATCTGCTGGGACATTGGCGCCGGGAATTAACCCCGTTGTCTATAGCCTGTTCTGTGGTGTCGCCGTCGCCATCACCGCAGTCCCGATCCTGGGTCGCATTCTGAGGGAGTTCGGCCTGACGCGAGATGCGATCGGCGTCATCGCGATTTCGGCCGCGGCGATCAACGATGTGGTCGGCTGGCTGCTGCTCGCTTGCATATCGGCTTACGCGACTTCGCGGCTATCAGGCGAATTCTTGCTTTGGAAAGCAATCGCCATTGTGGCCGGCATTGCCCTCTTCTGGTTCCTGTTGCGGCCGCTAGTGGATTGGCTGCTGCGGGTCTTTCCCGTGCGGAATGGCGCATTGGCGCCAAACCTGATGGCCTTCGTGCTTTGCGTCATGTTCGCGCTGGGCTTGTTCACGAATAGAATCGGCATCTTCACGATCTTCGGTGGCTTCGCGGCAGGCCTAATGTTCCACCGTCACACGGATTTCGTGGAGGCCTGGCAGCAGCAAGTTGGACAATTCGTTTTGGTGTTCTTCCTGCCAGTCTTCTTCACCTTTACCGGCTTGCGTACTAACGTGCTCGGCCTCTCTTCCGTCTCTGACCTCGGCTGGCTGGCGGTCGTCCTCGTGATTTCGATCCTCGGCAAAATTCTGCCGGTCTACGCGGCGGCCCGCATATCCGGACTGAGCCATTGGCAATCGACTTTGCTTGGTTCGCTGATGAATACGCGAGCGTTGATGGAACTCATCGTGCTCAATATCGGCTATGACCTTGGCTTTTTGCCGCAGAAAGTCTTCACCATGCTGGTGATCATGGCCGTCGTGACAACCGTCATGACGGGTCCACTGCTGCAGCGACTGCTCCCACGCATCGGTCACGTGGTCCTGGAGCGCGTGCCCAGCTAAGTAGCGAACGCATAGCCAGAAAAAGTATTCGATGCGTTCCGGCTCTCGCCAGAACGCATCGGCTGTCCCTTATCGTCCCAGCCAGATCTTGACACGCGAGATATCGTCCTGGGTCAAACCATGGCCCGCTGGCAGCGTCTCGTGTCGGACTTCTGCGCCGGCCTCAGCGTAAATTGCCGCGAGCCGCGCGGCATTTTCCGCCGGCACGACGGGGTCGCGCGCGCCCGACAGAATGAGAACCGGCGTTCCCGCAAGCTTTGCCGGCGGGGCCTCGGCAAGCGGCACCATCGCCCGCAACAGTGCTGCTCCCGCTAGGACGCCCGGGTGAAGGAGCAGCACGGCAGCGGCGATATTCGCTCCATTCGAGAAGCCGATCCCTACCGGCGCCGAGACGCCATAGGCGTCACGCGCCTCGACGACGAAGGTGGCGAGGTCGGCCGCGCGCCGCCGCACATCCGCCTCGTCGAATACGCCCTCCGCTAGGCGGCGAAAGAAGCGCGGCATACCGCCTTCCAGGACCTGACCGCGCGGCGACAGCAAGGCTGCGCCGGGCGAGATGCGCTCGCCCAAGCCGAGAAGATCAGTCTCATCGCCCCCAGTGCCGTGCAGCAACAACAGCGGTGCCAGACCGGTGACCGCCGCCGGCTGGAACCGATGCACGAAGGACAGAGTAGTTTGTGACATGCGCGTCATTCCTTCTTCGCGCTATCAGCCTCGCTTCGCCTTCACGCTAGTACCGGCAACACCTTCTCGATCCGCGCCCGGTCCCGCTCAAGGAAGCTCGGCAACTTCAAAGCCTCCCCAAGAGAAGCGAGTGGCTCATCCACGGCGAAGCCAGGAATGTCGGTCGCGATCTCGAACAGCACGCCGCCGGGTTCGCGGAAATAGACGGAACGGAAGTAGCAACGATCGAGCTGCTCGGTCGTTCGGATTCCGTGGCTTTGGCTGAGCTTACGAACCATGGCGGCCTGCACCGCGTCATCGGCCGCGCGGAAGGCAACATGGTGCACGCTGCCACCGCCCATCCGGCCTGACGGGGCATTCTCGTCAGCCTGAAGATCAACGACACCGCCGAGACGCTCCGCGACGCGGAACCGCGTCCGGCCGTTCTCCTGACCTTCCTGGGTGAAGCCAAAGACGTCCCGCAGGATGCCAGCCGTCGCCTCTATGTCGCGCAGCAACAAGCTTATGCCGTGGAAACCGCGGATGGCATGCGCAGCAGGCACTCCGCCCGCGGCAAAGGCCGGTTCGTCCTCGATGCCATCGACCCCGACCAGGGCAAGGGACAGCCCATCCGGATCCTTGAAGGCCAGAACGGTTTCGCCGAAGCGAGCAACAGGGGCTTCATGCGGCGCGCCTGCCGCAACCAGCCGCTCCAGCCAGAAGCTGATGGCCGCACGAGGCACGCGAAACGCGGTTTCCTGCGTTTCACCTGAACCGGGCTTGCCCGGCGCCACATGATTCCAGGGGAAGAAGGTCAGGATTGTGCCAGGCTGGCCACCCTCGTCGCCGTAATAGAGGTGGTAGGTTCCAGGATCGTCGAAATTGACGGTCTTCTTGATCAGCCGGAGCCCAAGTGTTTCCGTATAGAAGCCAAGGTTGCGGCGAGCCGGGCCGCTGATCGCCGTGACATGGTGAAGGCCAACGCTTGTCATGTTGAGAATCTCCGTAGCGCATGGATGTTGAAGCCTCGCGCCACCGACAGAATGGGCCCTCTCAACAGACCCTAAAATAGAAACAATCGAAACTATTTGTTTCCAATTTGAGTTGATGCCGACTCCTTTGCCTCAGGCAGCATCCTCCACCTGATCAACCACTGCCCACGGCACGGTGGATAAGTGCCGCACCAGGAAGCCGACCAAAGCTGTTACGCGCTCAGGCCGCTGGCCGCCCGGCGGGCTGACCACGTTCACCGCGATGGGCGCCAAAGACCAGTCCGGCATCACGGCCTCCAGCCGCTGGGCCGCCAGATCTCGCCAAACGACGAATTCTGGTTGGATCGCGACTCCGAGACCGGCGAGCAGTGCGGGCATCAGAGCATCCGCATTATTGGCCCGTAGCGGCCCTGACGGCGTGACAACGAACTCCTCGCCGGACTCATGGAGGAATCGCCAACGGTCGCGCGTCGGCAGGTAGGCATAGCCGAGGCAAGCATGCGTTTCGAGGTCGCGAGGATGCTCGGGGCGTCCGGCGCGGTCGAAATAGCTCCTCGCGCCAACCAGATGCCGACGGACCTGACACAATCGCCTGACCTTGAGCGTCGAGTCTGGCAATGTCGCGATCCGCACGGCCAGATCAAAGCCGCCATCGATCAGATCGACTTGGTCGTCGCTTAGATGCAATTCGACAGAAACTTGCGGATAGGCTTCGAGGAACGACGGCAGCAGCGGTGCCACATGGGTTACGCCGAAGGACATTGGCACCGCGAAGTGCACGGTGCCGCGCGGCGTCGCGGATTCCGCAATCGCATCCGCTTCGGCCGACTGCCCAGCGGCTAGAATTCGCGCCGCGCCCTCAGACGCTCGGCGTCCGGCCTCCGTAAGAGAGAGGCGCCGCGTCGTCCGGTGAAACAAGGGTGTTGCGATGCGGGCCTCCAGACGAGCGATCGCTTTTGAGACTGTCGCCTTCGAAAGGCCGAGCTCGGTCGCGGCGCGACCAAAGGACTGCCGCTCCGCGACTTTCGAGAAGATTGCCCAGGCTTCGAAGTCTGGCAGCGTTCCCACGGTTTTCTCCCGCGCCCGGGTCGGATCTTATCGAGCGGAAGGCTTCGCCTCCTTCGCTCGCGCGATCAGGCGGTCAACTCCTGAATCTCGCGCACCATCGCCTCGGTCGTGACTTGCCTGCAGTATCCGCTATTCAACCGGAACGTCCAGTCGTGACGATCACGCGTCAGGGTCGCGCACGCATCGGTGACCGCGGTGACGAGATAGCCGAGATCGCAAGCATCGCGGATCGCGGAATCGATGCATTGATCGGTCAACATGCCAGCAATCATGAGCGAACGCACGCCGAGGTTACGCAAAATATAGTCAATATTGGTTGAGATGAAGACCGAGGATGAGGTTTTGGGAATCACCATCTCGTCCTCGACCGGAGCGATTTCGTCGAGAACGCGACCATCCCACGATCCGCGCGGAACATTGAAGCCGCTGACTTTGTAGTCGAGGCTGCGATCGCGCCCGTCCTTAGTCAGGCTTTCGATGACGGTATAGAGAACTTCGATGCCGGCCTTCCTACAGGCAAGCTGCAGTCGGCGCATATTGGGAACCGCGATCTCGCTCGCCGTACGGAAAAACTCGCCATACACCACGTCGCGTTGTGCGGCGGTCATCCCGCTATACTCGCCTCCGTCGCTCCGGGCGTTGTAGTTCTGGACATCGACAATCAGAAGAGCGGCGTGTGCCGGATCGATGGGAACTTCGCGACTGAGGGCATTTGATTCTGAGGGCGCACTCATACCTACCTCTTCAACATTGCTAATAGGACTGTACTACAGGCGATGAAATGCTGGCTTCGCGGGCTCAATAGACTTGCACGTATCGGTCGCATACGGCCTGCTCGCTCAGGCCCGCGAGCGCCTCCAGTTCGGAGCGCTTGAGCTGCACATAGGCGGCGTGCAGCCTCGGTCCCATCCATTCGCGCACCGTCTCAGAGGCTTCAAGTAGACTGATTGCGGCATCGAGCGATGTCGGCAGCCCCGATGTCTCTGCGTCACTATCGCCTGTGCCGTGGCCAGGGGGCGGAGCCTGCCGGGGCAGAGTCATCTTGCGTCGTATCCCTTCAAGCCCCGCATGAACGACGGCGCCGAGAGCCATATACGGGCTGCTGGTGGCATCCGCCACGCGATATTCCACGTTGAACTTGCGTGCGGCATCGGCTGCGGAACTTGGTGCGAATACGGGGCACAAGCGCAACGCGGCGCCGCGATCACCGTCGCGAAAGTCAATCTGCGTGGGCGCCCAGCGACCTGGAGTCAATCGATAGTAGGATGCGATCGAAGCAGCGGTAAGGGCGGTTATGGCGGGCAAGTGGCTCAGCACACCAGAGACAAAAGCGGATCCTATGTCGGAAAGACAGTGAGTTGAGGATGCATCCGGCATGACCGGGCGGCCCGCCTGATCGAGCAAGCTGAAATGGATATGGGTCCCGTTGCCTGTGCCGGTCGGTGTCATCATGGGGGCAAAGATGGCATCGTGGCCGAGCTGGTGTGCCACCGCGCGCGTAAGCTCGCGAACGATGACGGCTTCGTCCGCTGCCCGCAATCCAGGCTTTGGCCCAACTGTCACCTCGAATTGGCGCAGCCCATATTCCGGCAGAAAACTGTCGGGTATCACGCCGGCCGACCGAATCGCGCCCATCAGCGTTTCGCCGAAGACGCCCTGACCGCGAAACCGCCGGATACCGTAACTTGTCGGCAGTGCCTCATCGATACCAGTGTAGACGAACTCATGCTCGAACGCGGCGATCAGTTCGACCCCGGCTTCTTGCCGCAGCGCTGCCAGCCCTCGCTTCAAGAACTCGCGCGGGCAGCATTCCCAGGGAGTCCGGTCCATCGTCAGGAGATCGCCGAGGCAGAAGCGCTCGCCATCCTCATCTGAGAAAGCAATATCGACTAAACTGCTCGGATCCGGCACCAGCATCAAATCGCCAGCGGTTCCAAAAGACGTCGAGAATATCGGACCGAACGCCGACATCATGATGTTGCTATGCGTGTAGCCGACCCCCGTCGCTAGCCGCTGCTGCAAGTCCTCGACGGGAAATGCTTTTCCTCGCACCTGTCCGGAAAGATCGCAGGTCGCGACAAATATAAGCTTCTCCCGCCTCATTCCGTACTCCAAACTTCCATATGACCGGAGCACAGACATCGGCTGCGGCTGAAACGAGCGTCATGGACATGATACGCCATCCGTCGGCCCACATCCTGTCACAGCCCCTCTGCGAGGAGTCAACCGTTTCAGCGCCGCACGGGCAAGGGCTTGCCAACGCGCTCGGAGGAGGCGAAGCTTTGTCTGGCTTGTCTGCCGACAGTCGATCGGATCGCGTAACCGATGATCGAAGACCAGCGGCGCCTGTAAGCGATCCCGCTCGCGATGGAGATATCATGAAACTCGACACGATGAACTGGATGCAGGTCGAGAGCTATCTGCAGGCCGGCAATCGCTGCGTCGTGCCCTTGGGTAGTACGGAACAACATGCGCAGCTTAGCCTGTCTGTCGATAGCATACTCAGCGAGCGCGTCGCGGCCGAAGCCGCCGAACCTCTGGGCGTGCCGGTCTTCCCGGTTCTTGCCTATGGGATCACGCCCTATTTTCTGGCTTATCCGGGAACGGTGACGTTGCGGATGGAAACCTATCTGCGAGTGGTGCGGGATATTCTCGACAGTCTCGCCCGAGCCGGCTTTCGCCGCATCCTGCTGTGCAACGGCCATGGTGGCAATACACCGGCCGCGAGCTTGGCAACTGAATGGATGGTGGACAATCCCGGCTGCCGCGTTCGGTTCCATAGCTGGTGGAACGCGCCGCGAACCTTGGAAAAGGTGCAACAGACCGACCCGGTGGCGTCACATGCGTCCTGGATGGAAAATTTCCCCTGGACGCGGCTGCCTAATATGCGTGGGCCGGAGGAAGCCAAGCCAATGACCGATCTCGACCGGTTGAAGCTTTTGGACGCCGGCGAAGTGCGCGCGACGCTTGGTGACGGCAATTTCGGCGGCCGCTATCAGCGCAGCGATGAGGACATGCTGGCGATTTGGCAGGTCGCCGTCGAGGAGACCCGCGCCTTCATCGAAGGACCGTGGGAGTGAGGGGAGGGGTTCTTGCCGGACTAGCTGCTGTGTCGGCCACCGCCTGATGCACATCGGTTTCAAGGGGCGTCGCGCGGTGGTCACCGGGGCCGGGCATGGCATTGGTCGCGGCATTGCTCAGGCTTTCGCGGGCCTCGGCGCCGAGACCTTGGCGCTCGATATCAACGCTGAGGGCTTGCTGGAGACGGGGCGCTTCACGGCGACCGATGGCGGATCCCTGGTGACGGAAGTTCTGGACACAACCGATGTGGCCGCCACGCAGGCCATCATCCGCGCCTTCGGCAGGGTCGATATTCTCGTCTACAGCGCCGGCGGAGTGCGCGGCCAGGTCGGCAAGGCCGCTGAGGCGGTCACGCCGGAGGAATGGCAGTCGATCTTGGCCGTCAACTTGACGGGCGCCTTCGTGTCGGCCCAGGCGGTCATCCCGAGCATGAAGGCGGCGGGGAGGGGAAGGATAGTCACCATCTCCAGCGGCGCGGGTTTAGGGGTAAGCCTGACCGGCATCCAATCCTACGCCGCAGCCAAGGCCGGCGAGATCGGTTTGACCCGGCAATTGGCCCACGAACTCGGACCCTTCGGAATAACGGTGAACAGCGTCGCCCCCGGCTTCGTCCGCTCCAACCCGGCGAGTGAGCTTCAGTGGAAGGCCTACGGTCCGGAAGGCCAACGGCGGTTGATCGAAGGGATCGCCTTGCGGCGGCTGGGAAGCGTCGAGGACATCCTCAGCGCCGTGCTGTTCCTCGCAAGCGATTACGCGAGCTGGATCACTGGCCAGACACTGAGCGTCGACGGCGGTAAATGACGGCTCACGCGGTGGCGCGTCCAAGAGTTGAGGGTGACTTTTGTTGCGGCGGCTTGCCTGTTTTGTAAGCTCGCTGCCGCCAAATTAAACAGTCTTCGAGCACTTACTGGTTCGTCACAAAAGATCGGCCAGTATATCGTTTGACTCGCTTTGCGGCCTGCTTCTACCGTTAGCTTGGACGAAATGATCCGGGACGGACACTCATGAAGTCGATGCTGCTGCGAACCGCCCTGACCCTGGGCGCTCTCCTCACAACATCGGCCGCCTATGCGGCGCCGGTCACTGGTGGCACGCTGAATTTCGCGCGCAACGCCGACTCTCAGTTGCTGGATCCCGTCCTCAACAATGCAAATGTCGACATCTGGATCCTGACCAACCTCTACAGCACGCTGCTGCTGCCTTCCGCGGACGGTAAATCAGTTATACCTGGTTTGGCGACATCCTGGACGCCCTCGGCCGACGGCAAGACACTCACACTCAAACTGCGCCCTGGCGTAAAGTTCGCCGATGGAAGCCCGGTGACAACGGATGATATTATCTGGTCGCTGACAAGGGCGGTCGATCCGAAGAACGGCATCTGGAACTTCCTTCTCGCTTCCGTGGCGAGTGTGAAAGCGGAGGGCGACGACACGATTGTCCTCTCGCTGAAGAATCCCGATCCCAGCTTGCCCGCGGCACTGGCGACCTTCAATTCCGCGATCATGCCGCACAAGCTCTTCGAAGCCGCCAAGGGCGGGACCGATGCCGAAAAGGCCCAGAACTTTGCCGAGCACCCGATCGGCAGCGGGCCGTTCGTTCTGGCATCCTGGCAGCGCGGCAGCCACATGGTGCTGAAGCGGAATCCTTATTACTGGAAGAAGGATGAGGCCGGACAACAGTTGCCGTATCTCGACGAGGTCAATCTGACAGTCGTGCCAGATGACGCCACGCGCATCTTGCAGTTGAAAGCAGGGCAGATCGACGCAACCGAGTTTGTGCCATACGAGCGCGCGCATGAGTTGCAGGGCGACACCAATCTGACCATGGACCTCTTCCCCTCCACGCAAATCACCTATCTCCAGCTCAATGCCGACCCGAAGTTGAACGACGGCACACCGAACCCGCTTTCGAACGAGAAGGTGCGCCAGGCGCTGAATTACGCCATAAGCAAAAAGGCGGTGATTCAAGTCGTCACGCATGGCTTGGGTACGCCTATGCATTCCTTTATGCCGTCAACGACGCCGCTCTATGCGGATCTCGGTCCCGCCTACAGCTTTGACATGAAGAAGGCGAAGGCTCTGCTAACGGAGGCGGGCTTCCCGAATGGGTTTAGCCTGACAGCTTTCGCGCAGGCCGGCAAAGCGAACGATTCCTCGACACTCGCCACTTTGCAGCAGATGTGGGGGCAGTTGGGCGTGAAGCTCAGCATCCAGCAAATGGACCTGCCCACCATGGATGCGCGGCAGCACAAGAGCGACTACCAGATCCGCACCGCCTATTGGACGAACGACATCGCCGATCCGAACGAGATCACCTCCTATTTCGCTTATTTCCCCAATATCAGGAATCAGTTCAGCGGCTGGCAGGATGCCCGCACGGACAAGCTGTTCCTGCAGAGCCAGGTCGAACTCGACCCCGCCAAACGTGTCGCGGAATACAAAGAGCTGCAGCAAATTTACGTCGCCGGTGCGCCGATGTTCTTCCTTTATGAAAGCCCATTCGCCGCCGCCACGCGGAAAAACGTCATCGGCTTTCGGCAGAGCCCGCTCGGCAATGATATGTTCGAGGCGGCGTATATCGAGAAGTAAATCGGGGTCGCGTTATGCTCGCGAGGATCCCTGGACGGCTGTTGCAAATCATCCCGACGCTCATACTGATTGGCGTCGTCGTCTTTGTCTTGCTTCGGCTCCTGCCGGGCGATCCGGCCAGCGCTTTGCTCGGCAATCGGGCAACACCTGAATCGCTAGCCCGCATCAACGCCCAGATGGGCTTCGACAAGCCTATCTGGGTGCAGTTTCTCCTGTTCCTCGGGCGCCTGGCTCATGGCGATCTAGGCGTCTCGGTCACTGAGCGCATTCCTGTGACGCGGGTCATTTTGCAACGGCTCCCTGTTACTCTGTGTCTGGTAGGTTTTGCCGCCGTGATCGCGCTTGTGCTGGCGCTACCTTTGGCCTTTGTTGCCGCTCTGCGACAGAACCGCTTGCCCGATTTGGCGCTGCGCGGGCTGTTCCAGATCGGCTTGTCTTCGCCTGTCTTCTACATCGGGCTTCTCCTGCTGGGTTTCCTCGGCGCGCGCCTGCATTGGTTTCCTGTTGGCGGTCTCGGTCAGGGCTTCTGGGGCGCCGTTTATCACCTCATCCTGCCGGCCTTTACCCTGGCCTTGAGTTTGGCGGCGGTGCTGATGCGCAACCTGAGAAGTGCGATCATCGGTGTGCTGCGGGCGGACTACGTCGATTTCGCGCGCGCGAAAGGGATTACTCCCTGGCGCGTGCTCACGGGTCACGTTCTGCGCAACTCGCTCATCACCACGGTCGCGCTCTTCGGCTTGAATATCGGCGTGTTGCTCGGGAATTCCGTCATAACGGAGAACGTCTTCGCGGTGCCGGGTATCGGTGGGTTGCTTGTCGACGCGATCTTTGGCCGCGACTACCCTGTCGTACAGGGAGTAACACTGGTCCTCGCCGTGTTGGTTTCCCTGGTTTTCCTCGCGACTGATCTCATGGAAAGCTGGCTTGATCCGCGGCTGCACGCATGAGCAGCACGGTGCCAACTCTGTCCGTCGCGCCAGCGACTGAGCCACGCCGTGTTTGGAAAAGACCGCCCTCCGCCTTCATCCTGGGCGCAATCATCACCGCCGGCTTCCTGCTGGCTGCCATTGCTCCCGGCCTCCTCGCTCCCTACGACCCGCTCGCTTTCGATTACGACAATCTGCAGGTGGGGCCCGGCGCGGCGCACTGGTTCGGAACCGACAATTTTGGCCGAGATGTGCTGTCCCGCATCATATGGGCCTCGCGGATCGACATCCAGATCGCATTGTTTTGCACGATCCCGCCTTTGCTGATCGGCACTGCCGTCGGCTCTCTCGTCGGCTACTATGGCGGCATCGCGGATACGATCTTCGGCCGCATCGTCGATCTGGTCATCACCTTTCCGTTCATCGTGTTGGTGATCGCCATTGTGGCTGTGTTGGGTCCGGGCTTGGTGAACGTGTACATCGCCGTCACCAGCGTCGGCTGGGTTTTCTACGCCAGGCTCGTGCGGTCCCAGGTGATGGTTTTGCGCCAGGCGGATTTCGCCGCGGCCGGGCAGGTGATGGGCTATAGCGCAGCCAGGATCATCTTTCGCCACCTGCTGCCGAATGCCATGACGGCGGTCATCGTCTATTGGATGACCGACATGGCGCTCGACATCCTGCTCGGCTCCAGCCTCGGCTATCTTGGCCTCGGCGCACAGCCACCTACGGCGGAATGGGGCGTGCTGGTGTCCGACGGCAAGAACTTCATGGACACTGCCTGGTGGATGACGGTGTTCCCCGGCGCCGCCATCGTCGTCTGCGGCACCGGCCTGAGCCTGCTCGGCGATGGCGTCGCTGATCTGCTCGCGGTGCGCCGATGAGAGCGCCGCTGCTCTTGCTACGCGGGCTGCAAACGACTCTTGCGACCGACAACGGCGCTCTCACGGTGGTCGATGGTGTGGATCTCGACGTCAGGGAGGGTGAAATCCTCGGCCTTGTCGGGGAATCCGGCTCCGGCAAGAGCATGACGCTGCGATCGATCCTGCGGTTGATCCGGCCGCCAGGTCGAGTCTCCGGCGAGATCCTGTGGCGTGGGCGTGACCTCGTGCCGCTGCGCGAACCGGAGATGCGCGCCATCCGCGGCCGGGAGATCGGAATGATCTTCCAGGAGCCAATGACCGCGCTCAACCCCGTGTTGAGCGTGGGGCGTCAGATTCTGGAAAATCTTCGCGCGCACACGGATCTCGGCCGTACGGCCCGACGCAACCGTACGGTTGAACTTCTGGATCTGGTCGGCATCCCGGCGGCCGCGCAGAGAGTGAACGATTACCCTCACCAGTTTTCCGGCGGCATGCGGCAACGCGCGATGATTGCGATCGCGCTTGCCTCCAATCCTTCGCTTCTGCTGGCGGATGAACCGACAACCGCGCTCGACGTCACGATCCAGGACCAGATCCTCAAACTTCTGCTGCGGCTGCGCGAAACACTCGGCATGGCGGTGATCCTCGTGACCCATGATCTCGGCGTGGTCGCGCAGAGCTGTGACCGCGTGGCGGTTATGTATGCCGGGCGTGTCGCGGAAATCGGAGAAGTGTCGGCGGTTTTCGCGGCACCTAGGCACGCCTATACCCTCGGGTTGCTGCAGTCGGTGCCGGATGCGCGGCGGATCCGGCAGGCGCTGCGGCCAATCGGCGGAGCACCACCGCCTCCGGGCACAGTCGGCGACCGCTGCGCCTTTATCCCACGATGCGACTTCGCGACCGCCGCCTGCGAGGTGAGGCGGCCGCCCCTGATCTCGATCGGCGGCGGCAGGCTGGCCGCCTGCGTCCATGGTGATCGCTTGCAGCAAGCGGAATGGGCGGCGTGATGATGGACACTGGCCTTCTGCCCGTTCTATCGACCGAAGCTGCACCGTCGTCGCCGGGAGCGCCGCTGCTGGTCGTCGAGAAGCTTACTAAAACTTTTCCGCGCAGGCAGTCGCTCCGCAGCCTGATCCGTGGCGAGCCGCGCAAGCGTGTGCATGCCTTGTCGGATGTCGATCTCACCATTCACCGCGGCGAAACGCTCGGCATTGTCGGCGAGAGCGGCTGCGGCAAGTCGACACTCGCGCGTTGCCTGGTTCGCCTCTATCGCACTGATTCTGGGCGCATCGCTTACGCCGGCTTGGATGTCGGAAGCCTGAAGGGTGCGGATCTGCGCCGCTTCAACCGCCGCGTTCAGATGGTGTTCCAGGACCCCTATGGCTCGCTGAATCCACGCATGACGGTGCGCGCTACCTTGGCGGAGGCGTTGTCCGTTCACCGAATGCGCCCGCCTCGCGAGATTGAAGGTCGTATCAACGAGCTGATGGATCTCGTGCATTTGCCGCGCGGTGCCGCACGCCGCCGGCCCCATGAGTTCAGCGGCGGTCAGCGCCAACGCATCGGCATCGCGCGCGCATTGGCTCTGGAACCTGATTGCCTGGTCGCGGACGAGTTGGTCTCGGCGCTGGACGTGTCAGTCCAGGCGCAGATGGTAAACCTGTTGCTGGAGTTGCAGCAACGCTTGCAACTCACCGTGCTATTCATCGCGCACGACCTGCGTCTGGTCCGTCATTTGTCGCATCGCGTCGCCGTCATGTATCTCGGCCGCGTCGTTGAACTGGCCGAAACCGAGGCGTTGTTTAACCGCCCCCGTCATCCCTATACGCAGGCACTTCTGAAGGCCGCACCGGAACTAGACCCCAGGCTTCGCAGCACTTCGGACGCCGTCCGGGGCGAACTTCCCAGCCCGGTGAACCCACCGCCGGGTTGCCCATTTCATACGCGCTGCCCGGACGCTATCGCGCTTTGCATGACCGTTCGTCCGGAACTCAAGCCGCTGCTTGACGGCCGCCTGGCTGCCTGCCACATCGCCGCTGCGGAGGATGGGCTGGCAGCCCTCTAGACGGACCAACCTGCTAGTGGAGCTCGGCCGGAAACACCGTCTCATGCGTTGCGACGTAAGCCTCGCCTGCGGTCGTGACCCAGCCACGGTACATGCCCATGGTATTGTAGGGCGCCACCACCCGGCCCGCGTAGTCGATGGCCACGAGCCCCGCGCCGATCCCATGCGCTGACAGATCCACCATGATGATCTTTGTGGCCGCGGTCCCAAGATCCTCCTTGAGATACGCCATCCGGCTGGCGAGCTCGTGCCCGACCACGTGGCGAATGAAATACTCGCCGGCGCCAGTGCCGGAAACGGCGCAAGCGCCATCACGGGCATAGGTCCCTGCCCCAATAATCGGCGAGTCACCCACCCGACCGACAGGCTTATCGGTGAAGCCTCCGGTGGAGGTGGCGGCGGCCAAATGGCCTGCGGAGTCGAGCGCGACGGCTCCGACAGTCCCATGTTTCTCGGCTTCGCTCGCTGTCGCCGCCGTTCCGGATGCTCGCCGCGCCTTCATGGCTGTGAGAGCCTGCCGCTGACGCTCGATGATGAAAAATTCGGGATCAACAATCTCAAGCCCATGCGTTTCTGCAAACCGATCGGCTGCGGGTCCCGTCATCATGACGGTACGGCCCTCGTCCATGAGCGCGCGCGCGAGCCTCACGGGGTTGCGGCAACGCTCCACGGCGCTCACCGCGCCGGCCCTCAGCGTCGCGCCATCCATGATCGCGGCATCGAGCGAGGCTTTTCCGGCAGTAGTCAGCGCGGCGCCCCGACCCGCGTTGAAATAGGGCGACTCCTCCATCGAAACGACCGCCGCCTCGACCGCCGCGACGGCCCGGCCGTCTTCGCGCAGCACGCGCCATCCGGCCCGCAGCGCCAAGGCCAAGTCAGACCGTGCGGCGGCCCAGTCGGACTCGCTAAGTTCCTGCTTGGGCATTACACCACAGCCACCGTGTATGCCGAGCGCGATGGAGCCCATACCGATATTCCTTCTGTAGCAATGTGAGGTCGCGGAGAGAACAATACCGGGCAGGGAGCCGGCAACTGACCTTAGCAGGACGCAGCTTACCTACACGGAAAGGGCGAAGATGATGTCTGAGGACTGGTTCGAGGTCCGATGTGTGGCGCCGGACCTTTGGATGATTGCCGAGCCCCTGCATGTGGTGAGCTGGCTCTATATCGGCAGCGAGCGTGCGGCGCTGCTTGACACCGGAACGGGCATTGCGCCGATCGCGCCTATCGTCGCAAGTCTCACGGGTCGTCCTGTCGTCGTGGTGAATACCCATTACCATTTTGACCACATCGGCAACAACCCGGCCTTCAAGGAGCGGCTGGCTTCGGTGGCGAGTGGCCCACTAATGCGTCTTCCTGCCTCCCGGCAGTTGCTGGACCGATACTTGCGGACCTATGACGGCTTTATCGCCGAGGCGCGGGAGCGAATCCAGGTCGATCCTGATGCCTTTGCGATGGCGCCCGAGACCCAGCCCCGCGAATTTCCCCTGACGTTCAACTCCGAGGAGTGGCGGCCGGGCAGCATCGCGGCCACCGGACTTCTGCGTGACGGTAACGAAATTGACCTCGGCGACCGCCGGCTGCGCGTCATCGACACGCCGGGCCATAGCCCCGACGGAATTTGTCTTGTCGACGCCGAGCGGGGGGTGCTGTTCGCGGGGGACACGCTTACCGAAGGCCCTCTCTACGTCCATTACGATGAGTCGTCAGCGGCGAGTCTTTTGGCCTCGACGCTTCGGCTCTTCAAGCTGGCCGGCGATCTGCGAGTGATCTGCTGCGGCCATGTCGCGCGGGCGGTGGCGGAGGTAAGCTTGATCGATGACACGATCGCGGCTCTGCGGGCCGTGCTGGATGGTCGGGCAGATTGCCGCGAGACTTCCGACGTATTTGGCTATCCAATCTTTGAAGCACGCTTCGGACGCGTCTGGATCACCCAGTCTACCGGCGCGGCCACATCGTTTCGGCTTTATGACGGGGAGCCCGTAGCGTGATTCTCGCTTTGAGGGATCAAGAAACGGTTCCGGCGCGTGACGCGACGTGGCCCCGAAGCTGGCAAAGTGCCGAGGTTCATCTATGACCGATGCGAAATACCCTCAGCCACTCGATGCAGCGTTGACCCCCCGCTTTGCCGGGCTCTCGACCTTCATGCGCCTGCCCGTCTTCTCCAGCGCCGCGGAGCTGGATGTGGCGCTGGTAGGCGTGCCCTTCGATGGAGGCACCACCAACCGGCCCGGCGCCCGGCATGGACCGCGCGAGATTCGCAACCAATCGAGCCTCATTCGCCGCACGCATCACGAGTCGGGCATCTCTCCATATGACCGCATTCGTGTCGGCGATTTAGGCGATGCGCCGGTCAACCCAATTGATCTTCTGGATTCCCTCTCACGCATCGAGGGCTTCTTCAGGGAGATCGCAGCGCAGGGTGCGATTCCAATCTCGGCTGGCGGCGACCATCTGATGACATTGCCGATCCTGCGCGGCTTAGTGAAAACCGCGCCTGTAGGACTCATCCAATTCGATGCCCATTCCGACACCAACGACACGTATTTCGGGAACAACCCCTATACTCACGGTTCGCCCTTTCGCCGCGCCATCGAAGAGGGTTTGCTCGACGGCCGGCGAATTGTGCAGATCGGCATCCGAGGTTCGATCTACCACCCGACGGATTTCGATTATGCTCGCTCGCAAGGCATCCGCATCATCTTTGTCGAGGAGGTCGAGGCACGCGGCGTCGATGCCGTCATGGCGGAGGCTTGCGCAATCCTGGGGGAAGGGCCGATCTACGTGACCTTTGATATCGACTGTCTCGACCCATCCTTCGCGGTCGGCACCGGCACGCCGGAGATCGGCGGCCTCACGACGCGAGAGGCCCAGCGGATGTTGCGTCTTCTGCACCCTCTACACATCACTGGCGCGGATGTGGTCGAGGTGTCGCCGCCCTTCGACCCGTCCGGCCTCACCGCTCTAACCGGAGCGACGATGATGTTCGAGCTGCTCTGCGCCATCGCGGGAGGCCCAGCCTTCAGCGGTAGAGCGTGAACCTGTCCTGGAAAGCAAACCTGCAGCCTAACCGCATGGGCACGCATTATTCACGCTGGAAATCGTAGGCTTGGCTGTCAGTCAGCAATAGGTGGAGCACATCGAGTTTCGCGGTTTTATCCGCTTGGAACTGGACAAAGCCGGCGGGCGAAGGACCGCTATTCGCCACCAACGCGGCGAATTGTCCTGTGGGCATGAGACTAGCGGTAAAGACATCGCCGTTCCAAGGCGCAAGCCTTAGCTTTGCCCCGGTCGCCGCTAACTCCATGACCAAGCCATCGCCTTCCATGCTGACCATTACCTTGCCGATGCCGGGGTTGGCGAAAGAGCCAACCAGCGGCGCAAGTGGCGGCGAAGGTGCTGGCGTTAAGGGATTCGCGAATTGCTGGGCGTCCTTATCATAGCTCGCGGTCGCGCGTTTGATCGTCGCTGCCAGGTAGTCGGTCTCGGGATTGCCGAGCACGCGGTCGAGGATCCAGGCACCAAGCCCGTCCGGGAAACCCACATTGCCTTCGTTGCTGAGGACGATGACCCCGACGTTCCTGTCGGGCGCCAAGCCCATAAACGCTCCAAAGCTCGGTGTGCCCCCATTGTGCCAGACGACGGTGCCATTCGTCGTTTGTTGGATGATCCAACCCATCGCGTAGGAGATCTTCTCGGTTATCGCGACCTTCGGCGTATGGGTTACCGCTAGATTTTCGGGCGAGACGATGGAACGTCCCGCGAAGGCGCCATGGCCAAGTTGAAACCGGATCCAGCGCGACATGTCCTCGACATTGGAGTTGATGTCGCCCGCACCATCGTAGGAATAGGGGAATATCTGGGTGAAGGGCACCTCGACCGTGCCCTGCGGCGTCCAGCGATAGCCGGCAGCGTGATTGGACGCGCGTTCCATCGCGGCAGCGGTGTAGGACGTGTCGCTCATCGTCAAGGGATCGAGGAGCTCTTTCTGGAGCACGGCATTCCAGTCGGCTGCACCGGCAGCCTTTGCGACAATGCGGCCCGCTAGCAAATGGGTAATATTGGTATAGGCGAAGGTCGAGCGGAAGCTCGATACGGGTTCGACATAGCGTAGGGAGTGGATCAACGCCGTCTCATCCAGACCCAAAAAAGACAGGCCATCATTCGCATAGGGCGGGAGGCCCGAACGCTGGGCGAGAAGATCGAAAACTCTGAACTCCCTGGTGACCCAGGCATCCTTCAACTGGAACTCCGGGTCGAGGTCGGTCACACGATCATCCCAATGCAACTTGCCACGATCGACCATCAAAGCCAGGGTTGTCGCGAGAAAGCTTTTGGTTGCCGACCCGATCTGAAAAAGAGTTTGTGAATCGACTGGGACTCCACCGATCTTGCTGCGGACGCCGAAGCCTTTGGCATAGATGAGCTTGTCATCGACGACGATGCCGATTGCAAGGCCAGGACAGTCGAAGGACTTCATACCGTTCGTGGCATAGGCCTCGACATTCGGGACCATCGCTTGCACACGCGCCTCGATCGTCGGTTGCGTCGCCGGGTCGTCCGCCGCCCATGCCTGGTTCACAAGAGCCGGACTCCCAAGCACCAATCCCATGAGGAGGACGGAAATTGAAGCGGAACGAGATGGGCGCGGCTTCTGAGTTGCCTCGCTTGCATTCTTGCCCAAGGCGACGATCATGATGCCGCTGTCCCCAATAAGATTTCTATCATTTTGCCCTGATGAATAGAGAGGGATGCGCCTGAGCGGCAAGACTCTTTTTTAAAAACGGCCGTCAGCCTATCGCTTCTGAATCCGCGATCGCGCCACTTCCCCCTCGACTTCGAGCTGAGATGCCGGTCTCGCCGTGAGGGCTGTCGAACCTTACTGCGGCTGACGTTGAAACTGGAGGAGAGGTCGACTTCCCGTGAAGCCGGTCGCCACGCTGACAGCTATCGGCCCGGATTGCGCGCATAAGAAACGCCCGCGACACGTCTTTCTCGTCGTCCCTGAATTGACCCGTCTCCGCTTGATCGGAGGGTGGCTGGAGTGTCAGATGCAAGTGGCTCGCGTTTCCTCGAGCAGCCTAGAAGCCGCGAGCCGCCACGCCGTCCGAGGAGCCTGTTGATGGCTAAGACACGTTACTCGATCGTTCAGGTGCTGGCGCAGGCATTCCGCGGCCAGCGTGGCTGGGCGCCTGTCTGGCGTGACGCTGAGCCTAAGGCGCAATACGATGTCATCATCGTGGGCGGTGGGGGCCATGGGCTTGCGACCGCCTGGTATCTCGCCAGCCAGCACGGCATCACCAATGTCGCGGTCGTGGAAAAAGGCTATCTCGGCAGCGGCAATGTCGGCCGCAACACCACGATCATCCGTTCAAACTACCTGCTGCCGGGCAACGTTCCGTTCTACGAGCATTCCCTGAAACTTTGGGAAGGGCTTGAGCAGGACATCAATTACAACGCGATGGTTAGCCAGCGAGGTGTGCTCAACCTTTGCCACTCCGATGCTCAGCGCGATGCCTATGCACGGCGCGGCAATGCGATGCGCCTGCATGGGGTGGATGCGGAGTTGCTCGACCGTGACGCGGTCAGGCGGATGTATCCTTTCTTCGACTACGATAGCGCAAGATTCCCTATTGTAGGTGGCCTGCTGCAACCGCGTGGGGGCTCGGTGCGACACGATGCGGTGGCTTGGGGCTACGCCAGGGCGGCGGACCAGCGTGGTGTCGATCTTATCCAGAATTGCGAGGTCACCGGCATCCGGGTGGAAGGCGGTCGCGCCGTCGGAGTCGAGACAGGGCGCGGCTTCATCGGAGCGGGCAAAATCGGCCTGGCCTGCGCGGGCAATTCCTCCCGCGTCGCTGCTATGGCCGGGTTGCGATTGCCGATCGAGAGCCATGTTTTGCAGGCCTTCGTATCAGAAGGACTAAAACCCTTTTTCGACGGTGTGGTGACTTACGGGGCCGGGCACTTCTACGTCAGCCAGTCGGACAAAGGCGGCCTGGTCTTCGGTGGCGATATCGACGGCTATAATTCCTACGCGCAGCGCGGCAATCTTCCGGTCGTCGAAGATGTTTGCGAGAGCGGCATGGCTCTGATGCCCGGCATGGGCCGGCTGCGCGTGCTGCGACAATGGGGTGGCATTATGGATATGTCGATGGATGGTAGCCCCATCATCGATCGCACTCCCGTAGATGGCCTCTATCTCAATGCGGGCTGGTGCTATGGCGGCTTCAAGGCAACGCCAGCATCGGGCTGGTGCTTTGCGCATCTTATCGCGCGGGATGAGCCACACGAAGTCGCCAAGGCTCTTCGCTTAGATCGCTTCGCACAGGGGTATCCCATCGACGAACGAGGCGCCGGCGCTCAGCCGAACCTTCACTGAGGAGCGGAGCAATCATGCGGATCATCTGCCCCCTCTGCGGCGAGCGTGGCGCTGAGGAGTTTGTCTATCATGGCGACGCCACCGTGCGGCGCCCACACCCGGATAGCTCGGCCGAAACCTGGAATGCCTATGTCCATTTGCGGGACAATCCGGCCGGCCGACACAGCGAACTTTGGTATCATGCGGCGGGTTGCCACGCCTGGTTGGTGGTGGAGCGAGATGTGAGAACGCATGAGATATTCGCGGTAACTCTCGCGCAGGACGTCGCGCTGGCCCGCCGTCCGGTGACCGCGTGATGTCGACTGCCTCAGAAACATTTCCGCGCGAAATCGCGGCGCCTGCCGCCGCTGTCTCCACGAGACCGGCACAGCCGTTCCGGCTTGCCGAGGCAGCCGGAGTCGACAGGAAAAACCTGCTGGATTTCACCTTCGACGGACAGCGCTATAGTGGCCACTCCGGCGATACTTTGGCCTCCGCTTTGCTGGCCAGCGGCGTCCGGCTCGTCGGCCGTTCGTTCAAATATCACCGGCCACGCGGCATACTTTCCGCCGGTCCGGAAGAGCCCAATGCGATAGTCGAGCTGCGCGATGGCGCGCGGCGAGAGCCCAATACCCGCGCGACGGTCGCGGAACTGTTCCAGGGTTTGACTGCAACCAGCCAGAACCGCTGGCCGTCCTTGCGGTTCGACGTGATGGGCGTGAATCAGTTTGTGGCGCCGATTCTCGCGGCGGGCTTCTACTACAAAACCTTTATGTGGCCGGCATCCTTCTGGGAGAAGGTCTACGAGCCACTGATCCGCCGCGCGGCTGGCTTGGGTCGAGCCTCAGGCTCGCACGATCCGGATCACTATGAGAAGACCACTACTCATTGCGACGTGCTGGTGATCGGCGCCGGTCCCGCTGGTTTGATGGCGGCGCTGGCCGCGGTGCGGGCAGGGGCGCGCGTGGTATTGTGCGAGGAGGATTTCCTGCTCGGCGGCCGTCTCCTCTCTGAGCGTCGCATGATCGGCAACCGCTCCGCTCTCGAGTGGCTGCGCGAGGCCGAGGCGGAACTGCGAGCCGCCCCGGAGTGCCGCATTCTGCGACGAACCAGCGTCTTCGGCGTATTCGACGGCGCCTACGGCGCGGTGGAACGCGTCGGCGACCATCTGCCTGTTCCGCCGATGTTCCAGCCGCGCCAGCGCCTTTGGCGCATTATCGCCAAGCGGCATGTGCTGTGTGCCGGTTCCCTTGAGAGACCGCTGGTCTTCGGAGACAACGACCGTCCCGGCGTGATGCTGGCGGGCGCCGTTCGCACCTACGTCAACCGCTTCGGCGTGGCGCCGGGCCGGCGGGCCGTCGTCTTCGCCAATAATGACGATGCTGCGCGCACAGTCGCCGATCTCGCCGCCGCAGGTGTCGCGGTGGCGGCGCTGGTGGATGCGAGAGCCGAGGTAACGCCCGAGATAAGCCGCATAGCCGAAGCAGCGGGCGCAAAACTACTTGCTGGAGCTCGGATCACCGAAACACGCGGCCGACTGGCGTTACGGGGTGCGGTGGTTACCGATGCGGCGGGGACGCGCCACAACTTCGATTGCGATCTGCTCGCCATGTCGGGCGGCTGGAGCCCGACGGTGCATCTCACCTCGCACCACGGCGGAAAGCCGGTCTGGAGCGAAGCCAAGGCCGCCTTCCTGCCGCCGTCGCACCTGCCGCCCGGCATGGCGGTGGCTGGCGCAGCGACGGGTGACCCGCTGCTTGCCGACTGCCTCGCCTCCGGCGCGCAGGCCGGGGCGGAGGCGGCGCGGCTGGCTGGTTTCCAGACGAGCCTTCCAGCCATTCCCGAGACGGATGGCGAAAGCGCAGAGTTGCAGCCGCTGTGGCGGGTGCGGGGCGGAAAGGGCAAGGCCTTCGTCGATTTCCAGAACGATGTGGCCGCGAGCGATGTCGCCCTGGCGCAGCGCGAGGGCTTCCGGGCGGTTGAGCACCTCAAGCGCTACACCACGCTCGGCATGGCGACCGATCAGGGCAAGACCTCAAACGTCAACGGCCTGGCTCTGATGGCGGAGTTTAACGAGCGGACCATCGCCCAAACCGGCACCACCACCTTCCGGCCACCTTATACTCCAGTCTCCGTCGGCGTACTGGCAGGTCGGCACCGAGGCCACGAGTTCAGGCCGACACGCCTCACGCCAACGCATGATTGGGCGACGGAGCAAGGCGCTGTCTTCGTGGAGACCGGACCGTGGCTGCGCGCGCAATATTTCCCGCGTCCCGGAGAGGCGGATTGGCTGGTGACCGCAACGCGCGAGGCCCGCGCCGTACGTGAGGCAGTAGGGCTCTGCGACGTGAGCACGCTGGGGAAGATCGACATTCAAGGTCCGGATGCCGCGGTGCTGCTGGACCGCGTTTACGCCAACAACTTCGCGTCCTTGCCGATTGGTCGCGTGCGCTATGGCGTAATGCTGCGTGAAGATGGGTTCGTGATGGATGACGGCACGACCGCTCGCCTGGCCGGCGACCGGTTCCTCATGACCACGACGACGGCTAATGCCGTGAGCGTTTCACGGCACCTCGATTTCTGCAGCCAGTGGTTATGGCCTGAATTGGACGTGCAGATGATTTCGGTCACCGAGCAATGGGCGCAAATCGCGGTGGCGGGGCCGCGGTCGCGTGCGGTGATCGAAGGTGTCGTGGATGCGGGCTTCGACATCTCCAATGCCGCTTTCCCTTACATGAGCTGTGCCGAGCTGACGATCTGCGGCGGTCTCAAGGCGCGTCTCTTCCGCATCTCATTCTCCGGTGAACTGGCCTACGAACTCGCGGTGCCGGCTCGTTATGGTGATGCCCTGATGCGCCGCCTGATGGAGATCGGAAAACCGCTCGGCGTCACACCCTATGGCATCGAGGCGCTAGGCGTGTTGCGCGTTGAGAAGGGACATCCGGCCGGCAATGAGCTGAGCGGCCAAACCACCGCCGCGGATATTGGCCTCGGCCGCATGATGTCAAAGACGAAGGATTTCATCGGCAAGGCCATGGCGCAGCGCGCTGGGCTCACGGCCACCGATCGGCCGGTGCTGGTCGGCATTCGTCCTTGGGACCGCGCCGCGCGACTTCGAGCGGGGGCGCATTTTCTCGCCAGGAACGTGGAGAATCTTGCTGCCAATGACGAGGGCTATGTGACCTCCGTGGCCTATTCCCCCGCTCTTGGTCATTGGATCGGCCTTGGCCTGTTGCAGCGCGGGACTGAGCGTCTTGGCGAAGTCGTCCGGGCTTATGACCCTGTGCGAGGCGGCGATCTGGAAGTTGAGATTGTGTCCCCAGTCCTTGTTGATCCAACGGGAGACCGCCTCCGTGGTTGAAATCGGCCTTCTGTCCCGCTCGCCTTTGGCGGCTGTCCTTCAGCCCGGGCACTACGGCCAACCCGGCCAGGATGGCCTTGTCGTGCAGGAACGAACCGGGTTGCACATTGTCAACCTCGCCGCGAGACGCGGACAGGGGGGCGCTCTCGCGGTCGCGGTGCAGAGGTCCTGGGGCCTCGAACTGCCGACGACCCCACGACGCGCCGGGGACGGGCGGCTTGCCTTCCTCTGGTCGGGCGGTGCCCAATGGCTCGCCATCGCCGAGGGCACGGGCGACCTGGAATTGAGCCTCAAGGATCGTCTCGGTAGCCTCGCCTCGCTGACCGACCAGAGTGACGGCCGGTCGGTTCTGCGCCTAAGCGGTTCACGCACTCGCGAAACCCTCGCCAAGGGCTTGGCGATCGACCTCCATCCGCGCGCCTTCACTCCGGGGGACACCGCGCTCACCTTGGCCGGCCATATCGGTGTGCAGATCTGGCAACTGGACGACACGCCAAGCTATGAGATCGCCGTCGCACGCGGCTACGCGGGCTCGCTCATCGGCTGGCTGCTTCCCGCCGGCGAAGAGTTTGGGATCACGGTGTTGCCTCCTGGGTGAGGGCAGCCCGGCGTGACAGGCTTTGCGCGGCGTGGTCTATCGATCCGTGGCGCGACGCTGAGGAAATATGGCTTCCACCCAATCGTCCTCCCTGAACGAGCCGGTGCCGGACGGCAATCTGCCGACTGGTTCGTCGGCCGCGCCGGTGCGGGAGATGACGCTCGAGGAATCGCTCGGGGCGCAAATCCGTCTGCTGCGCCGCCGTGCCGATCTGACGGGTGCTGAACTCGCGACCTCGGCCGGAATCTCGCTGGGCATGCTGTCCAAGATCGAGAACGGCCAAATCTCCCCGTCGCTCGCCACGCTCCAGGCGGTGTGCGGCGCTTTGAACGTGCCCTTGAGCCACCTCTTCTCGACCTTTGAGGAGCGGCGGGACAGTTCTCTCGTCAAGAAGGGGCAGGGCGTGGTCATCGAGCGCCGCGGCACCAAGGCTGGGCACGAATACCAGCTTCTGGGGCACGTGCTGGGTGGCCCGGTCGTCATGGAGCCGTATCTGATCACCCTCCATGAGGAGGCGCGGCCCTATTCGAGCTTCCGCCATGAGGGGATCGAACTGATCTATATGCTGTCGGGGAAGGTGAGATATCGCCACGGCGACCGGAGTTACGATCTGTCCGCCGGCGATACGCTGCTCTTCGACAGCGCGGCGCCGCATGGCCCAGAGGAACTCACGGACAAGCCGATGACCTATCTCTCGATCATCGTCTACCCGCGCCGGCTAGACTGACCCGCTTTCCTGTTGAGAAAGATTTATTCGTGACGGTTGACCTGGGCTGGGCGCGCTCGTAGCCTAATTTCACGGTTAGTCGCCAGGTTGGGGCATAGCGATGTGCGGCATTGTTGGTCTGTTCCTAAAAAACCCGGCGCTGGAGCCTCAGCTTGGCCGGAGGATGACCGAGATGCTGAGGGTCATGAGCGACCGCGGCCCTGACAGCACAGGCTTCGCCCTCTATGGAAGCCCAGTCGCGGAGCGCGTGAAGATGACGCTGCGCGGCCATCGCGATACTGATTTCTCGGCACTAGCGAGCGCGCTCAGCCAGAGGCTCGACACCGCGGTCTCGGTCACCTGTCATGACGATCATGCCGTCCTGTCGGTGCCTTCCCTGGCAGTTGAGGAAGCCAGGAGCGCGCTCGCTGCCCTGTCTTCCGAGGTGAAGGTGGTGGCAACGGGCAGCACGATGGAACTCTACAAGGGTGTCGGGTTGCCTGAGGACGTCACGGACCGCTTGGGTTTGACAGCCATGGGCGGCACTCACGCGATCGGCCATACGCGGATGGCGACCGAGTCCGCGGTGACAATCGCGGGGGCTCATCCCTTTTCGACGGGCGCGGATCAGTGCCTTGTCCACAACGGCTCGCTATCGAACCACAACGCCATTCGCCGCATTCTGAAAGCCGATGGGCAGGTCTTCGAGACCGAGAACGATACGGAGGTCGCGGCGGGCTATCTCTCTTGGAGGCTCGCGCAGGGCGCACGGCTCGATGAGGCGCTCACGGCCGCGCTGTCCGATCTCGACGGCTTCTACACTTTCGTGGTCGGCACCAAGTCGGGCTTCGGCGTGCTGCGCGATCCCATAGCTTGCAAGCCGGCGGTGATGGCCGAAACCGACGACTATGTGGCCTTCGGTTCCGAATACCGCGCCCTGGTCGATTTGCCTGGCATCGAAGATGCGCGAATCTTCGAGCCCGAACCACAGAAGGTCTATTTCTGGGAGCGTCAGGCTTGAATGCCATGCCGCATTCCGAGACCGTCGACCTTGCGAGCGTGCCTCTGCGGGAGCTGCACGAACAACTGCATGGGCTGCCCGCCGACACTCACCGCACGTCCTGGCAGATCCTCAATCCGCGTGGCCGGCACGCTGTCGCGGTCGGGCTCGACGCGCCGATACGCGTGAGAGTCAGGGGACATGTTGGCTACTACGCGGCCGGTATGAACCAGAAGGCCATTGTCACCATCGATGGAAATGCGGGTCCAGGTGTCGCCGAGAACATGATGAGCGGCGAGGTGCGTGTCCTTGGCAATGCCAGCATGGCGGCTGGTGCCACCGGTCGCGGCGGCCTGCTGGTGGTCCGGGGTGACGCCGGTGCACGCTGCGGCATTTCGATGAAAGGCATCGATATCGTCGTGCGTGGTTCCGTGGGTCACATGAGCGCTTTCATGGGCCAGACGGGCAATCTGGTTGTCTGCGGCGACGCGGGAGAAGCTCTCGGGGACAGTTTGTACGAGGCTCGGCTGTTCGTTCGCGGAGCGGTGAAAAGCCTCGGTGCCGATTGCGAGCGCAAGGAAATGAATGAGGCGGACCGCGCTACGCTTGCGGCCCTGCTCCTGCGCGCTGAACTCTCCGAGTTCGACGTCCGAGACTTCGCACTCTACGGGTCGGCACGCAGCCTCTATCACTTCCATGTCGACAATGTGAGTTCGTATTGAGGCCCATGACCGCACCTTCAAAACCGGGACCGCAGACATTGCCGCGCCAGTCGGCGACTTTCGACCGGCATACGATCGCCGAGATCAACCGTGCCGCCGCCACCGGAATCTACGATATCCGTGGCGGTGGAGCGAAACGCAAGCTTCCGCATTTCGACGATCTGCTGTTTCTCGGCGCCTCCATCTCGCGCTATCCGCTGGAGGGGTATCGCGAACGTTGCGACACCAAGGTCACGCTCGGAGGTCGGTTCGCGAAAAAGCCGATCGAGCTCAAGATTCCCGTGACGATCGCCGGGATGTCCTTCGGCGCTTTGTCGGGTCAGGCAAAGGAGGCGCTAGGACGTGGCGCCACGCTCGCCGGAACATCGACGACGACCGGCGATGGTGGCATGACGGAGGAGGAGCGCGGCCATTCGGCGACATTGATCTACCAGTACCTTCCATCGCGCTACGGGATGAACCCGAATGACTTGCGTCGTGCTGACGCGATCGAAATCGTGATCGGCCAGGGTGCTAAGCCAGGCGGCGGTGGCATGTTGCTCGGACAGAAGATTTCCGAGCGCGTGGCGAAGATGCGTGATCTGCCCGAGGGGATCGACCAGCGCTCCGCCTGTCGTCATCCGGATTGGACAGGCCCCGATGACCTTGAGATCAAGATCGAGGAGCTGCGCGAGATTACCGGATGGCAAAAGCCGATCTTTGTGAAGGTGGGCGCCAGCCGGCCTTATTACGATATCGCGCTGGCGGTGAAGGCTGGCGCCGATGTGGTTGTGCTGGACGGCATGCAGGGCGGCACCGCCGCGACGCAGGATGTGTTCATCGAAAATGTTGGTTTGCCGATCCTCGCGGCGATCCGCCCGGCGGTGCAGGCTTTGCAGGATCTCGGGATGCATCGGAAGGTCCAGCTGATCGTTTCGGGCGGAATTCGCAGCGGCGCCGATATGGCGAAGGCCCTCGCGATGGGCGCTGACGCGGTGGCAATCGGAACGGCGGCGCTGATTGCTCTCGGTGACAACAACCCGGCTTGGGAAGAAGAATATCAGAAGCTTGGCACGACCTCCGGTGCTTATGATGACTGGCATGAGGGCCGCGACCCGGCCGGCATCACCACTCAGGATCCGGCGCTCGCCGCGCGGCTCGATCCGATTGTTGGTGGCAGGCGGCTCGCAAATTTCCTTTCCGTGATGACGCTGGAGGCACAGGCGATCGCGCGGGCCTGCGGGAAAAGCCACCTTCATAATCTGGAGCCAGAGGACTTGGTCGCATTGACCATGGAGGCCGCCGCAATGGCGCGCATCCCCCTGGCGGGGACCGATTGGTATCCTGGAAAAGCTGGTTTCTGACGCCTCACTTACCCCGCCCTGCGTAGCCTCGCCGCGGCATCATCCCAACCTTTCGGAGACAGAACATTGATGGCCGAGGAACTCCGATTGAAGGAAGAACAGCTCGCGGTGCTGGCTGAAGCGCATGGTGTTCGCTATTTCCTGATCTCCTTCACGGATCTTCTCGGCCATCAGCGTGCCAAACTGGTGCCGGCCTCCGCGATTGCCGGCATGCAGAAGAACGGCGCAGGCTTCGCGGGTTTCGCCGCGGCCTTCGACATGTCGCCCGCAGATCCCGATCTGATCGCTATGCCAGATCCAGCAAGCTTCGTGCGGCTGCCTTGGAAACCGGAGGTGGGCTGGGTCGCTTCTGATCTTTACATGCGTGGCGAGCTGATCCAACAGGGACCACGGAACGCGCTCAGGCGCGTGATTGCCCAGGCGGCGCAGCTTGGCTACACCGTGAAAAGCGGCGTCGAATGCGAGTTCTTTCTCGTGACACCGGATGCGCAGGCCATCGCCGACGGGGCCGACACGGCGGCTAAACCCTGCTACGACGCTTCCGCCCTCATGCGCCGCTATGATGTCATCGCCGAAATCTGCGACGCGATGGCGGATCTGGGATGGGAGCCGTATCAGAACGATCATGAGGATGCGAACGGGCAGTTCGAAATGAACTGGCTGTTCGACGAGGCTCTGGTCACAGCCGACCGCCATGTCTTCTTCAAGTTTCTTGCCCGCTCGATCGCCGAGAAACATGGGCTGCGCGCCACTTTCATGCCCAAGCCATTCCTGCATCTCACCGGCAGCGGCTGCCACGCGCATGTGTCGCTTTGGCAAGGCGAGCGAAATATCTCCAGCGAAGATAGCGATCCACTGGGTCTTTCTCCGATCGGCTACCACGTCGTGGGCGGCCTGGTTCACAACGCGGAGGCGTTATGCGCGCTTCTTAATCCGACCGTGAACTCCTACAAACGGATCAATGCGCCGCGCACGATATCGGGCGCTACCTGGTCCCCCAACACCGTGACCTTCGGTGGCGACAACCGCACGCATATGATCCGCGTCCCAGGCGGCGGGCGGTTCGAGATGCGGCTACCGGACGGGGCGGCAAATCCGTATTTACTGCAAGCGGGTATCATCGCGGCGGCAATCGACGGCATCGAGGAGAAGCGAGATCCAGGCACACCGCTCGACATCGACATGTATGCGCAGGGCCACGCGCACAAGGACGTCAAACGCCTGCCGCTCAACCTGCTCGACGCTCTGCGTGCGCTCGAAATCTCAGCGCCACTGCGCAAGCGGCTGGGGGGCGGGCTTGTCGAGCCCTATCTCAAACTGAAGCATGCTGAGTGGGATAGTTATTGCGGCCACCTTACAGAGTGGGAGCGGCAAACCACCCTTGACTGCTGAGCCACCGGGCACACTGCTGATCATAGTCAGGACTTTGTTGCAGAGCGGAAAATTCCGTCCCGTCCCCACTCCAATCTAGCGGCATTCCCGCTCCACGACGACATCGATTCAGCGAAAGTTGAGTGTGATAATCTATTACTGAGCCGCGCCCCAGACATCGTCATGGCACGCGGGGGCAGTTGGGGCATGCCGTGCCATCCACGCCTCGCATTCGTCACGCGAGCAGAGACGTGGATGCTCGGCCTTCCGAGCATAACCTGGTGGAATGAGCACGGTTCATACAAAAGACAACCCACGCTACATCGTCTGAACCAGTAGACATCATGTCGCTTGGTCAATGCCATTTTGCCAGATCACATCACGAAAATCACCGCTCGCAGGAGCAAAACTGCGCTCCACGGCACAACAATTGCAAATAGCTTTCTGGTGATGACCCAGACCTGGGCGCGCTCGATGACAAGTGGAAGCCGTTACATCCCATAGCAAGCACGGAGCGTCAAAATGCCAGAGTTGAGAACGGATAGTTTGAGTTTTCTCGAGGCAATCGGCCAATCTGTGGCGAATGTCTCGCCAACCCTTACGCCTGCCATTGCGGTTGCCGTCGTGGCCGCGACCGCTGGAACGGCGTCATGGCTGGTCTATGTTCTTGCGACGATCGCGCTCGTGGTGGTTGGCTATAATATCGGCAAACTCGCGGGCAAGATTTCGGCAGCAGGGTCCTTTTTCATCTACGTGTCACGTGGTCTTGGCCCGACGACGGGAATGCTCGCCGGATGGGCCATGCTGGCGGCCTATGTCTTCACCGCGATGGCATTGACGGCGGCGACTGCTCTGTTCCTGCAGTCCTTGATTACCGCCTTCGGCTTCCCCGGCATCGTGCCGAGCTACATTCTCTACTTTGTGATCAGCGCTCTGGTCTATGTCTTCGCAATCCGCGACATCCGCTTCTCCTCAAGGCTGGGTCTTGGCCTTGAGGTCGTTTCTGTTGCGATCATCGCGGTAGTTTGCTTCCTTTCGTGGAAGCATCATGGCTTTGCCCTCGACGTGAAACAGGCCCGCCTGCAGGGTGCCAGCTTCGGAGCTGTCGCTCAGTCGATCGTCTTCGGCATCTTCTCCTATGTAGGCTTCGAAAGCGCCGCCACTCTCGGCAAAGAGACTCGCAATCCAAAAAAGGTGATACCGCGAGCGGTCATACTGACGCCAATTCTGGCCGGCACGGTCTTCATTGTGACCACTTATCTCATCGTTCAAGGCTTCAACGACGATACCGCCAAGCTCGGGGCGAGCACCGGACCGCTGTCGGAGATTGTGGGTAAGAGCGCCGCGCTGACGATCCTGGTCTATATCGGTGCAATGGTGAGCTGCTTTGCCTGCGCTTTGGCCTCTATCAACTCGTTCTCGCGCATACTGTTCTCACTCGGACGCTATCAATTTGTGCACCACACGATGGGAATTGTGCATGAACGACACAGGACTCCGCATGTTGCCGTAACAATCGGCGTAGTGATCAACTTCGTCGCCTGCGCCGCGTTCTACAAGCATTCAGAGACGGATCTGCTCGGCTGGTTCGGCACGGTCGCGAGCTTCGGCTTTATCGTGGTCTATCTGATGTGCTCGATTGCGGCTCCAGTGCTTCTGCGCAAGACCGGGGACGGCACGCCAATGGTCTACGTGATGGGGGGCATCGGCAGCATATTGATGGTCTTGTCTCTGGTCGGCAGCGTCTATCCCGTGCCGGCGGCTCCCTATGACTACCTGCCCTATGGCTTCGCGGCCTATATGCTCGTGGGAGGAATTTGGTTCGTCATGCTAAAGAATCGTAGCCCGCAAGTTCTTCTCGGGATCGAGCACGATCTCGAAGGCGTTATGCTCGGCGCCAAATAGGGCCTAGCGGTATCGTGAGAGGCGACCTGTCGGGGACCGGCTTTGAAGGCTCGGCGGCCCTGGCAGCGGCTCGCTACCCCGACCTCACTCAGGAGACGCCGGACGCTATCCATCCGCCTCTGTTTTCGAATATCCTCCGCTGGACGGAAACAGGAACCCGCCGGGATCGGGCGTTGACGCATGGCCGCAACAATCCGGCACGGGTGACGACAGGGAGAGACGACATGGGCGAGTTTGGCTTTAAGGGAAACGGTCACTCTTTCGGGCGGCCGGCATCGCTCCCGCTCGGTGTGTTGCAAGACACCCGCTATCCGGACCCTCGGGTCGAGTCGCTGGACCCCCGGTTCAAAGCCCGCCAGGGAAACGCAGGCATCGAGCGGATCGCGACAGGCTTCCGCTGGGCGGAGGGCCCGGTCTACTTCCCCGCCGGCGGTTATCTGCTGTGGAGCGACATCCCGAACAATCGAATCATGCGTTGGCTGGAAGACGATGGTCATGTCAGCGTGTTCCGCACGGATAGCCACTATGCGAATGGCAATACGCGCGATCGCGAAGGACGGCTCGTCACCTGCGAGCATGACTCGCGCCGTGTTACCCGCACGGAGGCGGATGGCCGGATTACCGTTCTGATGGATCGCCACCTTGGGAAACGCCTCAACTCACCAAATGATGTGGTCGTCGCATCCGATGGCGCGATCTGGTTCACGGATCCAGGTTACGGCATAGACGGGCCTTACGAGGGTCATACCGCAGAGGCAGAGCTGCCGAGGCAGGTCTATCGCCTCGATCCCGTACGGGGCGAGGCAACGGTTGTCGCGGATGATTTCACCCGCCCGAATGGCCTGGCCTTCTCGCCGGATGAGTCTCGCTTGTATATCGTGGATAGCGGGCTCACCCATGGCGGACCGGCGCATATTCGCGTTTTTGACGTGAAGGGCGGCAAGCTCAGCGGTGGCCGAGTGTTCGCGGATGGCTTCGCTCCGGGCCTCACGGATGGGCTGCGGACGGATGCGGATGGGAACGTCTGGTGCAGCATGGGATGGGCGGACCCGGCTGAGGACGGCGTCCGTTGCTACGCGCCGGATGGTGATCTCATCGGAAAGGTACACCTGCCCGAAACCTGCGCCAATCTGTGCTTCGGCGGCAGGCGAGGACACCGGCTGTTCATGGCGGCCAGCAGCTCGGTCTATGCGCTCTATCTGAACATGACCGGGGCCTCTCGGCCGGGTTGACTGTGCGGGTCTATGGCCCGATGCCTGCGGATCGACCCAGATCCGGTCGGCGGATCGGTCAGTAATGCTTTGACGTGAGGTGCCAGGTTGCTCCCTCATGAGGTCGGGGAGGAAAATACGGATGTTTCAGCAATATCTTACGCCGATAGCGGGAAGTCTGGGCCTTTCGTTCATCGTAGCGGCCCTGCCGATCCTGACCGTGCTCGTTCTTCTCGGGGGGCTGCGTCGCCCTGGGTGGGAGGCGGCGCTGGCCGGGCTTGTGGTTGGTATCCTGGTCGCGGTTCTGGGCTGGCATGTGCCCGTCGGCATCACCCTCGACTCGGCCGTCGCGGGCGTGGTTTTCGCGCTTTGGCCGATCATGTGGATCGTCGTCGCCGCGCTGACCATTTACAATATCGCCGTCGTCTCGGGACGCTTCGACGCCTTCAGGGATTGGGTGCTGGAGCATATGCCCGACGACAAGCGGGTTGTGCTTATTATACTTGGCTTCTGCTTCGGCGCTTTGCTGGAGGGCATCGCCGGATTCGGTACGCCGGTCGCCATTATCTCGTCGCTGCTCATTATGATTGGCTGGGCGCCAATTGAGGCGCTGACCTTCACGCTCATTTTCGACACCGCTCCAGTGGCCTTTGGCGCGCTCGGCGTTCCCGTCACCGTTCTCGGCTCCGTCACGCATCTATCGGATGTGTCGCTAGGGGCAATGGTGGGGCGGCAGTTGCCATTCTTCGCCTTCCTCTTGCCGTTCTATGTGATGTTCGTCTTCGGAGGCTTGCGGTCCGTTCGGGCATTGCTGCCACTGCTTTTCGTCGCCGGTGGCAGCTTCGCGCTGACGCAGTTCTTCACATCGAACTACCTCGACTATCGTCTGACCGATGTGCTCGCCTCTCTCGTCTCGCTGATCGTCTCGATCGGCTTCCTGAAAATATGGTCGCCGGCGCCTGATGCGCGGTTCGCGATGAAACATGTCGCGGCGGGGCAGGGGCGATTGTCGAAGGTTTCTGGTTGGCAAGGCTGGGTGCCTTGGCTATTGGTCTCCGCGGTCGTCATTATCTGGACCACCCTGAAGATCTTCCTGATTGGCGAGCAGAAACTCCCCTGGCCCGGGCTGCATAATGCGGTTTTCATTACCCTCTATAATAAGCCCTATGCCGCGATTTGGGATTTTCAACCGTTCGCGACGGGAACCGCGATTTTCGTCTCGGCTATCGCCACGGCGCTGCTGCTTGGTGTCAGCGTAACCGAATTCTTTCGCTGCTTCGGCCGTACCTTCATTCAGCTCCGGCTGGCGATCCTTACCGTCGCCTTCATCATCGCGCTTGCTTATGTGATGAATTATGGCGGGATGACATATACACTTGGTAAAGCGGTCGCATCCCTGGGTGGCCTGCTATTTCCGGTTGCCTCTGCCTTCCTCGGCTGGGTCGCTGTGTTCCTCTCGGGCTCCGACACCTCGGGCAATGCGCTGTTCGGGAATTTGCAGGTCGTGGCGGCGAATCAACTCAAGCTCAACCCCATCCTTTTTGCCGCAACGAACTCGTCCGGCGGCGTGATGGGTAAGATGATCTCACCGCAGAATATCGCAACCGGTGTCTCCGTCACCGAACTCGTTGGACAGGAGGGCAATGTTTTTCGGCGAACCTTCAAGCATAGTGTCTTTCTCACTTTGCTGGTCGGCCTCCTCGCTCTTCTCCAGCAATATGTTGTCCCTTGGATGATCCCACACTGAGAGGAAATGTCCGGGGTCACATGATAAGCCGTGACCCTGGCGCGTGCGCCTGATGCTGGGCGCGAAAGGACGGCAACTCGCGTCGTATCAAAGAACCGCCAGCACCCCGCCATCCACGTAAATCACCTGACCGTTCACGAAGCTCGAAGCGGCCGAGGCCAAAAACACCGCGGCCCCTTTGAGCTCCTCGACGCGCCCCCAGCGGCCTGATGGTGTCCTCTTGCGCAGCCACGCATCGAATACCGGATCGTCGCGCAGCTTGCTGTTCAGCTCAGTTTCGAAGTAGCCCGGGCCGATCGCGTTGATCTGCAGCCCATGCTGCGCCCAATCCGCACACATCCCGCGCGTCAGCATCTTCACCGCACCCTTCGACGCCGTGTACGGCGCGATTGTCGGACGGGCCGCCTCACTCTGCAGGCTCGCAATGTTGATGATCTTACCCTGGCCTCTGGGAATCATCCTGCGTGCGACGGCTTGACCCACGAAGAACACGCTATCGAGGTTCGTCCGCATCACCTCCCGCCAAGTCTCAACAGAGAACTCGTCGAGGGGTTGGCGCCGCTGGATACCGGCATTGTTGACGAGGATATCGATCGGCCCAACCTCAGCCTCGATCCGGGCAATTCCGGCTTCAACCGCTGTCGGATCCGTGACATCGAAGGCACCGAGCCCGTTGTCGGCCGGAAGAGCTTGCGCGCCGAGCGCGTGGGCTGCCGCGGACAGCCGGCTTGCGTCTCGGCCATTCAGCACGACCCGCGCGCCCGCCTCCGCCAAACCTTCGGCGATCGCGAAGCCGATCCCCTGGCTCGAACCCGTGATCACCGCAAGACGCCCATCGAGATTGAAGAGATCCGATCGCTTTACCCCACCTGTTCGCACCACCACCCCCACCACAAAAAACTTCTTCCTAGGAACGATCGATGTTATGCCGAGGCAACCGCGCACATTCAAGTGTAGTGGCCCGCCCTGCATAGTAATGGGGTGAACATCCGGCGAAGATCGGCAAGAAGGCGCGGGAGGAATCGAGCGGCGTGTGCAAGGTGATCCGACCCCCCTCGAAAGCTGATCTTTGCGTAAGGTGACGGCGGCGCGCCGATCATCGAGCCCAAGATCAAGGGAGAAAAATACTGATGAGACTTACCGAAACCGAAATGTGCGGCGCGGTCTTCCTCGGCGTGGCGCTCTTACTCGGCTTTTCAGCGGCGGCACGAGCAGATAACGTGCTGTCCCAGGCGAAGGCGGTGGTCGCCGCCGCGACGGCGCCTGCATCAGCCTGGACCGGCCCGACCACGGGGCCCGTCGCGGCAACAGGTAAAACCGTCGTGTATGTCGCAGCGGATCTTCGCAACGGCGGCATTCAAGAGGTTGGCGACGGCGTCAAGCAGGCGGGTGCCAAGATCGGTTGGACGATCCGAGTGCTCGACGGGCAAGGGAGTATATCCGGCATTCAATCCGCTTTCGGCCAGGCCATGGCGCTCAAGCCCAATGGGATCGTCATCGGTGGCTATGACGTCGTGCAAAATGCCGCGAGCATCCAGCAGGCGGTCGACCAGGGCGTAAAGATTGTCGCCTGGCATGGCGGCCCGAAGCCGGGCGCGATGCCGGACGAGCATGTTTTCACCAATATCACGAGCGACAGCGCTAATGTGGCCAAGGTTGCCGCCGACTATGCGATTGCGATGAGCGACGGACATGCCGGCGTCATCGTCTTCACCGATAGTGCCTATGCGATTGCGCTGTCGAAAGCCCGGATGATGCGCGACGAGGTGAAACGTTGCACCGAATGCACGATCCTGTCCTTCGAGGACACGCCGCTCGCGGATACCAGCACGCGCATGCCGCAGCTCACTACCTCTCTGCTGCAGCGTTATGGCGCGAAATGGACCTATTCCCTCGCGATCAATGACCTCTATTACGATTTCATGGGGCCGTCCCTCACCGACGCGGGCCGTGACCCGGCCGGGCCGCCCGTCAATATCAGCGCGGGCGACGGGAGCATCTCGGCCTATGAGCGGATCCGGTCCGGTCAGTTTCAGGCGGCGACGGTGCCGGAGCCTCTGATCCTCCAGGGTTGGCAGGTGATCGACGAGCTCAATCGTGCCTTCGCGGGACAGGCGCCATCGGGCTATGTCGCGCCGGTGCATCTCGTTACGGCGAAGAACGTCGATCAAGACGGCGGCAAGAAGGATATCTATGACCCGGACAATCACTACCGGGACGCCTACGCGAAAATCTGGGGAAAATGAGTTTCCGCTGACGCCAGGAAAATAACCCGGGAGGCTGGCGTCACATTCCCAGGGATGCAAAAAAGGCATGCCCTAGCGCTGGTTCGGGCGTCCCTAAAGGAGATCAGCCATGAAAGCTGAGCGAGTGGCCTTAGTTACAGGTGCCGGCGGCGGGATTGGCCGCGCGGTTTCATTGGCTCTCTTGGCCGATGGTTGGAATGTAGTCCTCGCCGGCCGGGGCGTGGAAGCGCTAGAGCAAACGGCGGCGCTGGCGGGCGAAAGCAGGCCCGCCGCCATGATCAAGTCGACGGATGTCGCCGACCCGCAGGCGGTCGATGCGCTGTTCGAGACTTTGCGTCAGCGCTTCGTACGTCTGGACCTTCTATTCAACAATGCCGGCGTCAACGTCTCCGCGTCGCCCGACGAACTGACCTTCGAGCAGTGGAACACTGTTGTCTCAGTCAATCTGACGGGCGTTTTCTTGTGTGCTCAAGGTGCTTTTCGCCTGATGCGCGATCAGAATCCGCAGGGTGGCCGTATCATCAATAACGGATCGATCTCGGCGCATGCGCCACGCCCGAACTCAATCGCTTATACCGCGACAAAGCACGCAGTGACTGGCCTGACGAAGTCGCTCTCCCTCGACGGGCGGCAGCACAACATCGCTTGCGGCCAAATCGACATTGGCAATGCGCTCACCCCCATGGCAGCCAGGATGCAAACCGGTGTGCCGCAGGCAGATGGCAGAATCGCGGTCGAACCGGTCATGGATGTCGCGGCAGTCGCGCGCAGCGTTGTCTTCATGGCATCGATGCCACCCGACGCGAATGTCCAGACGATAACCGTCATGGCAACCAAAATGCCCTTCGTCGGCCGAGGATAGTACCCCTCGATGCTTGTCGGGATCGACTGGGGCGGAACGAAGATCGAAGGCGTGGCGCTCTCGCCTGAAGGCCGGGAACTTCTGCGAATACGGCGGGATACGCCGCGGCAGGATTATCGCGGATGCATTGGGGTCATCGTCGATCTGGTCGCCCGGCTTGAGAGCGAGACCGGAATGACCGGCCATATCGGCATCGGCATCCCGGGATCACTGGAGCCCCTGTCACGTCTTGGCAAAGGCGCAAGCTCAACCTGGCTTTTGGGCAAGCCAGTTGAGGCCGATCTGCGGCAGGCCCTTCAGCGACCAATTCGTGTCGAGAATGATGCCGATTGCCTTGCCGCTTCCGAGGCTGTGGATGGCGCCGGTGCCAATTTCAATGTTGTTTTTGCGGTCATCCTGGGAAGTGGTGCGGGCGCCGGAATCGCTGTGGGCGGCCGCGCTCATCACGGTGCGAACAATAGCGCGGGCGAGTGGGGCCATAATCCTCTGCCATTTTCAACCCCAGCCGAGACCCCTGGCGCGCCCTGCTATTGCGGCAAACACGGTTGTTTGGAGACCTGGATCTCCGGCCGCTCTTTCGAGGCCGACTATGCTCGGCATGCGGATGTTCCCTTGAAGTCTCGCGAGATTGTTGAGAAAATGCGAAATGGCGATCATCTCGCCACTCTCGTATGGCGGCGTTATGTGGATCGGGCCGCGCGTGGCCTATCCGTGGTCGTGAACACGCTTGATCCTGACATCTTCGTGATGGGCGGCGGGATGTCCAATATTGATGAGCTTTATGTCGATCTTCCCGAAAGCATAGCGCGCTATACATTTTCGCCGGTATTCTCCACACCGATCCGCAAAGCGCTCCACGGCGATTCGAGCGGCGTACGTGGTGCTGCGTGGCTCTGGCGAGACGCTTCCACTGCCAGTCGCTGCGTCTAACAGAGAGAAGAATCGATATGCAGGCATGTGACCTGGACGCTCGCTTCGACTTCGCAGCCATTTTGGTGAAGGAAGCAGGCGCGCTGGCGCATTCATACTTTCTCCGGCTGGAAACACTCACCGTCAAGAACAAGGGTCCGCAGGATGTAGTGAGCGAGGCGGATTTGAACGTCGAAATTCTCATCAAGGACCGCCTCAAATCACGCTTCCCAGAAGACGGTTTCTTGGGAGAGGAAACAGGACGGAGTGAGGTTGAGAACGAAGGCGGCATCTGGGTCGTAGACCCGATTGACGGCACTCAGCCTTTCATAAGCGGCATGAGCGCCTGGTGTGTCTCTATCGCTTTCGTCCTGAACGGAATTGTCGAGATGGGCTTCGTTTATGCGCCGGTGCGGGAGGAGCTGTTTGTTGGGAGAAGAAATGCGGGCGCGACACTGAACGGTCATCCGATCACCGTCAGCAAGGCGGCGAGTTTTGCAGACGGGATACTCGGCATCGGCTATTCATCGCGCTCTGCACCCGCGACCTTCTTGGAAATGTTTGGCCGTGTTCTTCATGCGGGCGGAACCTTCTATCGGGAAGGCTCAGGCGCGCTCACTCTCTGCTATGTCGCTTGCGGTAGGCTCATCGGCTATGTCGAGCAGCACATCAATTCTTGGGATTGCTTGGGCGCCGTGGCTGTCGTCGAGGCGGCCAACGGGCGCGTCTCGAATTTCATGGCAAACGAGGGCCTGTGGCAGGGCAATCCGCTCGCCGCTGGGCCGCCAGACCTTTATCCGCTGCTAGCGGAGCTCCTTGGACAAAGTAGTTCGATACCCGAGGTCGGCTAAGAATAGCTACCGGGCGCTGCAGGGCAACCGACTCTCCGGGAAATCCGAGCATTGGTAGCCGACGGAGTCCCACTGGAAGTCGATGGTCCTCGCTTGGTGAGGCTGCACTACTATCGCATCGATGCTGATGACGCGGTCGTCGGCGTCGAAGGTGAAATTCACCTCCCCGGCTCCGAGCTGTTTTCCATCACCGTAATTGCTTAGGTAGTGAAGGCGATCCTCGCTCGGGCGGCCAGTTGCCCCCATCGAGCTTATAACCTGCGCGCGGCTGACCCCGCGCATGCTCCGCAGGAAATCGCGTGTCAGCGGGACACAGGAGATGTCCGTCGGTGCCGCAATCGGAAGGCTCTTGTTCCAGCAGGCCAAACCGGCCGCGCGCGCCATTCCGGCAGTGTTCAGTGCCAAGCTTGCTGCCAGCATCATCGTGACAGCCGCACGGGGTCTCATACGAGCCTCCTGTCGCACGAAGATTAGGCGCATTCGTAACGATTGTCACTGGCGTTACGGCGCCCGCCGCGCTCTCCGCGACACCTTGCAAACCATCGTCCTTTTCGCAGGCCGCCATGGGCGGCCAGCGAATCAATCGGCGTCTGGCGGGAGATAAGTGCCGATTTGCCGCACGCGATCGCGGTCTTCCTCTGAAGCGTCCGACGGCACGGTTACGACAAGTCGGAGGTCAGGGCGCTTCGCGCGAATGACGCGCGCGGCGGCCAGCGCGGTCCTCAAATCATCGAACCGACGGTCATCCTCGCGGACTCCATCGGGATTATGAAGCTTCAATCGCCACACACCCAAGGCCGTCTCCATCTCGTGGATGGCAATGTGCATAGCTTGAAATTAGCGCCGGCGCTCGCCCCTGAGTTGCTACAAAACGTAACCTGGCGCCCATGTGAGGCGAAAACGCCCGCCTTCTACCGCAAGAAGAAGTGACCGGCACACGCAGTGAAGAGCGTGGCACTCACAATAAACGGAGGCTTTCGAAGCTCATTCTACCTCCGGTCGGAGAGTCACCCCGACTTCGCCGCTTTCCCTCTCGATAAATTCCGCTCCCGCCCCCTCAAGCGCCGAGCGAATGGCGGCTAGGGTTCGCGGATGAGGATTTCGTTTGCCGGTCTCGAAATCGAACAGAGTACTATGGCCTACCGAGGCGGCCACAGCGAGATCCTTACGCCTCATATTGAGCATAGCACGCGCGCCCCGGCATTGCTGTGGCGTAAGGCTGGAAGTTCGCAACGGTCATCACTTTTTGTGGCGTAGCTCAGTAGTCATAGCTGAGATCAGTAACGATGACCAGTATTGTGCTGCGGTTGCGACCGTCCTGGCACCTGCCATGGCGACAGTGCCGGATCCGCGGTAGTTCGTCCTTGCGTTTCAACCACTTGGTGTTGTTTGTGGGGTGTTATTCAACCGCTTGGCTATTTCAACTGAGGGTACGCACCCCGTGGCTGTTCACGACCATCCTCGCCAGAGGCAGGCTGCGCCCCGCTTCTGGGGGCTTCAGCGCAGCCGTACCGCGATCATGCCGGCTGTCATCGTGGGCCTCATCCTGCTGATCGGCCTGATCACGGTCGCGGATTTTCTAACCGACAAATACAACGATGCTCGCAGCGATCGCTACGCGGACCAACTTGCGCAAGGCCAGCAGTTCGGCGACGCCCTCATCGAGGGTGGTTTCGGTGTGCGCGGCTATGTCTTGACCGGGCGGGCGGAAGAGCTGCTGCCATACCAACTCGCGCTGCAGGCCCTTGACGACCTCGCGCCCACGATTCTGCCGAAACTGCCTGCCCAGGCCGGGCTAGCGTCCGGCTCGCATATCGGTACCCGTGCAGCGCTCGGCCAACTGCTCGACGCATGGTCAGCGGCGATCCATCTCGAGGACGTCAATCAACGAGACCAAGCGGCCGCAGTGCTGTTCTCTCCTGCGGTGCAAGCGGCGAGGGATCAGCTACAGCAGCAGATCGCGCTATACGTCGCACGGGCGCATGAGATGGCCGACCGCTGGAGCGAAACGGCCGACGCGATTAGCCGAGCATATCAGTTCATTAACCTAGCCGCGGTGGCGCTGGCCGCTCTCGCGATGATTTATGCCTTCGGTCGCATCATCCGCGCGATCAACACCGGTTTCGCAGCGCGCGAGCAAACCGAGCAGCTGTTTTCCATGGCCGACATGCTGCAAAGCGCGGCGGGGCAGGAGGACACGAACGAGGTGCTACGGGCGACCGCCACCAGGCTCCTTCCGGGCCTCGGCGGCGCGCTGTATGTCTTCAACAACTCCCGCGACCGGCTCGACCTCGCGACACGCTGGGGTGGTTCCTCCGAAGCGAGTGCCGGCCACCTCGCACCCAATGCCTGCTGGGCTCTCAAGCGTGGCAAGCCGCATATGAACCGTGCTGAGAACGGCGCATTGCGCTGCAGCCATGTCAACGAGCGCCAAGTGTCTCTGGAGATCCCGATGGCCGCACGGGGCGAACTCTACGGACTTCTCGAGATCAGTGCGGACCCGGCCGTGGCCGATGGGCCTGCGCGTCTCCTGGCGGCGCAACCGGTCGCCGCAGCCATGGCCGATGCGATGTCGCTGGCGCTTTCGAGCCTCGCGCTGCGGGAGAGGCTGCGCAATCAGGCACTGAGAGACGCCCTGACCGGCCTGTACAACCGACGTTTCCTCGAGGAAATGCTCGAGCGCATGTGCCTGGAGGCGGAGCGCCGGAAAGCGCCAATTTCCGCCATTATGATCGACCTCGACCACTTCAAGCGGCTCAACGACCAGCATGGTCATAGCGCTGGCGACGCGGTGCTGCGGGATGCGGCCTCGGCGATCCTTTCATGCCTGCGGGGCACTGATGTCGCCTGCCGCTACGGTGGCGAGGAACTGGCCGTCCTGCTACCGGACTGCCCGCTGGCCTTAGCGGCCGGCAAAGCCGAGCAAATTCGTGGCCGCATCTCCGAGTTGACGCAGGCAGGGGGCCTCGCTGTTACCGCGTCCCTCGGTGTCGCCTGCGTTCCAGAGACCTGCGGAAGCGCCAACGAGCTGCTCGCTTCTGCTGATGTCGCGTTGTATCGCGCAAAACAGCTCGGTCGCGATCGGGTCGAAGTTGCCTCGCTGCGCGCGCCGCCGCCGCGCCTATCGTTGATCGAGACCGAGGGCATGGCGACTTAGACGTTGCTAAGCCGGGCGGTGTCTACACGCCCTGTTCGGCAGGGCGATCCGGAGCAAGGCGCTTCTTAGGGCGACTCTTTTTCGTCTCCTCGCGAAGCTTTTCCTTCTTCGAGTATCGTCGCTTTACTTCTGCCTTCATCGATGCTCGTCGGACCGGCATTCCCACCACCTGGAATTGATGACCTTGCCCACTATCGGCTTAGCGTCACCAGAGCGCGGTTAAAATAGGGTTAACTTATTGAAATGCCCGAGCCGGGGAGGGCGCGGCAGACTATGAATTCTATGTTGCGATCAGATTTCCTAAGGTCAGGCCTCCAGGCTTGGCTGGATCGGCTGCGGGATTATCTTACTTGCCAATCAGGATCTTAGACGGAGAATGCGCAATATGTTCGGTACAACCCGCTGCTGTCGCCTAGTCTTAATCGCCATGCTCCTAGGGTTGGTCAGTTGTGGGATTTCGGAGTTTCCAAACGGGGGATCGACCTGGACCGGTGTCTCCCAGACGACGGGGATCGGGAACAACAGAGGCTAGCGCTCAGTTGTCACCACGCGCACGCAACGCCCCACGTAGTCACGAACCGTGCGGCGCGGACAGCCCTTGCCGTCCGGTTCTCCGCTGAGGGCGAAAATCACCAGGCTTCAGCGTGAAAGCTGTGGGGTGCCGCTCGCCTTCGGATGCCTCATCGCTGCGCCAGCCACCGCTTCCAGCGCGATATTCGCACCATTCACAGACGCATATACTTGCCCGACGCATCGGTCGCCCGTCCAAACTTCGGCTTGCTCACCGGGTTTGAGGTGATTTTTTGCGGCGAAACGAGCCTCGTTGTCGCTGGAGCAAACCGCATCGAAACGCCCCGCAACCCGTCCAGCGGGATTTACGAGATAAATTCGGTATTCGGCCACATCCACCTCCCTGCGCCTCTTCTGGCGCGGGATGCGCCGCTCAGCCGCCCCTGAAGGACAGACCCGCGCCGGTGATTTTGTCAGTATATGGCGGAACGCGGGGCAAGTTAATTTTTTCGGAGGCGCCGAGCGGTCACGAACGGGTGAACCCGCAATGGCCGCCACCGAGCTCCTCGCTCTGTCAAGGCTCCCGGCCAAACATGGCCCTGTAAACCTCCTTGTAGGTGAGGATGACGGCGGGGATCGTGTCAGCGGTTTTGATCGTCCCGAGGACGAGGGCGGTCAGGGTGGCGGCAGCTTGGGCCTCGCCTGCGCGGATAAGATGGGCCATCTCGACCGAGGTCTGGCTTGAACTGGTCATAACGAATCCTCCGTTTCTTTTCTTTGGCGCGCCAGGACGGTAGGCCCGCCTCCCTGGCCTGTCACGGCTCTTCCGGCCGCGCGCACTGCCCTATGCGTTGGCGGCGACGGCGCGATGGGACGATGTTCACGCCAGCAGGCACTGGCGCCCGCGGCAGCTCAGCGGCTGGTCTCGGCCAATTGCTGCACCGTGAGGAAACGAAGGTTGCTAGTTACGGATTGGCGTACCCGCGCCTCGTCACCGCCTTCGAGCGCCGAGATCAAACTCGCCATATCGGCGTTGATCAGTGTCTTGACCTTGAAATCGGTCTTGCAGTCCGGGACGAAGCCATTCTTCCGCAAGTGATCGAGGATCATCCACGCCCGGCCATAGACGATTGTAGCGCCGTGCCAGGGCGGGATGTTCCCGCTGTGGAGGTCCGAAATATCGTAGGTCATGAGCGTGCCCCTTTGCAGGGTGCATCCTATCACCGATCTGGCCTGGCGCGCGGGACACCCGGGGCAGCCCGGCCTCAGGCCGTGGCCGTCGTGGGACAGCTTTACCGGGTATTCAACCGACCTTCGTCAGCCGCACGACATTCGGCCGGATCTCCCTGACGTCTCGAACAAGGTAGCTATGAGACTTTCCGCCGCGGTCCTCGAAGGCGAGCGATTGCCAGTCGGCCGTTCCCAGGCGGTCGGTGTGACTGACATGGACGATAAAGAAGGGCGGTGCATCGCCGTCCCATGTCTGGATGTATTCCACCCAGCGGCAAGGGAGTGTCAGGTCCGCGCTTTGGCCGTCCGCGCCAACGGAGGCCAGGGTGATTTGTCGGGCGGCCCAGCCGGCGTCGTGATCCATGGGCTCGTCTCCTCGAAGTGTTGACCGAGCTTATGCGGCGTCGAGTCTAGGACGACAACAAATGCGTCATCGCGACTGGTCGTTTCGAGAAGAGGAACTCGCCGCGGCGCCGTACATAACGGCCCAAGTAATAGGCGGTGTCCCGGGGAACCTTCCTGATGGCCGGACAAAAGAGATCAATTGCAGTACTGGGCTTCCGCAATGCGCGGCGCATTCATTGACTGGTCGCAATCGCACGAGACGGCGGTCAGGCTTGAGGCTTGGTCGCTCTTCCCATAGCATGGACGTATTCTGTGGCGCACTTCCACGCGTGGCCACAGAGACGCGCATGGACGGAGTAGCACGATGCCCGACTATCTGCGCGACCCCGCCGACAGACGCCCGCCTCTCAGCCCGGCCGCGATCGTGGCGAGACTGGGAGGGATCGGTGTGGTTCTGCTCTGCTCTACGGCGGCTTTTGCCTATACCGGCGGGTGGTTCTCCCCTGGTCGGCTAACGCCGCAACGGATGATAGCGGGCTTCGAGGCGACGAACGGGCCTCATCCAGGCTTCCGCCGCAATCACGCCAAGGGCGTCTGCGCAACTGGCTGGTTCGAGAGTGACGGGAAGGCGGTGTCGCTTTCCAAGGCCATGTTATTCGCCTCAGGCCGCGTGCCCGTCGTCGCACGGATCGCGTTCGCGGGCGGCATGCCGTTCATCCCGGACGAGCCGGCGACCGTACGCAGCCTTGCGCTCCGCTTCCTCCCCCAAAACGGCGAGGAGTGGCGCACGGGAATGATCAACATACCGGTCTTCCCATTCTTGAACGCGCAAGAGTTCTACGACCAGATGATCGCCTCCTTGCCCGACAAAATGTCGGGAAAGCCAGATCCAGCAAAGATGGAGGCTTTCGTTGCCGCGCACCCTGCTTTTCTGCCGGCAATTGGGATTATCAAGACCCGCGCCGTATCCTCCGGCTTCGCGAACACAACCTACAACTCCATTAACACGTTCCGATTCATCAATGCGGCGGGTGACGTAACTCAGGTCAAATGGTCGGCGGTTCCGGTGCAGCCGTTTGTGGCTGCCAGTGACGCTCCACCGGTCGTCGGCAAAAACGGCCTGTTTGATGCCCTCATTGCCGAGGTCGCGAAGAAGCCGGTGCAATGGCGGCTTATGGTCACCGTCGGGCAACCCACGGACACCACGAATCCGACGCTGCTATGGCCGTCGGACCGTCAGCAAATTGACGCCGGAACGGTGTCGCTTGATCACTTGGCTAGCGAGGATGGAGGACCCTGCATCAACGTCAATTACGACCCTACGGTTCTCCCCTCAGGCATCGAGCCATCAGACGATCCGCTGCTAAGCACGCGTTCCGCGACCTATTCTCGTTCCTTCACTCTGCGTGAGAACGAGCGAAGCGAGAAGCCGCCCAGTGCCGTCACGCCACAAGAGGTCGCTGCCGGAGGTAAGTCATGACAAATCACCAGCGTTTTTCCGCATCGTCGCGCCTGCTGCACTGGGTCATGGCGGTGCTGGTATTGGCCATGCTGTTTATTGGCGTGGGGATGGTGACGTCAGTCTCGCAGCGTTACCATTTGCTTCTAGCGATCCATAGGCCGCTAGGAATAGCGATTCTCATTCTGGTGGTGATCCGCGTCATCAATCGATTGATCTATAAACCGCCGCCGCTTCCGGCCTCGCTGCCGCCGATCCAGCGTCTAGCCGCTACGGCGTCGCATCTCCTGCTTTACGCGCTAATGTTCGCTATGCCGCTCATCGGCTGGGGGATGCTCTCCGCTGGAGGCTATCCGATCATACTGTTCGGACCCTGGGCGCTGCCACCGATCCTGCCGCAAAACCCCGCTCTGTACGCGGTGCTCCGCGAGTCACATACGGTTCTGGCTTACCTGTTATTCCTCACCTTCCTCGCCCATTTAGGCGCGGCGCTCTTCCACGGTCTGATCCGAAGAGACGGTGTTCTCGAGAGCATGGCATCAGTTTCGACCAAGAGTTAATTCTCGCTATAGACATGACGGGCGCTCAACCGCCCGAAATTGCGGTGTCAGAGGTTTCGCGCACCCCATAGCTTCGATTGTTCAGTGTTGGCCGAGCCTTTCAAGCAATTGAGATGCCGGTATCGAACCGGCACCTTCGGTCAGAACGATTCCAGACTATGGATTCGTCTGTGTCGTCGTGGTCGTTGATGAGACTGGCGGCGCCATTGGCATCGGCTGGGTGGTCGTGGTGGTGCTTTCTGTCGTGGTGGGAGCGACGGGAGCCGCGGGGGGCGGATTGACGATGCATCCCCCCAAGGCGGATGCACCTCCCAATAGCAGAACACTGAGTGCCAGCCGGAAACCTCGTTTATTGACGGTCATCGTTGTCTCTCCTGTCGGGGATGGATCTGCGCTTATTGAGGCGCGCTTGTTGTAACCTTGAGCTTGGTCGTCACCATGACTTGTGGCGGCGGCTGCCTTATGGTGGTGGTCGTCGTGTTTGCGACGGCCCCATTCGCGTTTCCGTAGGTGGTCTTCTCGGAGACGGTCTTGTCGCCGAAACCGTCATCGGTTTTCTTGGTTTCGGTGACGCTCAGGGTGCCAGGCGGCGGGGGGACCACGGTGGATGGCGCGGGAACCAATGTTGTAGATTGCGCCATCGCGGTCCCCGTCGTGAAGGCAAGGGCAGTAACCGCGACTATGACATACGTGTTCATCTCGTCTCCTTGGTCGCAACGGCCAGAGTCACTCCGAGACCGAAAAGACATGTGTATTCAAAGGAGACGCCGTCAAGTCAGAGAGGTCGTAACGGAATGCCTCGCGACCCGGATCGGGCAATCGACTTGGTGCGCAGGCCGAATGCGCCGGCATTGACCGAGAGCCACGCCACCTGGCCGCCTTCGGAGCGTACCTAATCCGGCCGCTAAGTTTTTTAAATCCATGGTGGAGCCAATCGGAATCGAACCGACGACCTCCTGAATGCCATTCAGGCGCTCTCCCAACTGAGCTATGGCCCCGCCTTGGGTGGGCGGCATATAGACGCGCAGGGGCTGCATGATCAAGCCCTGCCAGTGAGGGGTCACGCCAGCGGTTGTTGGGCGTCCCCCAGACTGTCCAGCGCGCCCTGCAGAATCCGGGCTGCCGCCAGGCGGTCGATCACCTGGGCGCGGCGCCGTCGTCCAAGATCGGCCTCGCCAATAAGCATCTCATGGACATCTGCGGTGGTGAGCGTCTCGTCCCACATCGCCGCCGGCAGTCCGACCTCCTCGGACAAGGCCCAGGCCCAGTCGCGGGCAGCTTGGGCACGCGGACCCATGCGGCCGTCCTCCTCCAGCGGCATGCCGACCACCAGGCCGCCCGCCTGCTCACGCTCGGCGAGCTTGGTGATCTGGAAGGCGATCGCCTTGATCTTGTTCCGCGGCAGGGTGCCGTAAGGGCTGGCGACCCGCCGCCGGACATCCGACAGCGCGACGCCGATGTTTTTGGAGCCTGGGTCGAGACCGATGAGGCGCTCTTCCGCGGACAGGTTGGTAACAAGGTCAGTCAGGTTGATGATGGGCATGGGCGCCTTTATGGTCCGCCGCTCTCAAACTCCCAAGGGATCTCGGCACCTCATGGCCTCAGCTGCCCCCCTCGACGACGCCGTGGTGCGTCGCATTGCGCGACTGGCGCGCATCCGCCTGGGCGATGAGGAGGTGTCGCGCCTGCGGGGTGAACTCGGCGCCATCCTCGGCTGGATCGAGCAATTGAACGAGGTCGATGTCTCGGGCGTTGATCCTTTGGCCTCCGTCGGACAGGCCACTCTCGCCATGCGTGCGGACGTTGTCACTGATGGCGACCAAACCGAGGCGGTGCTCGCCAATGCCCCGGCTCGGGCCGGAACCTTCTACACCGTGCCGAAAGTCGTCGAATGACCGATACGCTCGATTTCACCATCGCTGGCGCGCGTAATGCGTTGCGGGCGAAGACCATCTCGGCGCGGGAACTGACGGAAGCGCATCTCGCTGCTATCGAGGCTTTGGAGCCAAGCCTGAACGCCTTCATCACGGTCACGCCCGAGACGGCGCTGGCCGCCGCCGATGCAGCCGATGGGGCTTTGGCGCGCGGGGAGGGTGGTCCGCTCGCCGGCATCCCCCTCGCCATCAAGGATCTCTTCTGCACGAACGGCATCCGCACCACCGCGGGCAGCCGCATCCTGGAACCCTTTGTGCCGCCCTACGAAAGCACGGTCACCCGCCAGTTGCTAAGGGATGGCGCAGTATTCCTCGGGAAGGCCAATCTCGACGAATTCGCCATGGGCTCCTCCACGACGACTTCGGCCTTCGGGCCGACCATCAATCCATGGCAGCGCCAGGGGTCGAATACTCAACTCGTCCCGGGCGGGTCCTCGGGCGGCTCGGCGGCGGCGGTCGCCTCGGGCATGGCTTTGGGCTCGACCGGCACCGACACCGGCGGCTCGATCCGCCAGCCCGCGAGCTTCTGCGGCATAGTGGGTATGAAGCCCACCTATGGCCGCTGCTCGCGCTTTGGCGTGGTCGCCTTCGCCTCCTCGCTGGATCAGCCGGGACCCTTTGCCCGCACGGTGGAGGATGCGGCCATCCTGCTCGGCTCCATGGCCGGCCACGATCCGCGCGATAGTACTAGCATGGACTGGCCGGTGCCCGATTACGCGGCCGCTTGCCGTCGCGGGGTGAAGGGTCTGCGCATCGGCGTGCCGCGCGAGTATCATGCTGACGGCATGCCGGCCGAGATCGAGCGGCTGTGGCAGCAGGGCCTAGACTGGCTGCGCGACGCGGGCGCCGAGATCGTCGATGTTTCTCTGCCGCACACGAAATATGGCCTCGCAACCTATTACATCGTGGCGCCCGCTGAATGCTCGTCCAACCTCGCCCGCTATGACGGCGTGCGATTCGGGTTGCGCGTCCCGGCGCAGGATCTGACAGATCTGTACGAGGAGACACGCGCGGCGGGTTTCGGCGCAGAGGTGCGGCGCCGCATTCTCATTGGCACTTACGTGTTGTCAGCCGGCTACTACGATGCGTACTACCTGAAGGCGCAGAAGGTCCGCGCGCTGATTCTCAAGGACTTCACGGATGTCTTCGGACAAGTCGATGCGCTGCTGACGCCGACAGCGCCGTCAGCTGCTTTCGGTGTCGGCGAGAATATGGATGATCCGGTCAAGATGTATCTCAACGATGTCTTCACGGTCCCGGCCTCGATCGCCGGCGTGCCTGGAATTTCGGTGCCGGCGGGGCTCGATGGCGATGGCCTTCCGCTAGGCCTGCAGGTCATCGGCAAGCATTTCGACGAGGAAACGGTCTTCGCCGTGGGGCAGGCGCTGGAGAGCGCGGCCGGTTTCTCCGCGAAACCGCAAATCCGCGTGGGAAGCCTGCGATGAGCTACATTATCGAGGGTGCGACCGGACCTTGGGAGCTGGTGATCGGGCTGGAAGTCCATGCCCAGATCATATCCCGGGCGAAGTTGTTCAGCGGCGCGTCGGCCGAATATGGCGCTCCGCCCAATAGCCAGGTGAGCTTCGTCGATGCGGGCTTCCCCGGCATGCTGCCGGTGATCAACGCGGAATGCGTGGCACAGGCCGTGCGCACCGGGCTCGGTCTGAACGCCCAAATCAATCTCGTCAGCCGCTTCGACCGCAAGAATTACTTCTATGCTGATCTGCCGCAGGGTTATCAGATCAGCCAGTTTGCTCACCCCATCGTGGGCAAAGGCGAGATCGAGATCCTGCTGGAAAGCGGTGAAACACGCCAGATCGGCGTCACCCGTCTGCATCTGGAGCAGGATGCCGGCAAGTCGCTGCATGACCAGGACCCAGCTCTGTCCTTCATTGATCTCAACCGTGCCGGTGTCGCACTGATGGAGATAGTGAGCGAGCCCGATATGCGCACGCCGGAGGAAGCTGGCGCCTATTTGCGCAAGCTACGCACGATCATGCGTTATCTCGGCACCTGCGACGGCAATATGGAGGAAGGCTCCATGCGCGCCGACGTGAATGTCTCCGTGCGAAAAGCGGACGAGGAATTCCGCACACGCTGCGAGATCAAAAACGTCAACTCTGTGCGCTTCGTCATGCAGGCCATCGAGGCTGAGGCGCGGCGTCAGGTCGCTGTTTGGGAGTCTGGCGAGGCGGTGCAGCAGGAGACCCGCCTCTACGATCCGGCGCGCAGCGAGACGCGGTCGATGCGCAGCAAGGAAGACGCGCATGACTATCGCTATTTCCCGGATCCGGACCTGCTGCCGCTGGTGATCGAACAGGCTTGGGTGGATGGGCTGGCCAGCGGTCTACCCGAGCTGCCCGATGCCAAGAAGGCGCGTTTCATGAGCCGGTACGGCTTGCCGGCCTATGACGCCGGGGTGCTGATCATGGAGCAGGCGACGGCCGATTTCTATGAGGTTCTAGCCGAGGGGCGGGACGGCAAGATCGCCGCCAACTGGATGCTCGGCGACTTCTTCGCGGGGCTGAACAGGCTTGGCCGCGGCATTGGCGACAGCCCGGTTTCGGCCGCGGCGCTCGGCGGTCTCCTGGATTTGCTGGCGGACGCCACGATCAATGGCCGAATCGCCAAGGACGTGCTGGAAGCGATGATGGAGACGGGCGAGCCAGCCGCCGCCATCGTCGAATCGCGCGGGCTCCGTCAGGTGACGGATACGGGCGCCATCGACGCTGCGGTCGAGAAGGTGCTTGCCGCCAATCCCGACAAGCTTGCCGAATACAAGTCGGGCAAGCAGAAGCTCTTCGGCTTCTTCGTGGGCCAGGTGATGAAGGCGATGGCGGGCAAGGGCAATCCGGCCCTGGTCAACGATGCCCTCAAGCGTCGCCTATAGCCGGCGTTCGGGCCATCGCCGTCATTGACCCCGCTGGACCGGCCCGGTAGAACTCCGCCCGCAAACGCCGTGTTATGCGGATGCCTTTCCCGGCGGAGGGGTGGCCGAGTGGCTGAAGGCGGCGGTTTGCTAAACCGTTGTACGGGGTCAACCCGTACCGTGAGTTCGAATCTCATCCCCTCCGCCAGAACACCATCTCACAACGTCCTGTATTGTCCCATAACCTTCGAAAATCATTAGACATTCCGATGGTCTGATTCCCTTGCCGTTCCGCATCGTCCCGTGATATCCAGTACTTCCTTGTGGGACAGTTCGGGGGACGAAAATGGCCCGGATCATCGAGAAGCTCTCCCCGGCGAAAGTGCAGAAGGTCAAGGAAACGGGCATCTACGGGGACGGCGCCGGCCTCTACCTGAACGTCGGGCCAACAGGCGGTAAGAGCTGGGTCTTCCGCTTCATGATCGGGGGGAAGGCAAGAGAAATGGGGCTGGGGCCCCTGCACACCATCGGGCTGTCCGAGGCCCGTGAGCGCGCTCGTCAATGCCGTAAGCTCCAGTTAGACGGTATTGATCCGCTTGAGGCGCGCCTCGCGAAACGCCGCTCTGCAAGGGTCGCGGATGCAAAGGCAATGACCTTCGAAGCGTGCGCCGAAACCTACATCAAGAGCAATCGCGCGGGCTGGAAGAGCGAGAAGCATGCCGCACAGTGGCCGGCGACACTCGCCGCCTATGCTTACCCTAAGATCGGCCCAATCCCGGTGCGAGCGATCGAGACCGGACACATCACGAAGATCCTCGAGACCATTTGGACAACGAAGCCGGAGACCGCCTCTCGGCTACGCGGGCGCATTGAAGCCGTGCTGGACTACGCCAAAACTCATGGCTGGCGAGAGGGTGAGAATCCGGCTCGCTGGAAGGGGCACCTGGAAAACGTGCTGCCCAAGCGATCCAAGGTGGCGGCGGTTAAGCACCACGCTGCGCTTCCGTGGGCCGAGGTCGCATCCTTCATGATGGCTTTAGAAGCCGAGGACGGAATGTCGGCGCTAGCGCTCCGATTTGCTATTCTAACCGCTGCTCGTACGGCCGAAGTCTTGGGAGCTAAATGGTCGGAACTTGATTTCGCAACGAAGGTCTGGACGGTTCCGTCAGTACGCATGAAGGCGGCTCGTGAGCACCGCGTCCCGCTATCGGAATGCACACTGGCGGTCGTTCGAGAGGCCGGCAAGATGCGGGAGCGGGACTGCGAGGACAGTTTTGTTTTTCCAGGAGCAAGGATGGGGAAGCCGCTCAGCAACATGGCCTTGCTCATGACCTTACGTCGGATGGGGCGAAGCGACCTTACGGCGCACGGCTTTCGCAGCTCGTTCCGTGACTGGGCTGCAGAAACTGGGGAATCCGCAGACATTGCCGAGGCAGCACTCGCGCACGTTGTCGGTGACAAGACCGTGGCGGCTTACCAACGGGGGGACTTACTCGAGCGCAGACGGCGATTGATGGATGGCTGGGCAACTTTTTGCCGAACCTCTGGTTCACTTGTCGGAATTCCAGCATGACCGAACTCGAGAAAGAGCCAGAGGTCGAGGGCGAGCCGCTTTTGACCGCTGAATATGTCCAGTGCAAGCTCCCAATATCTGGTGAAGCCGCGGGTCAGATTGCCACCGTTCTTAACCATGCGGCTTTCATGCGGGGTCAATGGAACCTGCACTCAAGCGAGAGCCTGAAAAGACTGTACAGAATTCAGAAATCACTGGCGGCTTTGAAGATTGACTTGCCGGCACTCATAGATGAGGAGCGCACAGCGCGCGGTCAAGAGTCGACAGAGATTAGGCTGTTGGCGGACATGATTGAGTTGTTGGAGCCGCGTTTTCCACGGCAACCGGGAAGGGGAAAGCCTCGCAGCGCTGCAATTAATATCGCACAAAGCTTGACTCGTATTATTGAGCGCGCTGCGGGTGAATCCTTATCGAAGAAAGAAGTAGATGGGTTCGTCGCAGATGAGATGAAGCTTTTGGGTGTCGAGAAGAAGGATCGCACCCATGGGCGTGCGCGGGTTCGCCGGCATAACGCAAAAGTCTGAACTCGACCCACATTTTGAAGTATCGGGCCCGGAGGCGTAAAATTTGGGCGAGCCAGTATCAGGCATTCGAGCATAGCATATAGCAGATGACGCGTAGAATGTGCGTGGCCTCAAGCACGAGCGTCCCTCGGCGGCTGTTGAGCTACGACTCCCGTTTTCGACCAAGTCATCGGCAAGGAGGGCAGCCGATCCTGAAAACAGTCATTCGCCAGTGCTCGCCGGTAGCGGCTCTGGGCCATCGCTGTAGTTAAGTTACTGCGGTTGCCCCCATCAACCGGACGTCCTCTACCGCCGCAGAGCGAGGTGCCGGAGGCACTAGACTGGAGGCAATAGTCACAGTCGACCCGTGTGACATGGCCCAGCGTGATCATACTGCCAACAGGGCAAAGCAACACATTTCAGGGGGTGGCGACCGGTGGATGTGAATATGACGGCCCACCTAACCCGCGCTAGGTAGGTAGCAATCAAACCGACAGGCGCCGTGCAATGCCGCGATAGTGCCGTTCACAAGATCGAGGGCACGGTTGGGCGTCGAATTGTAATTGACCTTTCCAGCTATTTGCCTTCAGCTAGCATGGACAGGGGACATGCAAAGCCCGTTATCGATCTAGAGCGAAGGCTGCACGCTCAGACACTCTGTGGTGGGCTCGATATGACCAGGCTTGTTGATGGTTCCGGACGCCGCGAATCTCAGGGCAACGATGGTTGATTCCCTCATTCTGACCGGCGCGCGGGTGCCGGGCACTTGCATATTCTTCTTGGGGTGCTTTGAGTCCCGCGTGACGGTCCTCTCGCAGCAGAGACGTGCACTCAATCTCGTCGACGCCCTGCTTGCCGAGCAAATCGTTCGCCCGCGTGGTCGCGTTGCCATCATCGGCGCAGGCGCGTCCGGCTTAACGGCGGCTGCGGCGTTCGCCGTCGCCGCGCCGAACTTGCGGATCGATTTATTCGAACGCAGCAGTGACCTCATGCATTTGCAGCGGCCGAGCGACCGTGATCTGCACCCGCATATTTACGATTGGCCCGCTGAGGGATCAACGGAGTCGGACGCCGGGTTGCCGATATTGAATTGGCGGGCCGGGACAGCGAAGAGCGTGGCCTTAAAAATCATTGATGATTTCAAGCTTATCGAACGTCACTCAGGCGGTCATCTTGCCGTGCATACCGGATGTGACGTCAAGCAGGTTCACGCGCTCGCCGGGATCGGGTGCCGTGTTGATGTCAAAGGGCGAGAAAACGGTGACGTGTATGATGCCGCGATCCTATCGATTGGCTTTGGCTACGAGCGAGCCGGGCCCGACGGACAAAAGTTGCCCTATTGGATGCCGGCCTCTTTAATCGGTCCATTTTCGCCCGGCGCCGTTCTGCTCGTTTCGGGGAACGGTGACGGCGGGCTCGTGGACTTCTCGATGGCAGCGCTCCAGCACCACGACCATGGCGCAATGATCGACCTGATCGTAAACCACCCACAGATCGGGGAACTGAGCGGCAACCTGCTTGAAGTCGAGCGCCGCGCCTGGACCGACGAGGCCTGCGACATAATGGCTGAATATCACAGCCTGCCGGTGCCGCGCACATTACTTCTGGACGTTTGCGATAGGCTCAAGCGAAACACCGACGTCTGGCTGCACACCCGGGACGCGTATCTCTTCCGCCGCACCACTGCGATTATCAACCGGCTAACCGCATTCCTCGTGATACAGGCCGATGCGCTGCGTAATCCGTCGCCGCGGATCCAATATCGGACTCGGGTTGAGTGCCTATGCGAGCCGGGATCAATAGTCACGCGGTTGGGGGATGACGAAATCCGGCCCAGTCTACGGGTGTTCCGTTTTGGTGCTGCAAGTGACGTCAATTTGGAACCGTTCCTGGCGCTGTCGGAACGGTTCAGACAGACGTTGCCGCCTGCGGCGACCTCGTACCGCCTGGCCACCGCCGAACTTTCCCCAGGCGCACGCGCGCGGTTCCCGGGCGCCGCGCCTACCGTCACCGTGATTGCACCAGCCGCCGATATCTCGAGACTTGCGGCGGCTCCGCTCACGCCGGCCGAGCAAGCACGCAAGTGGTTGGCCGACCTCAACGTCCCGCTGGCGCCCGAAAGTCTCAACTTGTACATTCGATCCGGCGTGCCCGGGGGTGATGAATCTACTGCGCGCCGGTCTTTCGCCTGACACTCTGCTCGACGGGGTGTCGCCACTCGAACTGGCTCTCCATCAGTTTGATGACGGGCTCGGCGAACCGGACGCGGTGCGCACGGACGTCCTGCGTTCCGTGGTCGCGGCTGGACCGAGGGATATTTGCCAAGCAACCCATAATGCGCTCGCGAAGCCAACCCCAATTCGGCTGATCGCGTTGCTCCGAGCAGGGGCCGAACTGGATGCCAGGGATGCCACGGGACAATCGTTGGCCGCGAGAGCAATGCGGCGGGATGACGATTCACGCGGTGACGCTGCCACGGACTGGACGGATTTACTTATACGCGAGGGCCACAAACCACCTCCCGCACTGTGTGCCTGGATCCTGCTGTGGGCGGCTTCGACGAACCGGGTACGTTTGGTTGAGCGATTACTCGCCGCCGACGTGCCGATCGATGCGAGCCTCCAAGGCAGCGTCCCTTCCGAATCGGTTCACGGCTCGGAAATAGGCTTTTGGTGGCCCGGCGGCACGTCGTTGCATCGGTTGTTGGCTCGCGCCGAGGGGCCAAATGCGATGATGTACGCGGAAGCGGACTTGTATAGCCCGGAGATGCTGCGGGTATTGTTGCGACATGGCGCTTCTACCAATGCCATCAATGGAATTGGGCGTACTCCACTCCACATCGCCGCGAGAGAGGGCTTGGAGGAGGCGGCAACGGCTTTTATGAGAATAGCGGAAACCGATTTGACCCGGCGTGACGCGGACGGCGAAACCATTCTCGACAGTGCGCTGCATTGGCCAAGATCGGGAGGCATTGCGCGCAAGCTTCTGGCCCGCGGTCTGCCGCCTGATCCAGCCTACCAGGCGCGCATCCTGCATCGGGCGGTGTACAATCGAGACCTCGACTTTCTGCGAGGTGTGCTGGATGCCGGCATCGACCCGAACGCGGTGTCCGAAGATGTACATGGAGCACTGATGGTGCTGGCGCACAACTGGAATTTTTTGATCCCGACTTATCGGCGGAGTTGCATACCATGCCTTACACTTCTCCTCGAGCGCAGCGCCGACGTATCGTTGCGAGATAGCCATGGTTGGACCGCGTTGCACTGGCTCGCAATGGGCGAAGAAGTGGATGCGATCGATCGCCTGCTGGCGGCGGGCATCGATCCGAACATTGCGGGCAACGAAGGTCGCACCGCGCTTATGAACTGCAACTCCCCGGCGATGGCAGAACGGCTGTTGGCGGCGGGCGCGCAACAATCGATGCGCGACAGCCACGGCTTCGACGCCTTGGATCACGCGACGATCTACGGCCGGACCGGTGTGGCGGAGTTGCTGCGTGCCCCGGAGTGCGCACCTAGTAGGGAAGCGGCGTTGATCCGTGCTATCATGGATCGAAACGAATTGGCGGTCGTCGATTTGCTGGCGGCCGAGGTCGCCCCCGATACAGTCGACCCGGCGGGACGCCCGTTGCTGCACGTTGCCGCCAACATCCTGTCGCCGGAAATGCTTCTGCTGTTGCTGGACCGCGGCGCGGCAGTCGATGCGCGCGATGCCCTGGGCCACACGGCACTTGACGAGTGCCTTAACCCGTTCAAGGGCGGCAATGAGGATTATGAGCGCTGCGTGACGTTGCTGCTTGATCGAGGCGCGACCACGGAATCGGTAAATGCCCTAGATGATCGAGGCGAGGCCGCCATCTTCAGGGGATATCGGTTTTGGCACGTGCCATCAATCGCCACGCGATTGCTGTCGGCCGGCCGAGATGCCCGCCGCCGCGACGGTACGACCGCATTAATGGCCGCGGTTGAGCGCGGCTCCCCTGACCATGTCGCCTATCTTCTGCGTGCCGGTCTTGATGCTCGTGCGGTCAACGGCCGTGGCAGAACCGCATTGCACTACTTGGCGCGTGGCAGCGGCGACGAGATGGAATACCGCGACAAAGCACTTTTACTCCTGCGCGCCGGCGCTGCGGTGGACGCTTCCGACAACAACGGAGAAACCCCGCTCATGGCATCCGTTGCAGCATCGAATCATAACATGATCGATTTCTTTCTCGATCAGGGAGCGGATCCGGAACGGAGCAACGCGGCCGGTGAGAGTCTATTGCGCATCGCCCTCCGTACTCGAGACGTGAGTTTGGTCAACCGCTTCGGCGCGTTACCCTAATTGTTTGATAGCCGTAGGAGACTGACCGCAACTTACCGACGCGACAACGCAGTGTCTGGATCGGTCCACGAGGGTGAAAAGATCGACGGGGAGGTACTGAAGATCGGCAGCTTAGTCTAGCAGTCTGAAGGCTTCGACACGGCTTTCCACCCAGAGGCCCTTAAAGCCCCCCTTCGGCTCTCGACCCAAGCCGGCCATAGGACATCACGTTTAGCTGTTTCAAGAGCGGACATTCGAGAAAGTTGGCGAGGACGGTATCACGGCCCTCGCCATCACCGCGATGCTCTGGCCGCAATCAGATCCGATGCCGTTGCCTTCGAGAGTAGTAACTTAAGCTATGATCGAGGGGACCCCAGCGTAAGTTGAGACCGCAGCTTCCTTATTCCGAGCGATACGCACCAACTGCTCGTAGAGGATCGTTGCGGCGTTAAGCGCCGTGATCCCGGCAACATCATAGGGTGGCGAGACCTCGACCAAGTCGCAACCGACGATGTTGAGGCCGGCAATCGCTCGGAAGATACGGAGCAGCTTGAGCGGCGTCATCCCTGCGGAGACCGGCGTTCCAGTTCCCGGAGCGAAGGCAGGGTCAAGACAATCAATATCCACTGTGAGATAGCAGGGCCTGTCGCCGACCGTCCGCCGTATCGTCTCAGCAATCTCGAACACTGACCGATCCTCGCATTCGACGTTGTCGAGGATCGCAATGCCCATCCGATCGTCCACCCAGGTCCTAATGCCGACCTGGATGGAGCGAACCGGATCAATGACGTTTTGCTCCACTGCGCGCCGGAACATTGTGCCGTGGTCCAGGGTGAACCGGCCCTCTTGAGACGGCGCGTCTTGCCAGGTGTATGGGTGGGCATCGAACTGGATCATGGCGAGCGGGCCGTGCCGGGCAGCCGTCGCCTTCATGAGTGGCAAGGTGATGAAGTGGTCGCCGCCCGGACCGATGAGCATCGCCCCCGTCGCCAACACCGCCGTGGCAGCGGCCTCGATGGCACCCGGCAGGGAGAGCGGATCGCAACAACGGAGGAAGACGTCTCCGAGATCCACGGCGCTCATACCAAGTCTCGTTGAGGGTGACTCGTGGGGGATTCCCGAATCGAGTTTAATCCGATTCAAGATGGCGAACCTCGGAGTTCGCCATGCCGGTCCCGCTTCGAACTGATTTCACCGCGGCGCATATGCGCGTTGCTGCCAAGAGAACCAAGGACGGCCCGCAGGCGCGC
>NZ_LMUG01000043.1:223665-254055 GCF_009766125.1 Acidisoma sp. S159
GATTGGAAGCGAAAACCGCCTCAGGGGGTCAGTATTGCGAGCGATTTCACATTTACCCCTGGATGCCTTATCTTTCGTTGCGAGTCTGCCTCCTACCGGACTCTGCGGCAAGCTTTGTGTGCAAGGATGAGATCCCCGTCGCCACAAGACCGAAGATGAGACCGCAGATAGGCGCGACGTGGGATGCGATCCGATCCAGTTCACCGTCGTAGATGTCGAATAGATAGGCGTAGGTCGCCCAGGCGAGCACGGTGCCCAGGTAGGCGCCGATAGTCGTAGCGACGAAGACGCCGAGAGATTTCACGCTGCGACCCTAGGATGGAGTGGACCATCAAGGTCGTGTGGGAAATGTCAGAAGCATCTCACAAGTCGGGAAGATGGATTACAAAGACGCCATGCCGGCTGCGGGGCGCCGAGAGCTATGCCGCTGCCTTAGCGTCCCGTATCAGCATGATGGTCTGCCGGCTGGTGCCGTAGTGCCTGGCCAACTCTGAGACACTGTCACCGGCCCCCAGGGCAGCCAGCACGGCCTGCTGCTCTTCGTTCCCTAAGGTCGCCGGACGACCGAGAACACTGCCGTCAGCCTTTGCTCTGGCCAGTCCGGCGTGCGTCCGCTCGATCAGGAGGTCGCGCTCGCACTGAGCGACATGGTTGATGACGCCCATCGTCATACGACCCGCGGCACTGGTCAGGTCGACGCCGCCAAGGGCGAGGCAGTGAACCCGGACGCCAAGCTCGGCCAGCTTGGCGACTGTGCTGGAGACGCGTCGATGGCGTCGCGCCCGAGGCGGTCCAGCTTAGTGACGATGAGGACATCGTCCTGCTCCAGCCTGTTCATCAGCTGCTGAAAGCCCGGGCGGCGCGCAATAGCTGAGCTGCCAGAGACGGTTTCCGAAACCACGCGGCGGCGATCGACCTTGAAGCCGGCGCTCTCGATCTCGTGGTTCTGGTTCTCGGTAGTCTGGCCGACCGTGGAGACGCGAACGTAGGCGAAGGTGCGGGACACTGCGGTCTCCTGTCCGGAACCGATGTCCTTAGTGGTGTCCATAAGCCAGTCAAGCTATATTTCGGACATGATAAACGACGGTGTCCATAAACGCTCGTTTTTGGACACCTCTGCCCACATCTGGTGATGTGGTGACGGGTCAAGAGGAATTGGTTTGGACTTGCTCGCGAATGGTGCCGACCGAGCTCCGATGCGGCTCGGTTATCCTCGGTCGGCTGCTAGCAATTGCCCTAACTGGACGAAGCGGCAAGGGACGCGGCGCCCAGCCGCAAGCCACTAAGCCGCAAACTCCATGAGGAGTGGCGCTTCCTGCCCTACTGGCGGGCGACCTCTGGGCGGCAATCGGCACAAAGCAGGCACTGGCGGCGGATCATCGTCGTCGTCATCGTAACGTTTCCGGCGGATGATGTTGCCAATCCGCCGGATCCTCCGCCTGGGCCGCCACGATGTGAAAGACGCGCATCCTAACTCGCCTCTCTCGATGCCCACGTCAAAGTCGTCCACCGCGCGAAGGGCCGCGTAGAGATCGTCGACGTCCACGAAGGCGCCGTTGTCCAGCTGACGCCAGCGCGGGGCATCTGGAAGAGCACGTGCATCTGATAGCCATGACGCAAGGACCGCGCGCTTCTCATCCCTGCTGAGGGTTGGATCACCCAGGATCTCCTCCGGGCGGGCGAGGAAAGGCGCTGACGGCTTCAGCCCGTCCTCTGAGGTCTTGCAGTCCTTTGTATTTTGCGCACTCGATTTAGCGCAGGTACAGCTTGGTCACTCATCCCTTATCTCCACGATCAGGCCTCCCAGCGGCGCTGGGAGGCTCAACCAAAGCCCTAGGCAGCGAAACTTAGGCAGCCTGCGTCTGCGCCTGCCGATCTGTATTCGGATCAGACAGCTTCAGCCGATTGTCTTGTCCAGAGATTTCCGTCGGAGCACCGATCTCGATGCGCCGAGGCTTCAGCGCCTCGGGGATCTCGCGGACGAGCTCAATCGACAGCAGGCCGTTCTCGATTGTCGCCGCTGAGACCTTCACATGATCGGCTAAGTTGAACGTCTGCCGGAAGCTGCGAAAGGCCAGCCCATGGTGCAGCATCTCGCGCTGGCCTTGCTCTGCCTTCTTCTGGCCCGTTACGACAAGCGCATTGCCCTGCTGGACGACCTCAATGTCGCTTCGGTCGAAACCAGCAACCGCCATGCTGATGTGATACCGGTTCTCACCCGTGCGCTCGATATTGTAGGGCGGCCAATCCGGGCGCGCCGAGGCTTCTTCGAGCTTATCGAACAGCCGATCAAAACCCACGGTGGAACGGAACAGGGGAGCGAAGTCATAGGTTCTCATAACCACATCCTCCTTGAGCAACATGGATACGGATACGCCGCCTCCGACGGCGTCTCATCGAGCCGCTTGGGCCTCGACGGTCGGCGAGGTAATTCGGCAGAAATCCCCGTTCAAGAGGGTCGCTTGATTTTTTTTGCCAACCTTTTCGACAGGGGACGCACAGAGAATCTCCCACGTTTTGGGTTCCATGACGGGCCGCACCCGCGAGGCTGCCGTCAGTGGCGTCCGCAACGTCCGCGCATCTCGGGATCGCCTGCAGATGCGGGATTGACGTGCGGACAGCCAGCGGCCGAATACGCTGCCCACGCAATGTGCACGACGGGTGCATTGGTGTTGGAGTGGACGGTCCCACGGCATCGAGTGCCAAGATTGGCTGTCAAAAGCGAGCCAATGAAGGAGGTAGACGCCCAGGATCACCCAGTTTTGCGGCGAAACCTTAGCCGAGCCCAGTTCGAGGCATTTTGTCGCAAGCAGCCCTCTACCGTGATGGTGCTGGAAGCCTGCGGAAGTTCCCACCATTGGGGCCGGTTCCTGCAAGGCCTTGGTCACGCGGTGCGCATGATCCCGCCGCAATATGTCAAACCGTTCGTCAAGCGCGGCAAGAACGACCGGAATGGTTATGCGGCAGAGTTCGGCATCATCACAGCTAAAGGCGCCGCTCAGGTTGCTCCACTGCTGAAGAAGATAGCCGATACTGACGTGCCACAGGGTGCAAAGGCCGTATTGGCCCAACTGGGGCGATGCATCGAGGCGTTGGATGCACAACTGGCCGATATTGATGGAAACCCCTTTTGGACGGTGACCCAATGGAGAGGCGATGGTGAAGCGATGGGTCGCTAGCCACCAGCGCGGGTCGGTTAGATAGTGCCCGTATGTGCAACCTTTACAGCGTTACCAAGGGCCAGCAGGCGATCCGAGACTTCACCCGGGCGATGACCGACCGCACGGGCAATATGCCGCCATTGCCCGGCATCTTCCCCGACTATCCGGCGCCGATTGTCCGCAACCAGCCGGACGGCCGCGAGCTGACGATGGCGCGCTGGGGCATGCCGACGCCGCGGCAATTCCTCATCGACGCAAAGGGCCAGCCAAGGAAGTCGGACTCCGGCGTGACCAACATCCGCAACACGAACTCCTCCCACTGGCGACGATGGCTCGGGGTCGAGAACCGCTGTGTCGTGCCATTCACCAGCTTCTCCGAAAACGAGGTGTCGCCGGACGGGTCTCGGCCGCCGATCTGGTTCGCGCTGGACGAAAGCCGTCCGCTCGCCTGTTTTGCCGGCATCTGGACGCGCTGGACATCGGTCCGGAAGGTCAAGGAGGGCGAGACCACCAACGATATCTTTGGCTTCCTAACGACCGAGCCCAACGCCCTCGTGGCCACTTATCACCCGAAGGCGATGCCGGTGATCCTCACAACCCAGGAGGAGATCGACATCTGGATGATGGCGCCCGCCCTGGAGGCGTTGAGGCTGCAGCGGCCGCTCGCCGACAATGCGCTGATTGTCGTCGCCAGGGGCGAGAAACAGGACCCCCCAGCGGCGTCGGAAACTCTTAGCAGCGAGAAGGTTCAGACCGTCGATGCTTCTCAGAAGCCGATGACGCAGCCTACCTTATGGGAGGTGGCGCCTGAGGAATGAGCGGCTGACCATTCCGCTGATTGACGGGGTTGAGCGGCGGCGCAACAGGCGGCGGCCCGATTGGACGCACAGGCATGCCCGGCGGAGGTCTTGGAGGCAGTCCTGCACCGGGCGGCGGAGGGCCGCCCTGCCCGCATAGCGTGGCGGGGGCGGTGGGCGACGGTTGCCGCCGCCTCCATAACCACAGTTCCAGCAGCCACCACCGTAGTCGCCAATAACCTCGGGCGGGCCGTAGTCAGGCGCGTAATAGGGGGCTCCGCCGTAGTCAGAGCCTTTCGGAGCCGTAGCATCCGGCGAGGCAAGCGCCGATGCCACCACGATCGCCGTCGCCGATCTGCTCATGATCCGGAATGAGCCTCGCGCTCTGCGATGCCATGCAGACGGCCGGCGAGAGCGAGGTCTAACGCCGTGACTCCAACCACCATTAGCAAGCCTGCCAGTGCGCCATTTCGCCGAGGGTTACGTGTCGTGACGCCGGATGCGAGCGTGCCCATGTCGAGCGCATCACCGCCGACCCGCGCCCAAACCCAGAGCATCGGGTCGCGCGCGACAAGTAGGCCGATGCCGGTGCAGATTTCTCGCAGTCCATACAAGCCAACCAGGGTTTGGTTTCGGATTCCGGTTTTTCGGGATACGCCGCGGCGCGCGAAAAGGTCGACCAGACCCAAGCCAATGCTCAACACACCCAGCGCGCGAGCTAGGGTCAGGTCGTTCTCCGAATAAGAAGGCCTATCGCGTCTCGCCATCGTTCATCTCCTGGACAATGCCGAAATGGGCATTGAGCGCACCCGGCGTCAGCACGACTCCGCGATGCACGGAGGGTTTATCTGTTGCCTTGGCGTGCGTTCCTCCGCGAGAAATGCGTCGAGCCCCGCTAGGGCGCGAGTAAGTCCCAAACCGGCGACGTTCATATACGGCGCACATCTTGCCGGATTGTTCGCTCTTACGCAGATTCGCGGGCACACTCGTTTCCATTGCCGTGGCCATTCATGGTTCCATTAGCGTGGCCGCTTATCGTTGGCGAAAGATAACAGCTGAATCGGCGGTTCTCTGACAGACCAAGGCACCCTAGACGGGGGCTCAATGGGATCGGTTTGTGATCTCCCATAGACCGGGGGGCTGCCGGATTGGACTACGTAAGAGCGGGCTAGCTGAGCAGGCAGACAGCGGCCGAATATCTATCGATGGAGGTGGACCACCTGACACCTGAACTCATCGCCCGTAAGGGCAGAATCATCTTGAGGTGTTGCGACGACCCCTCGCTCGCCAATAGCATTTGAGCAGCGCTCGAGGACTGAGCAGCTGGGCAGCTGCATCGGAAGGGCTTTTAGATGAATGACGTGATCCTGGGCGAAAAGCTCCTGTCTTCCTCCGCCTTCAGTCACGTGATCGCGGTGCCCATCGACAAAGTAGATATATCCGAGTGGCTATTCGGCCTTCCCGAGGCGGAATATCAACGCTGCTGCCCGCCCGGTCACATCAGCTGCGGAGCGACAGTCACCGACGATGGAACCCACATGTCGATCAATGTGGAAATGGTCGGCCAGACCCTGATGATCCAGCATTACGTCGCGGAGACGGCAACACCACATCTCTGCCGCATGGTCTCGACCTCAGACGCCTTCACGCCCGGTGGCCGGACCAGGGTTCAAGTTATCTGGACATTGAGTGTGAAGCCCATCGACGACGAGCATTGCGAATATACGAATAGCGTCGTGGCGCATCCCACACAGGCCTTCATGGACTTCATTTCCGAGCACGGGACGACCTTCGAACAAGCGGCGGCGGCTAGGCAGCACGACGGCGGGGATCACAATCGCCGTGAAACGCCGCTTTTGCCGAGAGTATCGCTCGGCGAGCACTTGCTCGAGCTTAGCTCCAGACCATGCCGCGATTGCGGCAACCAGACTTCCCGTCCCGCCCAGGCACGGTAAGCTAGTGCACTCGTGCCTCACGGTTTGGCTTTAATCCCGCTAATTAGCCAGCTTGCGGATCATTTCTAAGAGTGATGTCCTTCGCGATCATGCGGGGTGCGAAGAATTGCGTCAGTACTGGGCCAAGAATGGCAGTGGTTAGCATCAGCACCAACACCGCGTTCAGCATCCGTTCATTCAACAATCGTTGCCCTGATGGATTAATCGTGTCGTAAGCGACAAGTGCGGCAGCTAGCGTCGCCGCGACCTGTGGCAGAGTAAGCGACCACATCGTCAACCTCGCCGGCATACTGTATCCGAAGGCCTGTCCAGTGGCCTGCGCGGCCAACCATTTCCCAACAAGCAGCGCGCCGATGATGCCAATGACGAGATAAAAGTTCCCGACGATACTTGCGATGAAGACAGGCGGATTGATCAGGAATCCTGTCACGATGAAGAAAATTGGGATGAAGAAGCTGTTTCCGATGAATTCGAGCTTCTCCTTCGCCGGCTTGTCCTGCACAGCCGCATTGACCGCCAGCCCAGCCAAGAAGGCGCCGACGATGCCAGGCAGGTTGATCATTTGTGCCAGAAGCCCGGCGACAACGACGATCGCCAGCATCAGAATAAAGTAGGCATCCTCGTTGCTCTCGACCTGCCGCAGGAGATAGGCTCCCACCCGACTAAGGCCGAATAGGATGAGTGGCACAAAAATCGCGATCTCGACGAGCTGGATAGCGAGACCGGTAACCGAAAAGCCACTCTGGAATGTCGAGAGGCAGACGGCGAAGACGATTAATGACAGGGTGTCGGATACAACCGTGGCTCCGACCGTGACCGTCATAGGCTCAAGCCTGCTCGCGCCGAGTTCCCGGATGATGTTGTTACCCAGCAGCGTATGAGAGGCCAGCAGCGAGCCCAGCACGATCGCTGTCAGCATTCCGTAGCCAAGCAGGAAGCCGACGCCGGTTCCCAGTATCAGCGGCATCATTGTTGTCAGCAGGCCGAAGATCATCGTTTTGCGCTGAGCCTGGCGAAATCGCGTCAGATCGATTTCCAGACCGGCGAAAAACATGAGGAGCAGCTTGCCCAGATCGGCGAAGAAGTCCGCTATCGGCCTGTTCATGCCAAATACGTCCAGGCAATACGGTCCGAGTATCACGCCGCTCAGAAGCAGACCGACCACTGGCGGCAGCCGCACCCGCCGCGACAGCGACGGCACACCGAAGATAATGGCCAAGGCGATGGAGAATTTTACTAAGTCCGGCAGGGAGACCGCGTGGGAACGCAAGAATTCAAGAGGATGCATGGTGCCTCGATTTCCCAGATATCGTAACCCAAGCTGCGCGGGGACGGCTCAGATCAAGGTAACCTCTCCTTTCCAGGCACGGTAAACCAACAAGCATGCTTCGCGCACCCTTTTACGTGTCGTCCGCTGAAGAGTGCGCGAGGCGTTACCCTTGGTTTTGGCAGAAACCGACTGATTGAAATCTGGTGGCCAGTTGGGTCGACCAAGCCTGGAACGCGTGTTGCACATCAAGCCACTGATTGAGGGTGTCTTTAATGGCAGCGGAAGTTCCGCCACGTTTGCTCACTGCCTGCCAGACGACCGCTCCGTTCCCACCGTCGACGGCATATGCCTCGGCTGTCGCCGTGCCCGCGAAATAGCCCACGTCTTTGTTGAACGCGTATGCTGCCAGATCATAAGCGGTGCTTGCGTAGGGCGTGTATGTTGCGATCGTGTTGACGACGGGATTAGCGCTCGTAGCGTCAATTAGCGCGACACGTAAAACCAACACTCCGGGTCCGGGATTTTGTGCAAGAGGGCACACTTGCTTCATCGCATTTCTTAAGTCTGATGATGCCAAATTAGCAAGCTGTTGGCGCTGGCCGGGGGTCGCTGAGTTCAAGGATGAAGCCGGATCGGCCCAGATCGTCACGGGATCGACCATTACTGCGGTATAGGACGGGGGCTGCACGTTAGTATTAAGGTAGGTGAAGTCCGCTTGTCCCGAAGCGCCCGGCGTAAGGAGCTGCGGGCTCGGAAGGAAACCATTGGCTGGAACTGAAACCGCCATCTGCTCTGTGGCGCCGCCTACGACCTGACCCGTCTGTAGCCCGGAGGTTGCCTTCTGCTGGCAGCCACCAAGGGTGACGAGACACGCAGCCACGGCAATCCATTGAGTCGTCCGAGACATTTTTGCCTACTTTCGTTCATAACGAGTTCGACACGTGGCAGGTAAAACGACCGGGGGCAACCATCTTTCCTGGGCGCAAATGTGGCATCTCGTCGGGTAGGAAAGCTTGGCATGGTAAACAGTCATTAAAAATTGGGCCTAATTCGAAGGTGAATGCCGGCCGGAGAGTGCAGGGACCGACTCTTTAAGCTTCGTGCTCTTCCAGCGTCAGATGCGCGATGTAGCCGGAGCGGCTCTCCCCAGCGGCGCGGGCCAGGGCATCCAAGCGCTTCAGCACACGACGCGGCAATGTGATGTTTACCCGCTCAACCGTGTCATCGAGCAAAGCAGGATCCAGCGTAATGACGCCGAAGGTCCATCCGGCATAATCCGGCCGCTGGCGCAGTGCTTCCAGGCTGGACGCCGTGGGAATGGCTCTGCCCGCGTCCAGGGTAGCATCGATCCAGGCAGCCGCAGCCTCTTCGGCTCCGGACATAGCGTCATCGAGTGTGTCGCCGGCCGAGAAGCACCCGGGCAAATCAGGCACGATGACGCCGAAGGCAGTGGTTCCGGTTCCAGGTTCGATGGCAATCGGATAGCGCATGATCTTTCCTTACAGTCCGGCCTGTTTGCGGATCGCTGCCACGAGGCCGTTGCCGAGGTCCTTTTTCGGGTGAGGCACTACGACATGGCCAGAGCGGGTGAGATGCTTGAACACATGATGGGAGCCGCGTACCCGATCTAGGATCCATCCAGCCGCTTTTAAGTCACGGATCAGCTCAGCGCTCTTCATTGTGCGCATTATACACACGAAAGGGCCGGGGGTGGCAATAGCCCAAGACGCCACCCCGTTATTGCGGCAACCTACCCTTCCCTCCTCTGTACGCGCGGCAAGTATGTACACTCGTGCCTGACGGCTTCAGGAGCATGCGATCGCGCGGGGTGTTCTGGCTCTCGCGCTCCTCCAACTCCGCCGCCAGCAGCGCCTCGAGGTAGCCGACATGGGACTGCCCCTTGCGGGTGGCGGCCTCCGCCAAGCGTACGAATTGCCCGCCGATCGTCGGCATGCGCAGCGCCTTGCAGTGCTGGCGGATGACCTGGTCCTGGGACGAGCCCTTTTTAATGGGAGGAAGGGAATTGAAGAGCTTCATTCCCTTGACATCCACTTCGAAGCGCGCGTCGGGTGGTTTTGCTAGCTATAGCAATCGGGGGCGCTCCAACGGCAGGATATCCTCCCCAGGATGGCGAGGCCGCCTGCTCGAGTTGTCCGCGCCGCCGTTCAGCGTACGGTTTTCCGCCCCGACTGCAATTACGGGATCGGAGGCGGTGTCAGAGGCAGGAAACTCGGCTAATCAATCGGCATACGAAACGTGAATCGTGTTTCAACCGCGGTGGAGGTGACGTCTAGCCTGCCGCTATGCGCCTGAGCGATCATTGAGGCGATATACAGCCCCAAGCCGAGCCCTTGCTGAGTTGGTCGGAGCGAGTTGCGGTAAAACGGCTGGAACAGATGCTCCATCGTGGCTGCGGGAATTGGCTCACCTGAATTGGCGACCGACAGCTCGAAGAAGCCGCCCTGGGTCCAAGCCTTCGTCCGGATCGACGTATCGCCCGCGCCGTGCGTAATGGCGTTCGCCAATAGGTTGGAGAATAGCTGAGCGACACGCTCACCGTCACACGAGACGGGCTCGACGATCGTGAAGTCAGTTTCGATGACGCGGTCAGGCCATGCCGTTCGAAGCTCAGCAACGACTAGGTCGAGTAACGGCACCAATGAGGTGCTAGAGACACGCTCCAGAGCGATGCCGCCGCCCAAGCGCCCGCGAGCGAAGTCTAAAACACTATCGATGAGCCCGCTCATCCGCGCCGCGCTATCTTGCATTAGCTTGATGATGCCGGCAGCTTTGTCGTCAAGTGGTCGTTTGGACAGCAACCTAATTCCGCCGTCGATAGCGGCGAGCGGGTTGCGAAGATCGTGGCCGAGCACGGCGATGAACTGCTCCCGCAGTTCGGCGTCATGGCGCTGGTCGATCAGCTCCTTGTCACGCGCGTCACTGTAGTCCTGCGCATCAAGGTGGGTAGCGATCAAGTCGGCGAACGCCTTGAACATCGCTAAGGTGGCAGGAGCATTCAGCTCCCTAGGCTCAGGATCGATTGCGCAAAGGGTACCAAACATTGAGCCATCGGCCCTGATGATCGGCATCGATATATAGCTTTGAAAGCCATAGAGCCGAGGGGTGTGGTGCTGGCTGTATCGCTGGTCTAGGTCAACGTGATCTATGACAACCGGTTCAGCGTTGCGCCGGATTTCGCTGCAGATGGTGGTCTCGACCTTTAGCTCTCCGCCTGGCTTTAGGCCAAAGTTGATTTGGTCGAGTAGCTTACACGCGACCCATCGGTCTTCGGTGACCCTGGCGACAGCCGCGAAGCCCATACCAGTCGTGCGGCAAACCACGTCCAGGATCATCGGCACGGCGTCAATCCGGGCGATTGCAGCTATCGCGGCCTTTGCGACATCAGCCATCGGAATATCCCATTTACTCTCGTAGTTCCGTTTTAGAGCCAGGGGAGATTATATCACTTCCAACGGTGGTGCGCCCCTCTTGGTTCCTTCGTATCGGTCCTACGCTGCCAGGCGTCTGATCGTTTCGACGATCTTGGGCAACTGATAGGGCTTGGGAAAGAAGACGGCGGCGGGATCGAAATCCTGGAGGCGGTGGTGGATGAGTGGAGCGAAGCCGGACACAACGACGAGGATAATTGTCGGATGGAACCCGCGGGCGTGGGTCGCCACGTGAATGCCATCCATTTTGCCGGCATTTGGACATCGGTGAACAGCACATCGAAAAGCTCTGGCCCCACGAGCCGTAAGGCGGCTTCATCACCTGACGAGGCCTCTTCGACGTCAAAGCCCTCGTCTCTGAGAAACTCCCCAGCCATCAGCCGGATGAGATGCTCATCCTCAACGAGCAATACACGCAACGCTCCCATGCAATTCTCCCCGGATGCCAGCGCCATGTCTTATCAAGGGATTGGCCAGGGTATTGCCAAACACGACGGCGGCATTGCTGGGTACAGGCACCCACCGGGGCTTCAGATTGGGGCAACCCGCCCTGCCCTTATAGTGTGGCACGGTAAACCTGGATTACCGTGCCCATTTTGCCAATAAAGGGGCTGGTTTAGAAGCTATTTCCAAGAGAGCGCCTTCCTAGGATTGGCGAAAATGCCGGCTGCCAAGGGTTTCCTGGGGTGGAGTGTGATCGTCGAGCCAGGCCCTGTTGCCCGGCTCTGCTGCTTAAGGTTCCCAGTAGACCAAGGCGCGTGGATCGCGATAGGTCTTCGGAAGACTTCCCGTAAACGTTCGGAAGACTTTCGGTGGGTTTACCGGATTCAAGAGATATTGGTAGGGCTACCCTTGGGCTGCCTTTAGACTACCTAAGGTATACTCCTAGCTCGGCGCGGGAGCAGCGGCGAGCTGCCGCAAGCTCGCTATCGGGTTCCTTGAGCTGCCCATCGCGGCATGGGGCGAATTTCACGAGGGCCTAGTCTAAACCCAGCTATCCTACTTAGCGCTTAAATAGTCTCCCGTAGGTCTACGGAAGGTCTACCGTTGCCAAGACGTTTTCGATTGGTCTAACGTCTACCTGGCTTTGCAGCAGGGGAAGAATGCCCACAATCGTATTTGCTTCGCCGAAAGGCGGCGCCGGTAAGAGCACGTCCGCCGTGCTGCTCGCCACAGAACTCGCCCTGAACGGGGCGACGGTCACCATCATAGATGCAGATCCCAATCGGCCGGTAAGCCGCTGGGGCCGCCTGCCCGGCAAGCCAGACAACTTGGCCGTTAGAGATGACGTGTCGGAGAAGACAATCGTGCGAACCATCGAAGAGGAGTCTACACGGGCTGCCTTCGTCATCGTCGATCTGGAAGGTACGGCTAGCCGGATGATCCCCTACGCTATGTCACGCGCCGACCTGGTTGTGATACCGACTAGGGGCTCAACGCTGGATGCTGTGGAGGCGGTCTCCGCCATTCGAGAGGTCCGACAGCAGGAGGAGGCTTTTCGAATACAGATACCAGCCGTAATCCTGTTTACTTGCACCAGCGCCGCCATAAAGCCGCGGACACTCGCCGCAATCGAGACTGAGTTCAAAGCAAATGGCGTGCCGGTGCTGAAGACCAAGTTGCACGACAGAGACGCCTATCGGGCCATCTTCAGCTTCGGGGGAACTGCGGCCGCCCTCGACCCGAAGAACGTACGGAATATCGATGCTGCGGTGAAAAACGCGCAGGAGTTCGCCCAAGAGATTGTTGCACTGCTCCGGGCGAACAGGTCAGGGGCGGCAGCATGAACAAACGATCCAGCATCTTCGGAAATCCCTCGCCAGCACCAACTCTAGATGTTGGTGACTTCCAACCCAAGGCGATACCTGAAACCCGCCCGCCGCCTGCGGAGATAGACGCCGCCAGCCGATTCAAGAGTCGAGAAGCCGCGCCTGAGGCGTCGGTAGACCTACCGTCTACTAAGCGTAAGCCGATGACCTACCGAACTGGCCGAAATGTGGTGCTGAGTATTAAAACTAGCCAGGAAATGGTCGATCGATTCTATTCCTTGGCGGAAACCAAGGGTTGGAAGGTTGGTGAGACTTTTGAGCGTGCCTTAGAGGCTCTCTCCAGAGAACTTTAAGCATGATGCCTATCGTGACCAGTTTCTGCCCTAAGCCTGGTGTGACTTCATGGGCTGGGGGATTTGGTGAGAAGAACGGATACACAGGCCTGATGGGGGATTTAGTGAGGGAAGTGGGGGGTCTGGAGAGGACGCCGCCAGCATTGCGGAGAGGCGCTGGACGTTATCCCGGGGGCTCTAGTGAGCAAACTAATAGATAGAACTAATACTCTTCCAATTAGTCTTCTCACCAAACCTCCCAGGGACACCAATGGACAAGTAGGGCACCATCGAATCATCGGAGGCGATTCGATGGGTACAATCCACCAGCTGCTTGAGCAGCAAGGCAAACAAAGCGCTATCGAAATGGGAACGGTCTCGCGGGACGTCATAGAGGCGGCCGCGCAGTACCTTTCCGAAGAGGACAATGCCCTTGCCTGCGCCTATTCAGGGTGGGCGCAATGCGCGCTGCCTCACCGCAGGCAGCCCGTAGAGCAGGCATGGGTCGTCAGTTCTGAGAGAATGCGCCTGGTGGTCGAGCCAGGAAGGCGGCCTATCGGCGACAGCGACAATCTCGAATTCGTCGGCGTCCCGTTCGGCTCTTACGCACGCCTAATCCTCCTTTATCTTCAGACGCAAGCACTGCGGACTAATTCCCGAGAAGTCGAGCTCGGCCGGAGCTGGCGCGCCTGGATGAGTCGCATCGGTGTTCCGTGGGGAGGCAGTTCGGGCAAAGCAGTTCGCGAGCAGGCCGAACTCATTAGCCGCTGCAGGCTCACGTTCCATTTCCAGGGCGACGGTCGGCTGGGGCTGGTCAATCAAAGTGTGGTTGACGGAGCGCTGTTTCTGGAACGGGAAGGGGTCAGCAGACAGGAGCGCCTCAGTTTAGAGACGGCTAAACTGAGCGAGGGCTTCTTTGAGGCTCTGAAGAGGCATCCGATTCCACTTGAGGAAGCTGCAATCAAGGCGTTGGCGAATAATTCCGCGGCCCTAGATTGCTACATCTGGCTAGCCTACCGGCTCCACTCGCTGGCGGCGCCACGCCTTGTGACTTGGAAGGCCCTCAAAGCCCAGCATGGAAGCGGCTTTAAAGAACTTTATCATTTCAAATCGAAGTTTCCGAGCGTGCTGCAATTAGCACTGGCTGTTTATCCCAGTGCTAACGTCGAGGTGGTGGAGGAGGGGCTCATTCTGAAACCTAGCCGTCCCCCCGTAGCCCCAAAGCTGATCGCTAGCCGCTAACCTCACCAAAACCCCCACTCCCAGCTATCCACTTGCCTTGGGCTCAGTTGCGTGGGTTAGGGTAAGGAGGCCCCGTGACTCTCATCAGGTATCGCGCGGCGGCTCCTCGCCGTTCCCCGAGGATCTATGAAAGATCTTTGTCCATTTAGAGACGGGCTTGCTCGGCTTATCCTCGGCAGTGCCTTCCCATCCTGCCCAAGCCGCCTGGTCGAAAGCCGCCAAGGCCTGTTCCTGATCGAGTTCGGAGAAGGTAAGGACCCTAGTCAGGACCGCAAGTTGTTCCGTCAGATCCTGTTCAAAACTGACTCGCGCCACCTCAGCCCGCGCCTGGCCAAAGGCGAACCCTGCCGCCTGACACTCTGCGATGGTGGCGGGCGGGTCAAAAGCATCAGATGGGGCCATGCCGGATGTAATAACGCCCGCCGCCATGGTTCAAGGCATCTTGGTTCAAGCCTGTACCGCGAGTACTGATTCGCCGTAGACCTGAGCCACGGCTTAAGCGCCCATTCTGGTCGCCTCGACAAAGCTTTCCGTGGCGTCGTCGATGGCGCGGCTGCGCCGGCCTCCGGGCCCATGCACGTAAAGCGACTTCGAATCCGGCCGCTCCCGCGTCACGCCAGGCGCTGGGGACAGGTGCGCTACGCGATGCCTCCCGCGCATGATCAGCCAACTGCAGCCGCGGGTCGAAACTGAATTAATCGCCAGAGCCTTCGCACGAAATTCGTCTGCCCCCGCAGCAACAGCCGCGCGGCCTCGCCCGTCGCGCGCGCAGTGCTGAATATCGTACAACCGGTAGTCCAGACTGGTTAGTGCACGTCGCTCGCGCTAGCCTGCACCAGCCCCAACCGCCGCCAGCAACGTCGCGACCGCGGCCTCGCCTTCGCCCTTAAGCACGCAATCTATCGCGCCCTCGGCGTGGCGCAGTAGATCGACGGCGACGAAGGACGCGCTATGTCCGCCAACGAAGACGAAACACTCCGGCAGCTTGGCTTTGATCGATTTCGCGAGGTCTATGATCTCCGGGATATTGGCGAGGTAGTTACCGGAGAAGCAGACCGCATCTAGACGCCATTTCCGCACCAGCCGGTCGAGATCGCGATGGGTTTCCACCTGGAGGTCGATCAGCTTCACCGCATGGCGGGCCTCGCGCGCGGCTCCGGCAATCATTTCCAACCGAGCGGCTCGAGACGAAGGAAAACCCGTGTGTACATAAGGCCGCTGGGATGAACGGCTAGCAGCTTCATCATCCCTCCTCGTGGATGAAACACGGCCGGACAACGACTTGTCGCCTGACCCTAAGCCACAGGGTCGTCTAGTGTGGCTGTGCTCCGATCGTTACGCTGTGATCGCCTCGCACTCGTGAAGAACAGCAACCGCATGCCTCGAAGGCAGGGTGGCTAAGGCCGGGCCCCCTCCAGTCCCCCCCTTGCAGGGAAGGGGGGCCTAGAACTCGAGCTACGCTTTGGGCCGGCCATGATCCCAGCCGACATGTGGCAAAAAGATTACGACAGCCTAAACGAGATCTTCGACGCCCTGTTTTTCCATGAGGCGAAAAGGAACCCATAGAGGTGCGCGGGCCACAGGATGCGGAGCGAGTAGACTCCACACCCATGCACTTTTGCCAGGACAACGCCTCATCCATGATACGTGCTGTTTCCAGCGCGCGACCAGACTCCACACCGCGCGCGGACCGCACATCACGCGACTCGCAGCCACGAAAACCACAGGAAAAGCGGGTTTTCCACAGCTTAAGCGTGGAGTCTGGTCGCGCCGCCTATTGGAGTCTGGTCGCGCGACTCGGGGTTATCCACTGGAGTCTGGTCGCGCATACTAATAGTTAGAGTCTAATATCTCTGCTAATAGCTTGCGCGACTAGACTCCACGTTGCCGCAGTGGATTTCTTCAGCCATGAACAAAGGCATGGCCGACATACATCGATTGATCCATCAGCAAGGGGTTGAAGAAGCGCGGCGACAGGCACTGACGAAACATGATCGTGCTGTTGTCGATGCCGCCTATCAGGTGCTGAGTGAAGAGGTCGACCGCGTTGGCTTTACTTATTCGGGTTTCGCCTTGACCTGCCTGCCTCATAAGCCAAAGCAGGAAAACGTCTGGAAGCGGGAAGGGCATAACCTGACTCTGCTTTTGCAGAGCGGTCTCGATCGTTCCGGCAAGTCGCTGGGACTGCCCTATGGCAGCTACGCTCGATTCATTCTGTTATTTCTCCAAAGCGAGGCCGTGAAAAAAGGCAGCCGGGAAATCGAGCTGGGCCGTTCCATGCGCGTCTGGCTGAGCCAGATGGGCCTGAGCATTGGCGGCACCACCTATCGCATGGTCAATGAACAGGCCCGTCGCATCTCCGGCTGCACCCTGACCTTCTTCGCCGATAAGGGGAATAAGGAGGTCATGCGGCGTGGCGGCTTCGTCGATGGCTCAATCACGATGACCGATCTCACCAGCGACCAGCCGAGCCTCTGGCAGGAAAGAGTGCTGCTGAACGAGGAATTCTACCGTGCCCTCCGCGACCACCCCGTGCCGCTTAGCGAGCAGGCGCTGCGCGCCATCGGGCCGCGCAGCGCGGTGATCGATATCTATATATGGCTTGCCTATCGCCTGCATGCCCTAACCCGCGATGTCGAGGTCTCCTGGCCCGCCCTCTATGCACAATTCGGGGCGGGCTATGGCCGAGTGCGAGATTTCCGCTCTGGCTTCCTCTCCGGTCTGGAACTAGCCCTTGCGGTTTACCCTGAGGCCAAGGTCGGCGTGGAGGAGAATGGCATCATCCTCCGACCCTCGCGCGCCGCCGTCGCCAAGCTCATAACTAGCTAGGTGTGGAGTCTAGTCGCGCCCCAGTCGAAGCCAGGCAGGCACCCACTGGGATGGGGTTGATCATGGTTTCTGGAACCTGTCGGCTATTTAGTTACGTGACCGCGTCACGATCGCAGCGGCCAAACCCAATGAAGCCCCAGGCTCAGCCAAGCAACATGGACCCCGACCTGGCCCCGTTAGGATCGAGATACTCTGTCCGATCCCTCACCCCAGTGCGGACGTCCGCGTGGGCAGGAACACTATGCAACAAGTGGCCCATCTCAGCCTTAAGACTCTTAACTCGATTGCCGCATTCACCCATTTGACACATCGTTGTGACATTGAACCTAATTCGTATTGGGGTATTGCATCGATTTAAATAAAAGGCATTGCAAGCTTTGCTGCGCTGCGATATCGTGTGCTAGCGGTTAATTTTTGGTAACGGAGCTTCCTCGAACAGGCTAAATGACAGACAGATGAATTGATTTCGCCTCGGCTTGCTTAGCATCTGTTGTGTCGTTAGAGCTCACGCTAAGCTTAGATATAGTATGAAATCGCTAGCTGCCTTTTGTGGCAATAGCGGCAATAGTATTACGAAAGTTTGGCTAGCTTTGTAAATTTTGACTTTGACTAAAACTATATTTTTCGGGTAGGGATTAATTGGATGAGTGTTAGCCTCCCAGGTGGCGTGGCGCCTGCTAACTTCACGGGTGCAGCCGCCGCAGCTTTTGCTCAGGCAGGGTTTGGTCCCAACTCAGTTGTCTACAATGGCACAGGCACCTTCCCGACGCTGAGCCCCGGTCAACCCCTCATCATCGACGCGGCTCCCGGCACCATCATCAACTTGCCGGATGGTGTGAACCTCGGCCCGATCTTCGACGCCAATGGCGGCGATACGATCAATGGCGGCAGCAGCAATGCGACGATCTTCCTCCAGACCGGCCTGGCTACTGGCAGTGTCGTCAATACGGGTAGCGGCAACGCTGTCGTCTATGCGGGCGGCGCCGATACCATCCACGCTGGTTCAGGCAGTGACACGGTCATTGGCGTGGCCGGCAACAACACCGTTATTGGCGGTTCCGGTTCGTTCGTTGGTGAATTCCAACAGGATGATCTGCGCTTTGTCGGCGGTTCCGGAGCGGTCTCGATCGTCGGCGGCTCCGGCAATGACGTCATGTTTGGCAGCACGGGCTCGGCGAGCACCTATCTGCAAGGCGGCACAGGCAATAGCACGCTGGTCGGAGGCTCCGGAACCGGGCCATCGACGATCGGTGGCGGTAACAACATCACCGCCTTCGCCGCCGGCACCGGCCCTACCACCCTGATCGCGGGCACCGGCACCTCCGTGCTGGACGGCCTGACCGGCAAGGGCGTCGAATCCTTCAGCACCAGTCCCTTCGCCACCGCGAACACCACCGCTCTCATGGCGCTGAATGGCGCGGCCGATACCGTGGTTGGTGGTTCGGGCCATTCGACGGTGATCGGCGGCGCTGGCCCCGATACCTATGCCTTTCTGTCTGGACATGCCGGCGGCAGCGAGACCATCCTGGGCCTGAAGTTCGGTGACAAGCTAGTCTTCGGCTTATACCAGGGCAATGCTATTGCAAGCGAAGGCATTACCAACGGCAGCGACGTCATCAAGCTCACAGACGGCACTTCGATCACCCTCGCGGGCTTCGACCACAAGCTCTTTAGTTAGAATCGATAGGTAACCAATACAGGGCTTAAAGCGGTCCAAAACATAGCTTTTTTGGCCCCCTAGCTAGCGCTGGGTGGCTGTCTCAGACCTCACTCGCTTTTGGTTGGATCACCACAGCGGCATCAAACCTACGCTTTGATGCCGCTGTGGCTGGTGATATCCTCGAGTGTGCCAAACGCAATTGAGGTCCATCAAAGATGCATGCTTCCGGAGAACATCTCCATAGATGCTCCGAGCGGCCAGAATCTTGTCAGCTCTCAAGAGCTGGATTTTGAGCCGCTCATCGAGAACTAAGGCGTGACGCTTTCTGGCTTTTTTGACACCATATACGGTGGGAGCCTGTATGGTTGGGCTCGTGATGATGCCGACCCCACTCCAGTTTGGGTCGAGGCCGTAACCGAGGACGGCCAAGTTCTAGGCACCGCAAAAGCCGATATATTTCGTGACGATCTACTACTTGCCGGTTTGGGTGATGGTTGTTGCGCCTACAAGATCGACATCAACGGCAGTATCACTGATCTCGTTGACGCTAAAGTATCCACTCGCCAAGTCGGCAGAACCAGCTGTTTAGCTGGATCGCCAAAAACCATCCAGCTCAACCCAAACTTCCAGTATCTCTTGACACGCGGCACTCGGGCCCAACCGGTTCTAAACAAGCTGCGGGCTAGACTGGACCGTGAAGCGGGTACAGACGCGATATCGATTATCATGCCGGTTTTCAATACTCCACAAGCTTGGCTTATCGAGGCACTGGAAAGCGTCAGAGCGCAGTGGTGCAGTCGGTGGGAACTCATATGCGTCGACGACGGCAGTGTCGCTTCTCACGTTTTACCAATTTTGCGCGGCTATGCGAAAATTGATGAGCGGATACGAATACTCCAGTCACCTCACAATGTTGGTACCGCTAAAGCAACAAACTTCGGATTGCGAGCGGCAAAATACGACTATGTCGTCTTTATGGATCACGACGACTACTTAGAGCCGCACGCCATCTGGCGATTGATCAGGGCGGTCCAAAAATCTAAGGCCGATCTACTCTACTCAGACGAAGTAGTCACATCCGATTCCATAGAACACATTCTTGACATTCGCGCTCGCCCAGCATTCTCGTACGACTACTATCTATCTCACCCGTACTTCGTACATTTGGTTTGCGTAAAGCGCGAAATTGCATACCGCGTAGGGGGGTGGAATGAAGAATTAGCGATCTCGGCCGATGTAGACTTTGTCCTGAGAGTCATCGAGCATGCGAACACTGTGGCGCATGTACCATCTGCGCTATATCGATGGAGGACCCATGGAAACAGCGCAGGACACTCGAAACAAGAAGCCGTCACCACTACCACCACTATGGTTCTGCAACGTCATCTCGATCGAACCGGGGCAAAAGCTACAGCCTCTCCAGGCATCTCGTTCAACCAATATCGGATATCTTGGCCGATTCCAGAAGGCCGTACTCTAATAGTAGTGCCTACTAAGAATAGCGCTGAACTTCTGCAAAAATGCATAACGTCCATTGAAGAAACAGTGCATCCGAATCGATACCGGCTAGTGGTGGTAGATCACCAATCGGATGACCGCAGGACCAAGCACTACCTGAGGCAAACCGTGTCTAAACGGCATATAGTGATGCCGTACAAAGGAAATTTCAATTTTTCGCGTATGAATAATCTAGCAGTCCAACAGCATAGTCATGGCTGCGAGTTTGTACTGTTTTTGAACAATGATGTAGAAGCGACCGAAAAGGGGTGGCTGGAACGCATGACAAGCCTAGCCGCTCGACCCGGAATCGGAATAGTAGGGCCAAGCTTGTTATTCGGCGACAGACGGATTCAGCATGCGGGAGTAATAGTCGGTTACAGCGATGCAGCTGAACACGTGGGCAAATTTGTGACATTCGAAGACGAGGCAGGAGCACGGACCCTCGGCGCCAATTGCACGCTGACCTCAGTACGGGATTTCTCTGCTGTCACGGGTGCCTGTCTCATGATGCGCTTATCGATTTTTCAGGAGGTCGGCGGCTTCCGGGAAGAATTTCCCGTCGCCTTCAACGATATTGACATGTGCTTGCGCGTTCGAGATCTCGATTACCGAGTGCTCTACGACGGACATACGTCTCTCTACCATCATGAGTCAGCTACCCGCACGCAAACCAATGACCTAATTCACCCAGAAGATACGAAGCTTTTCCAAAAGAGGTGGAAGCATTTAATGCACGGTGCAGATCCCTTCTATCATCCGTTTCTTAGTCTGACAGTGCAAGATCATATTCTGGCTGAAAGGCTCATTGTGGCGCCTGCCTCTCCGCGCATTATCAATACCTCCGCGCTTGGGGGCGTAACATGAGAGTCAGCTTAGGCCCACTTGTTAAATGCGATAGCTTAAGGCGATGGCTGACCGTGCAGAAACCGTCACGGTGTTCGAATTTAGGGCGGCTATTCAGCGATGACACCTAACATAGTTGATCTTCCAGAAAGCGCTCGGGTTGATACGCTCTTTTCACCAGCTTTCTCCACCTCTCCCCCGCAACTACGCAATGCTGAGTTGTTAAGTCCTAGACTGCGAGAACTTTACAGGCATCTTTGGAACCAAACGCGGCCGCGTGAGGAAATCGTCTGCAGTGTTGTTTTAAACGCCATAGTCGAGGGACCTGGCTTAGTATTTGACGCGGACCTCAATCTCATACGGCAAACCATTCACCAAGCTACACCTGCTGAGATAGAGGCGGCGACCCACAGTGTGCATCATTACGTGAAGAATGGACTTCTAGCTACGAAGCCCGGGGTCACCCTACTATGTGAGAAAGCAGGTATCGGCAACTACGGCCACTGGCTGATCGAGATGTTGCCGATCGCATTTTTGAATTTGAAGCATCTCTGCGTTCCTGGCGGCTGGCGGCTGCGACTGCCGGTGGCGGGATCTGCTATGAATGCCGTCATGCTGGCCTCCACGGAGCTAATCGGTGTGCCACGTTCCCAGATCGATATACGAGAGAGTGGTCCACAGCGATATGAACAACTCGTAATAGTGCGCGGGCTTAGTCACCACGGCATCCACTACTCCCCTCGAATTATCGATTGCATGGAACAGATGGCTGTCGCCGTGCCGGCACAAGGGATCGAAAAGATTTGGGTTAGCCGTGTCGGTGAGCGTCGCAGCATAGCTGACGAAGCCGGAACGTGCTTAAGATTAGCAGAGCAGGGTTGGTATATAGCTGAGCCCGGCAAAATGACGTTGCGGGAGCAGATCAGTCTATTCAAAGGAGCGCGGCGCATCGCGGGTGTAAATGGTGCCGGATTAACGAACCTCGTGTTTGCAAGCGCCGAGGCTGAGATAACATCGTTTATCCCATCGCCGATGCCGGACGTGTTCTTTTGGATGCTGGCTGGCTTTAAAGGACAAACTTACCGAGAGGTGCGTTGCCGGCAAATGGAGGATCCCGTAGAGCCGGAGGGTTGGAACAGCAAACTGCTGCTCGACGTTTCTGACATCCTTTCAGGACTAAGCTCTCCGTGGTAGACAGATGTAGTCTTGGAACGAGTAGAGTAGGGGCAGCCCTTGCATGGAAGCGCTGTGGCTAAAAGTCCAAATCCTTCGGAGGTGATTAGGACAGAGACACAATTCCGCTCGAAAGTTAAGCTGAGTTATGGTGGTATAACATCTCCTCTGCAGCCGTGCAGATTGGCATGCGAGCACTCGTTTCATTAGTAGGGATATGATGACCCCTCGCTCTGCGGTAAGACGACGTAAGGCACAAGTGCAGCCACAAGAAGATCCACTTGGCCAGGATAATCACCTGGAGCCGAGTAAAGAGCTCGACAACACGGCTTCTGCTCCGGCGCCAGACACATGCGGCGATACACAAAGTGGGACTTCGACTGGGCAGAAGGATCTAGAGATCACTCGCCTCAAGAAGTCGTTAGCTAGGCGGAACGAAGAACTTGCAAAGATCGCGCTCTATCTAAAGAGCATAGAGGAAGATCAATTTCTGCAGCAACGTGAGTTAGATAGAGTATCGAGGGCTCTAGACGACGCGACCGAGGAAAACCTAGCTCTTCAGAACAGTTTGTTAAAGCTAGGTGAAAGCAAAGACCGGCTACGCTTTTCGCGAGCATTGACGCTTCATGAAAATCACAAGACGCATGCATCATCGGGGATCGACCAGAAGCTGTTACGCAACGCCGCACGTACTCGCATCTCTGAGGAGGAGATACGGGAACTTGCTACGGATACTCGCTTATTTGATGCCCAATGGTACATAAAAAGATACTCGTTAGAGGGATTGGACAGTGAAGGCGCGTTAACTCATTACTTTGACCATGGTCATCGGCTCGGTCACAACCCGAGTCAACACTTTGACGGCCAACACTACATCGCAATGAACGCAGATCTTGACGGAGGGGGCACCAATCCACTCCGTCACTATATTCAGTTTGGTGTTTGTGAAGGACGACCTGTTGCCGCGGTCCAGGAGAGAATGAGGGTTCGGGCGATTATGATGCAGCGAAACGAGGTAGATTTGATCTATCCTTGGGCGCTATATCACGGTGTACGGTTTGGATTTGAGAATCTTCACATTATCGACAATGGGTCTAAGGACTCCTTCCAACCACGCCTTGATTATCTTCAATCAATAGGAGTCCAAATTAGCCGCCAACACAACAGTCGCGAGGACTTCGTGAATAAGGGAAGAATTATTTCCGAGATTATAAAGCGTTATGACGAAGAGGACCCCGCAGACTTCTACTTCCCCCTGGACTGCGATGAATTCGTGGGTGTCGAACTCCAAGGCGGCCTTCTATCGTTCTCAGAAGTCGATATCTTCAACGAACTGAATGCCCACTACAGAGCAAACGAAGCGCTGACAGTGGCTACCTACTTCGACAACCATCCTGGACTTGCAGGGAGCTTCAAACGAACGACTGGTCAGCGAAAATCATTCTTCGCTGAAGGAGCGTGTCAATTGTTGGACAGAGGCTTCAGCAACCCGAAGGTAAGGGGTGGAGGAGGCCGAAGAAAGACCTCAATAGTGTATATGCATTATCATTTTAAGCCTTACCAACTCGTACGTTTGCATGCGCGGCAAAAGCTAGAGGCGTTTCTGGAGGACTTCTCGGAAGAAACCCTGCGTCAATACATTAACGAGAGAAAGACCGGGTTCCATTCCGCGCGGCACTTGCTGGTCGGAGAGCGCGAATATCTGGCGCGGGATGCAACGCTTTTCAAGAACGTGACGGCTTTCTCTGAAGCGTTCGAGAGCTTGGAAGTTCCTCTCCCATTTTCCGACGGTTATACGGCGTAGGTTTTAAAAGATGTTGAACCTGCCAAGCCATTCGTTGTCTGGGTTTTTGAAGTCTGTACGTCGACTAGGGCGTTCTGTACGTTGCGCGAGGTGTGCAAACACCGGTTCAATCCAAGGCCAAGTCGGGTCCCATTGATGGCAATATCTGAGGCTAAGCTTCCCGATCGCGTACTCTCTAAGCCAGCTGCCCATACGACAGTGGCTGTGTGCATACACGCGTTTTACCTGGACGTGCTGCAGGAGATGCTGCCGTATCTCCACTACATTCTGGTTCCATTCGATCTCTTCGTGACATGCCTCGAAGAGCGTCGCACGGAAGTCGCCTCCATTCTAGAGAAGGCGGGCGTACATGCAGAGATACTGAGTGTTGAGAACATTGGTATGGACGTCTTGCCGTTTGTACAGGTGGTAAAAGAATATAACCTTCACCGCTACGGTGCGATACTCAAGCTTCATACAAAGAACAACTTTACCCAGCACAGCCGTACGCAAACGCAAATGTTTCTAAAGCTACTCTTGGGTTCCGCGGAGTTAGTGGAGGATATTTTAGTCGCCTTTGCAACTCACCGACACCTTTTGATGGTCGGCCCTCATGACTTGTACCGATCAGCTCACTATATGGCATACAATAACCGAGCAATGATAACAGACATCTGCAAGGCTCTAAAAAAGCCATCAGATCCGATTAACTGGGGATTTTTTGCCGGAACTATGTTCTGGATAAGGGGTTCGAGTCTAACCTCCTTAGCGCGAAGCCACAAAGCGCTTATTGCAGTAACGCAGAAGCAAGCGTCTGGAAAGGAGGTGACCGGGCGAGACGGATCGATCGCACATGCATTGGAACGATTATGGGGCGCACTGAGCTCCTCCAAAGTTAGAGAAATTGGCCTGACGTATCGATGTAACGCAGAACTTACAAAATTCTCGCTTCGAATTGAAGCGGACAGCATTCTCTTGGAGGAGCCAATAAGGCGACTGGGGGCGAGCGACGTGTTTGATCGGTGGTCTCGGGCGCGCGAGGATGTGGAGGCACTTAAGCGAGTTTCCGAGTTTGATACCTCCTACTATTGCTCCAAAACTGACGAGTGTCAGAGGTATGGTATCGATCCTCATCTGCACTTTGTACTGTATGGTGACGTATTCTCAATTGACCCGTCGCCAACCTTTTCCACGTCATATTATCAATTGCGTCGGCCCGATGTTTATAGAAAAGGGGTGAATACCCTTGCTCACTTTTCCACATTTGGAAGACGTGAAGGATATACTGGGAGTCCGACCTTCGAGGATTGGTTCGAGGTAGCAAGATCACATCGGCTTATAGACGAACAGTGGTATTTAGAGGAGCACGGAAGTGTCGGGGTGTCCGGGCTTTCGCTCATCGATCATTATAGGCATCTAGGCCGGCATTTAGGTGTTGCAACCTCAGTTAATTTCGATCCGGCTCTCATCCCCGTTCTGAAGGGCGAGGAGGTCGAGGCTGACCCATTGGCGACCTTTCTAAAAACTCACTATTTAGAGGAGGCGAAAGCTTACAACGAACTGACGCGAGTCCTACAGAACAACGATTATGCGGTCGTTCCGGAACTAATCGAAAGTATTTTTGATCGGTTCGGTGTATCAATGGCACCGCTATCAGCCTTGGGGCTTTGTTATGTCCGTTCAGGAAACTGGACTCAGGCGAAGGTGATACTCGAGCGTTACTGGGAGGCATTGAGAGCTAAAACACTCTCTACACGACACCGGCGTTCAGTCTTACCATCAAGCAAGATTGGAAACGAAGTCTTTGAGGATGTTTCATCATCCAAAGATGATACTCAGGCAGAGGTATCGGTATGTGTTTACACCGCGCTATATGGTGACATAGACATACTGCCACCCATAATAAGCGTATCGAAGTATTGCCGGTTTGTTTGTTTCACTGACTCACCTGGTGATGTCGAAGGGTGGGAGTACCGGATTGCCGAGCCAGGATTAGGCGATACCAATCTAAACGCAAAGTTGTATAAGGTCCTATCGGACGATTTTCTTGAGCAATTCGACTACTCGCTTTTCATTGATGCTAATACGTTATTAATGGGCCGCCTTGATGAGCTAATCGAGAAGTATTTGATAGGCAATGAGTTTGTGATGTTCCGACATCCGGAACGTAGCGATGTATACACAGAGGCGGTGGCGATCGTTGAGTCCGAACGACATAGCCCGGCAAAGCTGCTTAGTCAGCTTCATACTTACAGCGATGCCGGATTGCCTAACGACGCAGGTCTCATCGAGGCGTCGTTTATTTGGCGAGCATCGGGTAAATCTCATATCAGCAAGCTGATGAAAGAATGGTGGGATCATATCCTCCATTATAGCAAACGCGACCAACTCAGCCTAGGATTCCTCATGTGGAAGAATGAGGCTCGGCCTAAGACTATTCCGAATGACGTGGGCAATCCGCGAGAAAACAAATACTTCATGAAACTCCCGCACGCAAAGCTCCCCCATGCGGTGTTGGCCAATAACGTGACTCGTAGGGTGACGTCTTGGGCGAGGCATGCTGATGTGTGGTTCCTATACGGGAGCAAGTTTGTAAGTGCCGGTTCTTCGGTGTTGCGCGGCAGCCAGCTCTCCGAGATCCTTCGTTCCGCCATTCCGGATCCACGGGGGGTCTTTTACACGTCTTTCGATAGCATTTCGGACAAAATTGTGATCCTCACGAAAGGCTATCTGGCACAGGTCGGTGTGGAAGGCGTCGCAAGACTGAAAGAGCGCGGCAATATGATATTGGCGGATTTTGTCGATGCGCGGCCTAACGATGATATGATGCCATACATAGATGTGCTGATCGCCAGTTCGCTTCGTGCCTTTGTCGATTATCGGAGGCGTTATCCAGAGGTTCGATCGCACCACGTAACGCATCACGTCGACTTTAGAATCGTTCCTGGACCGGTGCCGACCAACTTTTGCACTGGTTACTTCGGAGAGCTGGTCAATACGGTTTCAACCGAACAGATCAAGGAGTTGGTCGACTTTGTTTTAGTGGATACGAGCACGTCTCAATCGAGTTGGCTAGGGCGGCTAAAGGATTATAGCTTTCACTACGCAGTAAGGCGCGAGCGCGGTATTGACCACTTCAAGCCTTTCTTGAAGGGATTCGTGGCTGCGCATTGTGGTGTGAATGTTATGATTCAGGCAAATGCAGGAGATGCGCGCTTCTATCTTGGGGAGGATTATCCTTATCTGCTACCCGCAGGTGCAGGTCCCTCTGAGATTGTGGAAGCTTTGCGGAGGGCGAAAGAAAGTATCCATAGTGCGGAATGGCGCGCGGGACTAAATGTCATGAACGAAGTGAGAGAACGCAGCAGTCGGGAATACGTTGCACGTGAGCTGACGCAGTTACTACGGACGCTATAGGGAGTCCTAGATTCGTCATCGCTGCTGCTGACCAAGCCACGTGCCATAGCCTAGGTCGATGATCGGTGATCAGCGGACCGTAATGGCAATGCAGTCCTGCAATCGATTGGGCGGGTGGATCGCTAGTCGGGACCTCGCCGCTGCTGGACCACCGATCGCCTGCCCGGGGGCTGTTTCGACAGCCTGGCGTGCGAAAGAGGCATGCCGTCCGGCGGGCGACGCAGGCCGCGGTTGTGAACTCGGCTGAGGCTTTCAAGCCCTGATACGGCCCGTGTTGACCTTGCTTGCGAGTCAAGGGCGGATCTGTAATGCTCCATGATGTGCCGAGCGTTTGAGCAATAATTCTATTGAAGGTCCAGAGATGCGTATCTGCATAATCATGATGCTCAAGGACGAAGACGAACTGGCAATGACGTGGGTTAAGTACCACGGGGCTGTAGTCGGGTATGAAAACCTATTCATATTTGACAACGGGTCGACCCAGGCCGGCACCATTGCCGCCATCGATCACGCAGAGTCTAAGGGTAGTAGGGTAGACAGGGGCCAATCGGGCTTCTTGGCATTCAAACACAAAGGTATGACCTTTGAGGCGCTAATAAAACGGCTTGATCAGGAGAGTCCATACGATTTCTACTTTCCACTTGATATAGACGAATTCCTTTCGGCACGATTAAGCCACCGTTACGCGGTAACGCCGACTGAAATATTCTCCGTGCTTTCGAAATACTTAGAGTCTCCAGACGCCTTGATGATCCGTGGCGCGCCTACGAATCACCCGTTGAAACCTTCATGGTATGATCCCTCTGAGGGGCAGCGCAAATTCTTCTTTGCTCGAGGTGCATGCGTAAAGTTAGACCACGGTTTCCATCATGGGATTACTAAGAGTGGTAAGACCTTGGTGACCGATATGGTCTACTTCCATTTTCATTTTCGACCATTTCGTGATCAACAGGCGGCGGCGAGAAAAAAGCTTGAGGGATTCGTTACCGATTTTGATCGTGAAACTATACGAAGTCACCAGGAAAAAAAAGGATCCGGTTTTCATCTAGTTCAATATCTCTTGCAAACTGAGAGCCAGTACTATGCTGAGTTCGATAAGCGGACCCTCATCTATATACCGGAGTTTTCCAAGTCCCTTGATGCGTTTTCTCTGGACCTCCCTTATCTCAAAACGAGACTAGAAGAGATCGCGCTTACCCCGGATCAAGAAGATGCCCGTATAAGCACGGTGAACGACGCAGATCAGCTAGCAGCGTGTCTCGATCGAAGTGCGGGAAGTCTTGACAGGTTGTTCAAGCTTTATAAGAGAATTGGGGCAACCGCGCGTGTTGAACAGACCGCAGAGGCTATTCTTGCCTCCAATCCTGCAAACTTCTTAGTCCGCAGAGATCTGATCCATTTGGCTGTTGAACGCGGGCTTGTCTCACAGACCAAATCAACAGCTTGGAGCGAAGCTAGGTATCATCTATCAGAAGCGGAGAAGCAAGAGAGCGTAGCTGCCGAGGATCTCATCTACATAGCGAGGTATAACAGCAGAATTGGCGATCACGAAGTCGGGCTTCGAAATATCCAAAAAGCAATCATGATGCTCGAGGGCGACGAGAAGCTTGCCGCAAGGCTGGTGCAAGCGGAAATCTATGTCGAAAATAAAGATAAGTCTCGTGCAATTAAGGAACTTGAGGATATCACGCCAAAGCTGCATCGCCCAAATCAGTTAATCCGGTGTGCGCTGATGATGGGAAAGCTTGGGATGGCTAAATCTTCTTTGGCGGAAGGACGGCGCTCCATTGGGGTCCTAAGGCCAGCCCGCACTACTCCTCAAGACTACCTTCAACTGGCAAAGCTTTTTATCAGAAACGGTGCGGCCGCGGATGCTAAGATCGTTATGATTAAGGCAGGCTTCACCAACTTTCCTCAGATGAATTTGCTCGTAGAGTTCCACGAAGTAAACTTTGAGCTCGATTTGAAGGAGCTAGCGAAGCAATATGCTGAGGCTGCGTTGGCTAAGGACGCCTACCATCCACTCATGGTCGAGAGACTAGGTATTCTTCAGCTACTTGAGCGTACTCCAAAACCGGTCGCTGAGCCCCTCGCTCCACCGGTAACTGGCAAAGGCATTGGGGTAATGCGTATGTTTACGGGTATCAGGCGACGGGGTTGATACGGTCCGAATGCAAACAAGCTGATTCGCACGTTGACGGACTTGTGGATGAAAGCCATTAAGACAAAGGATCTGCTTTAAGACCGATGCGAGCCAGGCCGAACTCCAACCCTTGAACCAAGTCCGCAGCGCATCCGGTTCGCTGCTTACCTTCGCTTCCCGAATGATCCGACCGCTCCCATCAGCCACGCAGATGCTCGAGCTTTTCAACGACACGTCGATTCCGGCATAGTACTCCATGGTCGTTCCTCGGTGATGCTTGGAGCAGGGGACCTCCTCAGACTCCGTTTATTGGCACCATCACTCCGTGGGACGACCGCCAATCCAGCCACTCTTCCGCCCGTCCGTTACGCCATCTAGAAAGAAGGATGAGAGTAAGTGGTGTTTCATATTCGGTGGCTTATGGCCTTGATCCAGAAAACATGGAGGATAGTCGAGGCTGAACCGGGAAGCCTTTCCGCATCGGATTGCTTTGGTTAATCTTATACCAAGTCTCGTTGAGGGTGACTCGTGAGGGATTCCCGAATCGAGTTTAATCTGATTCAAGATGGCGAACCTCGGAGTTCGCCATGCCAGTCCCGCTTCGAACTGATTTCACCGCGGCGCATATGCGCGTTGCTGCCAAGAGAACCAAGGACGGCCCGCAGGCGCGCCGTTTGCTGGCATTAGCGGCGATCTACGATGGCGGCACGCGGAGTGACGCCGCCAAGATCGGCGGCGTGACCTTGCAGATCGTGCGGGATTGGGTGCTGAGGTTCAACGCGGAGGGCGCCATGGGCCTCCTCGATCGCAAGGCGCCTGGCCAGCCCGCCAGGCTCTTAGCGGCACAGCGCGCCGCCCTTGCTGCTCAGGTCGAGAGTGGCCCAAATCCAGCGATCCATGGCGTTGTGCGCTGGCGTATCATCGACCTATGTCAGTGGCTGTTCGAGGAACACAAAGTGAGCATCTCCAAGCAGACGCTCAGCCGTGAAGTATGCATTCGGCGAGCGCCGCGGATCAGATACGAGACCGGGTCTTTCTGCTGGTTGCCGTTCGGCTCCATTTTGTCG
>NZ_LMUG01000043.1:254065-274689 GCF_009766125.1 Acidisoma sp. S159
GGACGGCAATCCACCCTTTGTCGTCGATCAGCGTCGTTAACCCTCCCTTCAGCGCACCGACCATCCTCTCGGATGGCCCCCATAGAGCGCTCGGCTGCCGACTTAACCAGCATCTTCTTCCGGGCGGCTACCCCAGCGGCCCCCGCGCATCGATTGCGTATTTCTTACGCCATGTAGTGCCCGGCCAGCATTTCCCCGGAGTCCGAACAAAACGCTGGCGAGTGGCGTCTCTGAGACATTAATATTGGATTTGTGTCTCACAATAAAGCTGGTGATTTGGCGTGATCGACGTTCTATGGAGCGCATCAACACAACACCGAGTAGGACAGCGTGAAGCACTCAAAGACTTACGACCAACAGGACCACGCATCGTCCAGTCTCTTGGCAATCGCCATGGCGACTAAGCCGCTGGCACTACGCATACCACAAGCGATCCGCGTTTCCGGTATTAGCCGCAGCGGTCTCTACAGGCTGGCCGCATCCGGGGACGTAGTCTTTTTAAAATGTGGCCGGTGCACTCTTGTTGAGTTCGCATCGCTTGAGGCTGTCATCGGGAAGCTGCCCAAAGTCAAAGTGAAGGCGGCTGCATAGTGGTTGCTCGCGTCAGAAACCAACTACTACCCTCTGGTGACACGAAAGAGCAGAGGAATTCGGGATGAATGCTCGCAGGTCGGTGAGGGAACTCGCCCGCCGATCTGAAGAAGCGTTCCGGCAGGCAGAAGATCGCCAGGCCTCAGTGCGGCTCCGGCGACCATGGTCACGGACCTTCAATACCTCCGCGGCGGACAGTGGGGACTATTGCGACGGATCGACAAAGTTTTTCAAAGCATGACAGATAAACTAAAGACTAAACCGGAGAACGCCTCGCGGTAAACCCCGGCGCTTTTGCAAGCGCCGGGGGCGGAAAAAGAAGTAGTCGGATGCACAAGACCGACTCTACCCCATCCGTCATCGGCTTTGCAATCCGTTCTGTGTAGTTTTTAAGGATTGCTGATGTCTGCTGCTAAAAAGCCGTCAAGCGGCCGTGGTAAAACTGTGCCGCATGGTCAGGCAGAGATCAGCCCTGATCAGCGCAAAGTAACCATCGAAGTGGATGGCGAACTGCGGGTTTTCTACCTATCTGATGGGGAAGTCTGGTTCTCCTACTGGGCTATCGCGACCCAGAAGGAGAGAACACAGGAATTCCTTGAGCGCGCGCTCAAGCAGGATGTGTTGTGCTCAAGAGAGGAGCAGTTCAAACGCCAAGCTATCAACGCGATGTGGTTAGCGAGCCTTCCTGCCAAGAAGCGTCTTGAGAAATACTATATATGCCTTTTCGCGCATTTCCTTCCGCGCGGTGGCTTTTGCATCGATGAAGACCAAGTCTTACTAGAGAGCACTCTCCCGAAGAAGCTATGGCACCCCGGCTCGACCGGGGTGGTCACGATCAATTTCCCAGACAACTCGTGGCATGGTGACCTGCCCGGTATCGGCAGTCATGATCTGAACGATCTCTTCGCCTATGTGCACGGCATTAGCACGGAAGAGGTGCGCAAGCTCCGTGAGGAGTTTGATGACATACTGGACGCACATCTGCGATCCCGTGGGTGCCGCCTGCCCGGCCGTGATAGCGAAGATGATGACGATGCGCTTGATCCCGCCAGCGCCGAGGATCACGCGCTCCTCGAAGACCTCCTCCGCGAAAGAGTGGAAGACTGGCCCGAGGAGGTTGCGAGCGAGCGCAATTACGAGAAGAGCAGCGGAAGCGAGTGGCGCTGGGGCGACAGCGGCCGGCTGCGCCTCATCGTCAGCGGTCATCGCAAAGGCAATTGGAATTATTTTGGCACGGATGAGCGGGGAGGGCCGCTCGAATTCATCGCGCGCGAGCGCGAGTGCAGCCCTGACGAAGCTTTCCAATGGGCCTCTGAATTCGTCGGCGGGAAAAAGCCGGCGCCAGACCCTAAGCGAGAGAAACGTCGCGCGGAGCGCGAGGCCCAGGCGAAGGCAGAAGAGGCCGCGCAAAGAGAGCGCAAGGCGCAAGGCGCCTACAATCTCGCCCGCCAGACCATCGCGCTCGATGGCACGATCGGCGAGCGTTATCTGACCGAGACGCGCCGCATTCCGAAGCCAGAGCAAGGCTGGCCCATTACCACCCGCTACCACCCGATCAGCCATTCCGTGCTGCTCATCGCCACCACGGCCGATACGATCATCACGGGCGTACAGCGCATCTTCCTCACCCCCGATGGGAAGAAGATCGAAAAGAAGTCCAATGGTGTCTTCGCGGGCGCGGCCGTTAAGCTGCCGGGCGATCCGGTCAAGCCTCTCCATGTGAGTGAAGGCCCTGAGACCGGCCTCAGCGTCTGGGCCGCGACGGAGTCGGAGACTCACCTCACCCTCGGCTCAATGGCGAACTACCGGCCCCCGAATGACGGCCGGCGCGTTGTTTTTTGCCGTGATAGAGACTTGGAGTTTTCCGACTCTGATCTCTCGTTCAATAAGGGCATGGGCGCCTGGGCGCGCGCCGGCCGGGAATTCGTCATCGCGAGCCCGTACGACAAATTTATCAGCAAGGACGAGAAAGACTTTAACGACCTCCTGCAGAAGGAAGGCATCGAGGCGGTGTGCGCCCGCATTAACCAGGCGCAAGCACCTCGGGCGCCCGTCACACGTCTGACTCTGGCTGAGGGCCGCGCAGCGGTCGCAACCGCGTTTGGACAGTTCTTCGAACGGGTGAGGGCGGGCAATACCGAGGCAACCACCTTCACCAAAGATGGTCCCGACATACGCACCATGGTGGTCGATGCCATACGCGTCGATCTCGGTGTCGGAAAATCCACTGAGGCGCTACGCCAAGCCGCGAAGTTTCTCGCCGCATTGCGTGAGAAGAATGACAACCGCGCTGTCGGTTTTGCCGTGCCGACCCTGAAGCTAGCGGAAGAACTCGCCGCGACTTTCAACGCCCAGGGCAGCGGCCTCCTAGCGGCGGTGCGGCGCGGCCGGCGCGCGCCCGACCCCGAGGCGGAGGGCGAGACCATGTGCCGCAACTTGAAAGCAGTTGAGAAGGCGCGCGAGGTCCATGCGGAGGTCGATACCGCTTGCTGCAAAAACCGAAAGAAGAAATGTCCGCTCTATGATCTCTGCGGCACGCAGAAGCAGAAGAGGCGCCGCGCCGATATCTGGTTTTTTGCCCATCCCACATTGTTCGGCGCAAAGCCCGAAGAGCTTGGCGAGCTTGCCTGCCTGATTATCGATGAGAGCCCTTGGGAGAGCGGGCTCATCGGGGTGTCTGGTCCGCCGCTTGAGCTACCGCTCGATGCGCTACGCGAAAAAGATGAGATCATCAATGATGAATACGATACCGCGCAGCTGCGCAAAGCGCGGGATGCGGTACTCAATGCCTTGGAGGATGCACCCGATGGGCCGGTCAGCCGTGAGAATCTGAAAGCGGGGCTCACTAACGATATTGTGCATCTCGCGCAGGGCTTCGAGTGGCGCCGCAAGGTCAAGCCGCTCATGACGCCCGATATGTCGGCGGAGGAGCGCACCCGCGCCGCCGAGGCCGCAGCACGCAATAAGACGATCGGCCGTTGTGTGCTGATGTGGAAGGCGATGGAGCATCTATTGCGGACATTCACCCTGAAAGAGGGTGAACGGGAGAAGCTCGGCGTCATCACCGATTGGAGCAAATACGATTTCATTGAAGCCTCCGGCCGGCTTTCGCTTGGCAGGAGCAAGGACGGCGCGCGGGTGCTGCGCATCAAGGGCGTGCGGGAGATTACCCAAGGCTGGCAGAAACCGACGATGCTCATGGACGCCACCATGAATCCAGCTTTGCTCAAGCATTTCTGGCCGCTGGTGAAGGTGAAGGCGGATGTGCGCGTCGCGACACCCCACCAACACGTCAGACAGATCATCGATCGGGGTTTTTCCAAGAGCAGCCTGCGGCCGGCGACCGAGGGCGAGACCCTAACCGGCGACGACCTGAAGAAGCAGGCGCGCCGCGACGCCAACCGCGGTGATCTTAACGCCCTGATCACTAAGCTGGCGCAGCGCTACCCAGCAGGGCGCGTGCTGGTGGTGATGCAGAAGGCGATCGAGGAGTCGATCGGCCCGCTGCCGGCGAGTGTCGAGACGGCGCACCACAACAACGTCGCTGGGAGGGATGAGTGGGGGCCGCAGCCGGCGCGCGATGGCAAGCCTGCGGATCCCGGCGTGGCCTGCCTCATCGTGGTCGGGTGCACGAACCCCACGATGATGACGATCGAGCACATGGCGGAGGGGCTGACGGGGCGGGTGACCGAGCCCCGGCCCAGCAATAGCAAGACCCGGCTGCGGGACTGGCCCCGGCTCTGTGCTGAGCGGGAGATGGCGGGTGGCGGGATCGTCTACGGCGCGGCACGACGGCACTGGAATACCACGGCGGAGGCCGTGCGCTGGCAGATTAATGAGGCGCAACTCCTTCAGATCATTGGGAGATGCCGTGGTGTGAGCCGCACGGAAGCCAACCCGGTGGATGTTTGGCTGCTCACGGATGTGCCGCTGCCGGTGCCTGTCGAGGAGGTGGTGCGGATGGCTGATCTGATACCGGGGATGGATGAGATGATGCTGCGGGAGGGCGGGATCGCCTTCGAGAATTCCCGCGATGCGGTGCGCGTCTACCCCCAGCTCTGGAAAACTGCTGCAGCCGCCCAGAAGGCGCGACAGAGGGAGGAGGCGGACAAACGTTTAGAGACGTACTCCTCTATAGGTTTGTCCGCTTCCTCCTGGGTCTATCGAAAGACCGGCGCCGGCCAAAAAACCTACCGCGCCCTCATCGATCAGACGCGCGTGCCCGATGCCGCCGCCAAATTGGCGGCTCTTCTCGGGCCGCTTGCCTTGTGCCGCCTTGTCTAACGCTAGTGCGACTTCAGCCGATAAACCGACGACTAGAAGGTGGACGGGCCGCCGCCCCGAGCCCTAAACTGGTCGCACAGCTGATCCATGTCGGTGTCAAACCCCTGACGGTGAAAGTTGTTTTGAGTGAAGTTAAGATGTGGCAGAATCGTAGGCCGAAGCGACCCTCATCCCCGAAACTTTGTGAGTTTGTTACGATGACAAAAGCAGCTGAGGACGCGAGACGGGCCGCTGTTGCGAAGCTCCGGAAACTGCGGGAGCGTCCGCGAATGCTAGCGGCCGACGACGGATCATCCGACGAGCCAAAAGTAAAGCCGCGCGGGAATCCGAAGGGCGTCAACCACCGCGCCGGTCTCAAGAACCGTAAGACTATCGCGCGTCAAGAGACGCTGCAGAGCGCTTACGAGCACGCTTTCGCTCGCTACAGCGAGGCTGAAATCGACCAGATGACGCCGAAGACCATCTTCCAAGTCATGACATTGGCTGCGCTCAAGGCAAAGATGTACCCCGAGGCACACGCCGCGGCGAGAGAGTGGGCGCCATATGTCGACGCCCGGCTCGCACCGAGGGTTGTCGATATGCCTGCTGACCCGAGCGGAAGTGTGACCGAAATCATCGAGATCATCGGGGGCACGCCCAAGCGACGCCAATTCGAGATCGATCGCGACGACGCGGTGCACTAGCGACTATCATCCTACTCAGGCAGCCGCCCGCATGATGCGATAAAAGCTCGCCTCGCTGATCTTCAGCTTCGCGCATATGTCGCGCGTCTTGACGCCTTCCGCCTTCAGACGCCGGACCTCCTCGGCCTGGCGGCGCGCCGTGGGAGCCCGGCCCTTGTAGAGGCCCGCCGCGGCTGCTTTCGCGATACCTTCGCGCTGCCGCTCTAGCATCAAAGTCCGTTCGAACTCTGCGACGGCCGCGAGCATGGTCAGCATGAGCTTACCAGTGGCGGACGACGTATCGAGTTCCGAGCCGCCCATGCTCAGGATGCGGAGCCCCACCTTTTTCGCCTCAAGACGCTTCACCAGCGCGAGCAGATCGGACGTGCTGCGCGCAAGACGATCGGGCTTGGTGACAACAAAGCTGTCGCCCTTCCGGGAATGGCTTATGGCGGCCTCCAGCTTCGCTCTGGGAGCCACGCTGCTGACCTGCTCGCTGAAGATCTCCTCGCATCCCGCGGCCTGTAGGGCTTGCTCCTGGGCCGCCAGGCCGGCTTCTTGCTCTGTGGTGCTCGTGCGCGCGTATCCGATGATCACTTGCCTCTTCCTCTGTCACACTCGTCCAAGACATTGTGACAGAGGAACTCTCAAAGAGCTATAACCATTTATGTGACAGTTGTTTAGAGGAGTGCTTCGAACTGTCACTGGGGCAAGGTCTTGTGACTGGTATGCCTCCTGGAGAGCTAAAAGGCCGCCGATGGATCGATCTTCACCCCGCGCCGGTCCGCCAGACTCATGAACCGTGCCCACTGCGGCGCTGGGCAGCGAACGGCAGAGCCGGGTCTCTCACCCCACGGGACGCGGTCGATGTCAATGTATCCTAGGGAGGACCACCGGCATCGAGCTGCGCTACGCCGTCGCTGACCCGATCCAAGACGTTGGCTGACACGAAGCGCTTTCACAAAAGAAACAAAGGTGCGACACTCCTGGCATTTAAAGGTCGGACTTGGAGATTAGACCAGGATGGCTATTTTCACTACCACCTCTTATCCATTGTCATCCCTGGTGGAAGACATCAGCCAAGGCAAGATCGGTCTGCCTGAAATACAGCGGCCGTTTGTGTGGCCGAACGTCAACGTAAGAAATCTACTGGACTCCCTCTACCGCGAATACCCGGCGGGTTACCTGCTATTTTGGGAGACTGGCGCCGAGGCGGTCACCAAGACTATCGGCACGCACCATCACCAGAAAGCGCCCACCCTTGCTATCGTCGACGGACAACAGCGTCTGACCTCGTTATATGCCGTGATCAAGGGCCAGGAAGTAGTGCGGGCCAATTTCAAGCGCGAGCGGATCCGTATTGCCTTCAACCCGTTGCAGGCTCGCTTCGATGTTACAGACGCATCGATCGTTAAAGACAAATCCTACATTCATGATATATCAGTCCTCTGGAGGGCAGACGCCAATCTTTTTGACTTTGCGGCAAGCTTTATTGCCGAGTTGCAATCAGTTAGAGAGCTTTCTAACGACGAAGTAGCACGAGTGCAGAAAGCGATCGGGCGGCTACACCAACTGCCGCAATACTCGTTTACGGCCCTAACCCTTTCCGGCTCTGTAGACGCGGAGACTGTCGCCGAGGTGTTTGTCCGTATCAACGGGCAAGGCAAGCAGCTTAATCAAGCTGACTTTATACTTACACTGATGTCGGTGTTTTGGGACGAAGGCCGCGTAGAACTCGAGCAATTTGCTCGCGCGGCCTCCGCGCCTGGCGACGGTTCTGCGTCTCCATTCAACCACTTTATCAGTCCCTCGCCGGATCAAATGCTTCGGGTTACCGTCGGGCTAGGCCTCAAACGGGCGAGGCTTGAGGCGGTCTATAGCGTGCTTCGTGGTAGAGATGTGACGACAGGCCAGGTGGACAATGAAAAGCGGGACGCCCAGTTCGCTCTACTTCGCGCGGCGCAGAGCAGAGCACTCAATCTAGCCAATTGGCATCATTTCCTGAGCGGACTGAGGATTGCGGGTTACCGGCACGAGGGTATGCTCTCATCTCAGACGGCTGTCATCTACAGCTATGTCCTTTATCTATTGGGCATTATTGATTATCGCATACCGAAGCAGGAGATGCGGCAAGCTATTGCTCAGTTCTTCTTCATGGCGTCAATGACGGGACGCTATACGAGTTCTCCTGAGACCCGTTTCGAGTTCGACATTGCTCAGTTGAAGACTAGCAAGGATGCGCAGGACTATCTGGGACGACTTCGCCAAATCTGTGCTCAGACTCTCACTAACGACTTTTGGGAGATGACGCTTCCAACGGCGCTAGCAACATCCGCCGCGCGAAGCCCGTCCAGGTTTGCCTACCAGGCGTCGCTGATGCTGCTCGGAGCACGGGCGCTCTATAGTCCGCTGACCATCACGGATATGGTTGACCCGGAGATCAGGGGACCCAAAGCAACATTTGAACAACACCACCTGTTTCCCAAAGGGTATTTGGCCAAACTTGGAATAACGGACAGCAGAGTCACCAATCAGATTGCGAACTTTGCGGTCGTTGAGTGGCCTGATAACATTAAAATTAGTGACCAGTCTCCTGAGGAATATGCCGCTCCGCTCGATGCAACCATGTCGGCTGCAGAGCGTGAGAGAATGCTTCATTGGCATGCCTTACCTTCCGGTTGGTGGACGTTACCCTACGACGAGTTTCTGCTAGAGCGACGTGCTCGAATGGCGAGAGTAGTCGAGGAGGCGTACACACGGCTTTGTGGCTCCTCTCCCGTCTTAGCAGCCCCGCTGTCCGTGGCGGAATTGCTGGCCGGTGGCGAAGGCGGAAATGTCGAATTCAAATCCACCCTTCGAACAAACCTTCATACAGGTCAACATGATGAAAAGATGCATTTAGCGGCGCTAAAATCAATCGCCGGCTTTCTGAATGCAAAAGGAGGAACGTTAGTTATCGGCGTGTCGGACGACGGAAAAGTCCTAGGTTTGGCCTCGGACGGATTTCTAAACGAGGATAAGATGGCACTTCATCTAGGAAACCTTATTCGAGACCGTATCGGTGAACTCTTCGCTCCATACGTGCACGCGCATTTTCACGAGCAGGATAATGAACGTTTGCTCATAGTGCAGTGCGATCCAGGCCCGAGGCCCGCATTCATAAAGGACGGCGGTGCTCAGCGACTTTTCGTACGAGGCGGCAACGTAACAATCGAGCTGGCCGGCAATGCCATAATGGATTATTCCAGGGCTCGCTTCTCTTAGATCCGCGGCATTATGCATTCGGCAACTTTGCTATCAATCTCCTCGGCTGTGATGTCGCGTTACTCGCCGAGCCATGGATTGATTATGCAAGGTTATCGACTAGACGTAGATGAGTCGTTCGGCGTCGGGTTACAGGCTATGAACGACCAATTCTTTCTCCGCCAGTGTCCGCTCGGGATCCCTTTCCAAGGAATCATGCGCGATGCGTTGGCTGAAGGTACGGAACAGGTCCGTAGGCTCATCGACATCGTGAGAGACCAATCGGTGACCAAGCACGATTGGCCAGTAGCGCTTTTGTCGGCGACCGAAGAGTATGAGGTATTTGAGAGCTGTTGCAGCAACCACCTTGGGCAACACATGGTGCGAAGCCAGGATATACGGGCATTAAAGGGAATAACGAGCGTGGAAAGAGTCCAGTTACGCTGCGAGTCGGCCGCAGCCGATGACGCAGCCTTTAAACCGAGGATGGACCATGGTCGAGGCGACAAGCGAATCTGCTTCGGCGATTGCGTCTCAAGGTTCTTTTGCACGGAGTTGAACAAGATCGCCAGGCAATTCGCTCATATTGACGGAGTTCCGGGCTGATGGATGTATTCGCATTGGACGACCACCTGTTGGCCCAATATACTGCGTTCACCCGCTCGTTTACCCGAATCCGTTCAGGCGAACTCCAGCAAGAGGTCAACCGTCTCTACGCCGGAAGACGCTTCTGGCCTGAACCGTTGCTACAATTGAACCCACACTACGAGGGAGGCCGATCAATTCGGTCGCTCGTCGGGGAGCGCGGGCTAGTCGAAGATTGCGCGCGAATCTTCCGCGATCGCCGGGCGGCGCCGGATACGGCAGACGACAGCCTCAGGCTCCATCGGCATCAGGAGCAAGCTTTGGGGCTCGCGCTCGACGGGAAAAGCTTCGTCGTGACGACTGGCACGGGGTCCGGAAAATCGCTATGCTATTTCATCCCGATCATTGACGCAGTGATCAAAGCGAAAAGAAATGGAGGAAGCGCCCGCACGCGCGCTATCGTCGTGTACCCGATGAACGCGCTTGCCAATAGCCAATTGGAGGAGCTCAAAAAGTTCCTGGCCGCCCCGAATAATCCTGTGGCGGTTTCCTTCGCGCGCTATACTGGACAGGAGAAGCCGGAAGAACGCGAACGAATTAGAAGCAATCCTCCGGACATTTTATTAACAAACTTCATGATGCTTGAATTGCTTATGACTCGGCAATCCGAGCTGGACAAGGCAGTGATCGAAAACTGCCAGGGACTGAAGTTCATTGTCTTAGATGAACTGCACACCTACCGGGGACGGCAGGGCGCAGACGTCGCAATGCTCATTCGCCGTCTGCGTGCACGTGTTGGCGACCCGCAGTGCCCCCCGCTTTGCGTCGGCACATCCGCCACCATGGCGAGTGAAGGCGTCGAAGACGACCGCAATCAAATGGTTGCGTCAGTCGCGTCACGCCTTTTCGGAGCGGCGATCGGACGCGATGCAATTGTCACGGAGACGCTCAAGCGAGCGACGAACCCTGAACGATCGGCCGATAGCGGGCTGACCGAACTCGGAATAAGCGTGAGGCAGGCCGCCGAAGATACGCCCTACGACGGAAAATCTAATCAAGAAATAGCGTTGGACGCCCTCGCAATCTGGGTCGAAACCAGGCTCGGACTGAAAGAGGTCGACCGGAAGCCGCTTCGAGCGAGCCCTAGATCGCTGAAAGACGCGACGATACTTCTCCATAAAGAGTGTGGGGAGGATCTCAGCACCTGTGGCGCCGCATTGAAAAACTGCCTTCTGGCTTTCAGTTTGTCAGAGAGGACACGTGGGGTTGCAAACGGCAGCGATGAGCCGCTCTTTGCGTTCAAGCTGCATCAGTTTATCTCTGGCGCAGGGCGTTTGTATGCCACTCTCGACCGTGCCGGATCGAGGTCGGTTACCTTCGACGGACAGATCTTCGATCCCTCGCACCCTGAAAAACGCCTCTTTGCAACGCACTTTTGCCGACGTTGCGGTCAAGAGCACCACCCTGTCAATGCGCTGGACGAGATGGGCTCGACGCGTTTTGAAAAGCGTGAAATCGACGACGTCCCTATCATAGACGATGACGATACAGACGGAGCCGCAGGCCGCTGGGGCTTCCTGATGCCGGAGCCGGTCGATGACGAATTTCTTTTTCAGGGTCGAGATGAGGATTATCCCGACCTGTGGCTCGAAGAAGGGCGCTCGGGCGAGCTTCGGTTGAAGGCAACTTATCGTAAGACGAGGGCAGAACTTGTAGCCGTTTTGCCGGATGGATCGACAGGTCCGGGTGGGCGTCGTGCCTGGTTTATGCCTGGACGATTCAAATTTTGTCCGTCATGTGGTGAGCACCACAGTGACTCGACCCGTGATATCAATCGCCTTGCAGCTCTCAGTGCAGAAGGGCGCAGTTCCGCTACGACAGTCATTATCGCCTCGATTTTGCGATGGATGAACGATCCGGAGTTTGCCATAGCTCCAGGCGCGCGAAAAATCCTTGCCTTTACCGACAATCGTCAGGACGCTGCTCTCCAGGCTGGTCACTTTAACGATTTTCTTTTCGTAACGCTGCTTCGGGGGGCGATTTTAGCGGGCTTGACCGCGGCCGGCGACGAAGGTTTGCAGGACACCGAGATTGGCCAAGCGATCCAACGCATGTTGGGCTTTGTTTCGGCCAATATAGATCGACGCACTGAGTGGCTCGTTGAGCCCGATCTTAGGGGCGCGAATCTTCTGAATGCGGAGCGCACCATGCGTGATGCGCTGATGCACCGCTTTTGGATCGATCAGCGCCGCGGGTGGCGCTACACCAATCCGAACCTGGAACAGCTTGGTTTGATCGAAGCGACGTATCCTTCGCTTGATGAACTTGCGAGTTGTGATGAGGAATTCGCGAATACACCTGTTCTCGCCGCAGCGTCGTCCGACGAGCGCGCGTCCGCCTTGTGCGTCCTGCTGGACGTGATGCGCAAAGGTCTTGCCGTTGATTGCGACGCGCTTGATCGGCTTAAAATTGAGAGCTTGGCTGGCCGGATGCGCAGCGTCATCAAAGCACCCTGGCTTCTGGAGGATGAGGGTTCGCTCGCCGCGACCGTCTTTATGTCACGCCCGCCAGCGCGGCGCGAAATGCCGCAAAAAGACGAGGAGCTCATTATCCGCGGCACCCCGACCAGTACGATTGGGCGCTTACTAAAGACGATGACTTTTGCTGGACGGCGGCCGACAAGCCGCCAAATCACGGAGATTATTGAAGGGTTGTTGAAGGCCTCCGCCCGCTACGGGCTCGCAACACCAGTGGCATCGCCGGTGGGCGGTGAGGGTTGGCGTCTCGTGCCCTCCGGGATCACGTTTGGCTTGGCGCGCGGCAGTATCGAGTCGGAGCGGGACAACCGATTTTTCCAGGTCCTCTATAGAGGGATCGGCGCTCTCCTTGCGGAGGGTGGGCAGGCGCTGTTTGGTTTTGAAGGACGCGAGCATACGGCACAGGTGGAAGGTGAACTCCGGGAGCTGCGGGAATCACGGTTCCGGTTCGGTACTGACGATCAAAAGACATTAACCGAAAAGGCCGAGCGCCTCCGGGAGTTGCGGGAGGACAGCCGTTTTCTTCCGACTCTCTTTTGCTCGCCCACAATGGAGCTCGGCGTCGACATCTCATCGATGAATGCGGTTTATTTACGAAACGTGCCGCCCACCCCGGCCAATTATGCGCAACGGAGCGGACGCGCCGGTCGGAGCGGGCAAGCGGCACTGATTGTGACCTACTGCGCGGCACAGAGCCCGCATGATCAGTATTTCTTTCAGCGGCCAAGCGCGATGGTAGACGGCATCGTGGTCCCGCCGTCTATCGACCTTGCTAATCCGGATTTGGTTGAAAGTCACCTACATGCGGAATGGCTTGCCGCCACGGGCGTCGCGCTAGATGCCTCGATCTCTCAAAACCTCGATATGGCGGTCGCCGGCAAGCCGTTGCTCGCGGAATACTGGGAACGCGTGACATCGGACGAAGCGCGTGTGGCCGGCGAAAAGCATGTGACGGCAGTTTTGTCTGCCCTGGCGCGCGACTACGGTGCTGCACCGCCTTCATGGTTTGGCGGGCCGGCTCCGCACGCCGCGAGCGTGGCTGCAGCCGCTCCGGGCAGGTTTGCCGCCGCATTCGAACGCTGGCGCGGTCTCCTGGCGGCTGCGGAGCGCCAAGTGGAGGACGCGACACAAACGCTGAAGGATTACTCGATTTCGCCGCAAGAGCGGCGTTCGGCCGAAACAAGGCAGGCAGCCGGCAACATTCAGATCAAACTGCTGCTCCGCGGTGCCGAGGGCCAGGGCTCCGACTTCTATGTCTATCGTTACCTGGCGACGGAAGGGTTTCTGCCGGGTTACAACTTCCCGCGGCTTCCTCTGATGGCTTTTGTGCCGGGCGGTCAAGGCGGCAAAGGGCAGCGTTATATCCAGCGCGCGCGCTTCCTTGCGATCGCCGAGTTTGGTCCAGGAAGTCTCGTCTATCACGAGGGACGCGCTTATCGCGTCGATCGGGCGCTTCTGAAAGAGTCGGGAAATGGCGAGGACGGAAACCTGCCAACTTTCAGCACCGCTATTTGCTCGGCCTGCGGAGCTGCGCATGACGGCGAGCCGCCGGATGAATGCCATGTCTGCCGGCACCCCCTGGCGAGCGGTGATATCGCGAGCAAGCTTTATCGCATCGAAAATGTAGGCACGCGGCAGGTCGAACGAATTACGGCCAACGACGAAGAGCGGAGGCGGCAAGGCTATGAACTACAGACCACATTTTCATTCCACGGAGCTGTCGGAATTCGATCCATCATTGTTGGAGACGCTGAGGATAGCATTCTCGCCGCTGATTTTGCTCCAGCGGCATTGGTCCGACGAATCAACAAGGGCCTACGCCGGCGCAAAGACCTCAATGAGGTTGGCTTTTGGATTGATCCCAAAAGCGGCTACTGGGTTGGCGCTGCGCGACCAGGCGAGGCCGATGACCCGTCACCTACCCGGTTTCGGCAACAGCTGACCCCTGTTGTAGAAGACCGTAAAAACGCTCTCCTCCTCCGTTTTCCGGCCGCATGGCTAGCGGCAATGGGGGATGCCGCTGTCTCTGTGGTGACTACTATCCAACATGCGCTCGCGCGCGGTGTTGAGGGCGTTTACCAGCTCGAAGAGGGCGAAATTCTTGTAGAGCCGACACCCGCCCGCAAGGACCGGCGCGGGCTCCTCTTTTATGAGGCGGCGGAAGGCGGCGCGGGTGCTTTGTCCCGGCTTATTTCTGAAGCGGGTGCCTTCCAGGCTGTCGCACGAAAGGCGCTGGAGGTCATGCACTATGACCTTGCAACCCTGGACGCTGCCGCAATCAGCGGTCCGTCTTCCCTAGTGAACCTGTCGGACGCGCGTTGTGTCGCCGGCTGCTACCGTTGCCTCTTGTCCTATTTCAACCAGCCGGACCACGAGCTGATCGATCGGCGGCAGGATCCTGCGCTGGCCTTCCTCATCAGGCTCGCTTTCGCGTCCACGCGCGGTGTTGATGGCGCTGGGGAACCGCATCCGGACCTGGGCGGCTGCCCACCGCCAGACGCAGCTCCGCTGGTCGTTGATGGCCATATTATCGAGCTGATCTGGAGGTCAGCCCGGATCGCCGCCGCCGAGGAAGGTTCGGTTCCCCCGGGGTTGAACGACAACTTGGCGGCACGCGGGATCGAGATGATCCTGCTCCCTTCGGCGGGAAACGCGCGTAGTCAGGTGCTCGCCAATCTGGCTGTCCTGCTCGGAGGGAGGCCTCTTTGAGCGCGACCGCAACCTTCTCCCCGGGCGAGTTGGTTCACGCGCGAGGCCGGGAATGGATTGTCCTCGCCGTAGGTGATGCTCTTCGGCTGCGACCGCTCACGGGTTCTGAACAAGAGGCCGAAACCCTTATTCCCGAGCTTGAAACAGATCCCGTAACGTATGCGGCATTCGATCCTCCAACTGGAGACCGTCCCGGGGGACGCGAGGCTGCACAGTTGCTCCGGGATGCTCTTCGACTGTCCCTGCGCCGCGGTGCCGGCCCATTCCGCGGTGCAGGCAGGATCAACTTCGAGCCGCGTGCCTACCAACTTGCGCCGCTTATGATGGCGCTGCGCCAAGAGACGGCGCGCCTACTGATCGCCGACGACGTCGGCATTGGGAAAACCATAGAGGCCGGTCTTATCCTGCGCGAGTACATCGATCGCGGCGAGATCGACCGGTTCTCAATTCTTTGCCCGCCGCATCTCGTGGATCAGTGGACGACAGAGCTCGAAACCAAATTTTCGATCACCGCAACCCCGGTCACGGCGTCGGCTGCCGCGCGGCTGGAGCGCGACCTTCCCAACACCATCAGCGTCTTCGAGGCCTACCCTTTCACTGTCGTCAGCCTCGACTTCATAAAAAGCGAGCGGCGGCTGGACGACTTTCTGCGCGCATGCCCTGAGATGGTCGTCGTCGATGAAGCGCACGCCGCAGTCTCGGGTGGCAAGGCGCGCCACCGACGTTTCGATCTGCTTCGGAAACTCGCCGACGATAAGACGCGGCATCTCCTGCTCCTGACGGCCACGCCGCATTCCGGTGACGACGATGCATTTCACAATTTGCTTGGCTTGCTCGACCGCGATTTCTCGAGATTGCGCGATGCAACCGGCGACCAATACCGCGCCCTACGAGAGCGCCTGGCCGGCTATTACATTCAGCGTCGTCGCCGCGACATCGACGCCTGGCGCGAGCCAGGTCTTTTCCCGCAGCGAGAGGTTTCGGAGATCAAGTACCGGCTCTCGGGCGACTATGAGCGCTTTTACGGCGCCATCCTCGACTATTGCGCGGAGGTCATTGCATCCGAGGAGGGCGCGCTACGGCAGCGGCTGGCCTTTTGGGGAACGCTCTCGCTGATGCGTTGCGTCGGCTCCAGCCCGGCCGCCGCCGCCCGCGCATTGAGAACACGGGCGATCCTCGATGTTGATGAGGCGGAAGCCGATCTCATTGCGGGACGGGCCATCGACGAAGACGAGTCGGCCGAGGACGATCTCGAACCCGGCGCCTCCATCGAGGACACGCGGCTGGCTGGGTTGATCGCACAAGCCGACGCGCTGGCAGCAAATTCGGCCCGCGATCCGAAATTCGCTGTTCTGAAATCCGCGCTTCAGGGTCTTTTGAAGGACGGATATTCGCCTGTCGTCTTCTGCCGGTTCATCGCGACGGCTGAGGCGATTGGTGCCGCCCTCGCTTCCACGTTCAAGGACTATACCGTCGAAGTCGTCACTGGCTCTCTTCCATCCGAAGACCGGGAAACCAGGGTCGAGGCGCTGGGTGAATTCGAGAAGCGGATTCTCGTTGCGACCGACTGTCTTTCAGAAGGCATCAACCTCCAGGCCTACTTCGATTCCGTCATCCACTATGACCTGTCCTGGAATCCCACACGGCATCAGCAGCGTGAAGGGCGGGTCGATCGGTTCGGACAGAAACGCGAGACCGTCAGAACAATCCTGATCTATGGCGAGAACAATCCAGTCGATGGCGCGGTGCTGGATGTGATCCTGCGCAAGGCGCGGGCGATCGAGAAGCAGACCGGCGTTCAGGTGCCGATGCCCGACGAAGGCGGAAGCCTCACCAAGGCGCTGATGTCGGCGGTTCTGCTGCGCGCTCGGGAACGCCGCCAGTTGACCCTCGACCTCGATATGTCGCGCTCGCCAGAGGCGAAAGACATTGAGATCGCCTGGTCGAATGCGTCGGAGAAAGAGAAAAAGGCCCGCACGATCTTCGCTCAGCACAGCCTGAAGCCGGAAGAGGTCGCGGCGGAATGGACGTTGACGCAGTCCGCTCTCGGTGACTTCGCCGATACCGAGCGCTTTGTGTCCCGCGCGATGATGCGGCTTGGCGCCCCGCTGGTGTCGCAGACACGCGGGGGCTTTTCGGCCCCCCTCCATCTCGTGCCCGACATTTTGAAGGAACGGTTCCAGGCCGAGGGCATGCTGGACGAATCGGCATCGCCGAAGCCCTTGAAGATCGCCTTTGAAGCGCGCCCGCGAGCTGGGTTCCTTTCGATCCATCGCGCGCATCCCCTGCCTGGTATCCTGGCGGAGACCTTTCTGGAGAATGCTCTCGACCTCCAAACCAAACAGGACACCCCGGCAACCCTGCCGCGTTGCGGTGTTTGGGAAAGCGAAGCAGTCGAGACAGTCGTCACGTTGCTGCTGCTGCGCATTCGCCACCGCATCGATTCTCGCGGGCGGCTCGGACCACAATTCGCCATGGCTGAGGAAGCCGCGGCGATTGCGTTCGACGCGGGATCTGACGCCCGCGTCCTTGCCGGCGACGGGGCGTTTGCCCTGCTGGAAGCAAAGAGCGGCAACGTGCCGGAACGGGTGCGCGATGCCCAATTGGCAAGAGCCATGGCTGGGCTTGGTTCGCTGAAATCAGCGCTGAACGCCTACGCCGCCGAACGTGCTGGCGCCCTTGCCGCTGATCACAGCCGGGTCCGCCAGGCGCTGGGATCGAGAGCCGGCGTGAAGGTCGAGGCAGTCCTGCCGGTCGACGTGATCGGCGTGTATGTCCTGATGCCACGGCTGTGAGGGCAGACCATGGCTCATAGACCCACCCGCTCCCGTCAATCGCGCCGCGCCGCCAGGCTGGATTTTGCCGGGCTCGAAATTGTCGGCTCGCTGCTGACGCCGGATATTGTCGCGCGGCTCGCAGCCTTCGAGGCCAACGATCAAACGGTCGAAGGGTACGAGATTCCGCCCGGTCTGAAGCTGCGCGACGAGATCGCGCGCTACTACCGCATCGGCGAAGCACTATGGTCGCGGTTCGAGGCCTCCCGTGGCCAGAGTGCCGCCGCGTCGGAGCGGTTCGTCCTCGATCTGATGCGCCAATGCTTTGGATTCGCCTCCCTCGAACCGCAATCGATCACGCGGATCGGCGAGCGCGAATTTCCAGTCCGGCACGCCGCGCTTGGTGGGCGCGTGCCAATCGTTATCGCGCCGGCCCCTGCTGAAGGTGCGCGTCGATCCGGCGTCGATGAAAGCCTTGCCCAGTTCGGCGATAGCTCTCGCCGGCGATCCGCGACCTTGCTGTTGCAGGAGTACCTGAATGCCCGAGAGGATGCCGCCTGGGGTTTGGTCAGTGACGGTGTGACGTTGCGCGTGATGCGCGACAATATCAGCCTGACGCGGCCGGCCTGGATCGAAGCCAACCTGTCGAAAATCTTCTCCGAAGGCTTGTTTCCAGATTTTTCGGGGCTCTGGTTGCTGATCCATCAGAGCCGGTTCGGGCAGGCGGATGCCGCCATTTCGGACTGCGCGCTGGAACGCTGGCGCGAACGCGGACGAACCGATGGGGTCGCGGCGCGTGACAAACTGCGCCAGGGCGTTGAAGCGGCCCTGCTCGAACTTGGCCAGGGCTTCATTGAGAACCCGGCCAACGGCGCACTCCGTCAATCTCTGACCGATGGCACGCTCAGCGGGCACGCCTATTTCGAGCAGCTCTTGCGCGTCATCTACCGCCTGATCTTCATCTTCGCGGCGGAAGATCGTGGCTTGCTGCACCCGGCCGGCCCGTCGGACCAGGCGCGACGTGTCTACGCAGAAGGGTACTCGCTGGCGCGATTGCGCGAGCGGTCGATGCGCCGGACGGCCTTGGACCGGCATGCAGATTCATGGGAGGGCCTGAAGGCCACGTTCCGGGCGCTGATGCGTGGCCAGGAGCAGCTTGGCCTGCCGGCCCTCGGCGGCCTGTTTGCCCATGGGGTTGTGCCAGACCTCGAAAACACCCGGATCGAGAACCGCCGCTTTCTGGCGGCGATTTGGCGGCTGGCTTGGCTGCGGCCGGAGGGCCAGCCGCTCACACGCGTGAACTGGCGCGACATGGAAACCGAGGAGCTGGGCTCGGTCTACGAGAGCCTGCTGGAGCTGACTCCCCGAGCCAGCGCGGATACGCGAACATTCGCGTTTGCCGAAGGCGATGAAACACACGGCAATGCACGTAAGACCTCCGGCAGCTACTACACGCCCGACGCGCTGGTGAAACTGCTGTTGGATTCGACACTGGAGCCGGTTCTGGACGCAGCGGAGGCGCGGAACACCGCTGATCCTGCCGCCGAAATTTTGAAGCTCTCGATCATTGACCCTGCGTGCGGGTCAGGTCACTTCCTGCTCGGCGCCGCACGCCGCGCGGCTGACCGAATTGCCAGGCACAGAAGCCCGGGCGCTCCGTCACAAGCCGAATTCCAGCACGCGATGCGCCAGGTTGTCGCCCGCTGCATATATGGCGTGGACCGCAATCCGATGGCGGTAGAGCTTTGCAAGGTCGCGCTCTGGATAGAAACAGTCGAGCCCGGCAAGCCGCTTGGCTTTTTGGACGCCAATCTGCGCTGCGGCGACTCGTTGCTAGGTGTGTTTGACTTGGCGTTGCTGGCCGAGGGTGTTCCAGATGCGGCTTACAAGCCGCTCGCCGGAGACGACAAGCCAACGGCGCGATTTTACGCCGCACGAAACCGAGACGAACGTCAGGGTCAAGGGAGCCTGGATTTTGCCCGTGGAGGTGGCAAGCTGCCGACTGCAGCACCTTTAGCACAGGCTCGGGCGGCATTGCGGGCACTTCCCGAGGAAACCCCGGAGCAGATTGCCGAAAAGCGCCGCAGGTTCGAGGCCGCGCAGACCGACCGCCTGAACTATGCCTGGGGCGAGGCGGCCGATCTGTATATCACCGCCTTCTTGCTGCCGAAGACAGGCGGAGCGCCGGCGCTGGGCCAAGCACCCACGGTGCCCACCACCGGCGATGTGTGGCGCGCTCTGGCCGACAAGCAGGTGCATCCGCCGTTGGTGGCCAGCGCGATGGAGGTATCCCGCGACGCGCGGGCCTTCCACTGGCCGCTAGAGTTTCCGGACGTGATGGCCCGCGGCGGGTTCGACGTGGTGCTGGGCAATCCCCCCTGGGACACAATAAGCCCGGACGCGAAAGAGTTTTTCTCGCCGCACGACGGTCAGGTTCGGTTCATGTCTCCTGACGATCAGAAGGCCCGGATCGCGGAACTTCTCACGCTACCCGGCCTCGCCGAAGCATGGGATGCCTATTGCCACCGGTTGTATGCGCTGGCGAGCTTCTTCAAGGAAAGCGGGCGTTACAAACTGTTCGCCGACGGCAATCTCGGTAAGGGCGATTTCAACGTCTATCGAATGTTCACTGAATTGGCGCTCAGAGCCACGAGGCCCCAAGGTCGCGCGGCACAGTTCGTGCCCGAGAACCTATATAACGGCGCCAATGCTGCGGCGATCAGGCGATTTCTGTTCGACGAGTGTAAGCTAGAGCGCCTCATTGCGTTCGAGAATACAAAAAAGGTCTGGTTCGATATCCATAGCGCGGCCAAGTTCTGCCTGTACGTTGCTTCACCAGGGGGTAAGACCGCCAGCTTTCGTGCTGCGTTCGGCGTGAACTCGACCGAAAAGGCGGCGGCATTGAGCGCCGGCCTACCGATCGAGATGCCGGTATCCTTGGTGGAGGAGTTCAGCCCAGAAGCCTTCGCCATCGCGGAGGTCGCCCATCCGTCTGACATTTCCATTTCGCGCAAACTCTATGCGCGGCTGCCCAAATTCGGCGCTAAACTGCAAGGGTCCGCGACTCGCGTGTATATGACCGAAATCCACATGGGCAATGACCGCGAGGATTTTGAGGATGATCGGGATGGCGTGCCGCTTTACGAGGGACGGATGGTCGAAGCGTTCGATCACCGTGCCAAGGCCTACGTGTCCGGGCGCGGCAGGTCAGCCGTCTGGCGAGAGCTCGGATTTGGTTC
>NZ_LMUG01000043.1:274743-292630 GCF_009766125.1 Acidisoma sp. S159
ACGCCACAGTGGCACCTGAGCCTCGATCGAATTCCGGCCAAGGCTGAGTCGCGTTGGCAGGTATATCGGGTCGGATTTTGTGACGTGGGCGGCGTGACAAATGCGCGCTTCCTGATGGCCGCGCTGATACCACCGAAGGTGATCTGCGGTCATTCTGTACCCACGATCCTTTTCCATCCACAAGACGACTGCGCCTCTATGCTTTGGCTGGGCGTCGCCAACTCATTCTGCACCGATTTTTTGGCGCGGAGGAAGGCGGCGTTGCACATGACATACACGGTACTTGACAGTCTTCCGCTCCCGCGAAGCTACACGGGCACGCCTCTGGAGGTCGCGATTGTCCGGCGCGCCCTAAAGCTCACGGCCAGTGGCCCAGAAATGGCGGCGTTTTGGAACCGCGCAGCACCACCGATCGGGCTTTCCGGCGAGGATGATCGCCCGTGTGAAGACCCTGTTCAGCGCAGGGTGCTTCGCGCTGAACTTGATGTGTTGGTAGCTCGGGACCTCTTCGGCCTGACGCGGGACGAAATGCGCTACCTCCTCGACCCGGCTGATATCCTCGGCCCAGACTGCGGCTTTGAAACCTTCGGCGCCCTGAAGCGGGCGGAGGGGCGTGCATCCGGCGGCCGGTTCACGTCGCGCGATCTCATTCTGGATACGTGGGACCGACTTTCATCGAATTGGGTGGTTGATGGGCCTGTTGTGCTAACACAGGCTGCTCCGGCCTCGCCTGACGTACTGCGGGATGGCGTTTGGGCACGTCCGATCCCAGCGGGCGCTGGCGATGCGGGCGCAATGCTTGCGGCGATCCTGAAGGCGATGGCTGGGCCGATGCCCGCTCGCCGAGTTCGCCTCGCCACGACATTCGGACTCGAGCCCAGACTACTCCTTCCCCACCTGGACCCCAATCAGGCGGCCGAATGGCAACGCCTCATCGGCGCCGAGGCCGCTCCGCTCACGGGCAACGCAGCGTCATTCGCCCCTCGTGCTGACCGGACATGGGGGAGCGCGGTTACGGCTCATCGCGGTAACGGCAGGCTGGTTGAGGACCTCACGACGGGCACATGGGCGCCAGGCCCCGGCCTCAATACGATCGATACGGCGGGCTGGCCGGAGGGGCGCGCGGGCATGCTGATGCGCGTGCTGCCGCACATCGCCACCGATGCCGTGATATCCGCTATGCCGCCGGAAATCCGGGGGTGGATTGATGCCGCTGCAGCCTGATCTTCTCGGGCCACCATCTCTCACCGTTCAGCCCATTGTCGGGCAGAGCGGCCCTCGCCTCTGGGTCAAGCGTCTGGCGATTTGGGAGGAACCTGGGGGGGAGAAGGTCCGGGATATCAGCTTCCGTCCGGGTTTGAACATCATCTGGTCGCCTGATGGCGGTGATGCACTCTCTTCCGAATCCCCCACGGACGCCATTGGCCACGGGAGCGGCAAGACACTGTTCTGCCGGCTCCTCCGATACTGCCTAGGCGAAGATCGCTATGCAGCGGATGACCAGCGTGAACGCGTCGGCGTGGCCTTCCTGAATGGCATTGTCGGCGCGGAGGTCATGCTCGATGGGGTGTGCTGGGCGATACTCCGGCCGCTCGGGGTGCGTCGGCGCCACATGGCGGTTGCTGGTGGCAATCTTGACGAGATCGCGGCTGGCGAAGGGACGTCCACCGGACTTGAGCCATTTCTGGACGCGGTTGAAAGCACCATCCTCACCACCGGTCTGGCGGCGCTGATTTTCGGACAGCGATCTGACCGGCGAAGCTGGCCGATCGCGCTCGCGTGGCTGACGCGCGATCAGGAGTGCCGATTCAACGATGTCCTAGAGTGGCGCTCGACGGCGTCGGACTCGGACTCTCCAGCACGAGGAATGACGCAGACCGAGAAGCTTGATGCGCTGCGCGCGTTCATTGTCGCCATCACTCCCGAGGAGCATGCCAAGCGCGCCGAAGTCGCCAATCTTGATGACCAACGCCGGGCGCTGGAGCAGGAGATTGGGCATCGGCGCTGGGAAATCGATCGAACGCAGAGTCGATTGGCCGGTGCTTTGGGCGCTTCAGCGGAAACCCTCGCGGACGGACCGCTCGCCGTCGAGCAAATGCGCAAGGCCGCGCAAGACCGTCTCGCCTCGGCCGCGAAATTGCCCGCCGGCCAACCCAGATCGGACATCGATGCCGCCGGGCGGGAACATGAGGGCGCCCGGGCAGAGTGGACGCGACTTGAAGCAGAACGTATCCGCATCGAGGCGACCATCCCTGAATCCGAGAAAATGGCGAGCCAACTCCAGGGCGAACTGCCGGGGATCTCGTTCTCGAAGAGCGAAGCGGAAAGTCCAATCTGCCCGATTTGCGATGTTCCGATCGACCGCGCGCTGGCTGAAGGGTGCGGAGTTTCCCACAAACTCCCCGACCTTGAGGCATGTCGCCAGCGTTTGGCGTTGCGAAAGAAGAATATCGAAGACGAGATCAATAGACTTGCAGGCCTGCGGTCTGCCAGAACCCAAACGCACCAGCAGCTCGCTCTGGCCAAACAGGGTCTCGACCAGTTGGCGGAAAGCCTCGCGGCCATCGAGAAGGCCCGCGATGCCCGTGAGGGCGCTTGGTATGCGGCACGGCGTCTTGTTGACGATGTCGAGCGCTTGTCCGAGTTGATCGGCACCCAGGAGACCGCGCGGAAGTCAGCGCGAGAGATTGTGTCACGGCTTGAAACCGAACGCGCGGTGCTCGGGGCATTTCGCGACAAGCAGGCCCGCGTCTTCGGGCGGCTGACTGAGAAATTCGATCCGATTGTCCGTCGTCTCGTGGGCTCAGACGTCAAGGGCCGGGTCACGTTGAGCGGCAATGGGCTTGAGCCGAACGTCAACATGGGTGGGGATCGCACAACAGCGGCGATCGACTCGCTGAAGGTGTTGGCCTTCGATTTGGCTGTCCTGTGCCTGAGCATCGAGGGAGCCACGCGTGTTCCGGCATTCTTGATACACGACAGCCCGCGTGAAGCCGACCTGGGGCTCAGCATCTATCATCGGCTGTTCAGACTCGTGACCGAAATCGAGGGGGCTGGCGGTCTGCCGCAGTTCCAGTACATCGTAACGACGACAACACGCCCACCTGGAAATCTGGCTGTTGAGCCTTGGCTGCGCCTGACATTGCGCGGGTCGCCTAGCACCGAGCGCCTCCTGCGACGTGATTTGTAAAGACTGAAGAACCATGGCCCTCTCACAGATTGAACTTATTCGTTTGGAGAAGGCTGCTGTTGATGAAGGTTTCGGCCTCAGGCGCTTAGCTGATGGTGAATGGTTGGCCTATGACAGTCTCGGCGCACCTGCTTCGATTCGACTCACCTGTTCCAATTCCCGCTACGCGGTTGCTGTAAATCACGCCGGCGTCGCCTCCGATTTGAGTGAACGTTGGCATTGCCTTCCAAATCGTGACGAACTCCAGGTGCCCACAGGTTTCACGGCCTTCGTTGTCGCCGATACAGGGCCGTTACATCACCTGGTACGCGAAATTTGGCGTCTTGCGCGGACTCTGCCTAGCGAACCTCTGCGTGTTTTCGAGTCGCAGACGAGGAATTTGCCCAGAGCCACTGAAGCCGAGAAACTGGTCGTACAGCGAATTGGACAAGACGTTTTTCGTGATACCCTACTAACCTATTGGAGCGGACGCTGTGCAGTCACGGGCGTAGCAGAGCCTCGCCTGCTGCGTGCGAGCCATATCAAGCCCTGGGCAAAGTGCGAGACCGATGCGGACCGTCTCGACGTCTATAACGGCTTGCTTCTTTCAGCGCATATCGACGCCGCGTTCGACGCCGGACTGGTTTCATTCAATGATACGGGAGGGATGATCATCTCGTCCCAATTCGCTGAGGCGGATCGAAAGGCCCTCGGGATTCATAGTGGACTCGCCCTTCACCGCATTTCCCAGAGGCACTTGCCGAACCTAGCCTGGCACAGAAAGTCACTCCTCGGCAGCAAGGGCAGCTCGCTGTTATAGACGCCCTGCCTTGTGGAAGTATGGCTGAGCCAAAGACGACCGCCGCTACATACCTGTTGCCGTTTGCAGCTGGCCCAGACCCCGAACCTTCGCCGACCCGCCCTCAGTTCCTTGTCAGCAGCCTAGGGAAAGGTCGCTACGTTCAGATACCCACGGCAGCTGGCCGCACGCTGCCCTGTGCATGCTTTTACAAATAGGACTGGAGTATATCATCGGAGACTTGATCAAACTCATCTGCCGAGTCCAAGGTCACACCAGATCGACAGGCGCGGGTTCCCATTGAGTAAGATAGTCTATATCTAGTCCGTCCGGCTCATACCAAGCGCGGTAGAGGTTTATCAGCCTTGCTCTAGACGCCATCACGTAAGCTTCGAGGCCGCCCGGTGAACAGCCCATTGGCTGCGCGACATCGTAGCCTTTGCCGAACCCTAGAAGCTCGTCCTCCGTTAGGACGCTGTCGTTCATGATTTGGATCCTAGCCAGCTTCTCATTTCTACCGATCTTGTCTTTGGGCGACTCCTTCTTGTCTGACCGGTTTGATTCCATGGGCCACGCCCTCAGGTTGGCCACACTTCGGAGCGCCCACTCTTTGATTATTTCTTTTTCTTGGAAAGCTACGTAGTCAATAGAAGCTTTTGCCAGAATGTGGTCGAAATCCCACGGGCGGTTATGCTGCGCCCAGGTCTCTTCGTCGGCCGGGTCGTAGCTTCCAAATCGGCGTCGCAAAAAACTACGCTGGGCATAAAGCAGTAGTTCCCGATTATCTAACACGCGCTCAACGGCTTCGCGCTCTGGTCGCTGGTACTGACTCACGGTTGTCCAGCAGCCCTGCATCTCGCTCGCTCCTCCAGAGGGCGCAAGCATGCTTTTGAACCGAGAGACAGATGGAGGGTGCAAAATGACTGGTTCTCCGCCAGCGAGAAGAGGTTGGGTCAGAATGCCGGAAAAGCTACTCTTAGACAAAACGCCGCGCTCGTCGAGCCGCGCTGCGATAGCGCTCACGGCTTTACGCTTGTCCAACGCGAACCAATGTAAGGTAGTAATCAACCCCTGAACTGACTTGCCGAGATCGTCGCTTGCAGCGTCGCTGACTTGCAGCGCTCGGTCAGCCATCCAGAGAAGAAGGGCGTACACATCGGGAGAGGTTCGGGCGATGCTAGTCTGTAACACTAGCGGCAAGTCGTACACTTCCGCCGGGCCGCACCAATGCTGCACCCTCGCCAGCAGGTTCCCCAGTCCTCTTGGCTCACCTTGATCAAGAAAGAAGCGGCAAAAGCGATCGCGGCTGTCTCTCTCCTCCTCGTTTCCGACTTCCACTCCCGTTGGGTGCGCTAGCCTTCGTATCTGACCGACTGATACCGGCGATGACACAGCTTGAAGCGGCTTGCCCGCTGCGCTCCGGGAAGCGCGAGCCTCACCGATTGGGAGTCGAGCCGCTACTCGGACTAACCTCGCCTCAGGTAACCGGCGGCGGCTCGCAAGTTTTCTAATGTTCTGCTCAAGACCGGGCCAGTTTGCCTTAATCATGGAGTAAGCAAGGTCATCCCCGTCAAGGGCCGTACCTCCGCGATTCAACCGATGAAAGAGGGTCTCAACGTTAGTAACCCCCTCCTGCTCGGGGTTGATAGTCTCGCGAGCTGCGCCGGACGCCACCGCGTCCTCCGGAAGTTCCAAAATCGGTATTCGGGCGTCCCAAACGCGCCTCATCCCGGACCAAACTGCCCTAAGCCGAGGATCATCCGGCGATCGGTTCAATAGCTCAATCGCCTCGCGCGACCATTCCCGATGAGGAGGCTTGTCGAGATAGGCCGCACAGCTGGAGCGCACGGACGCCCAGAACACATTCTCATCAACAACAGTTTGAAGTCTGGATAGCCATGCAAATGGTACTGGCACTGCCGCGGCGATAGGCCAGCAATCTCTCGGTGATGGGCGCTTGTAAAAGCCCTCCTCGTCTGTATCGCATCCACATTTTTCGAGTGATGCTCGGATAGAGGCCGTTGCGACACGTTCCGCACTGTCGTTGGGCTGATATCCCCAGGGGTGAGCGATGTTCGTCAGACGAAATAAGAATGCGCGGCTCTCCCCGCGTTTGGTAGGAGCGAGGTCGAGCCACAGGATCTGAGATATCTTATAGCCACTCTCTTGAAACGCGTCCACATAACCCAGCTTGATTGCCTGTGCCCTCTGCTGCCCGTCCAACAGGTGATGAGTGGTCCTGTCATCATCACCATGTCTGCTTTGCTGAACTGTCGGTGGCAGCTTCTTGCGGACGACGAGTGAGCCGATAGGAAATCCCCGCATCAGAGAATCCCACATTAGCTCAATCTGCCCAGGTTTCCAAACGAGCCCGCGCTGCAACGATGGAACGTCGGCGACGATGGCCGGCAACTGCGAACCTGATTCCGCAAATGGTGGCCAAGAAGCGATCTCATGCAGCTTTAGTGCGGGGATCATGTCGCAATCACCCTGGTCGCCGTTGACGCTTTCCTCAGATTTGACTTGGTCACAATGATGATTCCCATTCGACATTCAAGCCTCTACTCTAGACTGTCATCGGCTTAAGCTGACTCGGACCTACATCCGCACACTTGTGAGTCCGGCTGCAATGCCTCGGCTAGTTTGAAGTCTAAGAGCTCGACGTTGTGTCGCTAAAACGAGGTTCTTTGGATCTGTCTACGAGCCCCTATCCACCAGAATAAGCGTGGTGTTGCGCGACCGTTGCGGACATCCTCATCATCATGGTTCGGAGCTCGTCGGGACTCATTATCGTTACAGATTTGCCCCACGTGAAGAGGTGCCAGCACATCTCTCGGAGCCCGCCTGCGTGAAAGCGAACATGCAACGAGCCGTCCGCGTCTCGGGTCGTCATTTGCGATGGATGAAACTTCCATAGCGCCGCATCCTCTGCGACGTCAGGCGTAAACCGCAGTGCCACATCGAGCGACTCTTCCTGGAAGATGCCGAAGGACTGCTCAGCATAGTCCGCGAGGCTAAAATCCTTGTGGCGCTGAAAGCCGCGGTCGAACGCAACAGCTGACGCGATCCGGTCCAGCCGCCACAACCGCATATTCGGCAGACCTTCTACATTGGCGACCAACCAGCCACGCCCGCCATAGAGTAGTCCGTAAGGACACAGGACACGAACAGCTTCCTCGTCCGCTTCGCCGGCTGCATAGCGCACTACAACAAGCTGCATCCCGAGTATTGCCCGTCGAAGCGTCGCCAAGACACCGTCCGCGATGACAGGCCGCGGACCAGGCCGCGTAGCAATGCCTTCGGCCTCCATGAGCGCAGCAATATCGGGTTCTGCCTTGCGGAGAGCATCGGGCAGCATCACGGCGCGCAGTGTCGTGGAGGCCTCTCTCAGAAGACGCGCGCGATCAGCTTCTCCACGAGCGTCACATTCCCGCGCCGCTGTTTCGATCGCGGCGACGGATTCGACGCTCACTTCCATTACTCCAACCAGCGCGCTGCTTGGCAGACGCCAACGCCGGACCCGCTCTTCGTCGTCCCACCAGTCCATTTGCGGGAATATGTCAGCCAGCGAATCACGCAGCCGTTCGGCGGTCCGACGGCCGACATCCAGTGCACTCGCCATCTCGTCAAGCGTGAGGCCGGTCCGCGTCCCCGCCAAGTGGCGGGCGAGACGGAGGAGCCGTTCCGCGGGAGCATATCTCATCGGCTACAGCCACCTCACGAAGCACACATTTAGCCATTATGTCACGGCAGCTGGTCGGGCAAATCCTATCGGACAACTTCCGGTGATTCGTCCTTCGCACTCAGCTAGCAATAGACGCAGCACCATGTTCGAATCAGTCTCATAGGCACACATGACCACTCGTCGTCGTACCAACGCGAAATCTGCTGGTGTAAGGGTCCGCAGAGCATCCAACTCTTTCGGTGCGGGTCGGTCGAAGAATTGTCGGAAAGCCAGCCTCGCTTGCGTTACAGTTAGCCAGTCAAACCGCAGTTTCACCAAGAAGCGACGCAGACTGGCGCGATCTAGGCGCTCGGCCAAGTTGGTCGTACAGGCGAAGGGAAACGCATGCCCATCCATCCAAGTGAGCATCTCGTTGACCTGGCTAATCTCCCAACTGCGCATAGCGTCTGCTCGCTCCAGCAAAAGGCTGTCGGCTTCGTCGAACACGAGGAAAGCCTGCGCCTCCCGCGCTTCCGCGAAAGCGCCCGCAACGCTCTTCTCGGTTTCCCCGACGTACGGACTGAGTAGATCGGAAGCCCGCTTCTGCAGCACCGGCATGCCCATTCGATCGGCGAGCTGCCGCACCCAGGCGCTCTTCCCCACCCCGGGTGGCCCGGACAACAGAAAGGAAACGGCGCGAGGCGCGCCAGGTCGAAGGAGATCGGACGTCAGCGCTGCGAGGTCACAGTTCGCGTTGATCAAAGCCGGATCATAATTTGAATCTGGCTCCTTCTCGGGGACTGGCAGTTCCCCGCCGCGCACGGCACGCGCAATTCCCTCGACTATCAGGTGCGCCGTTTCTGCGCCGCCGCCGGCCAGCCGGGTTGCGCGCAAGGCCGTCGAGGCAACCGCGGGCGCGGCTGGCACCAGGCGCGCAAGGCGCGCCGCGTCCGCGTCTTGGAGGATGACCCCCTCGGTCTCGCCCATGCTGAGCCATAACCTCGTCCGGGTCGCGAGGTTCGGCACGCGCAACTCCAGGCACATAGTCATTCTGCGCAATACGGCAGGCCCGAGGACGCTGATGTCGTTCGCCGTCCAGATGACCGGCACTGTCAAGCGCTCAAGCAAGCGATGAATGAAAACACGAGAACTGGTCATGGGCTCGTCGAAGACCATGCTGCGGCTAAGGAAGAGGTCCTCTGCCTCATCGAAGAGGAGGACCGTGTCGACGGGCGAGGCAAGGCGCTGGGCAAGCCGCAGTCCGGCCAAGCGCTCGTAACGCGAGGGTTCGTCACCGCTATCGTCGGCCTCGCCAACCGGGCGCAACTGTGCGCTGACTTTGGCGGCGAGTGCTCCGGCAAATGATGTCTTTCCTGTACCCGGAGGGCCGTAGAGCAAGACACTCACACCAGCCTCGCGTCTCGCGAGCGCCGCGCGTAGCACCGAGGCCGCGACCTCCGCCTCTCGCCCCAAATGCGTGAACGCTTCCCAAGGCAGCGGCTCCGAGGCGATCGAGCCAAGCAACTGGGCGTAGAAATCTGCCGCGGGGGGAACGCCTTGCCGTATCAGCGACAGCAGCCTATCCAGCACAGAGAGATCGCCGTGCCGTTCCATGCGGAGCAGACCGCTCGCCAGTAGCTTGGCTTCGCTCGCCAGCCGTCCTGCGACCTCGGCGATCGGCGCTTGAAGAAGCAGCGCAATAAGTCCGGCATCGCGATGCAGCGTCGTGCGACCACCGCGGCACTCGCTCATCCCATCGAATAGGCGCTCCACGCGTTGGTCCAGTTTATAGTGCAAGGCAAGCGTCAGGATTCGCGTCTCCAAGGGATCGAGTTCCAAAGCTTTGCCGATCGCGGCGATCCAGCGCTCAGCCGGTCCATCTACTAAGTTTGATAAACCTGCGGCGGCTAAATTGAGTGCGTCGCCAATTTTGCGCCAGTCTTGCAAGGTGACGCCGCGACGTCTTGATCGTCCTGAGTCTTCTCCGTCACTCGGCAGAGCATTGTCCGGCAGGGCGAAGGCTGCGGCGCTCTGTATCAGCCAACTCGCCAGCGCGCTGGCTTCCGGCGCGCGACGATCGAGCGCCGAATAGACGTTCTGGGCGCAGGTCAGCGCCAATATGGTGCCGCCGGTGGCTAAGCGGCGCTCGGGCGGACGACGTTGCCCAAGTGAGGCGTTCATGGGGATTTCCTTCACGTCAAATCAGATGAAACGGGCCGCTCGAGCATAGAGAGGGCGTGCCGGCCGCGAACCGTCGGCTGGTGTCCTTAGTCTCGGCCGTAGCCGTACCAGCAGGAACGCCTGCGGAATTCATGGCGTGGCAAAGACCAGGCGGCGTCGCGGGGTGTGTCGGTTCTTTGCCGCTTTAGACACCACGCGAGTGACGCAGACCGCCGGTGGGCGAGGGCAGGGTGCTGCCCTCGCCTGGTCGCCGCTACCGTCGCGCTGAGCGCACGACTCGCGCTTGTGCGCGAGCCTCGGCCAGGCGCAATTGCGCCGCGGGGATCACCCGCGCCGCCTGCCGCGGATCACCGAGCCCGAGCTCGATCTCAATGAAGCCATTGCTCCGCACACGCGAGCAGACTGCCAAGGTCACGCCGGTATGCATGATCTGGAAATGAGCCATCTCGAGACCCTTTCCCAGGCGCGCAATCTCGCGCCAGGCCGCAAGGGCGGCCGGACGCAGCTGAGCGCCAAGCGCGGCGCGCGCCTCGGTAGACGGAACAATGACAACGGGAGCCTGAACCTGAAACACCGCAATCTCCTCAATGAACAAACACGGGCCAGGCCGTCCGGACGGATTCCGGGTGAGGACTGGATCATGCTGTCGAGGAGGGGTGGTTCAGGTGTTCATGCGATGCCCCGATAGGTAGCGGATAGCTGACGCCGTGTCACGCGCCGTCGAGACGATATGCGCCTCGTCTACGTCAGAAGTGGACGTAGCAAATCGGCGAGCCGCGAATAGCCGATTGCCTGATGCCTGACGTGAGAACATGCTTCCGCGGTTCCAGCAGGGAGCCGCTATGGCCGGGCTAAATCTCACCAAGTCTCGCTACGCCGCTGGCCTGCAGTGTTCGCGGCGGCTGTGGCTGCTTATCCAGGAGCTGGCGCCTTATGACGATCTTGATCCGGGGGCATCACTGGATGTTGGGCAGGAGATCGGCCGCAAGGCACACCTGCTGTTTCCGGGTGGAATCTTGGTCGAGGAAGCACCCTGGCAACATGCCGCGGCTGTGCGTCGGACGCTTGCTCTGATGGCCGATCCCAGCGTTCCCGCTTTGTTTGAAGCGGCCTTCGAACACGATGGAGTCCGTATCCGGGTTGATGTCCTGGAACGCCTTGCCGGTGGCGCCTGGGGCTTGCGTGAGGTCAAAAGCGGCACCCGCATGAGCTTTATTTACGTGCAGCAGCTCGATCGAGGTGACTCTGACGCCGGCACCCTCGAGGACGAAGGCCTGAAGCGCGAGGATTTCAGGCTAACACCAAAGCAGACCATCATCCGAGACGCGACGGCAAGCGGGCGCCCGTATGTGGCGTCTGATCTCGCGCGGCTTCTGAAAGCGTTCCGCCTGCCCGCATGCTACCTCGATTTCGAGGCCATGATGCCGCCAATCCCGCTCTACGCCGGCACGCGGCCCTATCAGACCATCCCGTTTCAATGGTCGCTGCACGCGATCGACGGGAATGGTGCTCTGCATCATCGGGAGTTCTTGGCCGAGGGGGATGAAGACCCACGGCTCGCCTTTGCGGAGACCCTCATCGCAATACTCAACGCCTTTGATGGCCCGATCCTGGTCTACTCTGCCTACGAGCAGACTCAGCTGAGAGAGCTCGCCAAGCAATTTCCCCAGCTGCGGGCGCCGATTGAGGCGATCATCGCTCGCATTCGCGATCTGCTGCCGATCGTCCGCGCCGCGGTCTACTTTCCGGCCTTCGGCTTCAGCAACTCAATCAAGGCCGTTGCTCCGGGCCTTTGCCCTGGCTTTGGTTACGATGATCTCGTCGGCATCGCCAATGGCACCGCCGCTTCGGCGGCCTTCGTGCAACTGGCATCCGGCTACGTTCCAGATCCCGAAGAGGTCGGCCGGCTGCGCCGGGCGCTGCTCGCCTATTGTCAGCGCGACACCCTTGCCATGGTCGAGGTTCACCGGGCTCTGATGGAGCTGGCCGTTGCCGAGGGCTGAGCAACTTCCGGAATATGGAATGGTCGGTCCCTTCTGGGTCGTGGAAGAGAACGGCAAGCCGGCCATTGTCGCGCTCACGGTGCCACTGGAGCGAGCCGAGACCTATGGCGATATGCTGACGGTGGAAACTGGCCACTTTGAGCACTGGTCGCGTTTAGCCCGGCGAGGAGCGGCTGTGCTGCGAACCGCTGGGGAGCCGACCGCCCCCGTCTGGTCGGAATATGAGGAATGGCCGCGGGGGAGGGTGATCTTTGATTGTGTTGCTCGGCGCTTCTTGATCCGGGCCGATCGACATCTGCACCACCCTGCTTTCGTGCGTCTTATAACGGACTGTTTTTGTATTGAGGCCGATGAGGTAACCGTTCTTCTCGATGATCATTACAGGAGCGTCCGGCGCGTGTCTCTACCCTCGGAGCGATAGAGCTTACTTGAGGCCGCTGCGGGAGGTATTCGACCCAACAGATGACCTCTTTGTTGGGCGTTATGCGATTCACGACCACGACTGCGAAACCCCGATCTCGCTTCGGCTTTCGCGAGTCGCCAGCGCAGTTTGTTCTCCGACGTAAATGATCGGCAGCAGTAGTCAATTTGCTGGAGTGCCACTCACGGCTACGCGGGGTATCAGAACACTCTGCATAGGAAACAAGGCCTGAAGGCTTCTGAATGTGCCAGCTCATTCTCGAACTCGACATATGAAAGCAGCTTCTTGAACGTGCTTGTGCCAGACTGATGTGCAAGCCTAATATGCCAGCAGGAGCGACATTCGCCCTTTCTATCAACTACCAACTTCGAGACGCGCGTAGACTGCGGAAATCCCCTTACTCAACCGAAGATCAGAATGGATGGCATGCTGTGATGATTCTCAGAAACGCGGGGGCGGTTCCAACCAAAGTTGAAATGCCGCCGCTTCCAGGAGTTATGGCGTGAGCCGCGTGCAGTGGCAGCCCGAAGACCTTGAAGATCTCGTGCTTGTAGTTCGAGAGTTCGAGGAGAAATTGCCAGGCTGGTGGTGGCGAGTGGGCGCCTGTCATGTCAGTCGGGATGCCACTTGAGGCCCCGATCGCTGTGGTCCTGATGCAGATCTCCTCAATGACCGCCAATTTGCCGGATTTGATCGCGATGATCGCAACGGCACGATTGCTGAGGCACTTCGCCAGGTAATGACCGATGCGCTAAGGGCCCGGGCCGCTAAGCGAGCGCACCAGGACCGAACCAGCGGTACGTGACCGAAGCGGGCAACTGGTCGGCCTTCCGGTGATAGTTTTGTCCGTCGCAGGGAGCGCTGTTTTAAGCAAGTGGGCACGAGGCGCCGTCCGGCGGGATTGAAACCTCAGGCCTGTGAGCATGCGTGAAGGTTAGATTCGGTCGCCGAAATCATTCGCGCTCGCTGGGATCTATGCCAGCCTCCTTGTAAACGCGCGCTACCTCCGCATAAGCTGCGACGATCATCGCGTCGCCTTCCGCATTGAGCTTCTCTTGCTCGGGTGAAATGAGTCTCTCGACGCTCAACACTCTGCCGAGCATAACAAGCCCCTCCAAATCGGCGGCGAAACGCTGCAGATCATTATCAGGATCATCATTTATGGGGCACTTAGCGGTGGTTGCTTTCGGCATGATCAGCTTTTCCTTGTTAGTCGCAATTGACGTGTTCGAGATTTTTTTCAGCAAGAGCCACCGGTTTTCCAACCGCAGCGCGGATGGGGGTTCGAACGGCTAGCTTGCGTTGAACGTGGATTGCCCATATACCGCAAGCGACCGCGACTTGCAAGGGCAATGCACGTGCATGGTTAAAAAGCCGTTTACCACCAGGATCGACGAAGAGGTCTTGGCGCTTGCCCAACGAATTGCCGATGTCGAGCGAAGATCGGTCACGTCTTTGATCGAGGTTGCGATACTCGATTATGGAGCAAAACAGGGGTTGCGGCCGCAAACCGATCGCGACGAATGACCGTCGCCGGAGTCGAATGGGCCACCGCGTCTATATTAAGCTAATAAGCCGAATTGCTGGCTGGGAGGCCGATTGAAGCGTGGTCCTAGGACATCACCAAACTAAAGGGGTTGTCCTGACCTACACGAGGGGGTATCGCCGGTGAGGAATGCGACTGGAGATTGCCCATCACGACCGGCGCAACGGGCGATGGCGGAGATATTCGAAACAATATTCGATGAGTCCTGCGGCAGGCCCAGGTCTCATTTGGTGGGTCAGATTCGGATGGCCTGCTAGGGAAGTTCGAACGCTTTCGACGCTCCCAATAGTTGAGCCCAAGCTCACGCCCTGTCGAACTCGAAGTGCGGCGCCGCAATTGCCGGGCAGGAGCGGCACGGGTTGAGTATCACCCCGTGGAGGGTGGCAAAGCGGAACAGGCGGTAACGCTCGCTCTTGGAGATGTCGAGCCACGACTGCTGATACAAATTTCCGAGGCTCTCTACATAAGGGGTCTGTAGGTTGCAGCAGGGTGTGACATGACCCTGCCAGCCTACGCGAATCATCTCTGTCGGCGCGAGGCATCGCTTCGAGCTTTTTTCTTGGAGCAGACTATCAATTACGCGACGAAGCACCGGACCTGCCTCGACACGAAATGCCGCCAAATCCTTTTTAGTCAAGACATTTCGTAGGAACTCCTGGCTATAATACTGCGAGTATTGATCCATCGTGTTCAAAGTTTGATACTCGACGCTGTCTAGGCCCATGCTCAGGGCAAGAGCTTCTACATCCTCAATCTGATTGAGTGACTCCTTCAGGATAGTCATCCAAAGGCTCACCTTTACATCTCGCCCGAGTTCACGTTTGGTTGCTATGAAGATCGAGAGTGAATTGAGGATGCCTTTAAGGTTTCCCCTAGCCCGTATCTCTGTGAAACGCTCCGGGTCGAGGGTCTCCAACGAGACAGTGAGCTCTTTGAGGCCCGACTCTATAAGTCGCCGACTGAGGGTAGGAGTCAGAAGCGAACCGTTTGTGCCAAGCCGCACATGAATGCCACGGGCGGCCGCAAATGCAACGATGTCGGGCAGTTCGGGAAGCAGAAGGCTTTCTCCTTCGCCAGTGAGTTCTAGTTCGCGCATATTGGCGAAACGTTCAATCAGTTTATAAACGTCCGTTGCATTCACTGTGCCTTGCTTCACGTGACGTCCATAGCAGAAGCCGCATTTGAAGTTGCACTTGGTCGTAAGTTCGATCTTGAGCGATACATCCTCGAGAAGCCGAGTATCGTAAAACAAGAGAGCTGCGGGATCATCACCTGCATCGGGGGGCGCACCAGGTGTAACCAAGGCACAAGCCGCGGCATCGTACTCGAGTCCCGACCAGCCCATCGATCGTAGAAGCTTATCATCGATTAGGGTCCGGGGCCGCTGGCGGACAAGGCCAAAACCTGCGGCTTGAGCTGCTTGACGCGGAATCCGGTCAAACGCGGCGCGACGACGGCTTATCTCAGTAAGGTCGGCCGCCTCCAGGAACACCGCGCCGTCATCGAGCCGCAGGGTCACCGGTGCGTCTAAGAGTATTCGTCTCGAGTGCTGCAAAAGTATCCCGACACCCAACTTCACGGTCGCCCGGCCGTCTAGGCTGCGGGTAGACTCGCACAATCCATCTGGAGACGCACCAACCCTGGCAAGCTCTATAGGCATGGCATCAACAGGCAGGAGTTCGACCGGATCGCGACCGACGCACCGTATCCGAACCGGCTGCATTAGCCATCCGTCGGTAGCCTCTGAAACGTGCAGCAACATTTGCGCCCTTTTTGCCGCAGCATGATGATGTTGAAGTGCCCTAGTGTTCAAGGAAATTCTGTGGAAATGTGTGGGAGTCTGAGGTAATCAACTGGTGACGGATTTCGCGCGCCGCCTTGGCGCTAGTAGTCGATCTTACTGTATACCTGTCCGCTATACGGTAAGTTCAAGCCTTATGTGGCCTGTGGAGTGGTAGAGATGTCTGCTTGTTCGTTCTCCTCAGATTGCTCCGAGAGTGACATATGGAGCCGCGGCGCGGCCAGATCTAGCGCCGGAGCCTGCGCGTTTGGCCGAGGCAGGCACGCTCGCACAGGCCTTCTCGCGAGGCAGACAGCCGCGTTTGCTTAGCGGGTACCAGCGCGAGGCGGTGACTGTCGCGGTGGTCACTCGCGGGGAGCGAGCGTCGCTTTCGGCAGCCGTTTCTTCTGTTGCCGCACAGGATTATGGCGGGAAAATCAGGCTAATGTTCGTGGGTGACGGCCTTCGTTCCATTGGCGAATTGCCACCGTTTGCCTGGCCCTGCGAAAGAGTGAGATTCCTCGGGGTTGCATCCGAAATCGGCCAGAGAATACCTTGGCCGGTTAGTCGCATCGCGGGATTGCGCAATCTCGCCGTCGCGGCTACTGGAACGCCTCTAATCACTTTCCTAGATGATGATAACCTCTGGCGCCCGGACCACCTTTCGACCTTGGTGGACCGCCTTAAAGACCGCGCCGCTGTGTATTCTTGGCGACGCCTCATCATGAGTAGTGGACAGCGTTGGGAAGGTCGAGAATTCCCGTGGGCGCCCAAGGGGAAGTTGCGCGAACGGCTGCTCACCCGGATGGAGGCCGAGGGAGTCATCCGCGCCGGGGAGGACGTAGTTCGCGACTGCGGGCGCTTTAGCGATGGCACTTCTGGCATGGTAGACCTTGGTGCATGGCTGTTCCGAACCGAAGCTTTGGGTCCCTCACCTTTCTGCACGCATTACGATGCTGTCGAACAGATTCAAATGGTTGGCGAAGACGACAAGCTTCTCGCTAATTTGGTGTCAGCGGGGCTTGACCTGCCTTGCACCGAGGAAGCAACCTTGATCTATACTCTCGGTGGCCTATCAAACGGTGGCTTCAACTTCGAGGTAGTGTAGTGACGCAGGCCCGCAATGAAAACGCCTCAATCAACCTTGACGAGTATCGTCGTCGTGCGCAGGAACTTAAAAGTCTTCCCCGTTTTGTCGTTGTTGAGTTAACTCAAGGATGCAACCTTCGTTGTCCAATGTGTCGAAGCGAAGTTATTCCAGTCGCAAATCGCCGGATGTCGCTGGAACTCTTCTCCCAGGTGGCCGACGAACTCTTTTCGACTGCCGAACTCATAGATCTGCGCGGCTGGGGTGAAAGCCTGGTTTTGCCCGAGATACAAGAGAGAGTAGCGGTTGCTGCGAAGTCAGGAGCTGAAATCCGTTTCGTTACCAATCTTTCATTTCGACGTCCGGACGCCATCGCACTTCTAGCCCGTCACCACGCCCATGTCGGCATCTCGGCTGACACCGCCGACCCTTTTTTATTCAGGCAACTTCGTATCAATGGCCGACTTGATTTGGTTGAGGCCAATCTTAACGCGCTTGGGCAGTTGTACAAGGCCGATTGGGGAACTACAGAGCGCCTGTCGTTGATTTGCACCGTCCAACGGCCGGCTTTATTAGGGCTCGAGAACTTGGTAGACCTTGCAGCGAAAGCCGATATCCGCCGCATTCAGCTCAGCGCGGTTAGTGCGCCCCCAGGATCGTTACTATCCATCATTGGCTATGAAGCGGAAGTTGACGAGGCGCTCGGCAGAGTTGCCCGGCGTGCTGAAATGCTCGGTATTGATATTTTGTGCGGAACGCGTCTCGGGAGCCACCCAGCCAACCCGCCGAATATACCGTCTTGTCTTCACCCGTGGGCCTATGCGCATGTCGCTTACGATGGAAGTGTCGGCTTCTGCGACCATCTCATTGGTCCCGAACTTGAGCAGAACAGTATGGGCGTCATCGATGAACGCGGCTTTCGAAGGGTGTGGAATGGCCCGCTCTGGCAAGCGTTGCGCCGTGAGCACACTCGGGGTGGCTCAGGCATAGCCGAGATTAGGGCTTCTTGTGCGTGGTGCTACAAAAATCGTGCCGTGGAATTCGAAGACCGCTTCGCGCCAGAATTGGCGCACTACAAGCGCGTGCTTACCGCGGTCGCTTAACAAGCAAGCGTCAGAAGGTGGAGCAATCGAGAGGAGTACGCGCACGATGGATAGGTTCCTAAGAGACCGTTTGAAAATGCTTGTGGCGGCTCGGGGAGGGATGATTCAAGCTCGGGATGTGGACCCGAGAGAAC
>NZ_LMUG01000044.1:0-313 GCF_009766125.1 Acidisoma sp. S159
CCGTCGAAACCACCAGTATACGGTTTGCCACGGGCCGAAATTCGTTGGCAGCATGCGCCAGCCACCGCCGCTGCGCGCCATATAGCGGATCGCATTGAGCATTTCGCGCAGATCGACGCTGATTTTGCGGCCGCGCTTTGGCGCCTTGGGCAGTAACGGCTTGATCCGCTCCCACTCCTCGTCCGTCAGGTCAGTTGGATAACGCTTGGTCCTGCGCGCGATTTCGGCCATCCGGCCTCGGTTCTCTCGGGTCCACATCCCGAGCTTGAATCATCCCTCCCCGAGCCGCCACAAGCATTTTCAAACGGTCTCT
>NZ_LMUG01000045.1:0-79248 GCF_009766125.1 Acidisoma sp. S159
AACCACCGTGGCGCCGCTTTCCAGCCCGCCCGAGGAAATCGTCGCCGTCGCGCCGGTGCTGAGGATCGTCGCCAACCCCGTGCCGCCGGAGCTGACGGTATAGATCCCGCCCGCGCTCACAATGGTGCCGATATCGACGCCACCGTTGAGGACAAGGTCCGTGCCCCCGGCAATGGTGAGGCCAAAATTCGTACCGGCGGAAGCGGATACCGTGAGGCCCGCGCCGACCCGCGCCGTAGACCCTGCTAGGGCGCTGGTGTTGACGAAATGTCCTTGAGCAAAATCAACAGAAGCTGCGCTGCTAACCACAGTATTGTTATAGTTAATCGGATTGAGCCCGGTGCCATCGCTGGTTTGAGTGCCACCCGATTCGAAGGTAACACCAATCGCCGTGCCGCCTTCGGCGCCGAAATGTCCAAAATTGCTAACGGCCCATATGGTTCCCCCAACGTCCAAAAAGGAGGATTTGGTGTTCACCGCACCGGAGACGGTTCCGCCGCTCAGGACTCCAAGATAGTCGACTGCGATTCCGTTGCCAACCGTAACGTTGAATACAGTCCCACCACTGGAGACCTGGACGCCATCACCAGGATAGTTGGTAAAGGAAACAAAAGCCCCTATTCCCGAATCTATCACGCCGCTGGCGAAGCCTAAGATATTGGCCCGACCGCTCGACGTGACCAGCATATTGAGCGCCGTCGCGCCGCTGCCGATGTTGTATGTCGCCCCGCCCTGCACGGTGCTTCCGCTCTGCAAGGCCCCCGACGACAGATAGACCGAGCCACCCGCGGATAAGTTCAGCCCCAGCGCCGTGCCGCCCGCCTGCACCGTCTCGGTGCCAGTCGCACTCACCGTGACCGACAGCGCCGTGCCGCCCGAGGCCACCAGCACCTGCCCACCGCTGCTCAGGACATCGCCGCTCTCGACCGCGCCGCTGCTCACCACCACCGTGCCACGGTCGATCACGCCAAAATCCGATCCACCGTGCAACACCACCAGCGACCCGCCGGATGCCACGGTCACGCCGCTCGCAACGACGCCCGAGGACACGATGAGGGTGGCGCCGGACATAACCGTGCCGCCGCTTTCCATCGCTCCAGCCGCCAGCAGCAGAGTCCCGCCCGACAACAGCACGGGAGCCAGCAAAGTGCCCGCGGAAGCGACCATCTCGGTACCGCCGGAGAGGATGGTGGCGCTCACATCGGTGCCCGTCGCCTGCACGAGATCGAGCACGCCAGCGGAGAGCGTTAATCCCTGATTGCTGCCGCTGACCGCGATGGCTGTGGCACCGCCCATCAAGGTGCTCGTGCCGCCACTGCTGATGATGGTGTCGATGGCAGTGCCGCCACTGTTGATTGTCAGCGTACCGCCGGACGTCTCGGTAAACTGCGGTGCCGCCTGAAGATACTAGAAGCTGCGCGCCACCGCTCAAGCTATCGCCGCTCTCGACCGCGCCGCTGCTCACCACCACGGTGCCGTGGTCAATCACCCCGAGATCGGACCCGCCGCTCAAAATCACCAGCGAGCCGCCGGCCAGGATTGTCATGCCGCTCACGCTGACGCCCGAGGACACGAATAGCGTCGCACCCGAACCCACCGTGCCGCCGCTTTCCACCACACCCGCCTGAAGGGCCAGACGCCCACCCGACGACAAGAGGGGGTTGAGCGACGTGCCGCCTGACACCACCATCTCGGTTCCGCCGTTGAAGATCGTGGCACTCCTGTCCGTCCCGCCGAACGACACAATTTCCACACCGCCGCTGCTCACAAGCGTCGCTGATGCTGTGCCGCCGGCGAGAACGGTCTCTGTGGCGCCGCTGGTGAGAATTAGCCCGCTGCTGACGATGCCGCTGCCGACTGAAGAGTTTGGCATAAACATAAACCTTAAAAATGGTAACGCGATTTGGAATTCGGAGGGTAAATTAAGATCGACATAAGCAAGTCATCTTACGCATTCATTACGATATGATATTAATGCGAGTTGACACCCTTGGGGTGACAGGGCTTTGCTGATAAGCTTCACTAGCCGTAGCAAAATCCTCCCATCATGGTCTCAGCCATGAATATTCGGTCTTCAGGGCGAAGCTTTCGGGGAGATGAGCGATGGCAGCGAATTGCTGGCGGATCGGCTGACGTCACCTCTCGGCCAGCATCGCGAAGTCAACTGGGGCCAGTATTGTGCAGATCGACGGGCGAGGTTGACGAAATAACAACCGAGGCCGCCCGCTATCTCGGCACCCGTTCCTGACCGGGCGTGGCATCGTGGCGCCCTACGACAGCAACCGGCGTTGGCATCTGAAGTTCGGTACGGAGTTCGCCGGGCCGTCCGCGACCGTATCCGTGAGGATACCGTCGGCAAGGGTAGCCGATCCGCCGCGCAACATCGTCGTGCTGGTCGAGGACTTGTTGGAGTTTATGACGCTGGAAACAGCGTTGTCCTAGCCGAACATCTGGTGCGCTCGGCTGGGGTCGCGTGGCTCGGCCAGCAAGCGATTGCGGCCGGGACAATCACAATGCCGGTTACCTTGCTGCCCCGGCGTCGGAGCTCGCCCTGATCCCCATGCGGACCGGGGGCTGCGATTTTCGGGCGCTGAACCGGACCCTCGATATGTGCCACCTCGCTAGCAAGCGACCCTGCCTGCTGCTGAACGTCATGAGGTCGGGGGGCGAGTCGCGCCGAAAAGGACGCCCGCGAGGCTTTGGCTGACTAGGCGCGGGATATCGCCCCGATGGTTATGCACAACCGCGCTGCCTATGCGACCGCCAGCATCACTGCCCGCTCCGTCCAGGAAACCGAGCCGGATAGCGCCGCTACCGAGGAGATCGCCGTCCTCTACAAATGGGGTTCGGGACAACTTGTGTTGGTACAATGAAGCAACATCACAAAACGACAGCTCCACAACGCAAGAGAAAGACCGCCGCATGAGCCGCGCCTCCCTAAAAGACCTTGCCTACCGGTCTGCGCCCGCGCCCGTTGCTGCCGCAATCGAACCGGCCAAAGTAGCAGAGTCTGGCGCCCCGGCTTACCGCACCGCCCAGACGAGGACCGATACGCGCCAAGTGCCCGGGCGTTCCAAGGCGGATGTCGCCCAACCCTCAAGCTGATCGCGGTCGAGCAGGACCGGGATATTCAGGAGATCCTGGCCGAAGCCCTAAACATGGTGTTCGAGCGCTGCGGCAAGCCGGTCCGCACCAGTTTTCGGACTTTGACCATGACGTGGGCCGGGCTCAGGCGAGAGGCTTGGCCATGTAGACCCGCCGCAACCCTTTCTTCTCCGCCCTATGCGTTTCGGAGTAGCCTAAGCGGGAGTAGAACTCGATGTTCTCGATCATGGTCTCGTTCGTGTAGAGCCTGATCGAACGAAAGCCTGCAGTAATCGCGGTGCGTTCGGCGAACTCCAGCATCCTGCGACCCAGGCCCGAACCTTGCGCGCCAGGACAAACAGCGATGTTGTCCAGGAGCACCGCATCATCTTGCGGGATGAGCACGAGAATGCCGCGCACGACGCTATCACGCTCCACGACGTGGACGCGGCCCTCTTCGATGAGAATGCGATAGTCATCAAGCATCGGTCCTGGCTCCCGACCGATACGGGAGACGTAATGAGAGTATGCGGTTTGGACGATCTCCTCGACGGCCAGGAGATCGCCGCAGGTGGCTAGCCGAGGTTCCTGCTTCATAGCGCCATGCTGCCGCAATCGGAGCTTCGAGTGAATGCCCGCTCCAGGTCCGTATTGGCGGTAGCTGGGCGGCTGGTCGCGGCCAGCGCGCAGGATGACCTGGCCGTTTAGTCCCGGATCGTGGTGCTTAATCATACGACAAATTGCGGAGGGAGGAGCTATGGGCCAAGTGCTCCACGGCTGCGCCAAGACGACGCACGTTGTCTGAGGACGACCGCCAGCAACCGAAGCCGGCGGCCGCTGTTAAGGGCATCCGACATGAAGTCGAGCGACCATCGTTGGTTTGGCGCCTTCGGCAAGACCATCGGCGATCGCGTGCCCAGCGCCCGCTTCCGGCCGCCGCGCTTGCGAACGACGAGCTTCTCCTGGCGGCGGAGCCGGAACAGCCGCTTGTGGTTCAGCGCGATGCCTTCCCGCGCCAACAGGATGCGCAGCCGCCGGTAGCCGATCCGCCGCCGCTCTGCCGCCAACGCCCGCAGCCGCTGCCGCTGCCGCTGCCGGACCTGCGTGTCGTCCGGTCGTCGGCTCGCATAGCGGAACGTCTTGGGTTCAATGCCAACAAGCGCGCACGCCCGCCGCCGCGAGTAGCCCCAAGCGCTGGATCAACCAGCGCCTCCTCTCCCGACGCTAGTCATGCCGAGACGCCCCCTGTTAACGTCTCTAACGACGCTGACGCACCCACCCCACATAGCGACGCCCTTCTCGCTGATTATCCAGCTCGCGCCGACTCGTTCATCAGCATGTCGAGGGCGATGAGAACCTTTATCTGAAGGCCATCGATCGTCTGGGGGCGAAGGGCCATAAACGCGCCGGCGCCCGTCCAGTAGCGAGCACTGATGTCCAGCCAGACGGGCCGGTTCCATCGATCCTGCAGCGCGGCCATTGCGGCGCATAGACGCAATAGACCGCTGTCAGGACCGGCCTCCCACCCGAAGCGATATCGGAAACCGGGGACGCCTATCCATGGGTGAATAAACCCTGACCGACAGCTGCCAGTCGTCTAGAACTCCCGCGACCGGAAGTTTGTCGATTGTTGCCCCAGATATTGGCCCGAGATTTCTCTAAGCATCGAGGAGCGTCGATGACGTGCTCTATTCCGTTGATAACCCTGGCTCCCGGAGTAGGACTCGAACCTACGACCGAGCGATTAACAGTCGCTTGCTCTACCAACTGAGCTATCCGGGACCATCGGGCGCGCGGTCTATAGCGGAGCAACTTCGGGCGCGCAACGCCGTCTAGACGCAGGCGCACCACAGACGGCAAAGACGCTTTCTCCCGAGGCCGGGCGCGTGCTAGAGCCGGCGCGGCGCGAGAGTGGCGGAACGGTAGACGCAGTCGGCTCAAAATCGACCGGCGCAAGCCATGGGGGTTCGAGTCCCCCCTCTCGCACCAATACCCTTCGCCGTGACCGCCGACGATGCCGCCCGCCCGTTCCAACCACGGCGGCTAAACGCCCCAATCCCGCCGCGCCAGCGCGATGATGCGATGCGCCTCGTGCCAGAGGGCGTAGGGTTCCAGGGCATCGAGCCTCGCCCAAACCACCGCCGCCGCGTCCGACAGGGCAACCGGCTCGCCGCCCGTCCAGAGCGTCGCGAAGTCGAGGATGGTGTAGTGGTAGCGGACCCGCCCCGCCTCATCGCGATGGATGCTGTCCACCGCGCCGGCGAGCCGCATCTCGCCCACGGTCAGGCCCGTCTCCTCAAGCAGCTCCCGCCTTGCCGCCTCCTCCGCCGTCTCGCCGAGTTCCTGGCCGCCGCCGGGAAGGCCCCAGGCGCCCATCATCGGGGCGCGGCCTCGGCGGATGAGGAGCACCTCGTCCGGCGGCTTCAGAACGACGATGCCGATGCCGACCAGCGGGCGGGCCGGGTATTCGCGGCCGCTCATCCGGCGTGCAGCCGTGCCAGGCCGTCCTCCTTGCCGAAGATCGCGAGCAGGCGGCCGGCGGCGAGGCCGCGCGCGCTGACCAGCCGGGAGTCGCGCTCCAGCAGCACGGCGGCATCCTTGTTGGCGATCTCGCGCAGATCATCCGCGCCCGGCACATCGGCCAGACGATAGCCGGGAAGGCCGGACTGCCGCGTGCCGGTCGCCTCGCCGGAGCCGCGCAGCCGGAAGTCGGCATCGGCGATGAGGAAGCCGTCCTGCGTGTCGCGCAGCAAGGTCAGGCGCTCACGGGCGATGGGGTTGAGCTCGTCCTCATGCAGCAGAAGACAGAAACTATCGGCGGTGCCGCGACCGACGCGGCCGCGCAGCTGATGGAGCTGGGCGAGGCCGAAGCGCTCGGCATGTTCGATGACCATGACGGTGGCCTCGGGCACATCCACGCCGACCTCGACCACGGTCGTCGCCACCAGCAGACGGATGCGTCCCGCCGCGAAATCGGCGAGCACCGCCTCGCGCACCCGCGTCTCCTGCCGGCCATGGGCGAGGCCGACCACATCGCCGAAACGGGAGCGCAGCAGGGCGAAGCGCTCCTCGGCGGCGGCGACATCGAGCACCTCGCTTTCGGAGACCAGCGGGCAGACCCAGTAGATGCGGGCGGTGCCGTCCAGCGCGCGGGCGAGGGCGCGGATCACCTCGGGCATGGCGGCGGTCGGGTGTATGGTGGTTCGGAGCGGACCACGGCCGCGCGGCTTCTCGGTGAGGCGGCTGACTTCCATCTCGGCCCATTGGGTCAGCAGCAAGGTGCGGGGTATGGGGGTCGCGGTCATCACCAGGACATCGGTGCCGTCGCCTTTGTCGCCGAGGCTGATGCGCTGCTTGACACCGAAACGGTGCTGCTCGTCGATCACCGCGAGGCCGAGATCCTGGAAGGTGACCGATGCCTGAAACAGCGCGTGGGTGCCGATGACGATGGGCAGGCTGCCATCCGCCAGCCCCGCCAGCACCTCTCGCCGCGCCGAGGGAGAGACGGAGCCGGTGAGCAAGCCGACCGGGACGGGGGATAGCGCCGAGAGGGTGCGGTAGTGTTGCTGTGCCAGAAGCTCGGTCGGGGCCATCATGGCGGATTGGGTTCCGGCCTCGGCGGCGCGCAGCATGGCGAGCAGGGCTACCAGCGTCTTGCCGGAGCCGACATCACCTTGGAGCAGGCGCAGCATCGGGCGGCGCTCCCCCATGTCGCGGTCGATTTCGGCGAGGGCCTGGTGCTGGGAGGGCGTGGGCTCGAAGCCGAAGCGGCGCAGCGCCTCCGCTCGCCAGTGACCGTCGCCGGTCAGCGAGCGGCCGGGCCGCGCCCGCATTGCCTGTCTGCCAAGGGCGAGCGAGAGCTGTTCGGCGAAAAGCTCGTCATAGGCGAGGCGGCGGCGGCCACTTTCCCGCTCGGGCGCCTTGTCCTCGGCGGACGGGCATTGCACCAGCCGGAGGGCGGTCGCGAAACCGGGCCAGCGCTCGCGGGCAACGAGGGGCGGGTCGATCCATTCGGGGAGTTGCGGGAGACGCCGCATGGCATCGTTCATGGCGCGGCCGATCACCCGGTTGGTGACGCCGGCGGTGAGCGGCCAGACCGGCTCGATCGCCGGCATTTCCCCCGCGCGCTCCTCGGGCAGCACATAATCGGGATGCGGCAGGGTCAGCTTGTTGCCGAAGGCTTCCAGCTTGCCGGAGACCACCAGCTTGGCGCCCACCGGCATCTGTGACAGACGCGCCTGGTGAAACAACACAATATCCGCGAAGGCGGTACCGTCGGTCACGATGACCCGCCAAGGCTGGTTGCGGCCCTGCGGCGCGTCGTGCCGCATGACCTGCACAGCCAGGGTCACCACCCTGCCCGGCCTCGCGGCCTTCAGGCTTGGCCGTTCGCGGCGGTCGATGTAGCTGTCGGGCATGTGGAGGAGCAGATCCAGCACCTCAGCGCCGCCCAGCAAACGCTTCAGCGGATCGGCCAGTCGCGGGCCTATGCCGGCGAGGCTGGTCAGCGGCGCGCGAATTTGTGCCAGCGTCTGGGCGGCAGGCGGCTGACACCGGCCGGGTCGGTCAGTATAGGACGCCTTATCCATGACCGAGCCTCAACCTGACCTCGAGACGCGCCGCCGGCGGCTCCTGTTTCGCGCCACTCATCGTGGAACCCATGAGAACGATCTGTTGATCGGCGGTTTCGTGGCGCCCCGGCTCGCCGGCTTCTCGGAGGCCGAGGTGAGCGCGCTGGAGACTCTACTCGACCTGCCCGATCCCGATCTGGCCGAGTGGCTGACGCGGCGTCAACCCATCCCCGTGGCGCATGATCATCCCATGCTCCGCGCCATGGTGGAAGCCGCCGGGAAATGAGCCTCCTCACCGTCTATGGCGCGCCCGAGGGATGGGATGCCGCCCTGCTCATCCGCCGGCTGCTGGAAAGCGACGCGCCGCTGATCCATGTCGCGCGCGATGACGCCCGACTGGCGCGGATGGCAGACGCCCTCGCCTTCTTCGCGCCCGAGCGCCCGGTGCTGCGTTTTCCGGCCTGGGACTGCCTGCCCTACGACCGGGTTTCGCCCAATCCCGCCATCGTCTCCGAGCGTATCGCGACGCTGGCGCGGCTGGCGGCGGGCGGGCTGGGTCAGAGCGTGGTGCTCACCACGGTCAATGCGCTGGTGCAGCGGGTGCCGCCGCGCGGGATGTTTCGCGGCTCCAGCCTTTCGCTGAAGCCGGGGGGCGTCGTGCAGCCCGAGGTGCTCGCGACCTATCTCGAAGCGCATGGTTATGCGCGGGCGGCGACGGTGATGGAGCCGGGCGAGTTCGCCATGCGCGGGGGCATCGTCGACCTGTTCCCCGCCGGCGAGCCCGAGCCGATCCGGCTCGACCTGTTCGGCGACAGCATCGAGAGCATGCGGCGCTTCGACCCCAATACGCAGCGCAGCGGCGAGGCGGTGAAGGGCCTCGAACTGCATCCCGTGTCCGAGGTGCCGCTGGATCCCGAGAGCGTCGCGCGGTTCCGCACGGCCTGGCGCGAGATCTTCGGCCAGGCGGCGGCGGACGACCCGCTCTACCACTCGATCTCCGACCGGCGGCGGCATCCGGGCATGGAGCATTGGGTGCCGTTGTTCCATGACGCCATGGAAACGCTGCTCGACTACCTGCCCGGCGCCACCATCTCGCTCGACCATCAGGCGGAGGAGGTGCTGGAGTCCCGGCTGGAGATGATCGCCGACCACTTCCAGGCGCGGCAGGTGCCGCCACGGGATGGCGAGACGCCGTATCGTCCCCTGCCCTCCGAGCGGCTTTACCTCGACCGTGCCGAATGGGACGGGATGCTGGCGCAGACCACCGCCTTCGCCTTCAGCCCGTTCGCCAAACCGGACGGCAGCGCCGCCGGCGTCGATGGCGGCGGCCGTCCCGCTCCGATCTTCGCGCCGGGTGGCGAGTTGCAGCCCGATCTCTTCGACAAGCTGCGTGAGAGCCAGGAGAAATGGGCGAAGGACAAGAAGCGGCTGGTCGTCGCGGCCTGGACGGACGGCTCGCGCGAGCGCCTCGGCGCGCTGCTGCGCGAGCATGGCTTCGATCGCGTGGGCGTCGCCGCCGATGCCGATGCGGTGCGTGCCTTGCCGCAGGGCACGGTGGCGCTTGTCACGCTTGGGCTCGAGCGTGGTTTCATCGGCGACCGCATCGCGGTGGTGGGCGAACAGGATTTGCTCGGCCGGCGCATCAGCCGTCCGCCGCGCAAGCGCAAGCGCGCTGACCAGTTCATCGCGGAAGCCACCGACATCGCCGAGGGCGATCTGGTGGTGCATGAGGATCACGGCATCGGACGCTATGACGGGCTCGTCACCATCAAGGTGAACGAGGCGCCGCATGACTGTCTGCGGCTGCTGTACGATGGCGGCGACAAGCTGTTCCTGCCGGTCGAGAATATCGAGATCCTGTCGCGCTTCGGCGCCGAGACCGGCGGCGTGGCGCTCGACAAGCTCGGCGGCGTGTCCTGGCAGAATCGCAAGGCCAAGGCCAAGAGCCGGATCCGCGACATGGCGGCCGGTCTCATCCGCATTGCCGCCGAACGGCGGTTGCACGAGGCCGCCAGCCTCGCCCCGGCCGAGGGCATGTGGGACGAATTCTGCGCCCGCTTTCCCTTCATGGAGACCGAGGACCAGAGCCGCGCCATTGCCGATGTGCTGGAGGATATGGCCGCCGGCCGGCCGATGGATCGCCTGATCTGCGGCGATGTCGGCTTCGGCAAGACGGAAGTGGCGCTGCGGGCCGCTTTCGTCGCGGCCCTGTCGGGCAGTCAGGTCGCGGTCGTGGTGCCGACGACTTTGCTCGCGCGCCAGCATTTCCGCGTGTTCTCGGCGCGCTTCGCCGGGCTGCCGGTGAAGGTCGCGCAGATCTCGCGGATGGTGACGGCCAAGGAAGCGGCGGTGGTGCGGGCCGGTGTGGCCGATGGCTCGATCGATATCGTGGTGGGCACCCACGCGCTGCTCGCCAAGTCGATCACCTTCAACGATCTCGGCCTGGTCATCGTCGATGAGGAACAGCATTTCGGCGTCGCGCATAAGGAACGGCTTAAGTCGCTGAAAGCCGACGTGCATGTGTTGACGCTGACCGCGACGCCTATTCCGCGCACGCTGCAGCTTGCCCTTACCGGGGTGCGCGAGATGAGCATCATCGCGACGCCGCCCGTGGATAGGCTGGCGGTGCGGACCTTCATCATGCCGTTCGACGGGCTGGTGATCCGCGAAGCGATCCAGCGCGAGCGGTTCCGTGGCGGCCAGATCTTCTGCGTGGTTCCGCGCGTCGAGGATCTCGACCGCATGGGTAAGCGCTTGTCGGAAATCGTGCCGGATGTCCGGGTCGCGATGGCGCATGGGCGGCTGGCGCCCACCGAACTCGAACGCGTCATGACCGAGTTCGGCGACGGCAAGTATGACGTGCTGCTCTCGACCAATATCGTCGAGAGCGGACTCGATATGCCGGCGGTCAATACGCTGATCATTCATCGCGCGGACATGTTCGGGCTCGGCCAGCTATATCAGCTACGCGGGCGCGTCGGGCGCGGGAAGCAGCGCGGCTACGCTTATCTGACCTGGCCAGCGAACCACCGGCTGTCGCCGGCGGCGGAGAAGCGGCTGGATGTGATGCAGACGCTGGATACGCTAGGCGCGGGCTTTACCCTCGCTTCCCACGACCTCGACATTCGCGGCGCCGGCAATCTGCTGGGCGACGAGCAGAGCGGACATATCCGCGAGGTCGGCATCGAGCTGTATCAGCAGATGCTGGAGGATGCGGTCGCCGACCTGCGGGCCGAGCGCGGCAAGCGGCGGGCGTCCGAGCGGGATTGGACGCCGACGATTGGGCTGGGGCTGCCGGTGCTCATCCCCGAGACCTTCGTGAAGGATCTGCCGGTCCGGCTTGGGCTGTATCGCCGCATCGGCGCGCTGTCCTCGCCCGAGGAAACCGAGGCGATGGCGGCGGAGCTAGTGGACCGCTTCGGGCCGCTGCCCGAGGAGGTCGAGAACCTGCTCCAGGTGATGACGCTCAAGCGGGTTTGCCGGGAGGCCGGGGTGGAGAAGCTGGAGGCTGGGCCGAAGGGGATGGTGCTGACCTTCCGGGGCAATTCCTTCCGCAATCCGGCGGGGCTCATTCCGTGGATGGGGTCACGCGGCAGCACGATGAAGCTGCGGCCGGATCACAAGCTGGTCGTGCCGGGCGAGATGGATGTCGGGCGGCGGATCAAGGTCGCGAAGGACGTGCTGGGCAATCTGGCGCGGCTCGCGGGAGAGGCGAAGGCGGCCTGAGGGCTGGTGCTGAAACTACCAGCGCCTGCGTGCACCGCCGCCGCCATAACCACCGCCGCCGCGATTGTAGCCGCCGCCAAACTGGCGCGCCTGATAGTCGCGGTTGAGCTGGCCGTATTCCTGGGTGCCCATGGTGGGGCGGCTCGCGGTGCTGGCGTAGTTCTGGCGCGTCGCCGGGGCCTGGGCGTGGTACTGGCGCGCCGAGGTGGATGTCTGGTTGTAGGTGGTGCTGCGCTGAGTCGTCTGGCTGCGCGTGGCCGTGGAGTTGGTCTTGGGCGTGTTGACCGACTGCCAGGACCCATTGTTGTAAGTCTGCCAGCCGCTGTTGGTCTTCTTGTAGGCATTGCCGTTTGCCCCGGCATAGACGTTGCCGCCCGAACCCTTCACGACGGCCGCGTTGTTGCCGTTGGCGCCATGGACCGCCGCGCCCTGAGCGCCATTGCTGGCGTTGAAGGCGCCGGCCGAGCCTCGGCTGTTGCTGGCGCTCGCCGTGTTCACCGTGCCGTTCGGGCCTGACACCGTGCTCGATCCCCAGCGCCCATAGGCGTTGGCGTTCTGCGTCGTGCTGCCCGCGACGCCGTAGCGCGGATTGGCGAAGGACGCATGCGCCGTGCCGCTGCTGCCATTCCAGGCGGCGCTGCCATGGGCATAGGTTCCGGTGCTGGGATTATAGGCGGACCAAGCCCCCGCGCCGCCATAGGGGCCATAGACCGCGCCGCCCCGCGCATAGGCTCCGGTCGCTGGATTGTAGGCGGTGCCGCCGGTGGCCGCTCTTCCATACGGGCCGTAGACAGTGCCGCCGCGCGCCCAGGTGCCGGTGGCGGAGCTGTAATAGACGTTGCCGCCGTAGGAATAGGGATATGGCAGATAGGCCGGAATACGGGCTGCGACGACGACCGGCGGGTAGTAATAGCCGGTGCCGTAAGCCAGGACGCCAGCGGTCACGAAGCCCATCAGATAGCCGGCCGTGTAGCCGTAGGTCACTGCCGCCGGCGTCGAGCTGTAAACCTTCACGTAAGTGACGTTGTACAGCGGGCTCGAGGGCGGGATCGTGTAGATCTCGTTCGGCACGCTGCTCGCCAGCACCCAGGGACCGGTCGGACTGGCCGAGGTAAACCAGGCGCCCTGGTAGCAGACGTAATAGCGGCCGCCGGTCTGGATGACCTGGAAGGTCGTGTTGACGGCATATTGCAGCGCCGTGCCGGGGATCGGCTTGAACTGCGGGGCGCCGACGTAGGTCACTGTCACTTTCGCCGTCTGACGCGACAGCGAGGCCTGCACCGGGATCTGCGCCTTCAGCACCGCCGCCTGGGCCGCCGCCGTGCCGGGAACCGAAGGCAGCAGATTGCCATAGGCGCTGTCCGGCGGCAGCAGCGAGAAATCGGTCGGCAGATTGGGTGTCGCGAAGGTCCAGGGACCGTAGAGCGAGGGGGCCGAAAACCAGCGGCCTGAGACGAGGTAGTAGAGATTCCCGTCGGCCGTGTCCTTGATCAGCGTGGCGCCGGTATTCGTCACCGCTTGCAGCGCCGTGCCGGGTATCGGTTTGAAAGCTGGCGCCCCGGCCGTGACGATGATCTCCGCCGGCTTGGTCGAGACGAAAATGGTCGGAATGCTGGTGCCCGTGAAGGGGCGGCCGGGAACGTTCTTGCGCAGGGTTGCGAAGTTTTCATCGGACGGGATTTGGGAAAAGGCGGCGGGGAGCGCACCGGCGGGCTCATAGGGTCCGGTCGCGGCGGGCGCGATGAGCCAGCTGCCGTTGTTCAGGAGATACCAGGTGCCGCCCGCGTCGGCGTCGTACACCACGTCCCAATTCGTATTGACGGCGAAGGAGAGGCCGGTCGAGCCGATTGGCGCCAAGGTCGGCGAGCCGTCAAAGACCACGAGGCTCGCGGGACGTGCGCTGTAGAAGATCTGCGGTGGCGTGTTGTCGACCGGCACATCCACCGGCTTCTCGTTGAGGCTGAGCAGGATGGTGTTCAGCGGCACTTCCTTCACCGGCATCGTGGAGACGAAAGCCTTGATGCGCGCTTCCAGCTGGACGGCCTGATCGGTGTCGAGCGAGGGGAATTTCGACGAGAGCACTGTCGGGGAGGAGAAGGTCACGAGCTGCGTGTCGAGATCGACCTGGGTCGCACCCTGGAATTCGATCGTGCCGATGATTGCCTGGGTGGCGCCTGGCGGCGTGATGGAAATCGCCGCACGCGCCCGCAGCATCGTCCGGTCGGGCCATTCGATGGCCTGCGGCTCGTAGATGGTGATGGTGGCGCCGTGCACAGTCATGGAATGCGGCCAGCTTGCGACCGGCGAGGGCGCTGTCCCGGCGGATTGTGCGAAGGCCGGTGAGAGCAGCGCGCTGGCTGCTCCGAGGACGGGGATGAGCAGCGCGGAGCGGCGACTAAGGACCACGATCGCTAGCCTCTTTTTTTGGATTTCAACGGTATCCGAAGGGGGCTTGGCCGACAAGCGACGGGCGAAGGGAAGATGCGCGGATGGTGGGATCGCCCTCTGTCTCGCGCTGCGATACGCTCGCGCATGCGTCGTGTTTTTGGATACCTTCCCGACGGCTTTACCCTCGCGATTGTCGCGAGCGTGGGGGTTGCCTCAGTGTTGCCCTGCCACGGGGTCGGCGCGCGGATCTTCAATGCGCTGACCACGCTGGCGATCGCCATCATGTTTTTCCTTCAGGGCGCGCGGCTGTCGCGCGAGGCGGTGATCGCGGGCATCGCGCAGTGGCGCGTGCATGTGCTGATCCTGGCTTCGACCTTTCTGCTGTTCCCGTTGCTCGGCTTTGGTTTCCAGGCGCTGTTTCCGCACGCGCTGAGCCCGACGATCCTGATCGGTTTGCTTTATGTCTGCCTGCTGCCGTCGACGGTGCAATCCTCGATCGCCTTCACCTCGATCGGGCATGGCAATGTCCCGGCGGCGATCTGTGCGGCGACCGCCTCGACCCTGCTTGGCGTGGTGGTGACGCCGCTACTGACCACGCTGCTGCTCAAGACGCACGGCACCGGAGGCAGCAGCGGGCTGGAGTCTGTCGGCAGCATTTTCCTGGAGCTGCTGTTGCCCTTCGTCCTGGGCCAGCTGTTGCGGCCATGGATCGGCGGCTGGGCGGCGCGGAACCGCGAAATCTTAAAGTTCACCGATCGCGGCTCAGTGATCCTGGTCGTCTATACAGCCTTCAGCGCGGCGGTGATGCGCGGCATCTGGCATGAGTTGCCGCTTTATCGGTTTGGCGAAATCGTTTTGGCGAATGCCGTGCTGCTTACCGTTGTGCTGCTGATCACGACCTATGGCAGCCGCGCTTTGGGCTTCAAACGGCCGGAGGAGGTCACCATCGTTTTCTGCGGTTCGAAGAAAAGCGCCGCGACGGGGGTGCCGATGGCGAATGTATTGTTCAGCCCGGCCACGGTGGGGCTTATTTTGTTGCCGCTCATCATCTTCCACCAGATGCAGCTGATGATCTGCGCCGTGCTCGCGAAACGCTACGCGCGGGAGGCGGAGGCAGCGGACGCTGCGCGAGCGGTGGCGGCCGAATGAGCGATGTCGAGCCCGAGTGGCTGTTATGGGCGCGGGAAATCCAGGCGACGGCGCAGTCCGGCCTCGCTTTCACAAAAGATCCTTATGACGTCGAGCGCTATCAGGCGCTGACTGTTTTGGCCGCGCGAATCATCGAGGCGCATAGCGAGGAGGACGCACCGCGTCTCGCTGCGCTGTTTGGCGCCGAGCGTGGCTATGCAACGCCGAAAGTCGATGTCCGCGCGGCGGTCTTCGATGCGGAAGGCCGCATCCTGATGGTGCGCGAAGCGGCGGATGACGGCCGCTGGACGCTGCCTGGCGGATGGGCGGATGTGAACCAGACACCGGCGCAGAGCGTGGTGCGAGAGGCGCGGGAAGAATCGGGCTTCGAGGTCTCCGTGGTGAAGCTCGCGGCCTGCTGGGATCGCGCAGCCCAGGGACATACGCCACCCGGGCTCTTTTCCATCGTCAAGCTGTTCTACCTCTGCGCGGTGACCGGCGGTTCGGCTCGCACGAGCTTGGAGACAAGTGAAGTGGGTTTCTTTGCGGAGGATGCGCTGCCCGCGGACCTATCACTCGGCCGCGTTCTGCCGCGCCAGCTCGCGCGGATGTTCGCGCATTACCGCCAACCGGACATGGAGACGGAATACGATTGAGGCTGGTCGCTGCGGGTGGCGTTTACTGAGGTGTTACCCTGCAGACGACGACCCTCGCCGCGCCGTAACGGCGGTCGTCCAAAGGCGCGACATTCAGAGTGAGCGGATCGTCGATGCCGACCTCCGCCACGATGAGCGCATTCGCCGCGATCCAGCCCTGGGTGATCAGGGCCCCGAGCGCCTTTGGCACGAGGTCCTTGCCGTAAGGCGGATCGAGAAACACGAGACCGCAGGGAGAGCCCGGTGGCGGTCGTGTCGCGTCGCCGGGCACCACCTGACACGCAGCTTCCACCCCGAAGGTCGCGATGTTGCGGCGGAGCGCGGCCAGGGCCTTGGCGTCTCGCTCGATGAAATGGGCCGTGCCCGCGCCGCGTGACAAGGCTTCCAGGCCGAGCGCCCCGGTGCCCGCGAAGGCGTCCAGGACCGTGGCGCCGATGATGTCCCCATCGGCCCAAGGGGCGTGCATCAGCATGTCGAAGAGCGCCTGCCGGGCGCGGTCGGAGGTGGGGCGCGTGGCCCAGCCCGATGGGGCGACAATCTGCCGGCGACGGAAGCGGCCCCCAACAATCCTCACCTCGCGGCGCTCACTGGGCCGTGGCGGCCTTTGGGAGCTGCTCGCGCAGGATCTTGGCCGGCACTTCCTCCACCGACCCACGGGGCAACAGGCCGAGCTGAAAGGGACCGTAGGCGATCCGGATGAGGCGCGAAGTTTGCAGGTTGAGATGGGCCATGACGCGGCGGACTTCTCGGTTGCGGCCTTCGCGCAGACCAATGGAGAGCCAGGCGTTGTCGCCCTTGCGGCTGTCGAGGCCCGCGTCGATCGGGCCATAGCGCTCGCCTTCCACCGTCACACCGTGGGAAAGCGCGGCCAAAGCCTTCTCGTCGACATAGCCGTTCACGCGGACGCGGTAGCGGCGCAGCCAGCCGGTTTCCGGCCGCTCCAGCAGCCGCGCGAGCGCGCCGTCATTGGTGAGGAGCAGCAATCCCTCGCTGTTGAGATCGAGGCGGCCGATGCTGATGAGGCGCGGCAGGCCGGGCGGCAGTTTCTCGAAGACGGTGGGGCGTCCCTCGGGATCCTTATGCGTCGTCATCAGCCCTTCCGGCTTGTGGTAGCGGAAGAGCCGGGTGCGGGCCGGGGCCTCGATGACCTTGCCGTTGACCTGCACCACATCGCCGGGCGTCACGAAGCTCGCCGGATGGTCGAGTAGCTTGCCGTTGAGCTTGATGCGGCCCTCCGACAGCATCTTTTCGACGTCGCGGCGGCTGGCGACACCGGCTCGCGCGAGCCATTTGGCGATGCGCTCGCCACGCTCGACAGCCGGGGCGGCGGCAGGGGCGCCGCTGTCTTCGTCGGTCATGCGCAGGCGGCGATCAGGGCCGCGAAGATGCGGCGGTCGGCGGGGTCGGTGTTGAATTCCGGGTGCCACTGGACGCCGAGGCAGAAGCGGTAGCGCGGGTCCTCGATGCCCTCGACCACGCCGTCGGGCGCCACGGCATTGACGGTGACGCCGGGCCCGGCATCGCGCACCGCTTGGTGGTGCGAGGTATTCACCATCATCCGGTCGCTTCCCGCGATGCGGGCGAGCAGGCTGCCGGCGGTAAGGGCGACGGGGTGGCCAGGCTCGTCGTGCCGCGTCTTCTGCTCATGCGGCAGGTGGCCTGGAATGCTGTCCGGGATGTGCTGGATGAGGCTGCCGCCAAGCGCCACGGCGAGAAGCTGCTCGCCGCCGCAGATGCCGAGCAGCGGCATGTCCCGGCCGAGAGCGCCACACAGGAGGGCGAGTTCGGCGGCCGTGCGGCCGGTCTTGAGCACGACGGTGTCGTGGCGATCGGCATTGCCATACATGGCGGGATCGACGTCGAAGGCGCCGCCCGTGACGATGAGGGCGTCGATGCGGTCGAGCCAATCATCGGCGAGTTCGGGGTCATGGGGCAGAGCGACGGGCAGGCCACCAGCCGACGCGACCGCGCTCATGTAGTTCTGGCGTAGCGCGTACCAGGGGTATTTGGAGTAGCCGCCCGGCTCCTCGCTATCCAGCGTGATGCCGATGAGAGGGCGCGGCCGGGCTTTCATGCACCGAGCATCCCAAGCACGTCGGCAAGCGTGGCCTGGGCTTCACGGATACCGGGCGCCTCGGGGGCTAGGGCTCCGGCACGCAGGTAAACCAGGCTGCCCGGCGCGGTGAGGTCCCGCGCCTTGGCGACAAAGGGGGCGAGGGCTGTGTTGTCCGGCAGGGTGCCTTGGGCACCGGCCTCATCGAGTGTCACGATGAGGTCGCTGAGGGGCTTCAGCCAGGCGAAGCGCTCGTCCCCGAGAGCGGCCGCCAGCATTTTGTAGGGTTCGTCGGCGATGCCGACCTTGCGTGCCTCGGCATGCAGCAGGGCGCGGTGCAGGTCCATGATGGCATGCGATAGCGGGCGCTGGGCGGTGCTCGGGGTGGGTCTCGGCGATCGGCTGCTCATGGCGCCTAAATGCCATGAGGCGCGGGGACGGTCCACCGGCCTGGACCGGATGACCGGCACCCGGCAAGAAGCCGTTATGGACTCGATGGAGATCGCCCTGGAGGAGGCTCGCGCGGCGGCGGACCGCGGCGAAGTGCCGGTCGGCGCGGTGGTGCTGGACGCCGCCGGCCGGGTGCTGGCTCGGGCGGGCAACCGGACTGAAGCGGATTGCGATGCGGGCGCGCATGCGGAGCTGCTGGCGCTGCGGGCGGCGGCCCGGCTGGTGAGGTCGCCCCGGCTGCCAGGCTGCAGTCTGGTTGTGACGCTGGAGCCCTGCCCGATGTGCGCCCAGGCGGCAAGCTTCTTCCGCGTCAGCCGGATCGTTTTCGGCGCCTATGACCCGAAGGGCGGCGGGGTGGAGCATGGGGCGCGGGTGCTGGACGCCACCTCCTGCCATCACCGGCCCGAAGTGGTGGGTGGGGTCCGCGAGGCGGAATGCAGGGAGGTATTGCGGGCGTTCTTCGCGGCTCGGCGATAAGGGCGGCGGTTCGGTGATCACACCCCTCAAGCCTTACGCAGCACCGCGCGTGCGCCGAGGTTGATCACCAATACCGTCAGCATCACCAGAAGCGCCGCCGCGAAGGCCAAGGCATGGGCCGAGGCGAAGGGCTGGTTGATGAAGCTCCAGATCACATAGGTGAGGTAGCCCACCGGCTCATGCGTGAAGCGGCCGTTCCAGACGTAGTTCGACCACCCGGCCGTGTAGATCAGGGGCGCCGTCTCGCCGACCGAGATCGCCAAAGCGAGGAGGATCGAGGTGACGATGCCCGGCCGCGCCACCGGCAGCAGGACGCGGATCACCACCATACTCTCCGTGGCACCAAGGGCATAGGCGGCTTCCCGCATCGGCACGGGGATCTGGCGCATCACCAGCTCCGTCAGCTTCGCCATGTAGGGCAGGATGATGATCGCGAGGGTGATCGCCGCGGCCAAGGCGGAGAACTGCCAGCCGAGCCAGATGACCATCGTGACATAGGAAAAATAGCCCAGCACGATCGAGGGCACGCCGGTCAGCACATCCGCAAGGAAGCGGACGAGCGACCCGAAGCGGCCATTGCCGAATTCGGCAAGGTAGATACCGCCGCCGACCCCCACCGGCACACCGATGATCAGCGCGCCGAGCGAAAGCAGCAAGGTGCCGGTTATCGCGTTGAGAAGCCCGCCGCTGACGCCTTGCGTGATCTGGGTGAAGAGCTGCGGCGTGAAGGCAGAAAAGCCGCGCACCACGACCAGCACGATGATATCAGCGAGCGGCACCGCCACCAGAAGGAAAGCGATGATGCAGAGGCACCAGCCGATGCTGCTGCGCGCGCGGCGCCATGATACCGAGCGTGGAACCGACTTGCCGATGGCGGCCTCGAGCATCGAGCCGCGTGTCGCGGAAAGGTCAGCCACGGGCGTTGCTCCCCGACCGGACCAGCAACCTGGCCACGGCATTGACGAGCACCGTGATCACGAAAAGCACGATGGCGATTTCGGCGAGCGACTGCACAGCCAGGCCGGAGGGATCCTGCTCGGCGCTGTCGAGCTGCGATAGGATGAAAGAGGCCATGGTACTGATCGGGCTCATGATCGAATGCGGCAGGTAGTTCAGCGCGCCGCCTGAGACCATCAGCACCGCCATGGTCTCCCCCAGGGCGCGGCCGAGACCGAGGATGACGGCGCCGATGATCGCCGGGCGGACCATCGGGAGCATGGTTCGGCTCACCATCTCGAACTTGGTGGTGCCCAGAGCATAGGCCGCTTCCTTCGCCTCGCGCGGAACGCGGGTAAGGGCGTCGTAGACGGTGATCGTGATGATCGGGATGACCATGAGCGCGAGCACGAGCGAGGCCGCGAGGAGGCCGAAGCCGCCGCCGCCAGAGGCGCCGAAGAAGGGGATGAAGCCGAGCACGGCGGCAATGGCCGGGGCGAAGACATGGGCGACGAGCGGTACCAGCACGGTGACACCCCAGAGGCCGTAAACCACACTCGGCACCACGGCGAGCATTTCGACCACGATGGCGAAGGGCGTGCGGAACTTCGCGCCGACACCCTCGGCTAGGAAGATCGAGATGCCGAGGCTGACCGGCACCGCGATAAGGAGCGCGATGCCCGAACTCAGCAGAGTGCCCGCGACAAAGACAAGGCTGCCGTATTGCGCCCCGATCGGCGCGAGTACGCCATGCTTCGGCACCGGATCGGCGTAAAGATTGCCGAGGTCCCAGGTCTTGGTGAAGAGGAAGCCGAGGCCGTTGAAGCGGATCGCGGGCCAGGCATAGATCAGCAGGAACAGCAGCACCGCGACGATCACGAGAGGGATGATCGCCGCCAGGCCCAAAAGCGCCAGGCGAAACGGACCGGGGCCGACGCCGCTGCGGATCCGTCGGGAGCCGACGCCTGGCCGGGCGACGCCTTCCGAGGTCACTCCGGCAGGCGTACCGATCATCCTCTCGCTCATCAGACTATGAAGCGATCTGCGCGATCTGGGCGCGGCTCATCGCGCGGATCTTCTCGGGCAGCGGGATGAAGTGCACGGCGTCCAGGTAGGACGCGGCGCTGCCGCCGGCGGGGTCGACGGCCCAATCGAGCAGGCCGCGGATCGCTTTCGCCATGGCTTCGCTGGACTGGCGGCTGCTTACGACGGCGTATTCATAGTTGATGATCGGATAGGCCTGGGGGCCGGGCGCGAAGATCAGGCTGATGCGCTGGTCCTTCGGGGTCTTGTCGATCTGACCCTCGGCGGCGGCGGTGACCGTCTCGGTGGTAGGCAGCAGGAAATTGCCGTCCTTGTTCTGCAGCATCGCGGTGCCGAGGCCGGCGGCTGTAATCTGCTTGGCGAAGCTCACGCCGATATAGGAGATCGAGTAGGGGTTCTGCTGCGTGGTCTGCACCATGCCGGGATTGCCGATGGCGCCGATGCCGCCTTGCAGCGCCGGCCAGCTGACGGTGGTGCCATAGGCGACGCTGTTCATCCAGTCGGGCGTCGAGAATGAAAGATACTGGGTGAAGATGAAGGTATCGCCGCTGCCGTCAGTGCGATGAAGCGGCACGATGCCGTGCTTGGGCAGAGCGACGCCGGGGTTCAGCTTGGCGATAGCCGGATCGTCCCAGGAGGTGATCTTGCCGCCATAGATGCCGGCGAGCACGGGGCCGCTGAGCTTGAGGTGGCCGCCATTGAGGCCGGGCAGATTATAGACGACGTTCTGCGCCGAGATGGCGAGCGGGATGTTCAGCAGGTTCGGGTTTTTGCGCATCATCGGCGTCGCGACGTAGGCGTCCGAAGCACCGATCTGCGCGATGCCGGCGACCGCCTGGGCGATTCCGGTGCCGCTGCCCGTGCTTTGAGTCGTCACGCGCAGGCCGGGCGAAGTCTTCTGGTAGCCGGCGACCCAAAGGTTGAAGAGCGGATAGAGGAGGCTCGACCCGGTTTCGAGGATTGTGACCGAATCGGCGGCATGAGCGCTCGGCAGGAGGTTCGGGGCAACGAGCAGCGCCGCGGCGACGCCGGTTGATCTCAGAAATTGCGCGCGGGTTAGCCGCGCGGCCCGAAGGCGGTCGGTCATGGGTAATCTCCAAAGCGGGGAGGCACGCGGCCAAGGCGGCTGCGGCCTCGCTTTAGGGTGGGATAGCTGGCGCGACGATGACAGTCGCGTTGCAGTTTTATGACATCGGCCCACGACCTCCCCGCGATGACGCGGCGACCGGCCAAGAAAATCGTGGCATGCCGAGGCGGATGGCGATAGTCGCTACCGCAGGCCCGCTTGCCAGAAGATAATTCTCCCCGAGGTCCGATGCATGGAACTTGAGTCGCTTGCCCCCGCGCATCCCGCGATCCGTCGCCACCCCGAACTTGGCCTGTTGATGGCCGGAATGGCGATCCGGACGGATGGACCGCTCGGTCTGCCGTTCACAGTCTCCGGACCCCGGCAAGTGACGTTCGGCGCCTCGGCCCTGCCGAGCGGGGCCGAGGCGCTGTTTCATCTACGCCATGGGCTGGAGCTAGGGTGGCTCAGCGGACTTTGCGCGGCGCCAGTCGCGGGGCTTGCCGCCGCCCGCTGCGCGGCGCTGGCGATCGGGCTGGAGACGGCGAGCGATGGCGGGGTTTCGTTGCCTGCCTGGATCGCGCCGCTGGCGGGGCGATCGGCCCCCGACCTCAGTCTGTGTCGCCTCATCTGGACCCGGCTTTCCGCGCACCAGCCGGCGGCGGCGGCCGAGGTGCTGGATCGGGCGGATCATGAGAGGCTGAGCGAGGCCTGGCCGCTGATCGGCCCGACGGAATGGCTGATGGAACAGGGCGGCGACATTCGCCTTGGGAACAACCCGATCACCGGGCTCAATGGCTATGGCTGCAGTCATCGGCCGCGCCCCTGGGCGATTACCTTCGCCTCCTCGACCGCTTCGTCCTGTTCGGAGCGCGGCTTTCGTGGTGCAGAAGAGGCACGGCGACGGATGATGGGTGGCGCGCTGCAAAGCCATCGGCGCGGGGCGGTGGCGGCGGAGACTGCGGCCATCCGCCGGGGGATCGCGGACTTTTATCGGCTGCCGCAGGGCGCGGGTGTCGTTCTCGCCGCCTCGGGCACGGATTGCGAACTGATCGCGCTTGCCTTGGCACAAGCGTCTGGACCTTTGCCCGTCACCAACATTCTGATCGCACCGGAGGAAACCGGGAGCGGCGTGCCGCTGGCGGCGGTGGGGCGGCACTTCGCGGTCGATGCCGCGGCGGGCGCCATGGTGCCAAAGGGTGAACCAATCGCCGGGTTTCGGCCGGGTACCAGCCTGGTCTCGATCCCGGTGCGCTCGGCCGATGGCGGGCCGCGCTCAGCGGCGGAGGTTGATGCGGATTGCGTGGCAGCGGTGAAGGCGGCGATCGCCACCGGACGGCGCCCATTGCTGCATGTTCTCGACGTTTCCAAGACCGGCCTGCGCGCGCCGAGCCTGGCCTGTGCCGAAGCACTCGGCGCGTGTTATGCCGGTGCCTTCGACATCGTGGTCGATGCCTGCCAGGCGCGACTAGAGGACGGCGCAGTACGCGGGTTCCTCGAGCGCGGCTGGATAGTGCTGGTCACCGGGTCGAAGTTCTTCACCGGGCCGCCCTTCGCTGGCGCGGTTGTGGCGCCGGGACGCGTCTTGGAGCGCCTGAACGGCGGAGAGCTGCCAAGCGGTCTCGTCGATTATAGCGACGCGCTGGAATGGCCGGAGGGCATTTTCGCCGCGACGGCCCTGGACAGCGCGGGTAATCATGGACTTTGCCTGCGCTGGCACGCGGCGCTAGCCGAGATGGAGGCCTATGCGGCGGTTCCTCCCGCAGCGCGCAAAGCGCTGCTGCATCGCTTCATTCGGCATGTCGAAGGGGCGATCGCGGAGCATTCCGAACTGCAAGCGGTCCGTCTGCAACCGGACGCCGTGTCTGTCAGCGAATGGACGGAGACCGATACGATTCGCTGCTTCGCGATGCGGCGCCCCGCGGTGTCTGGTTTCCTGGATCTGGCCGAGGCGCGGCGGGTGTATCATTGGCTCAACGCGGATCTCGGCGAAGCGCTGCCCGAGAGCCTGATACGCGGGCCGGCGGAACGCGCGGCGATACGGCGGCGGTGCCATATCGGTCAGCCGGTGGCGATCGGGATCGGCGGCGAGCCCGCTGCCGTGTTGCGAGTGTCGGCCGGTGCCCGGCTGGTCTCGGGCGAGCCTTCGATGGCGCCACTGCCACCCAGTGCCCGGATGGACAGGGAGACGGCGGATGTGACGGTGTTGTTCCTCAAGCTCGTCATGATCTTGCGGCATTACGACCGCCTCGCCGTGGCCAATCCGCAGCCGACCTTCTCCTGATCACCGGTTGAGGATTCGAGCCGATCCCTGCACCGCGTTGCGGCGAAACGGCCCGCGCATTGCTGCGACGGGCCGTGTCGAGGAACGATCGCCTTTTGGCGACGCGCCTTTAGTAAAGCGTGGTCGACGCTCGACCGATTAGGTTGACGGCGGGAAGAGCGTGTGGGTTATGCCGAAGAGATTGATCGTCGTGCCATCTGTGAGCTTGATCACGTCCGAGCCATTGACGACTCCTTCGGACTTGATCGCATTGCCCACATAATTGCCGAATATGATCTTGTCCCCTTCTGTCAGGTTATAGATCGTTTCTACGCCGCCAGCGTGACCGGCCAGGAACGAGTAGGTATCGTTTCCGGTGCCGCCACCAATGACCGTGGAGCTTCCTGTCCCGCCTACAACAGTATCGGCAGCCTTATTCAGCCCGATTAGAGCAGTTGTAGTGCCTACTGAATTGGTAGCGGTAATGCCCGCTGGATCCGGACTGGTGCTGAAAAGCTCGGGGCCCGTACCCGTGACGCCGACCATGAGGGAGGTTCCGGTGCCGCCGATGAGGGTGATGGGACCACTTCCGCGCGCGAACTCGACGTCGTTGAAACCACCGCCAATTGTCGACGAACCAGTGCCCGACCCACCCACGAGTGTGTTGTTGCCTGCCCCGCCCGCAAGGAAGGTCGACGCCGAGCCAGTGCCGCCGAACAAGGTAGAATGACCGCTGCCACCGATGACGGAGACAGCGCCAGCACCACCAACGAAGTAGAGATTGCCGCCACCCGAGCCATTCACGACCACCGGGCCGCTGCTACCACCGATGATGGTGTTGCTGCCCGAACTGGCCGTTATGGTGTCGGAACCGCCAGCATAGATTTTATCGTCGCCGGTGCCGGTGTTGAAGGATGTGCCGGACGACAGACCGCCTTGCAGGAATACATCGAGATCGCCGCTGCCGGTGACGGTGTCGCCGCCCGCCAGGTCATAGAAGGACTGGTAGTCAGATGGAACGGTCGTGTCTGTCACGCCCGTAAGCAAGGCCAGCGTCGCATTTGGCGACAGGGATGCATCAGGAACAGATCCCACACCGCTGTAGTCGGCGGTGTTGGCGCCGATTGCGTCGCCAGTTCCGAAGAAGCTGGCGAAATCGGCTTGCGCAAATCCGTTATAGGCTGAGCTTGGGCCTGTAAAATTAAATGGAGCTAGAGCCCCACCCACGGTCACGCCAGTCATTCAATGCCTCCTTAAAACGCACCCAAAGGGCAGCAATCCCGGGATGCACATACGTTACGATATAGTAATTTAATAGGTCGAACGGGTGCTGCATCGCAACTGAAATTCACGCCGTTGCGATGCTCGGATTGCTCAAAGATTAAGGTTTACGCGCGGGTTTAGCGATGAGGCCCGTCGCTAGCAGCGACCAACCTTCGAGCGAGGCGCAGCATCTCCTGGCGATCCGTTTCTCTTAACTGTCTATACAGTCTCAATAAGGCCCATTCATCGGCGGTCTCGGCATTGTCCGCCCAGGGCCCCGAATCGCCATTCAGCAGAAAGCCCAACGACACGCCGAGCACCGCCGCGACGCGTGTCAGATTGGCGCGCACCTGCCCCGTGCGCTCCGTCTCCCACTGTGCCACCGCACTTCGGGATACGCCGACATTGTGAGCCAAGGCTTCCTGCGTCAGACCGAGCGCTTGACGCGCCTCCCGTATCCGGGAACCGATCTGTGGCTGCCCCTGTGTGGGGCGGAAAATCCGATCCGCCGTCAAAACCGACATTGCACACCCACTTTCGTTGCGATTGCATTTCAATGTTAGTTGCACTAACATATCGTTTACGTACGCAGAGGGGAGGTCATCTTGTTATTTAACCAGAATGTTCCGCCTACGGATGGGAACCTAGTTCATCCCATACCGCTCGCTCAAGCGCTATTTGCCGACCAAGCATGGAACGACGTGGAGGAGGCCGCGCGCGCGCCGCTACCCCCCGGTCATCCGCGCAGCTGGGCGATCCTGGTCCGCGGCACACTGCTGGAGGACGAGGCCTATCGCCTTGGATCCCCGACCGATCGCTCGACAGAGTCACGGGCGGAGCCCCGGTCGTGACCGGACGTCGGACGTCACCGGAGATTGAGGCGCTGGTGGCGCTGCTTGAGGAAGCCGGCGCAACGCTGCTCTCCTTGCCGCCCTCCGGCTATTCGACCGCGCTTCGCAGCGGCGCGCTTCCCTTCGTCCGCGAAGCGGGCGATGCCTATGGCTGGGACAATGGACCACTTCGGCCGCCGGTGCCCTCCGCGGCACGCATCAGCCGGATGGACGCGACCTTCGCCAAGATCCTGCTGATCCCCGAGGATCGGCTGCTGCTACGCCGCGTCGTGGGATGCCGGGCGCTGGTGCATCCGCTTACCGGCCGCCATCTGTACGCCTGGCGGCGGCTAGCCGAGATGTTGGGATCCGATCATAAGGCCGTGCAGCGCTGGCACATGGCGGGAATCGACCTTATCCTGCTCGCTCTACGTGCCAGGGCCGTGACCCTCTCTGCCACAAACCAGCAAGGCAAGTTATACAGCCTCACCGCGGCGGGCTTGCCGCCCTAGCTAAGGACCAGGTTACAGCGTGACGATAGAGACGCGGATACTTTGCCTCGCGGACCGGCTTTCCGTGGCAACCGGCCTGGGCACCCGCGCCCTCGAAGCCGACAGTCTGATCGACGCGGCACTCTCCCGCACCCCTGACGTCTCATTCGGGGCGGACGCGGACAGCAACCGCGTCCGAGAGTCCCTGGGCAGGCTCTGTGATGCACTCGACCGGGAAGCCGGTCTCTCGCTGGTCGGGCGTATAGCGGCGCGCTGGGATGCCCTGCGATGTCTCGGCAACCTGCTCCGCTTGCGGGAGGAGGAGCGGCGAAGACCGGAGATCGCCGCAGTTGCGATCGACCAGCCGCTCATCATCACCGGCCTGCCACGCAGCGGCACGACCTTCCTCCACCGCCTGCTGGATTGCGACACCGCAAATCTCAGCCCAAGCTGTTGGCAGGTGATGGCGCCCTACCCGCCCCGCCGCGGCGCCGATCGCCGCGTCCGGGCGACCGAACGCCAGCTACAAAGCTTCGCGCGGATGGCGCCCGATTTCCGCAGCGTGCATCCGCTTTCGGCCAGCATGCCGCAGGAATGCACCGAGATCACCGCCCAGGTGTTCCAGTCGCTGCGCTACGACACCACCTTCCGCATTCCATCATATCTCGCCTGGCTCGATGCCGAGGGGCACCGCGACGCCTATCGTTTCCACAAGCGCTTCCTGCAGCATTTGCAGTTCCAGCGCGGCAAGGCGGCCGGTGAGACGCGCTGGGTGCTAAAATGCCCCGACCATGTTTTCGCGCTCGATGCCGTCCGCGCGGTCTATCCCGACGCGCGGATCGTTTTCGTCCATCGCGACCCCCCAAAGGTGCTGGCTTCGGTGGCGCGGTTGACCGAGATCCTGCGAGGCCCCTTTGCCCGCGTGATCAGCCGCGAGGAAATCGGCCATCAGGTCGCGGCACGCTGGGAACAGGGTGCGCGCGCCATGATCGCCGCGGCGCCAGCCGGCCGTAACGGCGGCGACGGCATCTTTCATGTGCAGTACAAGGATTTCGCGCGCGAACCTTTGGGGACCATCAAGGATCTATATAGCTATTTCGACATGCCTCTGGACGAGCACGCCTCGTCAAGGATGGCGGCTGAGGTCGCTGACCGCCCGCGAGGTGGCTACGGCGCGAACATCTACAATTTGCGCGACCATGGGTTGGAGCTGACACAAGAACGCGCCCGGTTCCTGGACTACACGGCCCATTTCGATATCGCGGCTGAGGCGCAGGCGTCCTAGTCTTTACGATTGGGTAACATTTTCCTTGACGGGCGCCCCATATTTCGGTATAGAAATAAGTATGATGGTGGTTTGCGCGGCACGGTGAGTTGAACCGGGCGCCGAGGCAGCGGCATCTAATCGCATTCTCTAATTCCATTCTCGCAGTGACGTGCGGCGCAGATTCTTTGCCGCACGCCGCTGCGTATTTATTCCCAACCATCCAGTCTTACAGGGTGGCAGCTTCGCGGCGCCCGGTAGCCAACGCCGGGAGGTCAGCACGCTGCATGGCGGTGGTTCCCAGTCTGCTCGAATGGGCAGAGATCGCGCTTGAGGCCTATGGGCAAAAGCCCGCCGACCATCACCGACTTTTGCTGGCGAAGCTGGATGCCGCGAGTCGCGGTGAGATCGAGCGACTGATGGTGTTGATGCCGCCGGGATCGGCGAAATCGACCTACGCCTCGGTTTTGTTTCCGGCATGGTGGTTCGCCGCGCATCCGCGTTCCGCGATGATCGCCACTTCGCATACGGAAAGCCTCGCCAGCCATTTCGGGCGGCGGACGCGGCAGCTGATACAGGCGCACGCGGGCACACTGGGCTATAAACTGGAGCCCGACGAACGAGCGGCGCATCGCTGGCGCACCTCGCGCGGGGGCGAGTATTTCGCGACGGGTATGCGCGGACCGATCGCCGGACGCCGCGCCGACCTGGCAATCATCGACGATCCGGTGAAGTCCTTTGCGGAGGCGGATTCGCCGACCGCGCGGGAGCATGCATGGCAATGGTATCGCGCCGATCTGGTGCCTCGCCTCAAGCCGCGCGGCCGCATCATTCTGGTGATGACGCGCTGGCATCAGGACGATCTGGGCGGCCGGATCCTCGACACCGAGAAGAACTGGACGGTGGTGCGGCTTCCCGCCTTGGCCGAAGCAGAGGACCCGCTGGGTCGCCAGCCGGGTGATGCGCTCTGGCCGGAATGGGAAGATGCAGCGGCGATCGAGCGCAAACGCCTGGTCGTCGGCGACCGCACCTTCTCCGCGCTCTACCAGCAGGACCCCAAGCCGCAGAGCGGCGGCCTGTTTCTGGTCGATCGCATCCCGACCCTCGAACACGCGGCGGAAGACTCTGTCGCGGCAGTGCGCGCCTGGGACCTTGCCGCGGCGATCCCTGGGCCGGGACGCGATCCGGATTGGACCGTTGGACTGCGGCTGGAGCGTGATGCGGAGGGCAACCTTCTCGTGACCGACGTGCAGCGCCTGCGCGGTTCGCCGGGGGAGGTAGAGGCGGTGATCTTGGCGAGTGCGCGCGAGGATGGCGCGGAGGTGCTGATTTCCCTGCCGCAAGATCCAGGCCAGGCGGGGCGTGCGCAGGTCGCTTATCTGACGCGGCGCCTAGCTGGTTTTCGTGTGACGGCGACGCCGGAAACAGGCTCGAAGATCACCCGTGCGTCGCCCGTTGCCGCCCAGGTTGAGGCCGGCAATCTGCGTCTGCTGCGCGGGCGCTGGAACCTGCCGTTCCTCGATGAGCTACGGGACTTCCCGCATGGCAACAAGGACGACCAGGTCGATGCGCTGTCTCGCGCCTTCATGACGCTGCTGCCGCCGGATGCGCCGACGCGACGCCTGCATATTCCCCATCTCGGGCGCTAACCACTCTTCCCATCCGCGAGGCCGCTCATGTTCGATACGATTCGCGCGCTCATTCCGCGCGACCCGGACTATCCGCCGCGCGTCGCCACGCTCGACCTCCTGCGGCGGACCTTGAACGGCACGCTGTACGACGTGCTGCCCTATCAGTTTCATGAGGAGCGCTCGGCGAGCGGCGAGTATATCCCGCTGCGCGACCGCCGCCCTTCCGTGCGTTATGCCCTGCCGCGCATCGTGGTGGAGGATAGTGTCGCCCTGCTGTTCAGCGAGGGGCACTTCCCGGCGATCGATTCGCCCGATGCCGATATTCGCGGCTTCTTCGCGGATCTGGTGCAGGAGACTGGGCTTAACGAGATCATGATCGATGCGGCGATCCGTGGCTCGATCGGATCGGTGGCGTTGCTGCTGCGCATATTGAAGGGCCGCGTCTTCGTCTCCGTGCTCGACAGCATTTTCCTCACGCCAGTCTGGCAAACGGAAGCCCCCGATACTCTTGCTTCCGTCACCGAGCGCTACAAGGTGCAGGGCGCCGTGCTGGCGGCACAGGGCTATGCGATCGAGGATCCTGGCGCCGACTATTGGTTCATGCGCCGCTGGGATGCGGAGGCCGAGACGTGGTTCCAGCCCTGGCCCGTCAGTTGGCCGGCGGAACTCGCACCTGAGATCGATGCGGCGCGCACGTTGAGCCATGATCTCGGCTTCGTTCCGCTCGTCTGGATACGCAACCTGCCCGGCGGGACGGGCTTAGGTGGCGGCGAGATCGATGGGGCCGCGACGTTCCGCGCCGCCATCGAGACCGGCATCGAAATCGACTACCAGCTATCGCAAGCAGGTCGCGGGCTGAAATACAGCTCCGACCCGACACTGCTCATCAAGGAGCCGGCGACACCCGATCGCGAGATCATCAAAGGTGCCGGCAATGCCTTGGTCGTCAGCAAGGATGGCGACGCACGGCTGCTGGAGATCGGCGGCACGGCGGCGAATGCGGTCATCGATTATGTTCGCGCGCTGCGGGAATTTGCGCTGGAAAGCGTACACGGCAATCGCGCGAGCGCAGACCGTATTGCCGCCGCACAGTCAGGCCGCGCGCTCGAACTCATGAACCAAGGGCTTATCTGGCTCGCCGACAATCTCCGCATCTCCTATGGCGAGAGCGGGCTTCTGCCTCTGGCACGGATGATCGCGCGGGCGACGGAACGCTACACCATCACGGTGATGGGGCGTGCCGCGCCGCCAATCAGCGAAGGTAGCCGGCTCTCGCTGCGGTGGCGGCCCTGGTATCCGTCCTCGCCCGCCGACCGTTTGGCCGAAGCGCAGACCCTGCAGACGCTCTGCGCGGCCGGGCTGATCAGCCGGGAGACGGCGACCCGTTCGCTGGCCGACACCTACGGCATCGCGGATGTCGCCGCCGAACTTTCCAGCATCGCAAAGGACACACAGACCTCATGACGACGGCTGACGGCACATTTCCGGCCACCGAGACGCCGGCCGGCGAGACCATGGAGGCGTTGCGGATGCGCGCGGCGCAGCTTGAGCAACAGGTACGCTCGCTCGGCGAACAGTCGCGGGCCAATCTCATTCGCGCCGAGCTGAAGGCCGAGGCGCTGCGCGCCGGCATGGTCGATCTCGATGGGCTCAAGCTCATCGATCCGGCAGAGCTTTCCTGGACGGAGGGCGGCGAGGTCGAAGGGGCCGCGGCGCTCATTCAACGTTTCCGGCGGGCGAAGCCTTGGCTGTTTGCTTCCGGTTCCAGCGCCATCGCCGCCGCGCCACCGCCTTCCCAGCCGCCGCGTCAGAAGGCGGCCTTAGAGATGAGCCACGACGAATATCGCATCGCCCGCGCTGCCCTGCTGCGACGCCTCTAAGCGCGACGCGCCTTCTCACACCAGCCACGCACGAGGATCCTCATGGGCATCCAGAACTTCCCAACCGCTTTGCAACCGATCATCCAGCAAGGGTTCCTGGAGCGCGAGTTCCAGCAAGCCCTGCGATCCCGCCTCGGTTACCGAGCCGTGGCCGATCGAGAGGAAATCGCTGTCGGCATCGGTGAGACGCTGACCAAGACGCGCGCCGGGCTTAAGCCAAGCGTGACGACGCCGCTGGCGCCCGCACTCAACACCAATCTCGACAATGGGCTGACGCCGACCGGCTGGGGCGTTGAGCAATATACGCTGACGCTCAACTTCTACGCCGCGACCGCTGATCTCAACATGGTGACGAGCCGCGTTGGTATCGCGAGCCAGTTCCTGCAGAACGCCTATACCAATGGCGAGCAGGCGGCACGCAGCCTGGATGAGCTGGCGCGCAACGCCCTGTTCCAGGCGTATTTCGGCGGCAATACCCGGGTGGCGACAGCACTGGGCAGCGCCGGTCCGACGATCGCGGTGGATGATGTCCGCGGTTTCCAGAGCGTCTTCGTCAACGGCATCCAGGTGCCGGTTTCCTCCGCTAATCCGCTCACTGTCGCGGTGGGCGCGGGTATCTACACACTCAACGGCGTGGCGCTGGACTCGCCGAGTGTTTCGACCGCGCCCAATGGTCTTTCGGGATCACTGACATTCAGCAGCAATGTCTCGCTCGGCGACGGCGCGCTCGGCAGTACCGTGCAGGCCGCTACTGCGAGCGCCATTCTGCGGCCAGCCGGGCGGGGCAATACCTCGCTGCTGCAAGCGAATGACAGTCTCAGCATGGCCAATCTGCTCGATGCGGTGGCGACTTTGCGAAAGAATGCGGTGCCGGAGATCGATGGGGTTTACAATTGCTACCTCGATCCCGTCTCCGCGCGGCAGCTTTTCGCCGATCCGGACTTCAAGACATTGTTCACCGGCGCGACCTCCGCCAATACCGTGTTCCAAGAAGGCGCTGTGCGAGACTTCCTCGGCCTGCGCTTCATTCCAACGACCGAGACTTTCGTGCAGCCGCATCCGCTGGTGGCGGGTCTCACCGTGCGGCGCCCAATCGTCTGCGGCCAGGGCGCGCTGATCGAGGGCGACTTCGCGGGCATCGATGCCGATGACGTGGCGCCGAGGGATTCGATTGTCACCATCGTCGATGGCGTCGCCATGGTGACGCGGGAACCGATTGACCGGCTGCAGCAGATCATCGCACAAAGCTGGTACTGGATTGGCGGTTTCTGCGCGCCTTCGGACACCACAACCACGCCGCTGACCGTGCCGACCGCGACGAATGCGAGCTTCAAGCGCGCCGTCATGGTCGAGCATGTGGGGTAGCGCGCCATGGCGAGCGGCAGCGTCTCCCCGTTCAACCCTGAGGCCACGGTCTCCATCGCGGCAACCACGACCAGCGCCACGGCGGCGATCCCCGGCACCGGCCCGACGCTTCTCGTCTACAACGCGAGCGCCGCGATCGGCTTTCTGCGCTTAGGCACCGGCACGCTCACGGCGCTGGCGACGGATCTGCCGGTGCCCTCGGGCGCGCAAATGTTGTTGAGCGTGAGCCCCACGGTAACGGCGGCGGCGGTGATCCTGAGTTCCGGCAGCGGCACAATCTATGTGTCGCGCGGTACCGGCTCCGCGCTTTGACCTAAGCCAAAGTTAGGAAACCGATGAGCTTCACCGACGCGCAGCGCACGGATATCCGGCGTTTCTGCGGCTATCCGGCCTATGGCGCCGGGGCCAGCGGTTTCCAGGGCTGGCGGTTCTTCCAGGCCTATGGGCTCCTCGAATATCGGCTTAGCAATCTGGCACCGGCGGAGGAGTCGGTCGTGCTGCAGTATCTCGCGACGCTCACGGGGCTCGAGCAGGCTGTACCGGGAGCGGGACAGAACCTCGACACTGACCAGGCGGCGGTCTGGACACATAATCGCAGTGAGGTCGCCGACCGCACCTCACTATTCGATCTTTGGCGCCGCCGCCTGGCCGCTTTCCTCGGTGTGCCGCCAGGACCCGCCTTCGCCGATCCCGGCATCGTGCTGGTGGTGTGATGGAGAGCTATCGGCTGCAGGACGCCGTCTCGCGCGGGCTGGGTCGCGCCGCGCTGCGGCTAGGCGAGAGCTATGATGCGTATCGGCCAGCGGATCCCTTCGCGCCGATCACGCCACGCAGCTTTTTCCTTCGGCTGGACGTGGCATTTCATGGCGAGGACCAAACCTGGAACCGCAGTGCGCGTTATGGCGTGCCGGTATGGTTCGGCGTCTATGACAGCGCCTATACGCAGGTGGGCGATTATCTCGTGGGGCCGCTCGGCACTTTCTTCATTGCCGCTCAGCCGCCGCTCCTCCCGCCGGTTTGCGTGCAGACCAATCGGGTATTGAGCGTGGTCCGGCCGAGTGGCGCGCCGAGCGCCGGCTTGAATCCTTATGGCGGCGTGACGGCGGGAAGCGAGACCGTGTTGCTGCGCGACTGGCCGGCAAGCGTGTTGGCCGGCGGCGCGGGACGCGGGGTAGGTGAATTGCCGGGAGAAACGGCCGCGGGGCGCTGGGTCGTGCTGCTGCCCGCCCTCCGTGGTGACCGGAATGTTGTTTTGCGCCCACACGACATCCTGACAGACGAGACCGGCGCGATCTCCACCATTACCGAAGCTGAATATACCGCGCTGGGCTGGCGTCTTAACGTGACGCAGGCGCAAGTGTGATGGCGGACCAGTCGGATGTCGAGACGGCGCTGGCGGCGGCGGTAACCGCCGCGCTTTATCCGAATGGCGCGAACCAGGCTTCGGGCGTCGCTGGGGCGGAAACCTCCCGCATTTATCGCGGCTGGCCGGCTTCCGCCGCGCTCGACGCCGATCTTGCGGCCGGGATCGTCAATGTCACGATTTACCCGTCCCCGGCCCCGCCGCGCGAAACCACGCGCTATCCACCGACCTGGCAAGTGCCGACATTGATCACTCCAACGCTTACGGTGGCAATCAGCGGCGTATCTGTGACTTTTGGGGGCCAGCCGGCGAGCGGCCAGGTAGCGGGGGTCGCGGTGGATGGAGCGACATACAGCTACGCGGTGCAGGCGACGGATACCACGGCCTCCGTCGCCGCATCGCTCGCGGCGCCGGCCCGTGCGGCGGGGCGCATCGTGCAACTCAGCGGTGCGACGCTCGGCCTGCCTGGTGCTGGGCACATTCTTGCCCGCGTCGTGCAAAGCCAGAGTGCGATCCGGGAGACCCGGCGGCAGCGCCAGGAGTTCAAGGTCATCTGCTGGTGCCCGACGCCTATGCTGCGCGACCAGGTCGCCGGGGCGATCGATTCCGCACTGTCGGGACTTTACTTCCTGACACTTGCTGATGGCACCGGCGGCAGATTGACGCTCGGGGGTGGTGCTACCAGCGACCAGGCCGAGACCGCGCGGATGTATCGCCGGGATCTCGTCTACCTCGTGGACTATCCGACAACCGAAGCAAGCATATTGCCCAGCATGCTGTTCGGCACTGGAACGCTCGGTTCCACCGCTGGGGCCATCGCGCCGCTGCTCGGCTGACAGATCAGGAGATCGCATTATGAAGCTTGTGGTGGTGAAGCCTTTCGCGGGCCTCGCCCGAGGAGACGTGATCACGGATAAGGACCGGATCGACGCCATCCTCAAGGGTGAGAACGCCCTGCATGTCGTCCGGGTCACGACACAAGGCGGCGCGGCCGGCGGGGGGAAATAGACCATGCCCATTGTCCAGCAGGGCACGATCAACACCACCGCGCTGGTGGTGCCCGATCTCTATGTGCAGATCGTCGCGCCGCAGACGCTTCTGCTCAATGGCGTGCCGACCGATGTGCTCGGCGTCATCGGCACGGCGAGCTGGGGACCTGTCGGGTTGCCGGCGATCGTCGGCACCATGGCGCAATATGCGGCGGCCTTCGGTCCCGTGATGCCGCGCCTGTTCGACATGGGCACGCAGGTGGCGACGGCGGTGCAGCAGGGCGCGCAGAATTTTCGCTGCGTGCGGGTAACGGACGGCACCGATACCGCCGCGACCCTGACCATCCAGAGCGCATTGACGCTGACCGCGCTCTATACCGGCAGCCTTGGCAACAGCATCGTGACCGTGCTGTCCACCGGATCCCAGGCGGGAAGCTGGCGGCTGACGATCACGCTGCCTGGCGTGACACCGGAAGTCTACGACAACATCACCGGGACCGGCGCGGCGCTTTGGCAGGCGCTGGTCAATGCCGTGAACACGGGCACCGGTCCGCTGCGCGGCGCGTCCCAACTTGTGGCGGCCGCCTATGCGAGCGGCACCGCGGCGCCAATTGCTGGATTGTATCCCTTCACGGCCGGCACCGCCGGCAGCGACGGCGCGACGGGAGCGACCGCGGCGACGCTGATCGGCGTCGATACGCTGCCGCGCCTCGGCATGTATGCGCTGCGCGGACAGGGCTGTTCGGTGGCACTGCTCGCCGATGCGACCGACGCGACGCAATACACGACGCAAGCGGAGTTCGGACTCTCCGAGGGCATCTACATGATCCTCGCGGGCCCAGCGGGCGACACCATCGCCAACGCGGTCTCGACCAAGGCCGAGGCGGGGCTCGACAGCTATGCGACCAAGCTGATGTTTGGCGACTGGATCTACTGGAACGACCAGGTCAACCAACAGCTTCGATTGGTATCGCCGCAGGGCTTCGCGGCCGGGCGGCTCGCCAATCTTTCGCCCGAGCAGTCCAGCCTGAACAAGCAGCTCTATAGCATCGTCGGCAGCCAGAAGAGCGGCGCCGCGATCACTGGCCAAACCACGACCTATGCCACCGCCGATCTGCAAACACTATTTCAGGCCGGCATCGACGTGATCTGCAATCCGCAACCCGGCGGTAGTTACTGGGGCGTGCGCTGCGGGCATAATTCCTCGTCGAACCCAGCGATCAATGGCGACAACTATACGCGGCTGACCAATTACATCGCGGCCACGCTCAGCGCCGGCATGGGGATCTATGTCGGCGCGCTGATAAACGCGACGCTTTTTCAGAATATCCGTGCGACGCTGCTGGCTTTCCTGCAGGCTATGCTGACGCAAGGTCAGCTCGGCAGCACGGATGGGAGCCTGCCCTTCTCCGTCATCTGCGACACCACCAATAATCCCGATACGCGCACGGCACTCGGCTATGTCCAGGCCGACGTGCAGATCCAGTATCAAGGGATTAACGAGAAGTTCATCGTCAACGTCGAGGGCGGGCAGACGGTGCAGATCAGCCGCCAGACGCTGCCTGGCAGCCAGAGCTGAAGGAAAGCCACTCATGCCCCTCAACACCTTCACGATTGGCAGCAATTGCCAGGTCGTGGTTCTCGGGCCGTTCGGCCGCGTCGATCTCGAACACGTCACCGGCTTCGAGAGCCGGCAGCTTACCGCTTCGGTGCGCGTCGATCGGATGGACGGCACGATGCTGGGCGCCGAATTGCCGAAAGGCTGGGATGGAAGCTTCGATATTGAGCGCGGGTCATCGGCGGCGGACGACCTGCTGGCGCAGATCGAAAGCACTTTCCTATCGGGCGGCACTGTCGCATCCGGCACGCTTTACCAATATGTCGATGAAACCGATGGTTCGACCTCGACCTATCAGTTCAACGGCGTGGTGTTTAAGTTGACCTCCGCCGGCGCTTACAAGGGCGATGCCAGCGTCAAGCAGAAGCTGGAGTTTTACGCCACCAGCCGCACGCGCGTTTCATGACCAGCCCCTCGCAAGCCATCCTGCGCGCGGCCTCCACCGAGATCGAGGTCGTGGACGCGGCCGGGCGGCAGATCTTGGTGAGAAACCTCAACGCGCTCGACAAGCTGCGGATGTTCAAGGCGGTGGGCGCGGAATTGGCGCAGAACACGCCGTATCTCGGCATGGCGATGCTCGCCTGGTCAGTCACGGCGATCGACAGCGTGCCGGTGCCGTCGCCTACCAGCGAAGCGCAGATTGAAGCGCTGGTCTCGCGGCTTGGTGATGACGGGCTGGATGCCGTAGCGCGCATCTTCGAGACGCCGCCCTCACCCGATGAGCTGAGGCAAGACGCGGGAAACTGAGCCGGCATCCCGATCTGGTGGATTGCCTGTTCCTGCTGCGGAACGGGGTGCCCTTCGACGTCGCTTTCCTACTGCCCCCCACCGAGCGCCTGGCCTTCATCGTGGCACTGGGCGAACTCGATGGCCGTGTCTTCGACTGGCGCGACCTTACCTGGACGGAGTGACAATTGTCCCGCGACGATAAGGCGATGAGCGAGACCGAGGAGACCGGCGTTACGCTCGTGTTGGACCACGGGCTATCCGTGGCGATCAAGCGGGCGGAACGTGAGATTTCACGTCTCGCGCGAGGCGCGGAAAGCGGTGCGGGGCGGATGGCGGCGCTGGCCCGCGCGCATGGCATCGCGGCGCCGGCGCGGGTAACAACGCCTCAGCATGCCGAGCGGCCGAAACATCCGGCGATCGCTTCCGCGTCAGGCGAGCGCAAGCCGCAGTCACGCTCGCGGATACGGGAGGCCGGGGCCGAGCGTCGGTCAGCGACGACAGCGACTTCACCGAGACCGATGCCGCGCATTCAGGTATCGCGTGCGACAGTTGCGCGGGTTGCGAGGCGGGCATCGCCACGCGATGCGGCGCGAGAAGCTTCGATCGTCGCACCACGCGCCGTGACGTCCGAGCCCTCATCCGCGCGGGCAACCGGCCCGGCTGTGGTCACCGGTGACTCTCCACCGCCACGACGTCCGGTGCGGATCACTGTCGATGCGATGGCGTCGCGGCCTAGGGCGGCCAAGCAAGAGGCCGCCACGGCCGCACCAAGCCGCGCGACACCGGCGGCGCCCCCTTCCCCGCCAGCCGCCGCCACTAAGGGGGCGTCTGCTCCGTCGCAGGCATCGCCGCCGCGCGGCGTGCCGTCACGGCCTGTCGTAACCGCTGTGTCGCGGCAATCGTCATCTGTGGTCCCGACACCCTCAGCAAGCGCGCCAAAGCCACGGGTACGGACACCGGCGGCAAGCGCCCACGTCGTCGCATCCGCCGCACCGGCGGCGCCCCGCGAAGCGCTACGGCGGCCCGGATCACCACCAAGTCCCGCTGCCCCAGGCGCGGCGGCGCGCCCCATCCTGGCCCCGCCGCAAGCCGCGATGGCTCCCCCTGCGCGGACCGACCAGCAAGGCGGTCAGGGGTCTATGCAGGGTGACGTCTATCTCGACGGCACGCGGGTCGGCCGTTGGATGTCCGGCCTCATGGCGCGAGAGGCGGCGCGGCCACCCATCGGGGGACGCAGCTTTAACCCTCGCGACAGCCCGGCTCGGCCCGGCATGGGGCTTTGAGAAAACGTTGTTCCCGTCTGCGCCGGCCCTCACCTCCACCCGGCCACCCATCAGCATGCCACCCATCAGCATACTGTCGTGGGTGGCCGGGTGGGGGTGAGGGCCGGTGCAGGCGTGAGAGATCGATAGGAGTGAGCCTGTGACAACGACACGCATCACGCTCGGCGGCATCGTCTTCGAGGCTTTTGAGGTGCCTGAGCAGATCGAGTTCGGCGGCAGGCAGCGGATGGCGATCCATGATCTGCCGGGCGGCGGCAGGGTAATCGACGTTCTGGGCCCGATAGACTCCGACCTCGTCTTCTCCGGCATCTTTTCCGGTTCCGGGGCTGGCACACGGGCGCGGTCACTCGACGCCATGCGAGCGGCCGGGCAACCGCAGCCTCTGAGCTGGGAAGGCAACAGCTACGTCGTGATCCTCGCTGATGCCGTCTTCAGCTATGCGAAGCCCTGGTGGATTCCGTACCAGCTGCGTTGCGTCGTCCAGACCAACTTCCGCACCGCTGCGGCAGGTACGAGCGTCATCGGCGACCTCGCGACCGCGGCAGCGGTGATCGGCGGCACCGTGCTGCTCGCGGGCGCGGAGCAAGCTGTCTCCAGCCCCACCGCGCTTACCTTTGGCACAGCGGGCTATAGCACGGCGCTTGCCGCGTTATCGGCGGCTGGCGATGGCGTCAGCGGGGCGATGACGACAGCCGGCGCCACGCTTGAGGGCGTCGATCTCACTTTGGGCAGTGACGGCACGGGCGCCACGGTAACGGCTTCACAGGCGACGGCGGGTTCGCTCGCGGCACTTGCCTGGGGAGGCGCCTATCTCGGCCGAAGCTTCAACTCACTCACCAACCTGGGAAGCTGACCAATGCCGCAAATTACTGTCGCGGGCGGCGATCTCTTCCACATCGCCGCCGCAGTGCTGCAGGACGCGACGCAGTGGATCCGCATCGCGCAACTCAATGGACTATCCGATCCGGTTTTGCAGGGTGTGACTGTGCTGCAACTCCCCGCCCTTGATCCGGCAGCGGGAGGCGGCATTGCCGCTCAGTGATGCGCGCGATGTGCTCCTGCGGGTGCTGCTCGACGGGGTTCCGGTCTATGGGGCCCTTGAGGCCGAGGTTAGCACCACCGGGCGGCGCGCCGCGGGCTGGTTTCACGTACGGCTGGCGCTGGGTGCGGATGCTGGCCTCACCGCCGCCGTGCTCAGCGGGATCGGCGACGCGACTGTCGAGGTGCAAATCGGTCTCGGACCCGCCGGCAGCGGCGGCGCCTGGACCAGTCTCATTACCGGACCGCTTGACCAAATCACGCTCGATCCGATTCAGGGAACCGCGCAACTCACAGGGCGGGATTTCAGCGCACTCTTCATCGACAGCCTCACCGCCGAAACCTTCGCTAACCGGACATCGAGCGAAATCGTCGCGACTCTGGCGGTGCGACGCGGTCTGCAAGCGCAGGTGACGCCAACACAGACGCCCGTCGGACGCTACTACCAGCTCGGCCACGACACATCCTCGCTCCACCAATCGAGCGCGGTGGTCACGGAGTGGGACCTGTTGCAGCGCCTGGCGCTGGCGGAGGGGTTCGAACTGATGGTGACCGGCACCACGCTGGTGTTTAGCCCTCCTGTCGCGTCGCTTGTTCCGATTGTGTGGCAGGCATCGCCGGGAAACTCGGACCTCCTGGATTTACAACTCGAACGCAGTCTCTCTCTGGCACGCGACATTGCGGTGACGGTGCAAAGCTGGAACGCGAAACAGGCGCGCATGATTACGCAGACGGTTCGTGCCTCCGCGAGTGGCGCGACATCGAGCAGCGCCACGCCGGGGTTGCACACGACCAATTATGTTCTCGTGCGTCCGAATATGACACCGGATCAGGCGCAGGCTTTGGCGGTGCAAACTCTCGCGGATCTCAGCCGGCACGAGCGCGTGGCACTGGCGACTATGCCGGGCGAACTCGTGCTCGCGCCCGGTAGCAGCGTGCTGCTCACCGGAACGGGGACCGCCTTCGACCAGCTCTATGTCGTGGACGAGATTCAGCGCCGCGTCTCCGCGCGTGACGGCTTCACGCAGACGGTGCGGGCGGTCAATGCGCCGGCCATGACGATCGGGAGTGCGGCGGCATGATGGAGGGGCTGTTCAATGCCATCCGCGCGCAAGGCGCATTGCAGGACGGCCGCATCGGCCAGGCGCGCTGTGGCCTCGTCCAGAGTGTCGATCCGACGACTTATTGCGCAAAGGTCTCGCTGCAGCCCGAAGGTGTGCTGACGGGGTGGCTGCCTGTCGCTTCGGCCTGGACCGGTTCCGGCTGGGGGCTTGTGGCGCCGCCCGTTCCCGGTCAGCAGGTGCTTGTTCTCGCGCAGGAGGGTCAGGCCGAGCATGGCGTGATTGTCGGCGGGCTCTTCTCCACCGCCGCCACGCCGCCGCAGGCGCCGTCTGGCGAATTCTGGCTGGTACATCAGGCGGGTGCCTTCCTCAAGCTCCACAATGACGGCACGGTGGAAGGCAATGCGACGCGCTGGAACATCACCGGTGCCGTGGATATCACGGGAGCCGTGACGATCACCGGCGCCGTCTCCATTATCGGCGATGTGCAGGTGACCGGCGATATCGTGGCAAGCGGCGAGATCTCGGACGAAGGGCAGGCGCATGGTTCGCTTGGCCAGCTCCGCATTATCTACGACGCGCATATCCATCCCAATGTGCAGGCCGGTCCGGACCATACCGGTCCCGCTACGCCGCAGGCTTGAGCGATGTCCGGTTCGAATCAGGATCTCGATCACGATTTCGGCGGCGATCTGGCGCTCGGTCCCACGGGCGACCTCGCGACGGTCACTGGCACAGTGCTTGGCCAGCAACGCGTGCTCCGCCGGCTGCTCACGAATGCCGGCGACTATATCTGGCATCTTGCTTATGGGGCCGGTCTTCCGGCGGTCATCGGCACTCCTGTCGATGCCGTGACGATCGAGGGCATGGTGCGCGGTCAGATCTTCCTTGAGGCGGCCGTGGCACGCAGCCCTGCACCGACGGTCAGTGTGCAATCGGCCGGCAGCCTCGTCTCGCTCAGCATCACCTATGCGGATGCGGCCGAGGGGTCCACCCAGACGCTCGGCGTTTCGCTCGATCAATGAGGGCCGCATGCAACTTTCGCTGAAGGGTTTTTCGAGCCTGGTCGAAACCATGTCCGCCGCTGTTCAGGGGGCCGCGGCACAGTTACTCGACCTTTCCATTGGCTCCGTGCTGCGGGCGGTGCTTGAGGCCAATGCGGCAATCGCACTCTGGATGCAGTGGCTCATTCTGCAGGCGCTTCAGGCGACGCGGCTCGCCACCAGCACCGGCGCGGATGTCGATAGCTTCGGCGCCGATTTCGGCATGACGCGGCTTGCCGCGACCACCGCAGGGGGGAACGCCATTTTCGCGCGTTTCACGCCCACGATTCCGGCCATCGTTCCGGTCGGCACGACGATCGCGACTTCCGACGGTACTGCCCGTTTTATCGTGACGGCGGATGCGACCAACGCGGCCTGGTCAGCGGCGCAAAACGGTTATGTTCTTGGCGCCGGCGTTAGCAGCGTGACGGTGCCGATCGCAGCGCTCGTGGCGGGCAGTGCGGGGAATGTCTTGGCCGGCACGATCAGCCTGATCGCGACAGCACTTCCCGGCATCGACAGCGTGACGAATTCGCTGGCGCTATCGGGCGGTCTCGATGCCGAGGGCGACATCGCGTTCCGTGCTCGCTTCCAGTTGTTCATCGATAGCCGCAGCCGGGCGACCGTGCAGGCGGTGAGTTACGCGGCGACCAGCGTGCAGCAGAACATAACCTGCGCGGTGATCGAAAACAGCGACGCGGCCGGTGACTTCGAGCCGGGCCATTTCGTGGTCTATGTGGACGACGGCACTGGCGCGCCCCCGGCCAGTCTCCTCACCGCCGTGCAGCAGGCGGTGGATGCGGTGCGGCCGGTGGGCTCGGTCTTCGCGGTCTTCGGACCCACGGTGCTCGACGCCGATCTCGGCATGACGCTGGTGCTCGCCACTGGGGCCGATAGCGCGACAATAATCGGGCGAGTATCCGGTGTGCTGACGGGGTTCATCAATACGCTGCCGGTGGGCGCTGGTCTTGCTTACACGCGGCTCGCGCAGCTGGTCTATGACGCGAACCCGGCGATTGCCAACGTCACCAGCCTGCTGGTGAACGGCGCCACCGCCGATCTTCCAGCGGCGCCCTCGACAGTCATCAAGCTCGGCACTTTGGCGATCGATTAGCGCGCTGCGTTCTGGCGGCGCCACCACCGTCATGCTCGGCGAAGGCCGAGCATCCACGCCTTCTTCACGCCGCGAGTAGGCATGGACCCTCGGCCTTCGCCGAGGACGACGGGTCGCTTCAGTCTCCGCAAATCACCGCACGCACTTAACAGGGACACGACATGGCACAGGGCGACAGCGCCGACATGCAGGCGCGGATTCGCGCTGCCTTGCCGGCCGGATGGTTCGCGGATGAAGCGCCCGTACTCGGCGGCCTGCTCAGCGGCCTGGCCTCAGCCTGGGCCTGGCTCTTTTCGCTGCTCGCCTTCGTGCGACAGCAGGACCGGCTGGCCACGGCGAGCTTCGGCTGGCTCGATCTTTTCGCCCGCGATTATGGCGGCGGCGCCTGGGCGCGGCAGATCGGCGAGACAGATGACGGCTTCCGCGCGCGGATTGGCCGCAATTTGCAGCGCCTGCGCGCCACCCGCGCGGCACTCGCGGCTGCCGTCACCGATCTCACCGGCCGCGTGCCCGTCATCTTCGAGCCGGCGCGGCCCACCGATACTGGCGTGCTGAACGGCCCCGGCCTCGCCTGGAATACGGCGGGTGGTTGGGGAACCCTGACGCTGCCGTTCCAATGCTTCGTGACGGCGTTCCGTCCGGCGGGTGGCGGCATCGCCAATTCCGCCGGCTATGGCGGCGACGGTATCGCCGACGCGCTCGGCGGCTGGGGTGTCGGCGCGCTGCAATGGGGCAGCACGGCTCTCATCGCCGGCGCCGTAACGGACGCCGATATCCTGGCCGCCGTCGCCGATGCGATGCCGGTCGCAACGATCGCCTGGACCCGCATTTCCAACTGAGGACCATTCATGGACCGGCAAATCGTCTATCCAGGCGCCATCCCGCTCGACACCGATTTCCTCCTCACCAATCGGAACACGCTGGTGGCGATTGGCGCGCTGACCCGCGCGACGCTCGGCACGAATACTGTCGCCGACGGCCTTGCCTGCACGCCGACCTCACCGGCCTCGCTTTCCGTGGTGGTGGCACCCGGATCAATCACCGCGCTCGGGCCGCTTGATACGACCGACTACGGCTCGCTGCTGGCCGATACCGTGAGCCAGATCGTGAAGACGGGCATCACCCTCGCATCGACGACCTTCGCGCTGACGCCGCCGGCGACGCCGGGCCAGAGCATCGACTACGTTATCGAGGCCGCCTTCTTGGAATCCGACGCCACGCCGGTGGTGCTGCCCTATCTCAATGCGGCCAATCCGGCGCAGGCCTATTCGGGTCCTGGCAATTCCGGCGTCGCGCAAAACACGCAGCGCATCGATCGCGTGCAGTTGCAGCTCAAGGCAGGTGCCGCAGCAGGCACCGGCACGCAAATCCCGCCCGCCGTGGATACCGGCTGGGTTGGACTCTACATCGTCACCGTTGATAACGGGCAGACGAGCGTGGTGGCCGGCGACATTGTGCCGCATCCCGCCTGTCCACTGCTGATCTTCAAATTGCCGCAGCTCACGCCTGGCTTCTCGCGGCGCGTCGTCTTCAACAGCAGCGGCAGCTTCACGGTACCGGTAGGTGTCCAGACGGTGCGCGCCACCGTGGTCGGCGCGGGCGGCGGGGGCGGCGGCACTGATGGCACATACGCGGCGGCCGGCGGCGGCGCGGGCGGCTTCGCCTCCGGCACATTCGCCGCGACGCCCAGCACAGCCATCGCGATCACCGTCGGCGCGGGAGGCATCGGCGGTGCCGCCGGCGTCAACGCAGGTGCAGGCGGAACATCGAGCTTCGGCAGCCTTTGCAGCGCCACCGGCGGCGCTGGCGGCGTGTTTCAGAGTGCTGCATCCACACCGGGCGGAAGCGGCGGTAACGGTAGTGGCGGTGAACTCGTCGGCCGTGGCGGGTTCGGGACGGATGGCCAGAACAACAGCTTCTCCATCGGGGGCCACGGCGGCACCAGCCTGATGGGCGGCGGCGGCCGAGCTTCCACCGCCGGCAGCACAGCCCTCAACGGGCAGGCTCCAGGCTCCGGCGCGGGGGGCACCTACAATTCCAGCGGCGCTGGCGGCCAGGGCGCGGACGGCCTCGTCATCGTCGAATATTGAAGGAAGCCGTCATGTCCTCATCGGTCACCCATAGCTGGACGCCGAGTGCGGCGCGGATCCTCGCCATCACCGGCTTCTGGCCGAGACCGCGCGGCGCCCCGCTTGGCGCGATGGCGCTTCCGGCTGGCGCCACTCCTGCGCTTCCCGCCTGGCCACCCAAGGATCCCGCCGATGTGCTCGACTATGTCTACGACATCGCCCCGGCGCTGTTCGGCGACGAAGGCGACAGCATCTTCCAGCTCAGCGTGACGATCGCGCCGACTGGAACCGGCGCGCTCACGCTCGCCACGAGTTCCGCCAATGGTCAGCGCGCGATCCTGTGGCTCGGCGCTGGGCAGAGCGGCACGACTTACAGCGTGACGCTCGCCATCGCGACCGTCGGCGGCCGCAGTTTCCAGCGCACCGTGCTGCTGCCGGTGATTTCGCTCTCAAGCGAAGCCGCTCCGGGCAGCGTGTTGCTGACCGATGACGGCCTGCCGATTTTGGATGACAACGGCGATCCCATCGTCGTGGAGGGCTGACCGCAGATGCCCACAATCGACCAACTTCAGGCGGCGACCGCTTCCGCGGATACCGACGAGTTGCTGACATCGCAGGGCGGCGTCTCGGTCAAGGTGACCCGGTCGCAGTTGCTCGCCGGGCTACAGCCTTCGATAGCCGTGCCTCCCGGCGCGCTGCTCGGCAATAGCGGCTCCACGGTCGACGGTCCGCAGTCGATCATGGTTGGGAGTAATCTCACACTCACGAATGGCACATTGTCCGGCACTGCTTTCTCGATCGCCGCCTTGCCGTCAGGGCGGAGCCCGGTCGCCGCCGATCTAGTCTCGCTGTCCCAGGGCGGCACGGCGGCCGCCATCTCTTACGGGACCTTCCTCAACGGCATCGCGAGCCTCCCCAACCTTGCCGTGGAACCGACCGCCGCCAGCGTGACGCGCACACTTCCTGCGATCTTCGGTGACAGCCTCACGATCGAGGATTTCGGCGCGGCCGGTGACGGCGTGACGGATGACACGGCGGCATTCCTGGCCGCCGCCGCCGCCGGGGCGCCAATCAGGCTCGGCCCCAAGACCTATGCCATTCGCGGCCCCACCACACTCGCCGGCAGCGCCGTGACGCTTATCGGCGTCGCGGGCAAGACCACGCTGCACCGGCTTTCCCAAAGCAGCGGCAGCGTCTGGATCACCGTCGCCGCCACGCTCTTTGCCAGCGAGGGAGTGACCTTCGACGCCAATAGCGCGATCACCAGCTCGACGATCGGCGTGAACGTAAGCGCGAGCTGCCTGCGCGCGGTGTTTCAGGGCTGCGGCTTCACCAACACGGTCTCCGGCACGGGGTTGCAGTTCAGCACCTCCGACCCCGCTTTGACGCGGCATAGCGTTACGGCATGCGAGGCTTTCGGCAACGTTCGAGGTATCAGCTGCACGGCCGCCGATGGGGTGATCGTGAGCGGCTGCCATCTGCATGACAATTCCAGCGGCGGCATCACGGTCGATAACATCGACAGCACGCATACGATCAAGACTCGGACGACGCAGATCCTCGGCAATCAATGCTGGAACAACCTCGTCGGTATTCAGGTCGGCGATTATAGTCTCTCAAACGTTGTGCCAACCACCGCGACGAATACAAACCCTGATGTCGTGCAATGCCTGATCGCCAGCAATACCTGCCACGACAACAGCGAGTATGGCATCGCCGCACAGGGCTATAACATCCTCGTCCAAGGCAATCTGCTCTACAACAATGGCGGAACGAACCTCGGCAATGGCGGCATTCTCGCCAATGTCTCGAACAGCGCTGTGCGGGACAATCTGATCAGCCAGCATCTCGGCTACGCGATCGATGCCGGGGCGTCGATCTTCACCGATATCGGCGACAACTTCGTGACGACAGCACGGATCGGGATCAATGCGGGCGGCAGCCAGGGCGTGCGGGTAGCCGGCAACTACATCGAGAATTGCTCGGGCACCGGGATCACGATCTTCCACACCGAGACGGATGCCAACGGCAATACGATCGGCGTCGCGACCACCAATGTGGTGATCGCTGAGAACCATATCGACATTCCAACCGGCGCCTCCGGCATCATCCTGCAGGACGGGCCGCAACTTGTCTCGGTGCTACGCAATACAGTCGTGACGGTGGCTGGCGCCGATGTCAGCCTCTGCCTCTTGCCCTTTACCGACAGCGTGACGATCGCGGGCAATCTGCTGAATGGCAGCCCTACGCTGCATCTTTTCGACCCATTCGCTCCGAGTTCTGGGCCTTTCAGCGGCTTCACCACGCTCGCCTATCCCGATGTCCTGGACTCCGTTTCGATCGCCGCGACCTCCGCCGCCGTGCAGTCGATCTGCGCGCTCTCAGCGCTGAACTATGCCCAATTCGTTACCTTCACCAAGGTTACGAACGGCGGCTCCGGCTATACCAGCGCGCCGGCGGTTACCTTTACGGGCGGCGGAGGCACAGGCGCCACCGCCGCCGCCGTGGTCAGCGGCGGTGCGCTGATCGGCTTCCGCATGGGTTCCCTCGGCTCAGACTACACCAGCGCGCCGACCGTATTGCTCTCCGGTGGCGGCGGGTCAGGAGGCACGGCCACCGCCTTCATCGGCGTGCCGGTGCCGCCTAGCCGCAACCTGCGGGTGTACTGCGGCGTCGCCGTGAGCTGGGCGGTTTCTGGCAGCAAGCCGAGCCAGACCACGGCCTCCGGCATCGCGATTACGACTGCGGCGAATAGCGACATCGACTGGGTCGGCCGCAGCGGCGGCTGGTATGCGGCGCGCCATCAGCAGACGGATTACGTCGCCCCTTCCGCCAATGGCAGCGTAACCTTCGCCTCGATCTCCGGCGATCTGCGGCTGCAGCCGGGCGGGCCTGGTGCGGTTCGCTGGGTGAACGCCGCGCAGGCGACCGGGTGCACGACAACGGTCGGCGCGGGCACGCCCAATGGCGCGGTGAGCGCGCCGCCGGGATCGGACTATCGCAATCTGACAGGCGCTGCCGGCAGCGTGTTCTGGATCAAACAAAGTGGCACCGGCAGCAGCGGCTGGCTCGCGGTCGCCTGACGCAAGCACGGAGAAACCCGATGCCGACCCTTTCCTCGCTGCCGCTCGCCACCGCGACGGCACCAACCGACCTGCTGCTGGTCGAACAATCCGGCGGCACCAATGCGGTGACCGTCGATACCCTGCTGACCGGAACGCAGCCCGCCATCATGGCGCCGAGCGGAACCTTGCTTGGGCGGATATCGCTCGGCGCCGGCGGACCGGAAACGATCAGCGTCGGCACCGGCCTGCAACTCGCCGCCGGAACGCTTTCGGCCACCGGTGCGACCGGCACTTTGGCCGCACCGAGTTCGGCGAATACCGTCACCACGCTGGCGGATACGGATTACGTCGCTGCTTCCCAGGTCGGCGCCGAGGTCTGGATCACTCGCGCGAATATGCTCGACGGCGAGACTGTGGCAACTCTCGCCGCCGCCGCTGCCGCGTCCGACACCGATGCCTTGGCGGTGGATCAAGGCGGCCCGGCGCTGGTTCGTCAGAGCTTTTCTGCAGTCTGGTCCTACGTCTCTGCCAAACTGCCCAGCGTGATTCGGCGCGTGGTCGAGCTGACGGCGACGACGGTGCTGGATGCCAGCACGCATAATGATGCGATCCTTGTCTGCAGCCAGCCGCTCACGCTCTTCGCGAATTTCGTCAACATGGGCTCGGGCTTCACCTGCGACGTGCTCAACCTCTCGTCCGGCAACGTGACGATGGGCAGCGGCATCACCGTCGGCAACGGCAACACCGCGCTGCCGCCGCAGGCTTCGGCGCAGCTTCAGGCCGTCGCGTATTCCGGCGGCGACATTGTTTTCTGGCCTGGGCCCGCGACATCCGGCGGCGGCACAACCCCGGTTACGGCGGCGGTGACGATCGCCGCGCCGGGCAGCGCGACCGTCGGCACCGCGCTCAGCCTGACCGGCACCGTGGCGCCTTCGGGCGATGCCGTCGGCGTCGCACTTTCGACCTCAGGCACCACCGCGCCGACCAGCCTCACCGGCGCCACGGTCTCTGGCGGCGGCTGGAGTGCGAGCGTCACCCCGAGCGCCGCCGGCACCTACTTCGCCTGGGCAATGGACGCGGCGGCCGGGACGCATGCGGTGAGCGGCGCCATCGCTGTCGCGGCGGCGGGTCCGACAGTGACCGTGAGTTTTGTGACCGCGCCCTCCGGCAGTTACACCGAGGGCCAGGGCAGCGTCGGGGTGAATGCGACGCTGGATCCGGGCACGGCGGCGAGCGGCGTGAACTTCGGCATTTCGTCGAGCGCCACGGCGGCGCCGACAAGCTGGGGCGCCGCGACGCTTATCAATACGCAAAGCAACGGCGACACCTTCTGGGGCGCTTTCCTCACGATGCCCGGCGCCGCAGGCACGTATTTCGCCTGGGCGGAGACCGCCGACGGGGCGGCGCATACCGTATCGGCGGCCTTCACCGTCTCCTGACTCTTCTCAGCCGGCGCCCCGCGCGGCGCCTCCCGGACGGAACCTCATGATCAGCCAACAAGGCGCCCTCAACACGACCGCCCTGGTCGTGCCGGACCTCTATGTCCAAATCGTTTCGCCCGCCGTGCTGCTCAACGGCGTGCCGAGCAATGTGCTTGGCGTCGTCGGTTCCGCGGCCTGGGGGCCGGTGAACCAGGCGGTGACGCTGGGCACCATGGCGGATTATGCGACCGCCTTTGGGGCGGTGATGAACCGGACGTTTGACATGGGAACGCATGTCGCCATTGCCGTGCAGCAGGGTGCCGCCGCCTTTCGCTGCGTGCGCGTCACGGATGGCAGCGAAACCGCCGCCACCGTCTCCAACAGCTCGATCGCATTCACGGCGCTGTATCCGGGTAGTCTGGGGAGCTTGATCACGGTCACGCTCACGGCTGGCGCAAAAGCCGGAAGCTGGGCCGCGAATGTCGCGCTTCCGGGAGTGGGCCTCGAACGCTTCGACAATGTCGTCGGGACAGGCGCGGCTTTCTGGGCCGCTTTGGCCCTCGCTATCAATACCGGCAACGGCCAGTTACGCGGCGCCTCGCTGCTCGTCGTCGCGACGCCGATAGGCGGCACGGCGGCGCCGGGTGCCACGCAGTATGCGCTGAGCGGCGGCAGCGACGGGGCGGCGGCGCTGACCGCCGGCGATCTGCTCGGACAAGACACGGCGGCCCGCAGCGGTATGTACGCACTCCGCAATCAAGGCTGCGCGCTGCTCGACCTCTGCGACTGCGACGATCCCACGCAATGGACGACGGTGGACGGCTTCGCGGCGGCCGAGGGCATGTACGCCATCCTAACGGGTCCGCCGGGCGACACGATCGGCGGCGCGGTGGCAACCAAGCAAGCCGCTGGCCTCGACAGCACCGCGACGAAGCTTCTGTTTGGCGACTGGCTGTATTGGTGGGATGCGGTCAATGGCACGGAGCGCCTCGTTTCCCCGCAGGCTTTCGCGGCCGGGCGCCTCGCCAATCTTTCGCCTGAGCAGTCGGGGCTCAACAAGCCGCTCTATGCGATCGGCGGCAGCCAGAAAGTCGGGCCGCCGCAGAGCGGTTTGAGCAACTGCTACAGCGCCGCCGAACTGCAGGCGATTTTCGCCGCGGGCATCGACCTCATCACCAATCCCGGCGCCGGCGGCCAGGCGATCTGGACCTTGCGGCTAGGGCACAACAGCTCGTCGAACGCCGCGGTCAACGGCGACAACTACACGCGGCTGACCAACTACATCGCCGCGACGCTGGAGGCCGGTATGGGCCTCTATGTCGGTCTCGTCATCAATGCCGCGCTACTGCGCAATATCCGCAGCACGCTGATGGCGTTTCTCTCGGCGCTGCAAAGCCAGGGGATGATCGGCACCACGGATGGTTCCACGGCCTTCGCGGTGATCTGCGACACCATCAACAATCCGCCGACCCGGCTGGCGCTCGGCTACGTCCAGGCCGATGCGCAGATCCGCTACCAGGGGATCAACGAGAAGTTCCTCGTCAATCTCGACGGCGGTGTGGGCGTTTTGGTGACGAGCACCAATACGGCGTCGTCCAGCGGCGGTGGCAGCGGTAGCGGCCCGGGCGGCGGCGGTACCGGCGGCACCGCGTCGGTGACCGTGAGCGCGCCGGGATCCGCAACGGCTGGCACCGCGCTTGCGCTTTCGGGCACCGTCTCGCCCAGCGGTTCCTCCGTGAGCGTCGCGCTGTCGGGTTCCGGCACTGTCCTGCCGAGCAGCGGCTTCGTCGCGGCGACCGTTTCCTCGGGAACCTGGTCCGCGCACGTCACCCCTGCCGCCGCCGGCACGGTCTTTGCCTGGGCGAAGACCTCGACCACCGGCATCACCGGCGTTTCCGCCGCCATCACGGTCGCGGCAGCCTCGGGCGGCGGCACCGCATCCGTCACCGTGACCGCGCCAGGTTCCGGCACGGCAGGCACCGCCCTCGCGCTTTCGGGCACCGTTGCCCCGAGCGGTTCCTCCGTCAGCGTCGCGCTGTCGGGTTCCGGCACCGTCCCGCCGACCAGCGGCTTCGTGGCGGCAACCGTTTCCGGAGGAACCTGGTCGGCGAGCGTCACGCCCTCCGCCGCGGGCACGCTCTTTGCCTGGGCGGATACCTCGACCACCGGCGTCACCGGCGTTTCGGCCGCCATCACCGTCTCGGCAGCCCCCAGTAGTGCGACGCTCACCTGGAACCTCGTGCCGGCCGGCCCCTATACGGCTGGTCAAGGCGGCATCGGCGCCAATGCCCTGCTGCATCCCGGCACGGCGGCGACCGGCGTGCAGTTCGGCTGGTCGAGCAGCGCCTCCGTCGCGCCCACGGTCTGGGCGACCGGCACGCTGGCCGCCACCGAGGGCAATGGCGACACGCTCTGGGCCGCCTTCATCAACGCGCCCGCGACGGCTGGCACCTATTTCGCCTGGGTCGAAAGCGTGGACGGCGCGGAGAAAGCCGTGACGGCCGCCGTAACCGTCACCTGAGCGGCCACATTTTCACTTCCTCCTAGATCAAAGCACGAACGTCTCGCAGCTAAGCGGCGGTGAACCGCCTCGCGCGGTGCATTGCGTCCTACGAAAAGGTCCATTGAGATGCTGTTTGCGGCAAACGGCCGACCGCTCTTCGCGGCCACGGGGCGACCGCTGCTGGTAACCGCCGCGACCACGGGCAGTTCGAGTAGCTCCTCGGGGAGCGGCGCGTTCTCCGGCCCTTTTCCCAGCGACATCCTTGGCCTGTCCGGCTGGTGGGACGCCGGAGCCTTGGACGGCATGGCCGACGCGCAGGGAGACGCGCTCACCGCCTGGGGCAGCACCGCCGGCAGCCTGCCCGACAAGTCGGGCGGTGCGGCGATGCTGCCTTATCACTGGTTCACCGGCAGCGGCTCGCCGGCCGCCCTAATCGCCACGCCGCGCCTCAACGGTTTGCTGGGAGGCGTCGGCGCCCCAGTCTCCCCGGCGAGCTACGCACCGACGCTCGACCCCGACACCGGCCTCCAGCTCACCAACCTCGCCACCGGACCGAATCTCGCCTGGACCCGGATGATCGTCTGGAGCCGCCCGAACCGGCGGCAGGGCACGCTGCAGGTCAATGCCAACCCCGTGGCTTTGCTCCGCAGCAATGGCGTGACGCTCGTGTCGCTATCCTCGACAGGCGCGACGCTCACTTTGTTTCCGGCCAGCGTGGCTCTGACACTGAGCACGGCGATGACCCGGCGGCACAGCCACGCGCTCGTCCTGCGCAACACGCCGGGCGTCGGCGTCGATGTTTGGCTCGATGGCACGCGCGTCGCGACGGCGATCGCCAATCCGCTGCCCAATGGCGCGGCGGGGCAATTCGTCTTCGGCCATGAGATGAACCTGCAAGGCGGCGCGCAGCTGTGGTTCCACGAAATGGCGGGCTGGGAGCGCGCGCTCTCCAGCGCCGACATCACCACGCTGATCGCCTGCGGCGGCCGCTGGACGCTCGGAACACGGCGCGGTTCCAGCCTGCTCGTCATGGGGCAAAGCAATGCGGGCTATTTCTGGCTATCGGGCGCCGCGCAAATCATGGCGAATGGCCTGAGCTGGTATCTCGGGACGCTCGCCGGAAACATCATCGTCGCGGCCTCGGGCAGCTTCATCAATCCGCCGCGCTACACTCAGATTTCCGGCCATCCGATCAGCAACTCCACGCAGCCGCTGTTTCCGCCGGGCGCTGGCAACGGCACCTTCCTCGTCAACCCCGGCGATGGCAGCGACCCCTCGACGTGGGCGCTGGGGCCGGACGGGCTGGCGGTGCAGGCGTATCTCTCCGGCGCCGCGATGGTGCCGACAGCCGAGGACATCGCCGACATCGCCGCCATCGTCTGGCCGTGGACGGAGCAGGATTCCACCGCGCCCTATACGCAGAAGGCGCTGTATACCGGCTCGGTCAAACAGCTCGCGGCGCTCACACGCGGCATGCTTGGGCGCAGCGCAGCACAACTCCCTCTGCTGATGTGGAACGCGATCCCCTATGAGACGGACACCGGCGTACAGATGGTGCGCGAGAGCGTGGCCGACATTGCAGCCGACAGCACGCAGAACCTCAGCGTCTTCGCCGCGCAAACGGCGGACAGCATCCCGCTCAACGCCACCTACGATGCCGTCAATGGCACATGGTCCGGCGGCGATCCGGAACATCGTGACGAGACCGATGAGATCGCCTTCGGCCATCGCGGCGCCCATGTCGCGGCACGCGCGGCGCTCGCCGCCAGCCTGGGCGATACTCTGACCGCAATCGCCTCCGGCATGCCGCTCGCCGGGCCGGGCATCGCCCATGCCTATCGCCAAAGCTCGACCGAAATCGTCGTGACGGTGGTGCATGACCAGGGCAGCGACATCAGGTTGCCGTTGCAGGCCGCGAATGGCGCGGGCTGGGCGGCAATGGATGGCGGCACAGTCGCCGCGCCGGGCACAATCATTGCCGCTATCGCAGCGGCACGCATCGATGCGACCCATCTTCTCGTCACGCTTGCCAGTACGATCACCAGCCCGAGCCCGGACGTGCAGCTTTTCTACCCTTGGGGCTCGACGCAGATCGGCCGCGGCGATGCCGTGACCGACAATTTCTCCAGCATCGGCTGGCCCGCCGGCTGGGACATGGGCGGCGATCTCGGCGCCGCCTGGACCACCGACTTTCCGCTGCAGGCCACGAGCTACGGCATTCCGCTGAGCGACAGCACGGGATGACGCCCCTCTTTCCCTCTATCGCGAAAGACACAGCCGTTCATGCGCGCCGATCTCCTGCACGTCATCGCCACCATCGCAAATCCCATTCGCTGGAAAAGCCGTGACCGGCTCTACGACAGCTTCGAGCAACATATGCTCGATAGCGGCGTTCGCCTCACCGTCGTCGAATGCGCCTATGGCGAGCGGCCCTTCCGCCTCGCGGGGCGGACGGGCGTCACGCATATCGGCGTGCGTGCGCGGACGCCGCTGTGGTGCAAGGAGCGTCTGATCAACCTGGCGCTCGCGCGGCTGCCGGACGATTGGAAATACGTCGCCTGGATCGACGCCGATATCCGCTTCCGCAAAGCCGAGTGGGCGGTCGAGACGGTCCATGCGTTGCAGCAATATGATGTCGTGCAGCCCTGGTCCGACTGCTACGATCTCGGGCCGAACGACGATCATCTGCAAGCCCATCGCAGCTTCTGCCGTCTTTGGCACGAAGGCCGGCCGATCATCCCGAGCGGCAGTGCCGGCTATCAGTTCGCCCATCCCGGCTATGCCTGGGCGGCGACCCGCCAGGCGCTCGACTGGACCGGCGGCCTGATCGACACCGCCATCCTCGGCGCCGGCGATCACCACATGGCGCTGGCGCTGATCAACCGCGTCACGGAGAGCGTGCCGAGCGGCATCTCCGCGAGCTATTTGCGCATGCTGCTGGCCTGGCAAACCCGCGCCCGCCACATCGCGGGCAATATCTCCTACGTGCCAGGCACCATCGACCATCTCTGGCACGGGCCAAAGGACAAGCGCGCCTATGTCGATCGTTGGGGCATCCTGACCACGAATGCCTACGATCCCGACCACGACATCAAGCGCAATGTCTGGGGCGTATGGGAACTCGCCGGCAACAAGCCCGCCCTGACGCGCGCGATCGACCGCTACCTGCGGAGCCGCGATGAGGACAGCAATAGCATGGGATGAGAACCGCCATGACGGCCAATGAATGGGTCGAGGTCGTTACCATCACCGTCACCGTCTTCGCTCTCTACTCATCCGCTCTTGCCTGGCTGGTCGGGCAGAACGGCAAGCTTCGCTCGGAAACGAAGAAGGATTTCGAGCGGCTGGAGGGCAAGGAGAGCATCGACATCGGCGCATTGCGCATCGAGATGGGCACCCGCATCGACGGTGTCGAGCACAATGCGGACCGGATCCTCGACAAGGCGCAGGCGGTTGAATCGAAAGCGCGGCATGATCTCGCCAATACGATGCAGACCGGGCTCTTTGCGCTGCAACAGCAGGTTAATCAGTTGCGCGACGGCAGCGCGACCAAACCGGAGCTGGCGGCGGTCGAGCAGCGCCTCTCTGCCGCACTGAACGAATTCAAGGTCGAGGCGCGTGCCGAGTTCGGCAAGATCGAACAGAAGGTTGATCGCCTGCCTGCGATGGAGGCCCAACTCGGCGGCCTTACCCGCGTGTTGGACACTATCAGCACTGCGCTTTCGCAGCGCGGCCTGACACTCTGAGATGCTTTTTAGAACAGGAGATATGAGATGAACTGGTTGCCCATTTTGCAGCCCTTTGAGGAAGGGGCGGCGACGGTCGCCGCTGTGGCGATCACCGCCGGAATCGGCATCGCCCTGAAGTGGCTCCGTGCTCATCTGACGGCGGTGAATGGTGCCGCTACGGCCTCGTCAATGGCGAACATGAACAGCATCGTGCAGAGTGCTACGACGAATGCATCCGGCTCGATTGTCGCCGATATTCGCGCGGGCATTCTGGACGTCGCTGATTCCGCTGGGCTGCGAACAGCGGCGGCCAATGCGGCGGCGACGGTTGCGACAAAGGTGCCGGCTGCGTTAGCGGCACTGCAGCCGGCGGAAGGCGCGGTGGCGGAGATGGTGCTGCAGAAGACGCACCTCGCTTTGGCCGGGGCTGCCGCCGCGCCATTCGCGAAAGCATCGGCCTGACGACAGCCAGTTGAGCCTATAGTGCCAGGATGTACATCGATCGGCCTGCTCGACATCGCGGCGCCACGTTCCTCGGCCGAGGCTTGCAAAGCATCGGTCCGATGACGGACTATCGGCTCGGAAACGCTTGAGGCGAGGACGAGGATGGCGCCCGTGCCGGAAACTTCAATCGGACAGGTGGCAGCGCGCACGAATTACATCGAGCGGTCGCAACCGCTGCCTTCGCCCGTGGCAATACTCGGGCGCGGCTTTGACCGGCCAGACTATGCGGATCTCTTTCGCCCGCGTCTCCACTCAGCCAATATCCGCAACTACCATTTGGAGAATGTGCACCTCGATACCGCCGCGATGACGCTTTTTAAGAATGGGATGAAGATAAGAGAGTCAAACTATCTCGTTCCGCTAGAATTCTATGAAAACGCTTGCGTGATTGAGACGGATCTCATCAAGCTGGAATCCGTGACAGAGCACGTGATGGCACGCTCATTCGACAATTACTACCATTGGCTCGTGCAAACGATTCCAGGATTGGATTGGTCAGCTCGCAACATTGGTCCGGACAACATAACGCTCCTGTCTGGCGACCTTAAGCCGTGGCAGGCTGAAATTCTTGAGATCCTTGGCTATGATCGCGTCTCGCGGATCGCGCTCGACCCAAGGCATCACTATTTCATTCCACGGCTCGAATATAGCGAATTCCAGAACGGCAGTACCGCCTTTGAGATTTCGCTATCGGCGCAGAGAGTCTACGATCGCCTCGCTGCGGCGGCCATGGACGGGACGCCTGTCGATGCGAAGATTCTGTATGTCGCACGCACCGACAGTGCCAACAGAGCGGCGGAAAATGAAGAGGCGCTGATAAGGCTTCTGGAGGCGGAGGGTGTCCGGGTGGTTGTGCCGGGAAGTCTCTCCGTTCCCCAGCAGGTTAACCTTTTTGGCAAAGCACGCGCCGTGCTTGGTCCGCATGGCGCAGGATTGACCAATGTCGTTTTCTGCCGGCCGGGGACCATCTTTTACGAATTGCTTCCGTCCCACTATCTGAATCCTTGTTTTAGTCGTCTCGCGCAAGCGGCGGGGCTAGAGTACCAGATTGATCTCTTTGACAGCGCTGAGACCGTTGGCGAAGATCCGCATATGCGCGGGTGGATCCTGGATACGGACCTCATCCTCAGTCGCGTCGTCGAAATAAAGCACCGCATCTCCGCGGCGCGATCTAAGAGAACTGCCGCACCCATCCCGCCTGAGCCGGAGGCCGCATCGCCGCTCCCGCTGCTGGCGGAGACAACTCATCTGGTTATCCGCGAAAAGCCGGCCGTCGAAGCCAGTGGCTTTCTTTCACGGGTCTGGAGACGGGTTCTGCAATGACCGCCTGCCCCGCCGCCCTCTTCGGTGTTATTATTCGCGGAGACGCTCCGGCCCGTCTCCGCGCGGATTACCTTGACTTGACCCCGTCCCGCCGCCCGCGAGCCCCCAACCCCTTGTGAACACCGCCCCCCACAGGTAAGCCCCCGCGGTTGCTGCATGCGGAAGGTGTTGGCGGATGTTCGCTCGACTGTTTGGCCTGATGTCGGCCGACATGGCCATCGACCTCGGGACGGCCAATACCCTCGTCTACATCAAAGGCCGCGGGGTGGTGCTGAACGAGCCCTCGGTAGTGGCCATGGCGGATATCCGGGGCAAGAAGGTGGTGCTCGCCGTCGGCGAGGAGGCCAAGAACATGCTCGGCCGTACCCCGGGCAACATCCAGGCCATCCGCCCGCTGCGGGACGGCGTGATCGCCGACTTCGAGGTGGCGGAGGAGATGATCAAGCATTTCATCCGCAAGGTTCATCACCGCCGCAGCTTCGCCAGCCCCCTCATCATCGTCTGCGTCCCCTCCGGTTCGACCGCCGTCGAGCGCCGCGCAATCCAGGAAAGCGCCGAGAGCGCCGGTGCCCGCAAGGTTCTGCTTATCGAGGAACCGATGGCCGCCGCGATCGGCGCCGGCCTGCCAGTGACCGAGCCCTCCGGCAGCATGGTGGTCGATATCGGCGGCGGCACCACCGAGGTCGCCGTCATTTCGCTCGGCGGCATCGTCTATGCCCGAAGTGTCCGGGTGGGTGGCGACAAGATGGACGAGGCCATCATCAGCTACATCCGCCGCAACCATAACCTGCTGATCGGCGAGAGCACGGCCGAGCGCATCAAGATGGACATCGGCGCGGCCATGACCGACGCGCCGGGCATCGACGGCCCCTGGCGCGAGGTGAAGGGCCGCGACCTCATGCATGGCGTGCCGCGCGAGGTGCTGGTCAGCCAGCGCCAGATCGCCGAGAGCCTCAGCGAGCCGGTCGGCGCCATCGTGGAAGCCGTCAAGGTCGCGCTGGAGAATACGCCGCCGGAGCTTGCCGCCGACATCGTCGACAAGGGCATCGTCCTGACCGGCGGGGGCGCCCTGCTGCACCACCTCGACCAGGTATTGCGGGACGAGACCGGACTGCCGGTGGTGGTGGCGGAGGACCCGCTGCAATGCGTCGCCCTCGGCACCGGCCGGGCGCTCGAGGAGATGAAGCGCCTGCAAAACGTCCTTACGTCGATGTATTGAGCGGCTACGCTTTCACTGGCGAGTTGCGGGAACGTTATTACCGCGACGTTAAAGCTGCCGGTCTATATTTGAGCGGCGATGGCCGGACTGTGAGAGCGCCTGGGCTGGTATTGGTGAAACGCCTTCGCCGTACTTTAGCCCCCGACTCTGGCACCCGGCAGCGTGGCAGCTACGCCCGTCTCTCAATGGTTTAAGATTCGATTCTCCTCGCGCTGGCGAGTATAGCCCCCAGGTTCCAGTAAGGGCCTGATTGGAGACGCGGCGCAGGTGATACGGCTGTCCATTCCCGTCCGCCAGGCGCTGGAGAAGCTGTCCCTCCCAGTGCTGATCGCGGCGGCTTTCGCGCTCATGCTGATCGGCAAGGCCGATGCCGTGCTCGCCATGCGCGTCCGCATGGCGCTGGCCGACACCCTCGCGCCGATCTACGGCACCATGGCGAAGCCCCTAGCCAACCTGCGCGGCGTCGCAACCGATGTGCTCGACATCTGGGACCTCAGAGCCGAGAACGCCCAGCTACGGGCCGAGAACGAGGCGCTCCATCGCTGGCAGGCCGCCGCTCTGGCGCTTGAGGCGCAGAATACCGAGTTCAAGGCGGCGCTGAGCTGGATGCCGCCCCAGGCGCCCGCCTTCACCACCGCCCCGGTGGTCGCCGATAGCGGCGGCATCTACGCCCGCTCGGTGCTGGTCGGCGTCACGCCGCCCCACCATGTCACCAAGGGCGAGATCGCGCTCGACGATCGCGGCGTCGTCGGCCGCGTGACCGAGGCCGGATCGCGCAGCGCTCGCGTGCTCCTCATCACCGACATGAACAGCCGCATCCCCGTCGTGCTGGAGGGCAGCGGCGGACGCGCCGTCATGGAAGGCACTAACGGCGCCTTCCCGGTGCTGCGCTACTGGCCCGAGGGCACCATACCCGCCGAAGGCGAGCGCGTGATGACCAGCGCCGCGGCCGGTGCGTTTCCGGCGGGCCTGCCGCTCGGCACGGTCCACTACAACGCGGACAAAGTGCCGCAGGTCCATCCGGAAGCCGATCTCGATCACCTCGCGATCCTCCGGCTCTTCGACTACGACCTGACCGGCGTGACGGCGCCCGATGCGCCGGCCGGGCGGCCCGTCCAGCCACCGCCCAGTACCGCCGCGCCGATGGCGCCGGCCTCCACTACCCCCAAGCCGGGCGCCGTGTCGGCCGCGCATCCCGCCGGGCCGCGGTGACCCATGGAGAAGACACCGGGCATCCGGCCGCGCCGCAGCTTCGGGCAGCGGCTCGATCGCACGGCGCGGCGCGGCTTCCCCGGGGCGATCACCATCTTCGCCATGGTCATCGCGGGCGCGCCCTTTGGCTTGCCGGGACAAGCCCAGCTCCTGCCGGCCATCACCCTCGCCTCGGTCTTTTTCTGGTCGCTATTCCGCCCGGTGGCCTTCCCGCCACCCTTCGTCTTCGTGCTCGGCCTCCTCGCCGACCTTATGGAGGAGATGCCGCCGGGCGTTTCCGTGCTGATCCTGCTCCTCACCCAGATGCTCGTGCTGCGCATCCGGCGCCCGCTCGGCAAACAGAGTTTCTTGTTCGTCTGGCTGATCTTCACGATCGTCGCCGCCGTGGCGACAGCGCTGCAATGGGCCTTGTGCAGCCTTTTGGACTGGACCTTCTTCCCTCCGGCGTCTGGCCTCTTCGTCTTCCTCCTCGCCACCGGCCTCTATCCCCTCATCGCCATCGTCTTCATCCAGGCGCATCGCAGCCTGGCCGCGCCGGAACAGACGTGAGCCGGACCATCCCCCGCGCGGCGCTAGCATGAAGCGCGAGATTTTCAACTCCGGAATCTTCACCCGCCGCGCGCTGCTTGTGGCCGGCGCAGAGGTCGCGGTCTTCGGCGCGCTCGGGGCCCGGCTCTACAAGATGCAGGTGGTGGACGGCGCCAAATACACCGCCATGGCGCGCGGCAACTCCGTCAGCGTGCGGCTGCTCGCCGCGTCCCGTGGCCGCATCTTCGACCGCTATGGCGCGGAGCTTGCCACCAACCGGCAAAACTGGCGCGCGCTGCTCATGGTGGAGCAGACCAACGACCCCGCCACCGTGCTCGACACCTTCTCCAAGCTCGTGCCGCTCTCCGACAGCGAAAGAGCCCGCATCCTGCGCGAGCTGCGGACCCATCAGCGCTACGTCCCCGTGATGCTCCAGGACTTCCTGAGCTGGGACCAGATGGCGCAGATCGAGGTCAATGCCCCCGACCTTCCCGGCGTGCTGATCGATGTCGGCGCCACCCGCATCTACCCGCAATCCGAGCTGCTCTCCCACGTCGTCGGCTATGTCGGGCCGCCCAAGGACGCCGACGTGAAGGCGGACCCGACCCTCACCATGCCGGGCATGCGGGTCGGCCGCACGGCGACCGAGGGCTTTTACGACCTCGACCTGCGCGGCCACGCCGGCGCCCAGCAGCTCGAAGTCAACGCCGTGGGCCGCGTTATCCGCGAACTTGACCGGCAGGAGGGCACGCCCGGCGTCGATCTCGGCCTCAGCATTGACATCGCGCTACAACAGGCCGTCGCCGATCGGCTGGTCGGGCAGAGCGCCAGCGCGGTGGTGATGGACGCGCGCAACGGCGAAGTGCTGGCCATGGTGAGCCAGCCGAGCTTCGATCCGAGCCTCTTCGATTCCGGCGTCTCGAACACGCAATGGCAGAGCTGGATGGCCGATCCGCGCAAGCCGCTGATCAACAAGGCCGCCGCTGGACTCTATCCGCCCGGCTCGACTTTCAAGACGGTCACCGCGATGGCGGCGATGACCTCCGGCGCTGTCGGACCCTATGAGACGATCTCCTGTCCCGGGCATTTCGACCTCGGCAATGCGCGCTTCTATTGCTGGCGAAAAGGCGGTCACGGCCCGCTCGACCTTAAGGGCGGGATCAAGAATTCCTGCGACGTCTACTTCTACAATGCGGCCTTACGCACCGGCATTGGGCCGCTGGCCGCCATGGCCCAGCGCTTCGGCATCGGCGCCGATCTCGGCGTGGATATGGACAATGTCCAGAACGGGCTGATGCCGACCAAAGCCTGGCACGAGAGGGTGCACCACAAGCGATGGGCGCTCGGGGATACGGTCATCAGCGGCATCGGCCAGGGCTTCATCCTCACCACGCCCTTGGCACTCGCGACGCTTGCCTCCCGCATCGCCACCGGGCGGACTGTCGGCCCGCATGTCGCGCGTTCCCGCGCGGGTGTTGTGCAGACCGGTGCTGTGGCCGAGGACTGGCCCAAGATGGAGCTGTCCGAGCATTACTTCTCGCTGATCCGCCAAGGCATGTGGGCGGTGGTCAATGCGCCCGGCGGCACCGCCCCGGCGGCGCGGCTGAGGCTTGCCGGTGTCCAGATGGCGGGCAAGACAGGAAGCGCCCAGGTAGTGCGGGTTGGCCGCTACGCGCGGGAACACGGCTTCAACTCGCTCAACCTGCCCTGGCAGCTCCGCCCGCACGCCTTGTTCATCGGCTTCGCCCCGTATGCCGCGCCCCGCTACGCCGTCTCTGTGGTTGTCGAGCACGGCAATGCGGGCGCCGACATCGCCGGTCCGATCGCCCGCGACATCATGACGGACGCCCTGCATCTCGATCCGGCCGGGCGGGACCACCCGCTGCCGCCGACGCCCTCCGCCCTCGTAACGCCCTCGGTCCGCGCCTCATGACGGCCGCTCCATCATGATGGAGCGGCGGCTCTGGCGCGAAGGATCGCTCGGCATCGCGGGCAAGGTCTGGCAGACCAACTGGCTCTATGTCCTGCTGATCATGGCGCTCGCGGCGGTCGGCTATATCGCACTCTATGCGGCGGCCGGCGGCTCGCCGGAGCCCTATGCGCAGAAGCAGCTCGTCCGCTTCGGCATCGGCTTCGTCATCATGGTCGTCCTGGCGATGACCGATATCCGTCGCATCGCCACCTGGTCCTGGCCGCTCTACGCCCTCGGCATCCTTCTGCTGCTGGTGGTCGCCCGCTACGGCCATGTCGGCAAGGGAGCGCAGCGCTGGATCTCGGTCGGCGGTTTCCAGCTCCAGCCCAGCGAACTCATGAAGATCTTCCTGGTGCTCGCCCTCGCCCGCTATTTCCACCGGGCCAGCTACGAGCGCATCGGCAACCTGCTGTTCCTGCTACCCGCGACGCTCGCCGTGCTGCTGCCGGTGGGCCTGATCCTGAAGGAACCCAATCTCGGCACGGCGGTCATCACCGCCACCATCGGCGGCGCCATCTTCCTCGCCGCCGGGGTGCGCTGGTGGAAGTTCGTGATCGTCATCGGCGGCCTCGCCGCCGCCCTGCCGCTGGCCTATCACCACCTGCACGACTACCAGCGCGAACGCATCCTCACCTTCATGCATCCCGAGCGCGACCCGCTAGGCTCCGGCTACAACATCATCCAATCGAAGATCGCGCTGGGCTCCGGCGGCTTGCTCGGCCGCGGCTTCATGAACGGCACCCAGGGCAATCTCGACTTCCTGCCCGAGAAACAGACCGACTTCATTTTCGATCTTATCGCCGAGCAATTCGGCCTGGTCGGCAGCCTCGGCGTGCTGTTCCTGCTGCTGCTCATTGTGCTCGGCGGAATGCTCATCGCCTTGCGCTGCCGCCATCAGTTCGGGCGCCTGGTGGCGCTGGGCATCAGCGTCGATCTGTTCATGTATGTCTTCGTCAATATCGCGATGGTGATGGGCGCGATCCCCGTCGGCGGCGTGCCGCTGCCGCTGATCTCCTATGGCGGTTCCGTTCTCATCACCGCGATGATCGCCTTCGGCATCCTAATGTCCGTCCACGTCCATCGCGACGTGGAATTTCCGGAGGACGCGCTCGCCAGCCGGCGCTGACCCAAGCCAGTCAGGCGCTCAGCGCTCTCTCCCGTTGTGACGCCCATTGCCGGCAGGCATCGCCAAAAGCGCGAAACAAGGTCAGCCGGTCGTTGCGCGTCGCGTAATCCTCCGTCGGACACCACTGCACGCCAATCGCGAAGCCGGAACCCTTGGTCACCCGTATAGCCTCGATCGTGCCATCGGGCGCCAGAGCCTCGACAGCGAGATGCGGCGCGAGCTGGTCAATCCCCTGGCTATGCGCCGAATTCACTGAAATCGCCGTCGCCTGGCAGATGCGCGCAAGGTTGCCCGTCAGACGCACGACATGCTCGGACGGCCCATCCTCGACATTGCTCAACTCGTGCTCCATGCGGCCGGGCACATCCCGCAAGCGACTGTGCAGCGAGCCGCCAAGTGCCACATTCATCTCCAGCATGCCGAGCGACAGGCCCAGCACCGGAAGCCCGGCCGCCACGGCGGCGCGGATGAGCGGCAAGGTGGTCGAATCCCGCGCCGGATCGGACTCGGCCGAGTCCTCGCCATCGCCATTATAGAGCCAGGGCGGCAGGTTGCTGGTGCCGGACGGCAGCAGGACGCCGTCCAAGCGATCGAGCAGCAGCGTCTGATTGACCCCTGTCAGCGGCAGAATCACCGGGAGCAGTTCGGCGCCTTCCATCAGCGCCTCGGTCAGCGCGGCCGAAGCCGTGTACCGCAGCGCGCCATCGAGCCGGCAGGAGCGCGCGGCGATCCCGACGATCGCGGGCTCCGCCCCGAGTTTCACGCGCCGTACCGCATCAAATGACACCTCGGGGCCGCAAATGGTTGAACACCGCCGCTGCCGCCGCTCCAACGACCATCCAAAAGACCATCGGGCGCGACGTTCCATCGCTCATCAGACCTACGAGCATACCGCTGATTGCGCCGAGAGTGAACTGGAACGTTCCTGTCAGGGCCGAGGCCACGCCCGCATTCGCGTGATGCCGGGCCATGACGGCGACTGTGCCATTGGGAAACAGGAAGCCGAGACTGAACAGCACCACGAACAGGCAGGCGATGGTGCCCACGAAAGAATCCCAGTGGAGGAGCACCAGAAGCGCCAGCACCAGAGTCGCGCCCAGCATCAGCCGGACGGCGGCGGTCAAGGTCCGGTCCAGCCCGAACTTCGCCATCACCAGCCTGCCATTGAGCTGGCTGCCGCTGATCAGGGCGAAGCCGTTGAGCCCGAAGATGAAGCCGTAAACCACCGGCGTCACGTGGAAGCCGTCGATGAAGACCTGCGGTGAGCCGCTGAGATAGGCAAACAGCGTCCAGCTACCAAAGGCCACGACCAGGGCGCTCGGCAGAAAGGTCCGGTCGCGCCCGACCATGGCGTAGCGCCGCAGCACGCTAAACAGGCCGAGCCGCACCCGTCTCGCCTCCGGCAATGTGTCCTTGAGCAGGAAGAAGACGAGCGTGAGATTGATCACGCCATAGCCCGCCTGGAACCAGAAGATCGCTCGCCACCCCGCCCATTGCAGGATGACGCCGCCGAGCGCCGGCGCCAGGATGGGCGAGACCCCCATCACCAGCATGAGCTGCGCGATCATTCGTGCCGCCGCGGGACCCGTCGCCAGGTCGCGCACCACGGCGCGCGGCACGACGACGCTCGCGGCACCCCCGAAGGCCGCGAGCAACCGGAACACCGACAGCATCAGCAAGCTGTTGCAGAGCGCGCAGCCGATGGTGGCGAGCGTATAGATGAACATCCCCGCCAGCAGTGGCGCCCGCCGCCCCAGCCGATCCGCCAGCGGCCCGAAGGTCAGTTGACCAATCGCCAGCCCGATGAAAAACGTCGCGAGCGTAATCTGCGCGCCGCCCTGGATATTGCCGAGTTCGCGCGCCATCGCCGGGAAGGCCGGCAAATACATATCGATCGAGACTGAGCCGACGGCGGTGAGAAAACCGAGGAGTGCTGGAAGCCAGACAGGGAAGGTCATGTCCTTCCCTTCTGACACAGCTTCCCCTCACCAAGCGACGCCGTTTCGGCGGATCAGGAGGACGTTAGCGCTAGTTTTTTGTGCGGGTCATCCGTGCTTCGCTAGCATTATCGTCTGCATACGACTCAAGGCGCAGTGGCCGCGCCACCCGCGGCGCCCACGCCTGCGCCGATCAGCGCGCCAGTGCCCGCATTGCCACCCGCAAGTCCGCCGACCGCGGCACCAGCGCCCGCGCCGAGTAGCCCGCCCGTCACCGCGCGAGTGCCAGGAGAATGCCCGCAGGCGGACAATGAAAGCGCGGAGCCCGCCAGCATGGTGGCGAGGATAATCGCGCGAGGGGAGATCAGCGTCATCTCAATGATCCCTTCTGTTGCCGCCTCAGGACATTGAGCCGGCTCACAGCGGATGTTGGTTGGCGCCAGCGCCAGACAAGTCAGGCGGATTCGCCCTCGGTTGCCGCCAGACGCTGGCGGATCAGCGCGATAGTCTCGTCACGTCCGTAAAGTGCCACGAAGCCGCCGAACCGGGGCCCCTCGGTTTGACCGAGCAACACCTGATACAGGCATTCGAACCATGCTTTGAGTTCGGCGAAAGGATGCCGCTTGCCGACATCATAGACCAGGGTTTGCACGGTTTCGGCGTCCGCACCCGCCGGCAAGGCCGCAAGACTTTCCGCCAGATCGGCAAGCGCCGCTCGCTCCACCGAATTCGGAGCGCGGAACGCCTTCTTCGGCCGCACGAAATCTTGATAATATACGACCGCATGCGCCACGAGCCGGGCGAGAAACGGCGCCGTCTCCGGCGTGCTTTCCGGCGCGTAGCGGCGAATGAAACCCCACAGCATATCGGGCGTATCGGCGTTCACCACGCTCGCCAGATTGAGCAGCATGCCGAAGCTGATCGGGCTGCCCATCTCGGCCGGAACGTCACCGGAATGAATATACCAGGCGGGGTTGGAAGGGTCCGTCGCACCGTCGCGCTTCGCCTTGGCGACATGGGCCAGGTAATCGTCAACCGCGCGGGGAATCACATCGAAGAACAAGCGCTTCGCGCGCTGCGGCTGACCGAACATGAACAGCGACAGGCTCTCAGCCGGCGCATAGCGCAGCCATTCGTCGATCGAAAGGCCATTGCCCTTCGACTTGCTGATCTTCTGGCCGCGATCGTCGAGAAACAGCTCGTAGTTGAAACCGGCCGGCGGCTCGGCGCCCAGGATGCGGCAGATCGCACCGGAGAGCTTGATGCCCTCGATGTGATCCTTCCCCGCCATCTCGTAGTCGACGCCCAGCGCCGCCCAGCGCATCGCCCAATCGGCTTTCCACTGCATCTTGGCATGGCCGCCGGTCACCGGCGTCTCGAACCAGGTGCTGTCGCCGGGATCGCGCCAGCGCACCGTGCCCGCCTCGACATCGAAGGACTCGATGATGACCTGCATCACCTGCCCGCTGCGCGGATGGATCGGCAGGATCGGCGAATAGGTCGCGCGCCGGTCAGGCCCCAGCGTCGGCAACACGACCTGCACGATCTCGTCATGCTTACGCAACGCTTGCAGCAGCGCCGCATCGAAGCGGCCCGAGCGATAGGCCTCGGTCGCCGAAATGAATTCGTATTGAAACCCGAAACCGTCGAGAAACGCGCGCAGTCTTGCATTGTTATGCGCGCCGAAACTTTCATGCGTGCCGAAGGGATCCGGCACGTCGGTCAGCGGACGTCCCAGAAACCCCGCCAGCATCTCCCGCTGCGGCACGTTGTCCGGAACCTTGCGCATCCCGTCCATATCATCCGAGAAGGCGATGAGGCGGGACGGCAAGCCGGTCAGCGCGGTAAAGGCCTGCCGCACCCAGCTCGTGCGCGCAACTTCCCCGAAGGTGCCGATATGCGGCAGTCCGGAGGGGCCATAACCCGTCTCGAACAGCGCCTCCGCCTTACCGCTGCCAGCGAGCCGCGCCGCGACCTTCGCCGCCTCCTCGAAGGGCCAGGTCTTGGGCGGCTGCAATTTCGTTGCGACAGTGGTTGGTGCGGGGTCACTCATGGGCCGAAGCTATGGAAGGGACGAAGGGGCGTCAATCAGACCACACGCAGACATCGCTGGGCAGAAATCGGCAAGTAACGAGACGGTTCAGACGCCTTCCAATCGACGTCGAGGGTGCGCGGGGGAAATCTACTGAAGCAACTTTTACCGTTTATTGGACGTTTAGCATTACGATCTAGCCCGTTGGGCAGAGTTGCCCACCGATCAGGTGAAGCGCGAGACCTGAGTTTCGCTTTGCCTACTGGCCCTGGAGAGAAGCGCATGTCTGCTGCCAATGGCGTCACCAATAACACTGGCATCGAGCTGTATACAAAAACCTCAGACTCGCCGCTGACGTTTCAACCGATCGGACCCGTCATTACGCCCCAAATCATGGCCGGGCCGGTCTACGTTGCGGGTCACGCGGATCCGCTCGGGAGCTACGTCCAGATCAACGGCGCGAAAATGCCGAATCCCACACAGCTGGGCGACTTGAACACTGGTCATATTCGGGCAATCTTTAACGCTCGGAAGCTGCTGACCAACAATGGTCCGCCCGCAACCTGACCCAATAAATTGGATGCGCAAGCGTGGGATCACCTTGAACTCGTAAATGCTCCAATGCCAGATTGGGCGGTGCGTGAATCTAGGAATGCGATCTCCGCTCTCCGACGCGCGGCGATAGGTCTATCTCAGCGAGGGGAGCCAAGCTTCGGCGAATCGTTCTGTTGGGGCCAGCCAAGGAAATTGAATAAACCTCGCCCTGCACAAATCTGGCGCGGCCTCCCAACCTACGGCCCCGTCGATTTCTCCAAACCGCCGCCGGGTCACCGGTAGCAGTTTGGTGTCTCCAAGGAGTATGACCATCTCACCTTGAGATGCCCCTCCCACACGTGAACCCGCCGCCGGATATTTCCGCGGCACTCCCCGACTGGACCGCCCTGGTCTCCGGCGCCGGCCGCGCCGCGCTGGCGACGGCGGAAGGCGAGGTGCTCACCCTCCGCGCCGAGGCGGTGGCCGACCGGCTGCGGGCCGAGGGTCCGCCGCTCGTCGTCCACGCGCCCTCCACCTGGCGGCGTCTCGGCCTGGCGCCCGTCGCGGCCTATGACCTGCTCGAGCTTTTCGCCTTCGTGGCGCCCGCCGAACCCGCCGTGCCGACGCCGCGCGGCCTGGCTTCGGCGCTCGGCCTGGAACCGCCCCGCGCCGGGCTCGAAGCCGCCGCCGCCGCTCTCCCTGAAATCGCCGCCGCTCTGCTGCGCCGCCTTCAGACCGAGGCGCATCTGCCCCGCAACGCCGATGCCGGCGCCCTCGCCGGCCGCATGGCCCGCGCCGGCTGGGGCTGGGGTCCGCTCATCGTCGAAACGCTGGCCCTCGCCGGCCATGGCGCGAGCGGCTCAGAAGTTGCGGCCCTGAAGGTCTGGCGCCGTCTCCCCGAATGGGAGGAGCAAGCCGCCCCGCCGCCGCCTTCCGCCCATGCCGTCGCCCCGCACGAAGCCCGCACCCGCCTCGCGCAGCTCGTCGGACCGGAGGCGGAGCAGCGCCAGGGCCAGGCGGATTTTGCCTCCGCCGCCAGCGCCGCCTTCGCCCCGCGCGAGACCGAGGGCGCGCCGCATCTCGTGCTCGCCGAGGCCGGAACAGGCACCGGCAAGACCCTCGGCTATGTCGCCCCCGCCAGCCTCTGGGCGGAGCGCAATGGCGCGCCGGTCTGGATCAGCACCTTCACCCGCCATCTGCAACGCCAGGTCGAAACCGAACTCGCCCGCCTCTTCCCCGACCCCGCTGAGCGCCGCCGCCGCGTCGTCCTGCGCAAGGGGCGGGAGAACTACCTTTGCCTGCTGAACTTTGAGGATGCCGTCACCAATGCGACCGGCGGCGCCTTCAACCCGGGCGCCATCATCCCCCTGGGCCTCATCGCGCGCTGGGCGGCCCTGACCTCGGATGGCGACATCCTGGGCGGCGACCTGCCCGGCTGGTTCATCGAGATCTTCGGCACGCCCACCGTCGCGGCCCTCGCCGACCGTCGCGGCGAATGCATCTACGCCGCCTGCACCCATTGGAAACGCTGCTTCGTCGAACACGGCATCCGCCGCGCCCGCGAAGCCGACCTAGTCGTCGCCAATCACGCGCTGGTCCTGACCCAGGCCGCCTGGGGCGGTCTCGACGACGCCACCGTCCCCACACGCTACGTCTTCGACGAAGGCCACCATCTCTTCGATGCCGCCGACGCCGCCTTCTCGGCCGAACTCTCGGGACGGATGACCGCCGAGCTGCGGCGCTGGCTGCTCGGCACGGAAGGCAGCCGCGCGCGGGGCCGTGGCCTCGCGGTCCGCATCGGCGATCTCGTGGCCGACCGTCCGGAATTGCTGACACCGCTCGAAGCCGCACTCACCGCCGCGCGCGCCTTACCGGCCCCCGCCTGGCCGAGCCGGCTGGAGACGGATGGGCCCGAACTGACCGGCCTGGAAGCCGGCCGCGCCAATCCCGCCGAGGCGTTTCTACGTGCCCTCCGCCGCCAGATCCTCGCCCGCCTCCCCGGCGCCGCGAGTGAGGACGACGCCCGCACCGGCTTCTCCTCCGAAAGCGATCTGCACCCCGTCGAGCCTGATGTCATCGCGGCGGCGGATCGCTTCGGCCGGGCGCTGGCCCGTATCGCCGAACCGCTCGGCACCCTCATGCATCGCCTGCTCGCGCGGCTCGACGAGGATGCCGACAAGCTCGACAGCGCAAGCCGGGCGCGCATCGAGGGTCTCGGCCGCACCATTTCCCGCCGTGCCATCGATCCGCTGACCGCTTGGCAGATCATGCTCAAGGAATTGGCCGAGCCCCCGGCAGCCCCCGGCACGCGGCCGACCCATGTCCAATTCCTCCGCCTCGATCGCGGCGAGGCTGGCGACCGGGACGCCGCACTGCTGCGGCATTGGCTCGACCCTACCATCCCTTTCGCCACCACTCTCGCCGCCCCGGCCCACGGTCTGCTGGTGACCTCGGCCACTTTGCGCGACGGCGGGGAGGCGGATCCCGAACTCGCCTGGACCGCCGCCGAGGCGCGGGTCGGTGCCGGACATCTGCCGCTCCCGGCGATCCGCGCCGCGCTTTCCAGCCCCTTCGACTATGCCGCGCGAACCAAGGCTTTCGTGGTGACGGATGTCGATGTCGGCGACCCGGCGGCGCTGGCGGCCGCTTACCGCACCCTGTTCCTGGCCTCGGGCGGCGGCGCCTTGGGCTTGTTCACCGCCATCGGACGGCTCCGCGCCACCTACCGCCGCATCGCCCCGGCGCTGGAACAGGCGGGCCTGCCGCTCTATGCGCAGCACGTCGATGCGATGAACAATGCGACGCTCGTCGATATCTTCCGCGCCGAGGAGGATAGCTGCCTGCTCGGCACCGATGCGATGCGTGACGGCGTGGACGTGCCGGGCCGCGCGCTGCGCCTCGTGGTATTCGAGCGCGTGCCCTGGCCGCGCCCCGATATCCTGCATCGCGAACGCCGCATCCATCTCTCGGGCGCCAAGCCCAAAAGCTATGACGACCGCGTCGCGCGCCTCCGCCTCCGCCAAGCCTTCGGCCGTCTCATCCGCCGCGCCGACGACCATGGCGTGTTCGTCTTACTGGACCGCCGTACGCCGACCCGATTGCTGGCCGCCTTTCCGCCAGGCGTGACAGTGCAACGCGTGGGCCTCGCGGAAGCGGCGGCGGAAACGCGGGGATTCCTGTCGGCGTGATGTCGTTGGTTTGAGCCGTGCTCATTCCACCTCGTCATGCTCGGCGAAGGCCGAGCATCCACGCCTTCCTTGCACGACGAAGGCAAGGCGTGGATGGCACGCCTCCGCGTGCCATGACGGAGCTCTGGGGCGTGATTCAAATAGATCATCCCGCCCTAACCAGCCGCCGCGAACGTCCTCTCCAGCCACGCCTCCACCAAACCCACATCGATCGTAATGTCGCGCAGGCCAAAGAGGTTGCGCCGGGGATCCTGCAGCCGAGGATCGTTGAAGACCGGGTCGTCCGAGGCGCCATCTTTGCCAGTCAAAGCGGCGTAGCGGAAACCGCCTTCCGGTGCGAGCGACGCATAGGCATCCGTGCCGTACAGCGGATGAAAGAACTCCAGAACATGCGTGCCCGGCTGGCACAGCACGATATTGGTAAGCCCAGCACCATGCGCGCCGATGACATGGCTGGCCGCGGCGAAGGCGGCAGCTTGTTCGGCAAAGCTGATCTGACTCGCGAGCAAAATCGTGAAGCCATGGGCCGTCAGCAACCGGCAAAGCTCGGCCTCATTGGTCACCCGGCGCGAGGTCGCATCACCACGCGAAATATAAAGCCGCAGACTTGGAGTCGCCGTTATTTCCGGCGCCAGAGTTCGGCGCAGATAATCGATCGCCCAGCCAGCGCCGAGATGCGCGGGATGCTGCAATTCTCGGCAAGTGCTCGCGACCCACAAGCGGCCGACGCGCAGTCGCGCAGGCCGGCCCGTGCCGAAAACATGACGCACACCGCAACGCTCCAGAATGGCGCGCTGAAACTCCACGACTGGCTCGGGACCGATGACGGTGACCTCATCGAGCCGCAGCCCGGCCTGCGCATAGCAAGCGAGGCGTGTCACCTGGTCGAGCATGAAATGCGACAGGTTCGGCGGGTGGGAGAAACGATCGCCGATGATGACGGCTTCCTCGCAGGCGGCGTGCTCAACCTCGCTCAGTCTGGCGAGGTGGCGCTCGAACAACGCGGGGAAGTCGCAGATCGAAACATCCCAGTGCGGCCGACCGGCGGAGTCCCGGACCATGAAGACATCGCCATCGGTCAAAACCTCGGCATCCTGCAAACAGGCGACCGTGACCGCCGGCCGCGAGGCATTCACGGCGAGGCGAAGCAGCGCCGGTATCGGCGGCCCGCCGAGAATCTCGATCGTGCAAGCCGCGCGGGTGCTTGCGGGGAAAACCATGCGATCGGTTCTGGCCGCATCCACACGCGGATTGCCCGGCGGCCCGAGATAGGGCTCCGCCGACCGGCCGGTCATATTGAGCAACGGCCGGATCTCATACAGTGCGGCGATCGGCTTTTGCGGGGAGTGAGCGGCATGCGTCTCGAAAACATCGAGCATGTCGTTCGGGCGGCCCCGCTGCGCGAAGGACATGAACAGCGCACGGGACGCCGCCGGCGATCCTGAAGACTCGGGATGCAGCGCTTGTGCAAAGCCGAAGAGCAGAAAGGCCAGTTCGGGCTTGCCGCGGATCTCGTAAGCCTCGGCGGCGCGGAAGAGAATCCAGTAATTCGTAATGCGCAGGCGCCAGAACAGACTCTCGAAGAGCCAGCACACCGCGTCGTCCCGCTTATCCGCCGCGAGCCGCGACATATGCGACAGCAGCCTCTCTTCCTGCGCCTCGGCGGCCAGAATTTCCTCGACCAGCACGCGGGTGGCGGCCTCGGCTTCCGTCGAGGGGTTCATCGCCGCATGACATCCACCAACGCGCCGTCTGGCTGCCCCGGAACCGCCCAATCCTTCACGCGGCCGAGGCCTATGAGCTTGTCTAAGGGGCTGTCCTCGCTCATGATTGCTCCAACGTGGTCCGCGGAGCGCAGTTACGCTGAATTCGTGACTATCACGTGAAGGCCTGCGCGCCACCTCGTTCAGGAACACCGTTTGGCCATCGCACCGGACCCCGATGAAACACTTTCCCGCCCGCTTCATCCTCGCCAGCCGCTGGCTCATGGCGCCGCTCTATATCGGGCTGATCGCCAGCTTCCTGCTGCTGCTGGTTCGGTTTTTCCGCAAGCTCTACGATCTCTTCGCGCACGCGCCGACGCAGAGCACCAACGAGGTCATCGTCGGAATCCTCTCTCTGGTGGAGCTTTCCCTCGTCGGGAATCTCCTCATCATGGTGATCTTCTCGGGCTATGAGAACTACGTGGCCCGGCTCTATGGGCCCAATACACAAGAGCGTCCGAGCTGGATGGAGCATGTTGATTTCAGCGACATCAAGCTCAAGCTCATCGGCTCGATCGTCGCCATCACCGCGATTCAGCTCCTCGAGATCTTCCTCGATATCGATCAAGAGAGCGAGCGGACGATGCTCTGGGCGGTCATCATCCACGCCACCTTCGTCACCTCTTGCGTGCTGCTGGCGGTCATGGACTGGCTGTCGATGGGCACGGCGAACCTCATCTCGACAGGCACGAAACCGCCGCCGTCACGCGACAAGCATCAACCTTGAAACGACGCCTGTCGCATCACCCCTTCACCTAGCGCCCGTCACGCAGCCATCCAGACCGAACTCGATGAGGCTCGGCCCCTCGCGCCCGGCGGCTGACCGCAACGCCGCCTCCAGCGAATCACCCGCACCGAGGCGTGTCGCGTTCCAGCCGTAGGCGCGCACGAGCTGCTGGAAGTCCGGCGTGAACAGATCGACGCCCACCGGCGCCACGCCCGAGCGGCGCATCGCCGCCTTGATCTCACCGTACCCGCCATTGTTCAGCAGCAGCAGGATCACCCGCGCCCCGGACTCCTTGGCGGTGCCAAGCTCGGCCAGCGAGAATTGCAATCCGCCATCACCGCAGAGGCAGACCACTGGCCGCTCTGGTGCTGCGATCGCGGCGCCCACGGCGGCCGGCAGGCCGTAGCCCAGCGCGCCATACCCCGTCGCGGCATTGAACCAGCCACGCGGCGCGGAGCCGCCGAAATAGAGATTGCCGGCATAGACCTGCCGTGTGGAATCACCGACCACGATCGCATCCGGCAGTACCGCGCGCACCGTTTCGAGGCAGTCGAGGTCGAAGCGATCGATCGCCTCGATACCCACAAGCGCCGCATGCCGCGCGGCCGTCGCCCGCGCCGCGCCATCCGCGCTCACCTGCCCCAAACCATCGAGCAGCCGCGCGAGCGTGCCGCCGGCGTCGCCAATCAATGTGATGTCCGGAGACACCCCGCGCATGGCCTGTTCAGGGTCGATATCGACGCGAATGAGACGGCCCGGAATTCCGAAGCCACCCTCGTCCCACATGTCGTAATCGGTCGGGCCAAGTTCCGTGCCGACCGCCAGCACCACATCGGCCTCACCGATCAAAGCGCGCACACCGGCAAGCGAGGCGCTCAGCGGCACGTTGAGCGGATGGTCATGCGGCAGCAGCCCGCGTGCATTGATGGTGAGTACCACCGGCGCGTCGAGCCGCTCGGCCAGCGCCAAAATCTCCCGGCCAGCGCGCTGGGCGCCCCCACCGGCGAGCAGCAGCGGCCGCCGGGCATAGGCAAGCTCGTTCCGCGCGGCATCGAGCGTCGCGGCATCGGGCAAAGGCAGCGCGACCGTCGCTGGCGCACGATTTCGCACCAGGTCGCCAGCCGGCGCCGAAAGCAGCGTCGTCGGCAAAGCGATATGGACCGGTCGTGGCCGCGCACCATCGAAGACCGCGAAGGCACGGTCGAGTACCTGCGGCAGTTCCGCCGCCGTCCGCACCGTATGCGAAAAGGCCGCGACGCGCTGCGCGACGCCTTGCTGGTCCGGCAATTCATGCAGCCAGCCGTCTCCAGAACCATCGCGCCCGGCCGGATTGACGCTCGAAATCACCAGCATGGGAATCGAATCGCCATAGGCCTGCGCCATCGGCGTCGCGATGTTCGTGACGCCCGGCCCGGTGATGACGAAGCAGACGCCTGGCCGGCCGGTGGCGCGCGCATAGCCATCCGCCATGAAGCCGAGCGCCGCCTCGTGCCGCGCGCTGATGTGGCGGATCGTGCTGGAGGCGAGGCCGCGATACAGCTCCACCGTATGCACGCCCGGAATGCCGAAGACGGTATCGACGCCGCGCGCCCGCAGCAGATCGATCAGCGCTTCGCCGACAGTGCGGCCCGCCGCCTCACTCATGCCGCACCCGCTATGGCTGGGGTGAGTGTGGCGAGGAAACCGCCGATGCGGCTGCACGCATCATCGAGGATCTCCTCGCAAACGGTGAAGGAGAGGCGCAGGTATTTGGCCGTTTCGATCCCGAAAGCCGCGCCGTCCAGCACGGAAACACCGGTGGCGCGGAACAGGGCCCAGGCGAATTCATTGGCGCTCAATCCGGTGGCGCTCACATCCACCATCATGAACATGCCGGCCTCGGGCACCGTGCATCGCAGCTCGGGATAATGGGCGAGGCGCCGCGCGACGAAATCACGCCGCGCCCTGTAGACTTCTCGCATCTCGGCGACCGGCGCGTCCCCCAGGGACAGCGCATGCTCGGCCGCCGCCTGCACGAAGCCCGGCAGCCCGTAAAGCGTGCAGAGCGACAGATTGACCGCATGCGTCACGAATTCTTGCGGCCCGACGGCCCAGCCGATCCGCCAGCCTGTCATGGCATGGGATTTGGAAAGGCTGGTGATGGTGATGGTTCTTTCCGCCATCCCAGGCAATGCGGCGACAGGAAGGTGCGGCCGGTCGAAGGTCAGCGCGCCGTAAACCTCGTCGGCGATGACCCAGAGGTCATGCGCGCGCGCCACTGCCGCCAGCGCCGCCAACTCCTCCGCCGTCATCACGGTGCCGGTCGGGTTGGATGGGTTGGCGATGAGAATGGCGCGGCTGCGCGGCGTGACACGGGCGGCCAGCGCCGCCGGATCGAGCCTGAATCCACCCGGCGCCGCAGGCACGGGCACGGGCACCGCGCCCGAAGCCCGGATCACCGCCTCATAGGTCACATACATCGGCTGCGGCACCAGCACCTCGTCCCCGGCATCGCAGAGGCAAAGGGTGGTGACGAACAAGGCGTTCTGCGCCCCGGCCAGGATGACGACGTTTTCCGCCGAGGTCTGGCACCCGGTCGCCCGCTCGTGACGGTCGGCCACCGCCTGCCGCAGGCCGGGCCGGCCCTGGACATCGGCATAATGCGTGTCGCCATTCCGTAGCGCATCCACAGCGGCCTCGACGATCGTCGGAGGCGTCTCGAAATCCGGATCGCCAACGCTCAGCAGAATTACATTCTCGTTTCGTCGGCGCGCTTGCACAGCCGCATAGTGGATTTCCCAGGCCGCGGCGCCGGGACCGCCGACGCGGTCAACCATCGAGGAGAAACGAGACCGGGTGGCGGCGGCGAGGTTTGTGTCCATGGCCGCTGTGGTAGACGATCCGGGCCTTCTTGATCAATCGTTCAGCAAGGGGCATCGCGCTTCCCATGCCGGTGCTGTTAGAAGCAATTGAAGGCTTTCCTCGGAGCGGCAACTGGCAAACGACATTGTGGAGCCCGAACGGAAATACCGGCGCGTAAAGCCGGCGCTGCGGCGCGAACATCTGGTGACGTCCACCCTGCGATGCCTCGCCGAGCAAGGGGCGGCCGGCGCCTCCATCCGACGCATCGCCGCCGCCGCCGGCGTCTCCACCGGCCTCATCAATCATCACTACGCCCATCTCGAGGATCTCGTCGCCGAGGCCTATGACCACTTGGCGACCCGTGTGCTGCGGGACATCCTGGCTGGCGTCGCGGAGGCCGGCGGCGATCCGCGCCAGCGCCTCACGGCCTTCTTCACAGTCTCCTTCTCCGCCGCCGTGCTGGATCCGGATTACCTCAGTGCTTGGCTCGTTTTCTGGAGCATGATCCGCCACTCCGAAGCGATGAAGACAGTCCACACCCGCACGAACGAGGAATATCGCCGGTCGCTCGGAGACTTGCTCGCCGACCTCATACGAGATCGCCAGCCGGCGCGGACCCCGGACCTCCGGCTCGCCGCCGCCGGGCTATCGGCCTTGCTCGACGGGCTATGGCTCGCCTGGTGTCTCAACCCCCAAGGCCTCACCGCGCAGGAAGGCGTCGCGATCTGTGAGGATTGGGTGGAGGCGCATCTTCGGTAACCAACGAAAAACGGCGCCCGATCGGCTGGGCGCCCCGTTCTTCCTTCAGCCGTTCAGACAAGGGAGGAGCGTCGCGGCTCCTCCCCAACCTTCATGCCGCGACGGCCCAATCCTGCTCGGCCGCAATGACCGTCACCGTGACCGTCACCACACGCTCAACCTCGCTTGGCCCGAAGTCGAGCAGCGCCTGCCCATCTGTCCAGCGCCAGGTGGCTTCACCCAGCCGCTCGATCGCATGGACACCGAGGGCCAGGCGATGATCCTCGAGATCGAGCGCCACCTCATCGACTGTTACCTCGGCGATCGCCGCCCCCAATCGCCGCTCGTCGCCAGGCGCCCTGGCGGCGACCGAAGCCAAGCGGAGAAGGCCACCACCCGCCGGCAGCGCGATCGAGTGCTTACCTTGGGTTTCGAGCCACAAGGTCTGAGCGGCACCCCCGCCATAACCGAGGATGATCGCTCGGCCCTCCAGCCGCGCCCGGATGACCGCGAGGTCGAGACCGCCTTCCACCAAGGGCGCACAAGCCTGGGTCTGCCACGCCTCGGAGGTGAGATCGGGCTCCAGGTCGGCATACAGATCGACCGAGCCTGGAGCGTTCGCGAACATCCCCCGGTTGCCCGTATCGAGCCAGCTTTCCGCTGCCGCCCCTTCCGCCAGCAGCAGGTCATGACGCGGCAGTTCGACATGGTAGTAGGTAATCCCCGCCATGCTGGTGTCGCGGGTGATGCTGCTGCCATTGACCAGCAACCGCGCCGGAACCAGCTTGCCGCCCAGGCCCATGGCATGTTCCGGGCTGACAAGAAGATCGCGCGAGGGCACACCTTCTCCGAGCGACCCCTCGCTGAGGCGGATCGGCGCCACATCCGGCCGGGATGCAAGGCTGAAGCGGCGATGGCCGATCCACCTCACCCGCGCCACGTCTCCCAAGGCTGTCAACACCCAGTCGCCTTCACGCAGTGCCTCGACAGCGACGTCGCCATTCGTCGTGGCGATCCGGGTGCCTTCGGCGAAGCAGATCACCAGGATGCCGCCACGGCCGTCGGTCGTGAGCGCCAGCTGACCCGGAGTACTACCGGCCGCCAACTTCACCGTGACCGTCCCGAGCGTGCCAGACACGGTAAGTGTCTCGGCGCCCGAACTGAAGGTGATGCTGCTGCTCGTTACGGCCGAGCCGATCCCCGTGATGTCGATGGTCTTCCCGCCCACGGCCGGATCGGTGAAACCCGAAATGGCAGCGGCCGGCGCCAAGTTTCCATCGATCGTCAACTGCTCGGGACCACTGCCGCTGAAGACGATCGCACCGTTGTTTACGCTGGATGTCAGATCGGCCGACCCCCCAGACAAGATCACCAATGTGCCGCCCTGCAGAGCAGCCTCGACGAGAGTGCCGCCGCTCGCCACCTCCTCGATGCCACCGGCTGCGATGCCATCACTTGTATTGGTGCCACTGATAATCACCGTGCCCTGATCGAACAGCCCGCTATCAATGCCGCCGCTCTGGATCACCAGACTGCCGCCCGCCAGCGTCGTGCCGCCGGCGAAGACAACCCCATTGCCGATCGTCTGCGTTTGGCCGCTCAGGATGACCGCACCAAGATCCGTCGCACCGGAAGACATGATCAGGCTGCCACCCGACGCGACCACCGGAGCCACAACTGTGCCGCCTGAGAATACGATCTCTGTGCCGCCACTCGATATCACCGTGTCGACAGTCGAGGCGCCGGCGGTAACCGACACCAGGCCGCCGCTTTCAATCGGGTCAAAGAGCTTGCCGCCACTACTGACGGTGACGTTGCCGAAGTCATCGATACCGCTCGCTACCCCGCCGAACAGCACCACGATGCTGCCGCCCGCGGCAACGGTCATGCTGTTCACCGTGATCCCGCTCGACACGTAGAAAGTCGTACCCGAGAGAACCGTGCCGCCGAACTCCACCCCGCCCGGGAGGACGTTGAGAACACCACCTGATGAGACCGTCGGGTTCTCAGCAGT
>NZ_LMUG01000045.1:79258-79594 GCF_009766125.1 Acidisoma sp. S159
AAGGTTCCGCCACCCGACACGGTATCCGTGCCACCGGACCCGATGTTGGTGCCGCTCGCCGTACCGCCTGCCGAGACCGTCTCGCCACCGCCGGACAAGATCGTGCCGCCGCTATCCACGCCGCCCGAACCGACCGTAACGGTGCCGCCGTCGCGATTGCCGATCGCGGTGCCGCCGGGCTGGATCACCTCGGAGGCGCCGGACGCCACGGTCACACCACTGACCACCACCCCGCTCGCCACAGTGAGGGTGGCGCCAGAAGCCACCGTGCCGCCGCTTTCCACGGCGCCCGGCTGGAGAACCAGCGTGCCGCTGGATGACAGCGTTGGGTTCAGC
>NZ_LMUG01000045.1:79604-79827 GCF_009766125.1 Acidisoma sp. S159
ACCGCCGCTTGAAACCGTGGCGGTGGCGCCGGAGTCGATCACAGTGCCGCTCGCCATACCTCCCGCGGAGACCTTCTCGGCCCCGCCGGACAAGATCGTGCCGCCGCTATCCACGCCGCTCGAACCTACCGTAACGGTGCCGCCATCGCGATTGCCGATCGCGGTGCCGCCGGGCTGGATCACCTCGGAGGCGCCGGACGCCACGGTCACACCACTGACCACC
>NZ_LMUG01000045.1:79837-80509 GCF_009766125.1 Acidisoma sp. S159
GCTGTCCGTTGCGCCAGGAGCCAGAGTGAGCGTGCCACCCGACGAGAGCGTCGGGTCCAGGAGAGCCCCGCCGCTCGACACGGCCTCCGTTCCGCCCGATTCGATCGTGGTGCCGCTGCCCGTTCCACCCGCGGAGACCGTCTCATGGCCGCCGCTCGCCACCGTGCCACCGGCTTCCGCACCACCGCTGCTCACCTGCACCGAACCGCTATCGAGCGTGCCGCTCGCAATTCCGCTGGACAGAATTACCACCGAGCCACCAGACGCCACCATCAGGCCGTCGATCCGCACCCCGCTCGACACACTAAGGGTGCCGCCCGAGGCCACCGTGCCGCCGCTTTCCACCGCCCCCGGCTGGAGAACCAGCGTGCCGCTGGATGACAGCGTCGGGTTCAGCGAAGTGCCGCCGCTCGACACGGTATCCGTGCCGCCGGACCCGACGAGGGTGCCGCTATCCGTGCCGCCCGCCGACACGGTCTCATGGCCGCCGCTCGCCACGGTATCGCCAAGCGTCTTGCCGCCTGACGAGACCGTGACCGTTCCGTCATCGATGGTCGCGGCCGCTGTCCCGCCGGATTGCACCACTTCCAAGCCGCCGGACTGCACGGTGACGCCGGTTGCCGTCACCCCGCTCGACACGGTCAGCGTCGCGCCACTCAGCACCGTACCGCC
>NZ_LMUG01000045.1:80519-80588 GCF_009766125.1 Acidisoma sp. S159
GAAGTGCCGCCGCTCGACACGGTATCCGTGCCGCCGGACCCGACGAGGGTGCCGCTATCCGTGCCGCCC
>NZ_LMUG01000045.1:80598-81000 GCF_009766125.1 Acidisoma sp. S159
ACTCTCCACAGCACCGGGCTGAAAAGCCAACGTGCCGCCCGACGACAGCGTCGGGTTCAGCAGCGTGCCGCCGGTCGACACGGTATCCGTGCCACCGGCGCCGATCGTGGTGCCGCTACCCGTCCCGCCGGCGGATACAATCTCCTGACCGCCGCTCGTCACAGTATCACCAAGCGCCTTGCCGCCCGACAAGACCGTAACCGTTCCGCTGTCAATGGTCCCGGTCGCTGTCCCGCCGGGCAGCACCACGAGGCTGCCGCCCGGACCAACATTCATGCCGCTGAGCGTTTCCCCGCTCGACACAAAGGCCGTAACGCCCGACCCAACCGTGCCGCCGAACTCCACCCCGCCCGGGAGGACGTTGAGAACACCACCTGATGAGACCGTCGGGTTCTCAGCAGT
>NZ_LMUG01000045.1:81010-379744 GCF_009766125.1 Acidisoma sp. S159
GTCCACAGCGCCCGGCTGGAGAACCAGCGTGCCGCCGGATGACAGGGTCGGGTTCAGCAGAGTCCCACCGCTCGACACGGTATCCGTGCCACCGGATCCGATGATGGTGCCGCTCGCCGTGCCTCCTGCCGAGACCTTCTCGGCACCACCGGACAAGATCGTGCCGCCGCTATCCACGCCGCCCGAACCGACGGTAACGGTCCCGCCGTCGCGATTGCCGATCGCAGTCCCGCCCGGCTGGATCACCTCGGAGCCGCCGGACTCCACGGTCACGCCGCTGACCGTCACCCCGCTCGCCACAGTGAGGGTCCCACCCGAGGCCACCGTGCCGCCGCTGTCCACAGCGCCGCTCAGGAAAATCAGCGTGCCGCCTGAGGACAAGGTATAGTTCTGCAAAGTCCCGCCGCTCGATATCGTATCGGTGCCGCCGGAGCCGATCGTGGTTTGGTTCGCGTAACCACTGGTCGCCACAGTCTCCTGACCACCGCTCGCCACAGTGTCATTAAGAGACTCGCCGATAGCCGCAATCGTGACCGATCCGTTATCGAGGGTAGAGCCTTCTATCCCGCCAGCCAGCACCACTTCGGAGGCGCCGGTTTGCACAGTGACGCCGCTTACGACGGCACCGCTCGGCACGGTCAGCGTCGCGCCACTGAGCACGGTGCCGCCGCCCTCGAGTATACCGGGCCCGACATTCAGCACGCCGCCTGACGAGAGCACGGGGTTCAGCAAAGTAGCGAAGCTCGACACGATCTCTGTGCCGCCGGAGCCGATCGTGACGCCGCTCGCAATGCCGCCCGACGATACGGTCGCCCTACCGCCATTCAGCACGGTGCCACCGGCTTCCGTGCCGCCATTGCTGATCAGCACCGCACCGCTATCGACAGTGCCACTCGCAATGCCGGCGGCTTCAACGATCTCCGTGCCACCCGGCTCGATGGTCACGCCGATCGCCGTCACACCACTCGATACGACCAGCGTCGCGCCCGAGTTCACAAGACCGCCGCTCACCACGCTACCGGAGGCGAGGGCGAAGCTGCCGCCCGATGAAAGCGCGGCGTTGAGCAATTCGCCGCCGGACTGCACCATCTCGTTGCCGCCCGAGACGACCGTCACATTCATGCCGGTGCCGCCCTTCTGCACCGTCTCTTTGCCGCCGGACTCGACCAGACCACCGCTATCCGTGCCGCCACTCAAAATGATTGCGGTGCCGCCCGAGCTGACGGTGTTCTTCGCGATGCCGCCAGACTCCACGATCTCCGTGCCACTCGAAGCGATGACCATGCTGGTGACGCTGACGCCATCCGATACGACCAGCGTGCCGCCCGACCACACGAAACCACCGAACACGGTGCTGCCGGCAACGAGGTCGAAGCTGCCGCCCGATGACAGCGCGGCGCTGGTCAGATCGCCGCCGGCCTGCACGATCAGGGTACCGCCAGCTTCGGCTGTAGCAAACATGGCGGAGCCGCCGTTCTGAACCGTCTCCGTTCCACCAGAGTCGACAAACGTGCCGCTATCCAAGCCGCCATTCGCAACGATCTCGGTGCCGCTGACGTTAGTTTCGGCTGTGCCGCCGGACACCACGATCTGCATACCGCCGGTTCCGACGGTATTGCCGCTGACCCAGGCGCCATTCGACACGATCAGCGTCGCGCCCGAGTTCACCACGCCCTGGCTCAACAGGCTGCCGGATTCGAGGTTCAGCGTGCCGCCCGAAAATAGTTGCGTTTGGAGCAACAGGGCGCCGGACGCCGCGTTCTCGACACCGCCAGAACTGATATTGTCGCCGATCGTCGTGCCGCCGCTCGTAACGTTCACGGCGCCGAAGACGTTACTCTCCGCGGTCGCGCCGGAGTCCACGCCCAGCGAGGCACCGCCTTCGATGTTGATGCCGATCACGGCCACGCCATTCGATACGGCCAGCAGCTCGCCCGTGTTCAGCACGCCCTGGCTCAACAGGCTACCAGATTCGAGGACGAGACCGCCCGATGGAAGCTGGGTATCACCTTGGAGCACTATTCCGCCGTCCTCCACGAATGCGGTACCGCCATCGAAGATCGTCACATTCATGAGGGTGCCGCCGTTCTGCACCGTCTCCACTCCGCCAGACGCGATAACGCCGGCACTATCCCTGCCACCGTTTGTGACGATGGCGATTCCGCTGATGGTGTTGAGCACCGCGCTGCCGCCGGAGTCCACGATTTCCAAACCGCCGGGCTCGATGGTCAGGGCCGCCGCCGTCACGCCACTCGATACGATCAGCGTCGCGCCCGATGCGATGATGCCATTGCTCAGTACGCTACCGGAAGCAAGGTCGAGGCTGCCGCCCGATGACACCGTGAAAAAGACGAATGAGCCGCCGCCCTGCACGGTCTCCGTGCCGCCAGATTCAAGCGTGGTACCGCTTGCGAGGCCCCCGTTGAGCAGCTCGTTTCCACCGCTATAGACGATGACGCCGGAGTCTTCGCCGCCGGCTTCGACAATGATCGTGCCGTAATTCTGTATCGCGGAGGCGACCGCGCCCGCATCGACAATCAACGTCGCGCCCGCCAGGACCGTTCCGCCAGAAACCGGCGTTCCGTCAGGCAGCAGGTTGTCTGGGCCTATCGCCACAACTGCCCCGGACTGGAGCGCGGGTGAGAGCGGAGCCGAGGCCGAGTCGCCATTAAAAGGGGTTACGTCCACCAGGTAACCGTCGACGTTCGGACCCTGCGGCCCGTATGTGACGGAAGTTGCGGCGTCGGTCGCCGCGTTGCTTATTTGTATAAATGGCCCGCCCGCCATCCCATTAAGGGATACCAGGTAAGAATTTGGACTCGTTTCGAGTATGGTACCTGTCAGATTCACTTCTTGGCCTGACAAGTCCGTGTAGCTGATCGTAATTGACGCACCAGCAGAAACGGTCCCCTGAATAAGGACGGTATTTGATGCGGGAGCGTCCGGGAAACTAGCCCATTGCGATGACGCTGGCGTTGTTGCTACTAGCAGTTCCTGACTTGCGTCCTCCTCCCCAGCGTTCAAGATTTGATTCGTCGTGACGCTCGCGATCTGAGACGTGGATATGGCAAACGGTGCGGTGGGGTAAGTATAGGGCATTTCGCAATTCCTTGTGCGAGACTAGTGATTCTGTCGGGAGAAGCGTGTGCGGAAACCGGCAGGACAGCCGATCTGCGGACTGTCTATGCTGGTTCCGAAAGGCAATGACCTAAGTCGATGCCGATTGGGCGCCAGGGTCTTCGATGTTTCCGTTTGCCATAAAGGTCGACTACCGATTCCATGTTCTCTCAAACCCTGCACGTCTGGATCGGATACGCACCGAAAATCGGATCAAAATCGTAAAGACCGGGTGGTCGGCCATGTGGAAATGCCGTCAGCCAATCTGGTTTGATATTAAGTTGCAGCGATGCGCATCGGCATTTATCTGTGCGCGACAACAGCTAAATGCTTCGACCGCTTAACGTTGGCTCGCCCTGCATCTGATACTGCCAGCAGCCTGCCGGTTCCAGGCGAGTTGGCCTGGGGAAGCGCCGTTACCTGAGCTGACCGAGTGCTCAATTGCAATGATCCGCGCCGGCATTACCTGTGTGCGGAAATAGCGAATTTCCTCGGGCGCTTAAAGTTGGTTGTTGGACTATTGCTGTCTGGGCACCCAGTGCCGCCACGTTGCAGCGCATCCTGAACTCGGATCAAGCTGAGCGTGCAAGGCAAAACACGGAGGAAGAGGAGTTTCCCACCCCCATCCTGTTGAGATTTTCAAAAGATCACAGCTGGCGCAGCCAAGGTTTAGGGATCGCTTGAGACCGAGCCGGCACTGGCTTGCTGCGCGTAGCCCGGCCGCGCAGCTCAATCCCCTTCCTACAAGGGAGGGTCAGAACGGGTTCAGTATGCGCCGATAAGTCAGCCTTCGGCGCTTGCACGAACCCACGCCAAAACCCTTCTTTGCAAGGAGGGGGAGAAAGAGTTGCGCGCTCGACCAGCGTAGGCCCGAAAATCCTACAAGCGGCGCATTCTCTCGCCGAAGGGCGCCCCGCCTCAATCCGGCTGCGTGACCTTATGCGCCATCAGCGCCATGAGCCGCCGGTCGCGCCATTCCTGGCGGGCCTTATGCTCGGCCTCCGGCACGGCCTCGCGGCGGTCCGCGTGCAGGCGTTCGATCGAGGCGCCGGACCAGCTTGGCACTGTCGAATGCGCCATCATGTCGCTGAAGCCGGGGCCGTAGCGGTCAACATAGTCGCGCAGACCGCCGGGGGCGTTGAGGTCGATGGTCTCGAACGGACCCATGAAGGACCAGCGGAGGCCGAGGCCGTGCTTCACCGTGTTGTCGATATCCGAGGGGTCGGCGATGCCGGTCTCGACCAGGGACATGCCCTCGGCGATCAGCGCCGCCTGGAGGCGGTTGAGGATGAAGCCGTCGATCTCGCGCTTCAGCACCGCCGGCACCATGCCCGCCTGCTCCATCAGCGTCTTAGTCCGCGCCACCGTATCGGGTGTCGTCCAGGGCGCCGGGCTGAGCTCCACCAGCGGAATGAGATAGGGCGGGTTGACCGGATGGGCGACCAGGCAGCGGCCACGGCCGGGGAGCGCCTCGGTGAAGGCGCTCGCGCGGATCGCGGTGGTGGAGCTGGCGAGCACCGTATCGGGCGCGGCCAGGCGATCCAGCTCGGCGAAGAGCGTGGTCTTGTCGGCAACGCGCTCCGGCCCGTTCTCCTGCACATGGGCGGCGCCGGCGAGGCAGTCGGCCAGGCTGGCGGCGGGCTTTATGGCGGCCAGCACGGCCTCGGGCGTGCGGCCATGAAGCAGGCCCAGCTCGGCGAGCTCCGGCAGGCGGTGGCCGATGAAGTCGAGGGCGGCATCGGCGGCGGGCGGATGCGCATCCCAGATCGAGACGTCGAGACCCGCGCGGGCGAAGACCATGCTCCAGGAGCGGCCGATGAGGCCCGTGCCGATGACCGCGATTTTCATTTTGTCTCGTTCCCTCGCCGTCCGCCGGCCTTGCTGATCCTCGGCCAGAGCCAGTCCCGCGAGGCGCCGCTTGTCAAGCGCCGAGGAACAGGCGATGCCCCGGCTATGGCATGGAACGACACGCAGGCCCGCGCGGCGCTGAGGGCGATCTTCGACGCGGCGGTGGCCGCCGCCGATCCCCGGCTGACCCTGGCCGCCCATCTTCCGCCGCCGCCGCGCGGTCGCTGCGTGGTGGTCGGCGCGGGCAAGGCCTCGGCCCTGATGGCGGCGGCGCTGGAGGCGGCCTGGCCCGACGTGGCGCTCTCCGGCCTCGTCGTGACGCGCTACGGCCATGCTGTGCCGACGACGCGGATCGAGGTCATGGAATCCTCGCATCCGGTGCCCGATGCGAATAGCGAGATCGCGGCGCGGCGCATGCTGGATTGCGTGCGCGGGCTTGGGCCCGAGGATCTGGTCATCGCCCTCATCTCCGGTGGCGGTTCGGCGCTGATGGCCTTGCCGGCCGAGGGGCTGACGCTCGCCGACAAGCAGGCGGTCAACCGCGCGTTGCTGGCGAGCGGGGCGCCGATCGGGGCGATGAATGCGGTGCGCAAGCATCTGTCGGGCATCAAGGGCGGCCGCCTCGCCGCCGCCGCGCAGCCGGCGCGGGTGCTGACCCTCGCCATCAGCGATGTGCCGGGTGACGATCCCGCCATCATCGCGAGCGGTCCCACCCTGCCCGACGATACGACGGCGGCCCAGGTTGCGGCGATCCTGGCGCGTATTGCGATGCCGCTGCCGGCCGCTGTGCTCGATTACCTCGCGCGGCGGGAGGAGACGCCCAAGCCCGGCGATTTCCCCGTCGAGGTGCGGATGGTGGCGACGCCGATGATGGCGCTGCGGGCCGCCGCCAAGGCCGCCGAGGCGCAGGGGCTCTCGCCGCTGATCCTCGGCGATGCGCTGGAAGGCGAAAGCCGCGAGCTGGGCATCGTGCTGGCGGGTATCGCGCTGAGCGTCGCGCGGCATGGCGCGCCGGTCCGGCGCCCCGCTGTGCTGCTGTCGGGCGGCGAGACCTCAGTGACGATCGGCGCCAAGACCGCCGGGCGCGGCGGACGCAATACCGAATGCCTGCTCGGTCTGGCGCTCGCTCTGAATGGCGCGCCGGGGATCTGGGCACTGGCTGGCGATACCGATGGCATCGATGGGGTTGAGACGGCGGCAGGCGCGATTGTGACGCCGGAGACGTTGGCGCGCGCTCGGGCCGCCGGGATCGATCCGCATGCGGTGCTCGCGGGCCATGACAGCTACACCTTGTTCTCCGCGCTCGCCGACCTCGTCGTGACGGGGCCGACGCTCACCAATGTCAACGATATCCGCGCCGTCTTGATCGCCTGAGGCGGCCCGGTTTCTCCACAAAGGACACTCTCCATGCGACATTCCGGCCGCGCCGCAGACGCGCTGCGCCCCGTCTCCATCACCACCGGCTTCGCGCGCCATGCTGAAGGCTCGGCCCTCATTCGCATGGGCTTTACCGAGGTGCTCTGTGTCGCCAGCGTCGAGAGCCGGGTGCCACCCTTCCTGCGCGGGCGCGGCGAGGGCTGGGTGACGGCTGAATACGGCATGCTGCCCCGCGCCACCCATACGCGGGGTGACCGGGAGGCGGCGCGCGGCAAGCAATCCGGCCGCACGCAGGAAATCCAGCGACTTATCGGGCGTTCGCTGCGGGCGGTGGTGGACCGCAAGGCGATGGGCGAGATGTCGATCACGCTCGACTGCGACGTGCTCAATGCCGATGGCGGAACGCGCTGCGCCGCCATCACCGGCGCCTATGTCGCGCTGGCGCTGGCCTTCCGGCACCTGGTAGCCAAGCGGGTCATCGCGGCGGCGCCGCTGACCGGGCAGGTGGCGGCGGTGTCCTGCGGGCTGGTGGCTGGCGAGGCGGTGCTGGATTTGGATTACCTCGAGGATTCGGATGCCGATGCAGACAGCAACTTCGTGCTGACGGCGGCGGGCGGCATCGTCGAGATCCAGGCGACCGCGGAAAAGACGCCCTTCACCGATATGGACTGTCTGGCGCTGATGAGCCTCGCCCGCACCGGCACGCGCGCGCTGTTCGCGGCGCAGACGGCGGCGATCGAGGCGGCGGAGCCCGTGGCCTGATGGCCCGCCCGCTCGACCCTGGCGCGCGGCTGGTTCTGGCCAGCCACAATCCCGGCAAGCTCGTCGAGATCCGCGAGCTGCTGGCGCCTTGGGACATCCATGTGGTCTCCGCAGGCGAGCTTGGCCTGCCGGAGCCGGAGGAGACCGAGACCAGCTTCGCCGGCAATGCGCGGCTGAAGGCCCAAGCGGCGGCCGTGGCGAGCGGGCTGCCGTCGCTCTCCGACGACTCCGGCTTCTGCGCGGCGGCGCTGGGCGGCGCGCCGGGCATCTATTCGGCGCGCTGGGCGGGACCTGGGAAGGATTTCCGCGTCGCCATGGAGCGTGTGAATGCCGAGGCTGAGGGGGCGGAGGATCGCGGCGCCTGGTTCATCTCGGCGCTGTGCCTCGCCTGGCCGGATGGGCATTACGAGATCTTCGAGGGCCGGGCGGACGGCGTGATGGTCTGGCCGCCCCGCGGCAAGCGGGGGTTCGGCTACGACCCGATGTTCCTGCCCGAAGGCGAGCACCAGACCTATGGGGAGATGGACCCGGCCCGCAAGCATGCGACCAGCCATCGCGCGCGGGCCTTCGCGGCTTTGGTGCGGGGATGTTTGGGGCGGGTTTGAGAATCGGAAAGTTTTCGGCCGATCCGGCGGGCAATAACGTCATGATCAGCGATGCGTATCTCGCCCAGGGGCCGAGCATCCAGGCCTTAACCTCCACGCTGCGGCTTTGGCTCCGGAGTCGATGCTTGGCTCGACTTACGCATTCAGCACGTAAAGCTTCGCTTTTCGTATCGCGAGTGGTTTACCCGAGCCCCTAAGGTCCCGCTGGTCAGGGTTGCGAAAAAATGAGGATGAGAACGGATATGCGGGATCTTCGTGGCGCCTCGAAACGAGACAACCTCGGCAACCTTCCGCGCCGTGACCTTCTCCGGCTGGCCCTCGCCGGCGGCGCCCTAAGCGCCAGCGGCCTCATCCTTCCGTCCGGCGCCCGGGCCGCCACGCCGAAAAAGGGCGGCACCCTGCTCGTCGGCTGCGCCGGCGGCGGCGCCAAGGACACGCTCGACGCGCATCAGGCCGTGACCTACCCCGACATCGCCCGCAACTTCGCGATGTATGAGACGCTGGCGACCATCGCGCCCGACTACAGCTTCCAGATGCTGCTCGCGACTGAGATCACCCCGAACAAGACGGCCGACCTCTGGACCGTGAAGCTCCGCAAGGGCGTCACCTTCCACAACGGCAAGCCGCTCACCGCCGATGACGCCATCTTCTCGATCAAGCGCATCATAGACCCGAAGACGCCGGGCGGCGGTGCTGCCGGTCTCGCGGATATCGACGCGAATGGCCTGACGAAGATCGACGACCTCTCCTTCTCGATCAAGCTCAAGCGCGCCAACGCCATCATCGACCGCGAACTCGCGCAATATACCAACAGCATCATTCCCATCGGCTACGACGTGAAGAACCCGGTCGGCACCGGGCCGTTCCGCTTCGGCAGCTTCACGCCGGGCGACCGCACACACATGCCCGCTTATTCAGGCTATTGGCGCACCGGACTGCCCTATGTCGCCGAGCTGGTCATCATCGACTTCCCGGACGACACGGCGCGCATCAATGCCCTGATGGGCGGCCAAGTGCATGTCATCGACAACGTGCCCTTCGCGCAGACCGTGCCGCTGGGCATGACGCCGGGGCTCAAGACGCTGGTCGCGAAAACCGGCGGCTGGCTGCCTTTCACCATGCGCGTCGATCAGGCGCCCTTCAGCGACGTGCGCGTGCGCCAGGCCATGCGCCTCATCGTCGATCGGCCGCAGATGATCGCCCAGGCGCTGTCGGGCCAGGGCTCGGTCGCGAATGATTTGTTCTCGCCCTTCGACCCCTCCTTCAACCACAGCCTGCCGCAACGCCATCAGGATCTCGACCAGGCCAAATCGCTGCTCAAGGCGGCCGGTCATGCCGACCTCGCGGTCGAACTCGTAACCGGCGACGTCGCCGCCGGGCTTGTCGAGGCCGCGCAGGTTTTCGCCCAGCAGGCCCAGGGTGCCGGCGTGACGGTGAATGTCCGCAAGGTCGATAGCGGCGTCTTCTACGGCGACGACTATCTGAAATGGACCTTCGCGCAGGATTTCTGGTTCACCCGCGACTATCTGAGCCAGGTCGCCTCCTGCCAGACGCCCACCGCGAGCTTCAACGAAACCCATTGGTCGGATCCGAAATTCGAGGCGCTGGTCAGCGAAGCACTGACCACCGTCGATTTCGCCAAGCGCACGGAGCTCATCCACGCCGCGCAAGCCATCGACTACGACACCGGCGGCTATATCATCTGGGGCTTCCGCGATCAGGTCGATGGCTATTCCAGCAAGATCGGCGGTCTGGTGCCCTCGCGCACCGGCAATCCGCTCGGCAATTACGGCTTCGCGCAAATGTATTTCGTGTGACGGGCGCGTCGCATTGATGTCCCGGCGCCGTGGCCGATGATCCGCGTTCTGCTGCGCCGCTTCGGCCTCGGCATCGTCACCCTGATCTGCGTTTCCATTCTCGTCTTCGCGGGAACGCAGGCGCTGCCGGGTGATGCCGCGCAGGCAATCCTCGGCAAGACCGCGACACCCGAGCGGCTTGCCGCGCTGCGCAGCGCGCTGCATCTCAACCAGCCGCTGCTCAGCCAATACACCACCTGGATCGGCGGCATCCTGCACGGCAATTTCGGTGAATCGCTCGCATCCGAAAGCCCGGTCGCGACACTGATCGCGCCGCGTGTCGTCAACTCCGCTTTCCTCGTCGTGGTCTCGGCGATCTTCGCGATCCCGCTATCGCTCGCCATCGGCGTCGTCTCGGCGGTGTGGCGGGACGGCTTGGTCGATCATGCGCTGTCCGCCATCACGCTGATTCTGGCGGCGGTGCCGGAATTCGTCATCGGCATCGCGCTGATCGTGCTGCTGGCAACCAATGTCACGCATCTGCTGCCCGCCGTCGCCATGCTGGATGACAGCGTGCCGCTGTGGCGACAGCTCGGGCAGACGGTGCTGCCGGTGCTCACCCTCAACCTCGCTGTCATTCCCTATATGAGCCGCATCATGCGCGCCTCGATGATCGAGGTGATGGAGAGCGAATACATTCAGATGGCGCGGCTGAAAGGCATGCCGCCCGGCCGTGTCATCCTGCGTCACGCGCTGCCCAATGCCATCGTGCCCTTCGTCCAGGTGACGGCGCTGCAGCTCGCCTGGCTGGCCGGCGGCATCGTGGTGGTGGAGGTGGTGTTCCACTACCCCGGCATCGGCCAGGCATTGGTGGACGCCGTCTCCAACCGAGACCTGCCGGTGGTGCAGGCGCTCACGCTGCTGGTCGGCGCGGTCTATGTGCTGCTCAACCTCGTCGCCGATATCGCGACCATCCTGCTGACGCCGCGTCTGCGGACTTCGCTGCGATGAGCGCCACCGCGACGATCGCCGCCGCCCCGCCCGCGCGCCGCCGTTTCGCGTTGCTGCGTGACGCCTGCCGGCTGACCCGGACCCGCATCGGCATCGCGACGGTCGCGCTGGTCGTGCTGATCGCCATCGTCGGTCCTTGGATCGCGCCGCATCCGCCCAATGCCTTCGTCGCCCTCCCCTATTCGCATCCGAGCCACGCGGCGCCGCTGGGTGCCGATTACCTCGGGCGGGACGTGCTCAGCCGTTTCCTCTGCGGCGGGCGCGCCATCCTGGTTCTGTCCCTGCTCGCCACCGTCATCGGCCTGGTCGGCGGCGTTCTCACCGGCCTCGTCGCCGCCTATGCGGGCGGCAAGGTCGATGAGCTGCTGATGCGGATCATGGATATCCTCCTCGCTTTCCCGCAGATCGTCCTCGTGCTGCTGCTGGTGGCGGGTTTCGGCCCGCGGCTTTGGCTGATCGTGCTGACCGTCGCACTCGGCCATCTGCCGCGTGTCGCCCGTGTCGCACGTGCCGCCGCCGCCGAGGTGGTGGAACGTGATTTCGTGCGCGCCGCCGAAGTGCTGGGCGAAAGCCGCACGCATCTGCTGCTGGTCGAGATCCTGCCGAACATGTCCTCGCCGCTGCTGGTCGAGTTCGGCTTGCGGCTGACCTATTCGATCGGGCTGATCGCGGGCGTCAGCTTCCTCGGCTTCGGCCTGCAACCGCCGGCCGCAGATTGGGGGCTGATGATCAACGAGAACCGCATCGGAGTCGTCATCCAGCCCTGGCCCGTGGTGCTCCCGGTCGCCGCCATCGCCGTGCTCACCATCGGCATGAACCTGATCACGGACGGCATCGCCCGCGCCGCCATCGGCATCGGCCGCAGCGCACCATGACCGAAGAAGTCCGCGTCTCCGCCTTGCGGGTCGAGGTCGCCGCGCGCGGCCATGACATCGTCGATGAGGTCAGCTTCACCATCACCCCCGGCGAAGTGCTCGGCCTGGTCGGCGAGAGCGGTTCCGGCAAGACGACGATCGGCCTCGCCCTTCTTGGCCATTGCCGGCGCGGCGCGCGCATCGCCGGCGGCGAGGTTTCGGTCGGGCCGCAAGGGATTATCGGCACGCCGCCCGCCGAACTCCGCGCCCTACGCGGCAGCCTGGTCGCCTATATCCCGCAGGATCCTGGGACGGCGCTGAACCCGGCGATGCGCCTGGGCGAACAGCTCGACGAAATGCTGAGCGTCCATCTCCCGCAACTGAACGCCGCCGCGCGCGAAGACCGCATGGGGGAGTTGCTGCGTGACGTGGCGCTGCCCGACACGCCGGACTTTCGCCGCCGCTATCCGCATCAGGTTTCGGGCGGCCAGCAGCAGCGCCTCGCCATCGCCATGGCCTTCGCCTGCCGTCCCAGGCTGATCGTACTCGACGAGCCGACCACCGGGTTGGATGTGACGACCCAGGCGCATGTCCTGCGCACGGTCCGCGAACTCTGCGCCCGCCACGGCGTCGCCGCGCTTTATGTCAGCCACGATCTCGCGGTGGTGGCCGAACTCGCGCAGCGCGTGGCGGTGATGTATGCCGGCCGTCTGGTCGAGGCCGGCACGGCGGCAGAGGTTTTCGCGGCACCGCGCCACCCCTATACGCGCCGCCTGCTCCAGGCGATGCCGGACCCGGAGGGGCGTCATCAGCTCGTCGGCATTCCCGGCCACGCGCCCGGACCCGGCCATCGGCCGGAGGGCTGCTTCTTCAAGCCGCGCTGCGACCTCGCCACCGACCTCTGCGACGTCTTCCCGCTCGAGACCGAGATTTCCGCCACCCATATGGCGCGCTGCTGGCATCAGGAACAGCCGGAACCCGAGGCGCCGCTCGCGCGCCAGCACACGCTCCCCGCCGCGCCGAAAGAGCCCGTTCTTAGCCTGCGCGCGGTCAATGCCGCGTACGGCGAAGCACAAGTGCTGCACGACATCGCCTTCGACATCGGCGCGGGCGAATGCCTCGCGCTGGTCGGTCAATCGGGCAGCGGCAAGACCACTTTGGCGCGCGGTATCGCGGGACTACATCGCGAGGTCTCGGGCACAATGACGCTCAGCGGCGCGGTCTTGCCGCCTGGCATCCGGCAGCGCCCGGCGGCGCAGCGGCAGCGCATCCAATACATTTTCCAAAACCCCTACGCCTCGCTGAACCCGCGCCGCACGGTGGGCGAGATCATCGCTCGCCCGTTACGGCTTTTCGCGGATCTCGGCGCGGAGGCGGCGCGCGGCCGCGTGGTGCGCGAACTCGACCGCGTTTCGCTGCATGCACGGCTGCTGGACCGTTATCCGGACCAGCTCAGCGGCGGTGAACGCCAGCGGGTCGCGATCGCCCGTGCGCTCGCCGCCGAACCCCGGCTGCTGATCTGCGACGAAGTGACTTCCGCGCTCGATGTTTCGGTGCAGGCGGCGGTGATGGCGCTGCTGTCGGAACTGCGGACCGAGATGAACCTCGCGATGCTCTTCGTGACCCACAATCTCACTCTGGTCCGCAGCTTCGCGGATCGCGTGGCGGTGATGAACCAGGGCCGCATTGTGGAACTGCGCGAAACCGAGGCGATCTTCCGCGCCCCGGCCGATGACTACACGCGAGCGCTGCTGTCGGATACGCCGGGATTGGGAGCGGCGGCTTAGGACGATCGGCGCGGAGGCAGATGCCCCCTACTCGTCGTGGCATGCGAAGGCATGCCATCCACGCCTTTTAGTGGCCGGGACGTTTCGCCAAAGTTAAGGCGTGGATGGCACGCCTTCGCGTGCCATGACGGGAAAACGGGTTTGGCTGAACCAGAACCTAAACCGCCACCCACTCCCCGCTGCCCGCCGCGCGGAACACCGCATCGATCACCCTCATATTCGCCACCGCATCCTCAAGCGGAAACTCCAACGGTGCCCGGCCCAATATCGCCGCCGAAAACGCATCACCTTGCAGCGTATACTGGTTCGCGAGAGCGAAACTCTCGACCACCGCGCCGGATCCGTTCAGCGCCGCGCCGTCATCGATCACGATGCGGCAAGCCTCGTCGAACGGCGCGTTGAACGGAATGAGCACCTCCAGCCGCGCCTTCGTGCCAACAATCGTCACCCGCTGATGCGGCGCGAGCCGCGTCGAGCACGTGAACGTCAGGTGACCCTTCGGAAACGCGACAACCGCGCTGGTCAGCTGGTCGGTGCCCATCTCGGGATCGCGCTCGATCAACCCGGCGACCCGCAGCGGCTCCGCGCCGAAAACAAACCGCGCGGTCGAGATGGCGTAGCAGCCGATATCCATCAACCCGCCGCCGCCGATCTCCGGCAGATTGCGGATGTTCTGTGGATCATCGAGATAGTAGCTGAAGAATGTCTGGATCGCGCGAACCTCGCCGAGCCGTCCCTCATGCACCAGCGCCCGAACCCGCTGCCACCACGGCGCATGCCGCACCATGAAAGCCTCGGCCACGATCAGGCCCGCACGGTCCCGCGCGCCGATCAGCGTCGTCGCCTCCTCCGCATTCAGCGCGATGGGCTTCTCGCACAGCACATGTTTGCCGGCTTCCAAAGCGCGAAGCGTCCAGGGCACATGCAGATGATTGGGCAGCGGATTGTAGATCGCATCGATTTCCGGATCGGCCAGCAGCGCCTCGTAGCTGCCATAGGCGCGCGGAATGCCAAGCTCCTTCGCCACGCGATCGGCGGAAGCCTGATCGCGGGACGCAATGGCCGTGATGCGGCTGATCTTTCCTTTCTGCATCGCCGGGATGACATGCTCGCGTCCGATCTTGGCCGTGCTCAGCACGCCCCAATTCACTGTGTCGGCCATCGTTTCCTATTCCCTATCTGATCCACGCGAAGCCGGCGGCACCGTCGCGGGCCGCAAGGCCCAGGACCCGCCGCCCTGCTCCCGCGCCTCCACCGGGCTCATCCCGAAGCGCGCGCGGAAGGCTCGCGCGAAAGCCGAGGCCGAGCCGAAGCCATAGGCGCTCGCGACCTCCGCCACGTTGTGACCGCTATGCTGCAACATGCGCTTGGCCGCCGCTAGCCGCAGATCGAGATAATAGGCGTGCGGCGACATGCCGAGCTGCGCGCGGAACCGCGTCTGCAGCGTGCGCGTCAGCAACCCAGCCCCCGCCGCCAATCGCGGCACCGGCACCGGCTCCTCCAGATTGCGCTGCATGACGCCGATCACCGAGGCCAGCGCCGGATCCGCCGCCGCGAGCCGCCCAAGCGACACGATCGGCTGTGGCGCCGAGGAAGCCTGCGCCTGCTCATAGATGAAGATGCTCGCGACATTCAGCGCCAGTGGCAGTCCATGCTCCGCGCTGATCATCGCGAGCATCATGTCCAGTGCCGGGGCCGCGCCGCCCGCCGTCCAGCGCGTGCGATCCATCACGAAACGGTCGCTGACGACCTCGACCTTGGGGAAGGTGGCGGCGAACTCCTCCAAATCCTCCCAATGCGTCGTGGCGCGATAGCCATCCAGCAGCCCGGCTCGGCCGAGCACCCAAGCACCGGCCTCGATCCCCGCGATAGACAACCCGCGCCGCGCGACGGCGCGCAGATCGGACGCCAGGCTCCGCCCGATCGCCAGTGCATCGAAGGCGGCAACAACGAAAAGGCCATCCCGCACCTCCGCCGGCGCGAACGCCCCCGCCACGCCAACCGTTACGCCGGAGCTGCTCGCCGGCAGGTCGCCGCCAAGCGAGACGAGGCGCCAGCGATACAGTTCCTGGCCCGAGACGCGATTGGCCGCCCGCAAGGGCTCGATGGTAGCGGCCAGCGACATCATGGAGAACTGATGCAGCACCAGAACATCGAGGCAGCTCGGCGCTCCGGGAAGACTCGTCCGGCGCGAAACGGAATAGGGCGCGGCAGGCAATGGTGGGCCTCTCCCTCGACCAAGAACGTATCGTCACCTTCGCGAAACGTATAGCACCCCGCCCGCTGAGCGACCACCCTTCCGCCACCGCATCCACCGCCGGAGCACGCCATGATCTGGGACGCTTTCATCACCTGCGCCGTCACCGGCGTCGGTGCCTCGACCGAGAAGAACCCGCATGTCCCGGTAACCCCCGCCGAGATCGCCGCCGCCTCCATCGAAGCGGCGCGCGCGGGTGCCGCCATCGCCCATATCCACGTTCGCGACCCGAAGACCGGCAAAGGCTCGCGCGACGTGGCGCTTTACGCCGAGGTGGTTGACCGCATCCGCGCCTCTGATGTCGATGTCGTCATCAACCTCACCGCGGGCATGGGCGGCGACCTGGTGCTGGGCGGCGTCGATGCGCCGCTGCCGCTCGATATGCGCTCGACGGATCTGGTTGGCGCCGAGGAACGGCTCGCCCATGTCACCGCGCTGCTCCCGGAGATCTGCACCCTTGATTGCGGCTCGATGAACTTCGCCGAGGGGGACTACGTGATGACCAATACGCCCGGCATGCTGCGCGCCATGGCGAAGCGCGTGCAGGCGCTCGGCGTGCGTCCTGAGATCGAGGTTTTCGATACCGGCCACCTCGTGCTGTGCAAGCAACTCATCCGCGAGGGCCTCATCGATGATCCCGTGATGATCCAGCTTTGCATGGGCATCCCCTATGGCGCGCCTGATGATCCGCAGACCGTCATGGCAATGGTGAACAACCTGCCCGCCGGCGCGATCTTCTCCGGCTTCTCGATCGGCCGCATGCAACTGCCTTTCGCCGCCATGGCGCTGCTCGCCGGCGGCAATATCCGAGTCGGACTCGAGGACAATATCTGGCTCAACCGCGGCGTGCCCGCGACGAATGCGCAGCTTGTCGAGCGGGCCGTCACCATCATCCAGGCGATGGGCGCCCGCGTCCTGACCCCGGCGGAGGTCCGCGCGAAGCTCAAGCTGCAAAAGCGCGATCATCGGGGTCGCGCGGCGTGAGCGGCGTGAAGCACTGCGCTATTGTCGGCGGCGGCGTCATCGGCGGCGGCTGGGCGGCGCGCTTCCTGCTCGCCGGCCACGATGTATCCGTCTTCGACCCGCATCCCGAAGCAGAACGGCGGCTGCGCGAAATGATCGGCCTTGCCGAACGCGCGCTGCGCAAGCTGACGCCACTGCCGTTGCCCGCGCGGGGCCGGTTGAGTTTTGCGCCGACGCTGGCGGAAGCCGTCGCCTCCGCCGATCTGATTCAAGAAAGCGCGCCCGAGGTTGAAAGCATCAAGCAGAAGATCCTCGCGGAGATCGACCGTCACGCAAAGCCGGACGCGCTCATCTGCTCCTCGACCTCCGGCCTGCTGCCGACCCGCATCTCCGCCGAGATGACGCATCCCGAGCGCTTCCTCGTCGCACACCCCTTTAACCCGGTTTATCTCCTGCCGCTGGTCGAGCTTTGCGGTGGCGAGAAGACCGCGCCGGAAACCATCGAACGCGCCCGGACCTTCTTCGCGAGCCTCGGGATGCATCCGCTGCATGTCCGCAAGGAGATCGACGGCTTCATTGCCGATCGCCTGCTCGAAGCCCTGTGGCGCGAGGCGCTGTGGCTCGTGAATGACGGCGTCGCCACCGTCTCGGAGGTGGATGATGCGATCCGCTTCGGTGCCGGCCTGCGCTGGGCCTTCATGGGCACGTTCCAGATCTACCGCCTCGCGGGCGGCGAAGCCGGGATGCGCCATTTCATGGCCCAGTTTGGCCCGACGCTGAAACTGCCCTGGACGAAGCTCATGGACGTGCCGGAGCTAACCGAGGAATTGCTCGACACGCTGGACCAACAATCCAACGAACAAGCCGCCGGCAGAGGCTTTCGCGAGATGGAGGCAAAGCGCGACGACTGCCTCATCGGCATCTTGCAAGCGCTGCGCAAGCAAGATTTCGGTGCCGGTCAGACGCTCGCGGCCTTCGAGCGCGGTCTGCGATCCGGCACCGCCACAGCGTCGCCACGCCGTTGGCACGCGGGCACGGTTCCCGCCGAATGGATCGACTACAACGGCCACATGAACGACAGCCGCTATTCGCAAGTTTTCAGCGAAGCGACGGACATCATGCTGAGTGACATCGGCATGGATGAGGCGATGCTCGCGCGCGGTTTCAGCTATTACACGGTGGAATCCCACGTCATCCATCGCGACGAGATGAAGCAGGACGAAGGCTTCTTCGTGACCACGCAGATTCTCGCCGCCGACGAGAAGCGCCTGCGCCTCTTCCACCGGCTGCACCACGCCGGCGACAACCGGCTACTCGCGACTGGCGAGATGATGCTGTTGCACGTGGACACCAACGCCCGTCGCGCGTGCAGCGCGGATTCCGCCGTCGCCGCGCGCGTGGAAGCTCTCGCGTCCGCCGACCGGGTCCTGGAATGGCCCGCGGAGGCTGGCCGCGCGATCGGCGCGCCGCGATGAGCCTCGCCGATCTGGACGACGAGGTTCGCGCCTTCATCGCCAAGTCCGAGTCTTTCTACCCGGCCAGCGCCAACGAAGCGTCGCCCGCCGAAAACCGCGCGATCTATGACCGCATGTGCGCGGCGTTCGACCGGCCTCGCCCGCCTGGCCTTGTCGTCACCGACGAAACCCTGAGCGCAACCGACCCCGCCCGCACACTGCCCATCCGCCGCTACCGTCCGCCATCCGCGCCAAGAGGCCGGTTGGTGCTCTATTTCCACGGCGGTGGCTTCGTGGTTGGCGGTTTGCACAGCCATGATGGCGTCTGCGCCGAACTCGCCGCCGCGTCGGAGCATGAATTGGTCGCCCTAGATTACCGGCTGGCGCCCGAACACCTTTACCCCGCCGCGCTCGACGATGCGGAAGCCGCCTACCTTTCGCTCCACTCCACCGCACAGCGCATCGTGGTCGCCGGAGACAGCGCGGGCGGCAACCTCGCCGCCGCCCTCTGCCTCCGGCTCCGCCGCAAGGGGCTGCCGCTGCCAGTCGGCCAGGTTCTGATCTACCCAGGCCTCCATCCGAAAGCCGGCCGCGCCGAGGGAACTTGGCGCGCCGACGTCCCGATGCTGCGGGCCTCGGACATCCTGGTCTACCGGCGCCTCTATACCGGGCAAGACGCCTCTGACACCAAGGACGCCGAACTCGCCCCCCTTGCCGCGAAAGACTTCGCGGGCCTGCCGCCAGCGGCAATCTTCGCCGCCGATATCGATCCGCTGGCGGAGGACGCGGCTGATTACGCAGCCGCCCTCAGGGCGGCCGGGGGGGCCGCGACCCTCGACCCAGGCATCGGCCTCGTCCACGGTCATTTGCGCGGCCGTCACAGCAGCGCGCGAATTAAACGGAACTTTTCTGAGATCGCGGCAGCATTGCACTCGCTCTGCGCATAAGAGATCTACCGCGCCGTGAGGGAGCGACTGCTATGCACGCATAGGCTGCGGCACAGCTATGCGATTAATAAGCCAAAATACGGAATACCCCTCACGAAACCGTTATTGATGTGATCGAGGCATGAATTCTATGAAAACGTCAGGCGTTATGTTGCGGCGCACCAAGCGCTAGTTACACGTCAACAGGATGGTGATCGCGAAAAAGACACGGCCATCTGGTCTGGCGCCACGTGACGCCGGCCATCGACTAAACGGAGACTCGATATGAAAAACTTTTTGATGGCCGCCGTCGCCGCAGTCAGCCTTGGCATGACGGGCGCCGCCGTAGCAGCTACCCAGCCGATCCAGCACCAGGGCGTCGCCCAGCAGGCCCGGAATGAGACGGTTCTGCCGAACCAGCGCCCCTCATACCTCGCCCGTAACGAGCAGGTCTCGCCCCAGCAGCGCCCGGCATATCTCTCGCGCAACGAGACGGTGCTTCCCAATCAGCGCCCGTCCTACCTTGCTCGCAACGAGCAGGTCTCGCCGCAGCAGCGCCCGGCTTACCTCGCCCGCAACGAGCAGGTCTCGCCCCAGCAGCGTCCGGCCTACCTCGCCCGCAACGAGCAGGTTTCGCCCCAGCAGCGCCCGGCTTACCTCGCCCGCAACGAGCAGGTCTCGCCCCAGCAGCGTCCGGCCTACCTTGCTCGCAACGAGCAGGTCTCGCCCCAGCAGCGTCCGGCCTACCTCGCCCGCAACGAGCAGGTTTCGCCCCAGCAGCGTCCGGCCTACCTCGCCCGCAACGAGCAGGTTTCGCCGCAGGAGCGTCCGGCTTACCTAGCCGCGTAACGTCAACCAAGACGATACCGGCAGCGCCAATCGAAATCTGGCGTTGCCGCGAGGTTAAGAGCACAAAACGGAGCGCTCAACACGAGCGCTCCGTTTTTGTTGGGCGCTACTGGAAAAATCTCAAATCACCGGATTACCTGAAGCCACGACTGGGCTTATCCGTTTGTGCTTCAGCACACAGGCAGCGACTTCCGGACGCATCATCCAGCGCCAGTGCTTGTCATCCTCCTGCTCCGTGGTATCGACGCCAGTCGCAAGCGCCATTGTCCAAATCTCGGAACCATCCGCCCGCAGCCCAGGCTGGTAATTGAACTCGGTGGCGAGTTCCTTCCCCAACGAGCCCATCATCTTGCTCGCCATGGAATACGACGAATAGCCCGCGACCTTCGCGATCTGCTTCATGGTCATGATGCGGTCGTCTGCGTCGTACCAGCCGTTCAGCATCAGCCAATGCCTCGGTGTTATTTTCTCCTGGAGCAGGCGGAACGCCGCGGCATACCGCTCCTCCTCAGGCACCGATTGCAGCCGGCCGGCCTCGCGCTCCGCATCGCGCTGATCGAGCGCCGCCTGCATCGCGGCAACCGTCGCCTCAAGCGTCCGCCCCTCGACCTCGACAAAGTGATCATTCGCTTTTCGGATCACCCGGCCATCCAGCAGGGCGCGCGCCTTGAACATCTTGCCTTGGATCATCGTCCGGATCACGTAATGGCCGTGAATATACTCGGTGGGCGGCTTCATATCGTTGGCTCCTCCTTAAGGGCGGGGCGTCCCCACCCAAAAGCTTCGGCCTATCCTAACACGCCCTCGAGCGAGCGCGACTTAGCGGCTCGCGGGACGATCGGCTCACGGAATATCCGCCCCGGTCGCCGATAAGGCTATTTCAACCCTGCGCCGGCAGCGCCTGATGGATGCCGCATTCCGTCTTGGCCGTGCCGGGCCAGCGTCCTGAACGGCGATCCGCGCCGGGCGCCACTGGCAACGTGCAGGTGGCGCAGCCGATGGAGGCGAAGCCATAGGCTTCCAGCGGATGACGCGGCAAATCCCGGGACGCAAAATGCCTGGCGATCCGCTGCTCGGTCCAATGCGCCAGCGGGTTGACCTTGACGCGCCCTGAAGGCTCGCGCTCGAACACCTGCAAAGCGCCACGGCCCTTGGCCTGGAACCGCTTGCGGCCCGTAATCCAGGCAGAGAAGCCGCCGAGCACCGCCTGCAGCGGCAAGGTCTTCCGCAGCGTGCAGCAACGATCCGCGTTCTGACGCCACAGCGCGCCATTCGCATCATGCGTCGCGATCTGCAGTGAGGCCGGCGTGACGATCCGAACATCCGTCAAACCTAGTCGGTCGATCAGCGCGTCCCGATAGGCGAGGGTCTCGGGAAAGAGCTTCCCGGTGTCCAGGAAGACTACGGGAGTCGCGCGATCGATCTCCGCCGCGAGGTCCAGCAGCACAGCCGATTCGGTTCCGAAAGAAGAAACAAGCGCGATTGAGCCCGCGAAAAGCTGGGTCATCGCGAGGCACAGCACCGCCGTCGCATCCGTCTCATCGATACAGGCCAAGGCACGCGCCAACTCATCGTCCGAGGTTTGGCCGTTCGTCTGGAGCGTTGCGAGTGCGGAGGACATGAGGAGGAAGCAGCCTGTAGCGAGAGGAACTCCTAAGGAGAACATTTTTCCACGAAATACAATACTACCTACGAACTAAAGAAATTCGTAACTCGATAACCGACGTCATAGAGAATTTCCAACCACTTTCGTTGTCCGATAGGAAACTCTGCCCTGACTCGTCAGTGGCTTCGGGCCGGAGCGCGCCGCCCCGGTCATCGGCGCCCTTGATTCGGGCACCGTCTTCGCCCCAGATGCCGCCCTCGCCGCGCCTCCGGGGCCGTGGCATTAGCCAGCAGGAGAGCGTTCGTGGTTGGCAAATATCCCCTCAGCCGTCGCGCCGCCGTGCGTCTCGGAGCCGCCGGGCTCGGCGCCTCCGCCTTCGCGGCCCGGCGCTCCAGTGCCCTGGCCGGCGTGAGGAAAACGCTCCTCAACGTATCCTATGACCCGACGCGGGAGCTTTACGCCGATTACGATTCCGCCTTCGCGACCCTGTGGAAACGCAAGACCGGCGATGACCTGGCGGTGCGCGTCTCCAACGGCGGTTCCGGCGCCCAGGCGCGTGCGGTCATCAGCGGGCTAGATGCCGATATCGTGACCCTCGCCCTGGCCTACGATATCGACGCCATCGCAAAGAGCGGGCTGCTCTCGACCGCGTGGCAAGAACGCCTGCCGGATAACAGCACGCCCTATACCAGCACGATCGTCTTCCTGGTCCGCGCAGGGAATCCGCGTGGCATCAAGGATTGGCCAGACCTCATCCGTTCCGGCGTGCAAGTCGTGATGCCAAGCCCGAAGACCTCCGGCGGCGCGCGCTGGGGCTTCCTGGCGGCCTATGGCTGGGCGCTCGAGGAATATGGCGGCAGCCCCGCCAAGGCCGATGCCTATGCGAAGGCCCTGCTCCAAAACGTCCCGGTGCTCGATGCCGGCTCGCGCGGCGCCACGCTCACCTTCACCCGGCGCGGTATCGGAGACGTTCTCATTTCCTGGGAAAACGAGGCGCATCTCGCCATCGCGCAGGGCGGCAAGAACTTCGAGATCGTGACGCCCTCCATCAGCATCCTCGCCGAGCCCCCCGTCGCCGTCGTGGACAAGGTAGCCGACCGGCGCGGCACCCGGGCGATCGCCGAAGCCTATCTCCAGAACCTCTACACCCCCGCCTCGCAGGAGATCTGCGCCCGCCATTTCTACCGGCCGCGCCTCACGGAGGTCGCGCAACGCTTCGCGGCGCAATTCCCGGCCATTAAGATGTTCACCATCGCCACCTTCGGCGGCTGGACCACGGCGCAGCAGCGCTTCTTCGCGGATGGCGGGGTCTTCGATCAGGTCTATGGCGGGAGCCGATGACGGAGGCCGGAAGGGAGGCGCCATCCCCGGCCCTTCCGGCGCATCCGCGACGCGACGCGGTGCTCCCCGTCCGGCAGCGCCGCGTCGGCTGGTTCCCCCGGCATAGTATTCTGCCGGGCTTCGGCCTCAGCCTCGGGATAACCCTGCTCGTTCTCAGCATCATCGTTCTCCTGCCGCTCGCGGCGATGATGGGCGATGCGACCAGTCTGGGCTGGTCCGGCTTCACGAAACTGCTCGCCTCGCCGCGCGTTCAGGGAGCCTTCCGGGTCAGTCTCGTCTGCTCGCTGCTTGCGGCCGTGACCTCCGCGATCTTCGGCCTGCTCATCGCCTGGGTCCTGGTCCGCACGCGCTTTCCCGGACGGCGCCTGGCCGATGCCATGGTCGATCTGCCCTTCGCCCTGCCGACGGCGGTGGCCGGCATCGCCCTTTCCACCCTCTATGCCCGTAACGGCTGGCTCGGCGCCCTGCTCGCGCCTCTGGGCATTCATGTCGCCTACACGGTGGCCGGCGTCTATGTCGCGCTCACCTTCGTCGGCCTGCCCTTCGTCGTTCGCAGCGTGCAGCCCGTTCTGCAGGATCTTGAGGCGGAGCAGGAGGAGGCGGCGACCACGCTCGGAGCCAACCCCTTGCAGATCTTCCGCCGCGTGCTTCTGCCGGCGATCCTGCCGTCGCTTTGTTCCGGTTTCGCGATGGCTTTCGCCCGCGCGCTCGGCGAATATGGCTCCGTCATCTTCATTTCCAGCAATCGGCCCATGCAATCCGAGATCGTGCCGCTGCTGATCGTGAACCGGCTCGAGGAATTCGACTTCAACGGCGCCGCCGCGATCGGCACGCTGATGCTCGTGCTGTCCTTCTGCGTGCTGCTCGGCATCACGCTTCTGCAACGCCTCACGCTCAGTCCCCGGCATGCGTGACCGCGCGGCCTCGCCTCATCAAGGCGGCTGGACCATCGCGCTCATCGCGGTAGCGCTGCTCTTCATGACGCTGTTCTTGCTGTTGCCCTTGGTCACGGTCTTCGCGCAGGCCTTCGCCTCCGGCATTCCGGCCTATCTCGCCGGCATCGCCGATCCCAATGCGCTCTCGGCGATCCGTCTGACGCTGCTGGTCGCGGCAGTGACCTTGGTCGTGAACGTGATCTTCGGCCTGGCCGCCTCCTGGTGCCTCGCGCGCTTCGCCTTCCCCGGCCGCAGCCTCATCCTCACGGTGCTGGATCTGCCGTTCTCGGTCTCGCCAGTGGTGGCCGGTCTCATGCTGGTGCTGCTCTACGGACGGCAAGGCTGGTTCGGACAGTGGCTGGAGACGCATGACCTCCGCATCATCTTCGCGCTGCCCGGCATGATCATCGCGACCATCTTCGTGACCCTGCCCTTCGTCGCGCGCGAACTCATTCCGTTGATGCAGGAGCAAGGCGCCGAGGAGGAGGAGGCCGCGATCCTGCTTGGCGCTTCGGGCTGGCAGACCTTCCTGCGCGTGACGCTGCCTAAGCTGCGCTGGGGCCTGCTCTATGGCGTTCTGCTCAGCAATGCCCGCGCGATGGGCGAATTCGGCGCCGTCTCGGTGGTGTCGGGCAATATCCTGGGGCTGACCGACACCATGCCGCTGCATATCCGGGCGATGTATGACGACTACAACATCGTCGCCGCCTTCGCCGTCGCCTCCCTCCTCGCCTGCCTCGCCTTGCTGACGCTGGTCGCCAAGACGATTTTGGAACGGCGCTTCCTCGGCGCCCAGCGGGAGGCGCGGATCGCCTGATGCCCGCCCATGTCGCCATTCAGGGCGTGTCCCGTCGCTTCGGCGACTATACGGCCCTGCACGATGTCACGCTGGAAATCGCGCCCGGCGAACTCGTGGCCGTGCTCGGTCCCTCCGGCTCCGGCAAAACCACGCTGCTGCGGATCGTCGCGGGTCTGGAGATGCCGGATCGCGGCCAGGTTCTGATCAATGGCGAGGACAACGTGATGCGCCCGCCACGCGAACGTGGCGTCGGTTTCGTCTTCCAGCATTTCGCGCTGTTCCGGCACATGACGGTGTTCGAGAACATCGCCTTCGGCCTCCGCGTCCGCCCCCGCGCCGAACGTCCGAGCCGCGCGGATATCAACAAGCGCGTGAAGGAGTTGCTCGACCTCGTCCAACTGAGCTGGCTCGAGAAGCGCTACCCCGCCGAGCTTTCCGGTGGCCAGAGGCAACGCGTGGCCCTGGCGCGCGCCCTGGCGATCGAGCCGCGATTGCTATTGCTGGACGAGCCCTTCGGCGCGCTGGACGCCAAGGTTCGCAAGGAACTCGGGCAGTGGCTCCGGGAGCTGCATCATGGCGTTGCCGTTACGGGCGTGTTGGTGACGCATGACCAGGAGGAGGCGCTGGAGCTTTCCGACCGCATCGTGCTCATGTCGCAAGGACGCGTCGAGCAGGTGGGCACACCGAACGAAGTCTATACCCGCCCGCGCAACCCCTTCGTCTTCGAGTTCCTCGGCGAGACCAGCCACATCCCCTGCCGCCTTCTGGCCGGTGCGCTTGCCACCGCCGGCGGCGCGCAGACGGCACAGAATGGCGTCGCGGCCGCCGTCGCCGATGGTGAGTCCACGCTATTCGTGCGTCCGCATGACCTTGGGCTGCGAGCGGACCCGTCTGGACCCGCGACGATCCGCCACATCACCCCGAGTGGACCCTGGGCGCGGGTCGAGTTTTTGCTCGAGGGCAGAAGCCTCTACGCCGCCTTGCCGCTGGACAGTATCGCCGGGTCAGGTCTGACGCCGGGTGGCACCGCCATGCCACTACCCCGCCGCGGCGTTCTCTTTGCCGATGGGCGGGGAACCATGGATGAGCCGCTGCACTGGGCGGTGTCTTGATGCGTGATATCTTTGGTTTAGGCCGCGCGGCTCAAGGATCGGTTATGGCACGCGAAGGCGTGCCATCCACCCCTCGCCTGCGGGAAACAAGGAAGGCGTGGATGCTCGGCTTTCGCCGAGCATGACGTAGGAGTATGCGCGCCTGTCAAACCGCGGCGGGATCGATCCAGCCGATATTGCCGTCCTGCCGGCGATAAACGACGTTCAATTGCCCTGTCACGCTATTGCGGAACATCATGAGCGGCTGATCCGCCAGATCCATCCGCATGACCGCTTCACCAACGGTCAAATGCACAATCACCGCCGGATTCTCGGCGACCACGGTCGCGAAATGTCCCGTTGGGCCGGGCGGAGTTTCGGAGTCATCCTCCTGTTCCTCCTCCTGCTGATGAAGAATGTAATGCTGTGCATTCTCGGCTTCACTGGGCGTGTCCCGCTGCGCGCCGTCACGCGCATGCTCGTTCACGCGCCGCCGATAGCGCCTCAGTCGCTTAGCGATATGCTCAGCGGCATCATCAAACGCGGCATTCGCATCAGCCGCTTCGCCCTCGCCTCGTAAAGTGAGACCGCGGCCCGCATGCATATTGATGTCACAGGTAAAGAAACTGCGGGCACGGCTGAAAGTAACTTGGGCCTCCAAGGCAGAACCGAAATACTTTCGCGAGATCGTATCCAGCATCCCCGAGACGCGCTCACGCAATGCGTCTGAAAGATCGACCTGCTTGCCGGAAACGGTGATCTGCATTCTGTCCCCCGATGTTCTTGGCCAACGCTGCACGCACGGCATCATCGCCAAAGCCGGTTTCCCTAATATGAATCACTGGGCGTTCGCGGCGAGGAGTCAATGCCTTGGCTCAGGCGGCTGTCTTGTCCCGCTTTCGCTGGAGCGAGGCGGGAATGCGCAGCGCCTCACGATACTTGGCCACGGTCCGGCGGGCTATGTCTACGCCCTCCTGGCGCAGGATCGCCACAATCGCATCATCGGACAGAATATCAGCTTGGCTCTCAGCGCCGATCAGCGCCCGGATGCGATGACGTATCGCTTCAGCGCTGAAAATCTCGCCATCTGTTCCGGCAATTGCGTTGGTAAACAAGAATTTAAGTTCGAAAACGCCACGCGGCGTGGCGATAGATTTATTGGCCGTTACCCGGCTGACGGTGCTCTCATGCATGCTGATAGCATCGGCGATCTCCCGCAGCGTCAATGGCCGCAGATGCGAAGCGCCGTGACGCAAAAAGCCATCCTGTCGCCGCACCACCTCGGCCGTCACCTTCAGGATCGTCTGCGCCCGCTGGTGGAGAGACTTCACCAGCCAATTCGCATTCTGCAGCCGCTCAGACAAAAAAGCCCGATCCTCCGGTCCCGCACGTCCCAATACATGAGCATGGAGATCGTAATTGACGAGCACCCGCGGCAAGGTCTCGCGATTGAGCTCAATATACCATCCGCCCTCGGCGACGGGGCGCAGAAGCACGTCCGGTATCAAGGGCTGTAGCGGGGTCCCTTCTTCCCGTGCGCCCGGCTTGGGATCGAGGCTCTTGAGTTCCGTGATCATCACGGCGAGCGCGCCCTGCGTGACGTGACAAAGAGTCGCCAGACGGGCGTGATCGCGCCGCGCCAGAAGATCGAGGTTATCGACCAGGCAAGCCATCGCCGGGTCGAGGCGCCGGCGGTCGATAAGCTGGGCGCGGAGGCATTCCCGCAGGTCGAGGGCGAAAAGCCCGACCGGATCGAATCCCATCATCCGCTCGCGCACGGCCTCGACACGCGCCAGAGGCACCACCAGCCCGTCGGCCACCTCGGCCGGCGTCACCGTCATGCGGCCGGCGCCATCCAGCGCGCCGATGAGCTGGGCACCGATCAGCCGATCGGTGTCGTCGGAAAAGCCGAGCCGGAGCTGTTGCGCCAGATGTTCCCGCAAGGACCACGGCGACTCAGCGCGGTCGCTCGCCTCCCATTGCCCATCGGAGACCCGGCTCTCGGTCCAATCCGCGCGCGACGAAACGGCACCCGCCGCTTCCTCGATCCGGTCGGCAACCGCTTCGGCGATCGGCTCAGCCCCGCCGTCCGCCTGAAACGCGCCCACCGCCGCCACCAGGTCGTCATTGGGCGCCACGCGCTCGGATAGTGCCTCTTCGCCGGGCTCGGCCGCTTCTTCCCGCTCCAGCAACGGATTGCGGTCAAGTTCCTCCTGCACGAAGTCGGCGAGTTCGAGGTTGGAATACTGCAGCAGCTTGATGGCTTGCCGGAGCTGCGGAGTCATCACCAGCGTCTGCGACTGGCGAAGCGATAGCTGTGGTCCGATCCTTGGTCCGAGCGCCATGGCTGTCAGGCTAGAACCTCCGCACCTGAGGGTGAGCCGGCAGACTACAGGCTGAAACGCTCTCCGAGATAGACTCGACGTACATCCTCGTGGCTCACGACTTCGGAGGGGCGTCCCTCCATCAGCACCTGCCCGTCATGCAGGATATAGGCCCGATCGATGATTTCGAGGGTCTCGCGCACGTTGTGATCGGTGATCAGCACCCCGATGCCGCGATGCTTGAGATGGGAAACCAGATCGCGGATTTCGCCCACCGCGATGGGGTCGATGCCCGCCAGCGGCTCGTCGAGCAGGATATAGCCTGGCCGCGTCGCCAGGGCCCGGGCGATCTCCACCCGCCGCCGCTCGCCGCCGGACAGCGCGAGCGAGGGCGTGCGGCGCAAATGCGCGATACCGAATTCGTTGAGAAGTCCGTCCAGCATGATCTGCTGCTTGTCGGCATCCGGCTCGCTGATCTCGATCACCGCCTTGATGTTCTGCTCGACATTGAGGCCGCGAAAGACGCTCGCCTCCTGCGGCAGGTAGCCGATCCCCAGGCGGGCGCGGCGATACATCGGCAGCGCCGTGATCGTGTTGCCGTCGAGCGTGATCTCGCCGCTGTCGGGGCGGACGAGGCCCATGATCATGTAGAAGGTCGTGGTCTTGCCGGCGCCATTGGGACCGAGCAGGCCCACCGCCTCGCCACGCTTGACGGTGAGCGACACGCCTTTGACCACTGGCCGCTGCTTGAAGCTTTTGCCGAGGCCTCGCGCGACGAGGCCGCTGCGGTTGACGGGCGCTACGGGGCCCGCGCGGGTTGGTTCTCTCATGCGCCCTCGTGTTGCGTCTTGGCGGCGGAGGTCAAGGCGCGGGATGGACCTTCGGCCGCTTTTCGGGTGCGGGCGCGGTTGTCGTCGCCTGGGCGGCCTGGTTGGGCATGATCAGCCCCTCCACCCGCGCGCCGGGATGCGCGAGCAGACGGGACACGCCGGTCTTCATATTGACCAGCGCCTCGGCGCCCGTCAGCTCGTTCTGGCCACGGGTGATGTGAACATTGCCCGCCAGACGAGCGATCCCGATCGAAGGCACGTAAACGCCGCGATCGCCCTGCACGATATCGGTCGCGGTCTGAACGACGACATGGCCGATCGCATCGACGCGCTTGAGCTTGCCCGAGGGATCGACGGGATCCGCCGCGTTCTGAGCGGTCGCCTTGCCCGCCGGGGCGGCCGCCTGGCCCGGCGCCGGTGTCGCATCGGTATAAGCAACCAGCACGTCGCCCGCGATGCGGCGGCCATCCTTGGTGACGACCACCGCGTTGCCCCGCGCCACCGCCATATGCTGGCTCGACCAGTATTCGAGGGAATCGCGCGAAGTGATCACGTAGTCAGCCGTCGCGAGCTTGAGGTGCGCGCCGGTCAGCACCAGCACCGCCTGGTCCATGTCATAGGCCGCATGGTCCCCGAAAGCCTGGTCCGTCGGCGTGTAGATATGGACGGCGCCCCGCGCCTCCAGCAGGTAGATCTCGTTTCCCCCTTCGCTGCCATCGCCGGGCAACCCAGTCGGAGCCGAGGGCGCGGCCGGCGCCGCAGCCGGCTTCTGGCCGGGTGCCGCCGGTTTCTTGCGGTAATGGGCGATAAGCTGGTCCGAGGTAATCGTCACATTGCCGCGCACCGCTTTCGCGGACTGATCGGCAATCACCTCTTGCTGCATCTGCCGCCACTCGATCCCGCCTTGCGAGGTGATGGAGATCGGACCGCCCTTCGAGAGGTTCAGCGCCTGCGCGGCGACAGGTGACGACACACCACCTCCGGCCGCGGCCGCCAGCAGCACGCCGAGGGCCACGGCGCCGCCTTGGCGCCTCATCCGTCTTATCGCTCGCAGGGAGGCCGGATTACGCGTGCTAGCGAAAGCCGGGTTCATGACCCCCCGTTCAGGACCAGCTTGGCCGGCCCTGTGAAGAAAATACGGGTCCCGTGGTCCGTCAGCGTAAAGCCCTTCGCGTCGAGCGTGCCGAAGGGGCCTTCCGCGCTGACCGGGTCCTGGCCCTTCGCGGTGTCGTTCTTCAGGTTCACGACGGCGGCATGGGTGCGCAGCGTGGTGCCGTCATCGCGATAAAGGGTCACGTGGTCGCTGAGGTCGAGATGCTGCACGTGGGTATGATAGAGCCCGGCGCGTGACTGAACCATAAGCCAGGCCCCGCCCTTCAGCGTGATGTCCCCGGCCGGCTGCGTCAGGGTCACGTGCTCCGCATCGTTCTGCACGGCCTGGGCGGCGGTCAAAGTGAAGGGACGGCCGGAATCGTCCACGCCCTGGTAATGCGCCTTGGTCATACTACCCTGGCTCGACGCCTCAGTGCCTGGCGCGATATGGTAGGAAATCCGAGCGGGATTGTGCCGGTTGCCGATCTCGGGCCACAGCACAACCAGGCTCAGCAGCGCCAGCGCGCCCACCGGCAGCAGGCGTTTCAGCCACACAACCAGGATGCGGCGACGCGCCAGCTTGTTCGCCGAGGGCAGCCGCCGTCCACGCCAATGCGGGCGATTCGCCTGGAGCGCCGTATCCGCGTCGGAGCGGCTCAGCAGACCCAGACGATCCGGAATGGCGCTCATGCAACCCCCGCACGCAAAAGATCATGGATATGGAGCAGCCCAACCGGGCGGCTCCCTGAATCGACCACGAAAAGGCTGGTGATCGGCGGCCCCTTCGCGTTCATCCGGTGCAAAGCCTCGACCGCCAGAAGATCGGGCGAGACGACACGCGGCGCCGCACGCATCACCTGTCCCACCGACTGCGTTAGTAGTCCAGGCCCCATGGCGCGGCGCAGGTCTCCGTCCGTGATGATGCCCGTTAGTACGCCATCGTCATCAACGACCCCGAGGCAGCCCACCGCCTTCTCGGTCATCACGAGCAGGGCGTCGGCCATGATCATCCCGGGCGGCGCCAAGGGCAGCGCATCGCCGTGCCGCATGAGTTCGCTGACCCGCTTGAGCTTCGCGCCCAGACGGCCGCCGGGGTGAAACTGGCGGTAGTCGGTGGCCGTAAACCCTCGCCGTGTCAGCAGCGCCACCGCGAGCGCATCGCCAAGTGCCAGCTGCATCGTGGTGCTGGTGGTCGGCGCCAACCCCATTGGGCAAGCCTCTTCCGTCTCGGGCAGCACCAGCACGACGTCGGCGGCCAGCGCCAGCGTGCTTTCGCCGCGCGCCGTCATGGCGATCAGGCTGAGCCCGAAGCGCCGGCTATGGGCCACCAGATCGGCGAGTTCGGCGGTCTCGCCCGAATTGGACAGTGCCAGCACCGCATCTCCCGGCAGGATCATGCCGAGATCGCCGTGGGAAGCCTCGCCGGGATGGACGAAATGGGCAGGCGTGCCGGTGGAGGCAAAGGTCGCCGCGATTTTCCGGGCGATATGCCCCGACTTGCCCATGCCGGTGACGATGACCCGCCCCTCGGCGCGGAACAGCAGCGACACAGCCCGGCCAAAACTACCGTCGAGCCCATGCGCCAGCGCTCCGAGGGCGTCCGCCTCGGTGGCGAGCACTCTCCGGGCGACCGCGAGGTCGTGGTCGGAAGCGAGGGTGGTCACGGCCGTCATGCCAGGTTCAGACTCATCCAGAAGGGTCTCGAGCTAGCCAAGCGGGGCCGGCGGAGCGGCAGCGCCAAAATGAAGCGGTGAAGAAATGCTTTCCGACTCGGCGGACGCGCGATCAACTTTCCGCACTGCATATTTCACGCTGGCGTTATAGTCATCCAAAAGCGGCAGCGACATGGCAAATTGGTAATCAGTCGTCTCGCGAGATACCGCCAAGGCGATCCCATGACGCAGGGTTGCGGAATCCGCAGCCTTCGCGGTCAGCACCGCGCTTTGCGGCGGTCGCCGCGCGGCTCATCCTAAGGACATGGGCCTGACTTTGCCGGTAGCCAAATCCTCCCCGAACGCACCCAGTTTTCGCGTCATCGCCCTCATTGTCGCGGTCGCGCTGTTCATGGAGCAGTTGGACGCGACGGTGATCTCGACGTCCTTGCCGGCAATGGCCCGCAGCTTCGATGTCAAGCTGCTGCACATGAGCGTGGCGCTTACCTCCTATCTGCTCAGCCTGGCCATTTTCATCCCGGCGAGCGGGGTCATCGCCGACCGTTTCGGCACCCGGCGCGTCTTCAACGGCGCCATCATCCTCTTCACTCTGGGCTCCATCCTCTGCGCCCAGGCGCCGAGCCTGTCGCTGCTGGTGGCCGCTCGGGTCATCCAGGGGGCGGGGGGCGCCATGATGATTCCGGTCGGCCGCCTCATCCTGCTGCGCGCGGTACCGAAGAAAGACATGGTCTCGGCGATGGCCTGGTTCCTGATCCCGGCGCTGATCGGGCCGGTGATCGGCCCGCCGCTCGGCGGCTTCATCACCACCTATCTGTCCTGGCGCTGGATCTTCTACATCAACATCCCGATCGGCGTGCTTGGCGCGATCCTGTCGACCCTATTGATCCCCGATATCCGCGAGGGCGGCGGCCTGCGGTTCGATCTGCCGGGTTTCCTGCTCTCCGGCGTCACCCTCGCCTGCCTCACCTTCGGCTTCACGCTGGCGACGCGCGGTTCTGACACGCGGGAGGGGATCCTCCTGCTACTCGGCGGCATCCTCGGCGGCGCAGCCTATATCCTCTACGCACGTCGCCGCTCCAACGCGATTCTGGATCTGCGGCTGATGCGGATTCAGACCTTCCGGGTCTCGACCATAGCCGGCTCCCTCTCGCGCATCACCTGGGGCGCGGTGCCGTTCCTGCTGCCGATGATGATGCAGCTCGGCTTCGGCTTCAGCGCCGCGCAAAGTGGCCTGATCACCTTCACCACGGCGGCCGGCGCGATGGTGATGAAATTCGTCGCCGGGCCAATTCTAAGGCGCTTCGGCTTTCGCAATACGCTGATCTGGAACCAGCTCCTCGCCACCGCCTGCATCGCCGCCTGCGCCACGTTCCAGCCTGGCACACCGATGCCGCTGATCTACGCGGTGCTTCTGGTTGGAGGCTTCTTCCAGTCGCTGCAATTCACCGCCTACAACACCATCGCCTATGCCGACCTGCGGCCCGAGCGCATGAGCGCCGCCACCGGCTTCTACACCGTCTTCCAGCAATTGATGCTCTCGCTGGGAATCTGCCTCGCCGCCGCGGCACTCTCCGCGACATCGAGCCTCGCCGGGCGGCATGTCCCGGACCTCGGCGACTTCCACATCGCCTTTCTCGTGGTCAGTGCGGTGTCGCTGCTCTCGGGGCCGTTCTGCGCCCGCTTGCCCGCTACCGCGGGTGCCGAAATGAGCGGGCACCGGGCCGCCTGAGAAGACTCTAAAACTCCCCCGAAACCGCCGCAAAGGCGCGGCGGCCCGTCAGAACGCGCCGATAGACCCGGTCATACTCCGCCGCCATCGCCGCTGTGTCGTAAGTGACGCCCTCGCCCTCCTGCCACCGGCGCACCTCCTTCCGGGCGCGCGTGAACTCCGCCGGCTTCGCCGCCAGACTCTGCAGCCGGGCGAGAAGCTCCGTCGCCGCGCTCTCCACCGGCATCAGCCAGCCGCCACCCTGCCGAGCAATGCGCTCCGCGACCGCGCCAATATCGAGCGCGAGCACCGGCAGACCACAGGCCCACATCTCGGTCAGCGTGTGACTCCAGGTCTCCGCCCAGATCGAGAAGATCGCGCCGAGATGCGGGCGGATCTCGGCCGCGCGGGCGGCGAATTCGTCACGCTGATAGCGACCATGCAGCACGACATTGGCGGAAGCACTGACAATCCCGGGATCGCCGAGGATATGGAATTCCACGCTGTCCCCAGCCATCACCGCAAGCTCGTTCACCAGATGCGAGCCTTTGGCCGGCGAGAGATTGCCCGGCAACAACACCCGCAGCCGCTCGCCCTTGGCGGGGACGCTCGCGACATTGGCCATCGCCTCGAAGGACCGGCCGTGCGGGATAACGTCGAATCCCTTGGCCGCGACAGCCGGAAACGCATCTGAGACAATCCCCGCGGCCGATGCGGACGTCGTCACATAGGCGTCGCAAGCCGCGAGCGAGAGCCGCATCTTGTCGCGCCAGCGATGAACGAAGCGATGCTTGAGATGCGGCACCTCGGACGCCGGCCAAAGCTCCGCCTGGCAATAGCCATCGCCTTCCGTGCAGCGCCCGGCGCAGAAGCGGCGGTTCTCGTCGAGCAGTTTGACGGTGGGACAGACGGTGTAGAAGTCGTGGAAGGACATCACCACCGGCACGCCGAAACGCTGCGCGACGCGCGGCAGGTCGATGCTATGCCAGCCCAGGTGGCGGATATGCACAAGCTCGATCGCGCGGCGCAGAAGAATGCCACCGACAAGCTCGTCGTAATCATGGGAGCGGTGGTCAGCCATCTTGATCGGCTGCGGCAGCTCCAATGTCTCGACAGGTCGCGCGAAACCGTCCTCCGCGCGATAGAGCAGCAACCTCTCCGCATCGCAACGCAGCAGCCAGGCGTCATAGCGATCCGCGAGCGCCGCCATGAGGTCACGATTGGTCTGCGGCGTGCCGCCCGTCTCGGTCGACACCACGAAGAGCACGCGCGGGCGGATCGATTCCCGCTTGAGCCGGGCGGCTCCCGCCTGCATCCGCCACCGCGCCGCCGCGATGAGCGGATCGCGCTTCATCGCATCCACCAGCGCGCCGTATTCCGGACAGCGCACATCCAGCGTTTCGCGCGCCCGCAGGATTAGCTCGCTCTGAGCCTCCTTGAAACTCGCGGAACGCTTGTGGAAGACCAGCGTGCGGTCATCCAACACGTGAGTCCAGCCGAGCCCCCGCGCACGCAGGCAAAGGTCGTTCTCCTCCCCATAACCACGTGGGAAAGCCGCCTCGTCGAAACCACCCGTCTCGTCCAGACAATCACGCCGCAGATAGAGGCAGAAACCATGGCCAGTCGGCACCGTCGGATAGAACGGCCCGGCCCCCTGAGCCGCCAGCCGCGCGGCGGTTTCGATCGTGCCGCCCGCCAGCGCATTGTCGGTCCCCGAATGCGGAAAGGAGAAGATGCCCGCGTTGGTCGACATCGGCGTCGCCGAACCGTGCCTCGGGTGGCTGTAGGCCGCCGCGCGCAGCCCCTCCAGCCAGCGCGGTCCCACCGCCGTATCCGAATTGAGCAGCACGACATCGTCTCGCCCCGCCAGGGCAATGCCATGGTTGCAGCTACGGGTGAAACCGCGATTCTCCGCGCTGCGATGGATCTCGACCCCGGCTCGCCCTTCGTAGCGCGACAGCGCTTCCCTCACCGCCGGATCGGGGCTCGCATCGTCGAGCAGGATGAGACGCGCCGGCAGGGTGGTCCAGGCCACCAGGCTCTCCAGACACAGCGCCAGATCCTCGGCCGCGTTATAGATCGGCACGATGACCGCGATGCCCCGCGCGGCAAGGGACGGAATGAGATGCGGCACCAGCCCGCCACGCGACGCCTGCGGGACGAGTTCGGCCTCGACCACGCCACGCAACAGCTTGGCCGAGCCGAGCGGCCGGGCAGCTAGTTGCGTACGGCCACCCTCCGACGGCGTAAGACCAAGCGGCAGACGAAAACCGCCGATGGTTTGCGAAATCCGCTCTCGCTTCAGATCGATGCGCGCCCGATCCGCGCTCACCGTCGCGAGCGGCGTATTATCCGCGAGAATCTCGATGTCCAAGGCGAGATCGGGAAACTCTCGGGCCACGGCCCAGCCGTGCAGCCGGCTCTTGTCGATCTTCTCGACCCGACCCGAAACGGCCGGCGCCAGATCGGCATCCAGCGCGACCACCGCGCGGTCGTCGCAGATCAACTCGTAGCGATGACTGCCCCCGTCCAGCAGAAACAGGTTTGGTTCGCGCGCGGCGATCCTCGTCAGCAAGGCGCGGAGCGGCAGATGGAAGCCGAAGGGCTGTGTTCGGGCCGCCTCGAAGGGCAAGTCGCCGCGGGGCACGTCGAGTTTGAGCGGCACATCAAGCCAGCCGTCGAAACGCAGCACCGGCGCTTTGCCGGAAATCCGCAGCGCCGGATCGAAGATCCAGCCCCAAACACCGTCCAGGCCGACATGCTCGATCGTGCCGAGCGGTTCGAAGGGCGCATGGCGGACGGTGGCAAGCGAGAAGGCCAGCGGCGCCAGCCCATCGGCCGAGGTGGTGATCCCCGCTTCCGCCGGGAGTTCGCCGTCGACCGGTGCGACCAACTGGAACGCGCAGGCGCCAAGACCCGTCTCGGTGAGGTCCGGCCGCGTGTGATAAGCGCGAAGCGGCAGTTGCGCGCCGTCCCATAAAGTGACGACCGCGGCCGGCGGAGGCCTGACGCCGCCTGACTCCGCAAGCCAGCCCGTGAGAAGGACAAAACCCTCCCCGGTGAACACAGCGTCGAGATTGCCCTTCAGTTGCTTCACCCAACCGCAATATCTGTACGACTCGCCGTCCATTACCCGATCGGAACATTATTGTGCAAGTGCGAACTAAGCACCTAATGCTTTTTCGGGACGAGGCCCGGCCAGTGCAGCCGTGATTCCGCCTGTCTTCCGCCCTAATCAGTCGCTTGAATGATATCTTCGACCAAAAAAAGGACTACCCCCTGTGTCGCAGCGACTGATCGAGCCGATGCCGGATGGCGGGGTCGCTGCTGCGGAGGCTCTGGCAGGTGGCGCCTCGCCACCGGTTTTGCTGCCACAACGGCGGCGCCCAATCTCCGACACCCTCGCTATTCGCGCCCGAGAGCTTTGCACAGCTCATCCAATCCTCGTGACGGTTGTGTTGCTCGGCCTGTTTTCGCTGCTGCGACTTGCGCTCTATGTGCTGATCGCTGATGGCCACGGCGGCTTCGCCCACGCGATCTGCAAATATGACTGCTACTGGTACCAGGACACCGCGCGGCACGGCTACGACCTCACCTCACGCGGCGATACGGCCGGCAATACCGCCAACTGGGCCTTCTTCCCGCTTTACCCGATGCTGCTCGGCATCTTCGCGGCGCTGCGGCTGAGCGACGCGGCGCTGACCGCCGCCGGCGTGATGCTCTCGACCGCCTGCTTCATCGCCTTCGGCACCCTTGGCGCCCTCTACCTGCGCCACACCGCCACCGATCGCACGAAAGCCGAAGGCTTCGCGCCCCTCCTCGCCTGGCTCGGCTTTCTCACCCTCTGGCCCGGCACGCTGTATTTTTCGATGCCCTATTCCGAGGCGCTCTACGCGCTGCTGATGACGGCCTCGCTCTTCGCCCTCATTCGCCAGCGCCCGGTAGGCTCCGCGATCGGCTGCGCTCTGCTCGATGCCACGCGACCGACCGGCCTGCTAATGGTGCCGGTGATCGCCGTCGAGCGGCTGCGCATGCTCTGGGGCGCCTGGCACAGCGGCGCTTTGCGGCGCGACCCCATCGGCCACGCCGCCGCCCTCATTCTACCGCTGGCGATCGCACCACTCGGCCTCGTCGGCTTCGTCGCTTATCTCTATTGGCATGTCGGTGACGGCCTCGCCTTCGGGCATGTCCAGGCCGCCTGGCATCGGCATTCCCTCCCGCCCTGGGATTTCCTCTGGGAGGGTTTGGTGGCTCATGACTGGTCGCAGGTTTTCGCCTCGCCCGCCCATGAAAGCCTGTCGGTCGAGGCGGCGGTAGGCATCCTCGGTCTGGTGCTTGCGCTCCGCCAGGCACTGGTGGGTCGCTACGCCGAGGCCTGGCTGATCGGCGCCAGCATCCTGATGGCGAGCACGGCCGGCCTGCAATCCCTCCCGCGATTCCTGCTGACCAACCCGATCACGATCCTCGCGCTATTCCGCATCCTGCGCGGCAGTTTCTTGCCCCGCGTCTTCTGGGGAGTGACGGTGGCACTCGGCGCGTTTCAGCTTCTCATGATGCTAGGCTGGTACACGAATGCGCCGATCCTTTCTTAAATCCCCCAAGCGCCCGCTCGCCGCTGGCGCCTTGTGTCTCGGTCTCGCGCTGATGGGTGGGGAAGGCGCCGTCATGGCGGCGGCACTCTGGGCGCCGCAGGTCAGCCCGCAATACCGCGCAGTCTATATGACGCGCAGCCAAAGCTGCTGGCTGCCGCCGGAGGAACAGGCGGCGGCGCGTGCCGATCCGTATCTCGCGCAACGCTCCGGCACCCTGCGCATCGACCAGCTCGATCATCGCGAGACCTGCAGCCTGCTACCGGAAGGCTGGGCGCTCGGCACCCGCCGCACGCCCAATGGCCAGGTCTTCATTCGCACCGGGATGGCGCGGATCGTTCTTCCCGTGCAGCCCGGCCAAACCGCGGCGGAGCTTACGCTGGAAGGTTACGCACCGCCCCGCATCGCCAACCGCGTCTCATCCGTGGTTATTGAGCCTGAGGTGGATGGCGTCTCCGCTCTGCCCATCACTCTGCGCGTCGGCCAGAGGAGAGTGCTGACCCTGCCTTTGCCCGCCACCGGCCCTGACCGGCCGCGCCTCGTCACCATCACCCTACGCGCGCCTCAGCCCGAAGCGCTGCACGCCCTGAATATGAGTGACACGCCGCAATATTCCGGCGCGATGCTGTGGAGCATCGACCGCAGATAGCGGCGCCGCAGCACATGGGTCGAGTTCATGTCTGCTCGCGCCGCCGCACCTCGACGGTGCGGTGAACGCCGACATTCAACGCTTATTGCCGCGAAGCGGTCAGACTCAACCAATATCGATGAGAACGGCGCCATCCTCGACACGGACGGGATAGGTTCGCAGGTTCACGCAGACGGGCGCACCCTTCGCGTCACCGGTACGATAATCGAAGCGGCCGTTATGTTTCGGGCATTCGATGATGTTGCCCATCACCAGCCCATCCGCGAGATGCACCTTCTCGTGGGTGCAAAGCCCGTCCGTCGCGTAATATTCGTCGTCCTCGCTGCGATAGACGGCGAAGGTGCGTCCCGAATGGTCGAAGCGGATCACATCCTCCGCCTCGACATCATCGGTCTTGCAGGCTTCCACCCAGCTCTTCTCGGCCATTGGACCCGTTTTCCTCGTCTGTCTTGATGTCGGAGTTTAAGCAGCAATCGGCTGGGCGGTAAGTTCCTCAGCCGAACGAGCATTCGCCGGCAGGACGCGCACCACATGATATTCGGGGTCGTGACGCTGGCGGAGCACCGCCGGGATGATCTCCCGATAAGTCTCCAGCAGCCCATGATACGGCGGCGGCGTATCGCCCTTGATCGCGGCATGCAGCCTCGGCAGCGCGTGATAGGGAACCATCGGGAACATGTGGTGCTCCACATGGTAGTTCATGTTCCAATAAATGAAGCGGAAGATCGGATTCATATAGACCGTGCGGCAGTTCAGCCGGTGGTCGAGCACATCCTCCGCCAGCCCCGCATGCTGCGTCAGGCCGAAGACCAGGTAGAGCCAGGCGCCGTAGAAGGACGGCAGACCCACCAGCACCAGCGGCATCCAGCTATGCAGGACGAAGGACAGCGCGATCACGCCGAGAATGATGACGGCCCAGATCCGCGCCGTGCGGAACACCTTCGGCTGCTCCATCTCGGGAATATAGCCGCGCTCCTCAGGCGTCAGGTAGCCAAAGGTGTGGATCGCCACCTCGCGCAGCTCGTTGAGGCCGCTGTTGATGGCAAGAAAATTCGAGAGCAGGCTGAGCATTTTCGGCGGCCTCGGCACACCGATCTCCGGGTCGCGCCCGACGATGATCGTATCGGTGTGGTGGCGCGCGTGGCTCCAGCGCCAGCAGGTCGGCTCGCGCAGCACCATGAAAGAGGCCATCTGATAGATGACATCATTCATCCAGCGCGTCTTGAACGCCGTGCCGTGCCCGCATTCGTGCCAGCGGCTGTCGGAGGCCGAGCAATACAGGACGCCATAGACCGCGAAGAACGGCACCGCCCACCAGCTGCCCCAAAGGGCGATGCCGAGGCCGCCAAACACGGCCAGCGAAGCGAACCAGATCAGCGTGTCCCGGATGGCCGGGCCATCCTTGCGCTTCATCAGTTCCTTCATCTGCTTCCGCGCCACCGGCGAGGAATACCAGACGGCGGAGGCAAGCCCTGCCTCCACGGCGGCACGTCCCTGAGGCCCGGAAAGACTATAGTCGCGAACGACTGCAGACATCGGCTGCTCCCTCTGATCAGGCTCTATGAACCCGTTGCCGCAGCTTTAGCCTAACCCGGCCGAGGATCTCAACGCCTTGCGATAATTCCTAGCAAATTCTATCATGACCGCCTGCAAGCCGAATGAGAGAATGAGCATGGCGATAGCATGACGCAGCGAGCGACGATCAGCGATCTGGCACGCGCCGCGGGTGTCAGCGTCGCGACCGTGGATCGGGTGCTGAACCAGCGCCATCCGGTGCGGGAGGACACTGCCAACCGCGTGCTGCGCGCCGCCGAGTCCCTCGGCTTCCACGCCGCCGCCCTCATGCGCCGCCGGGTCGAGGGCGAGCTGCCCGTGCGCCGTCTCGGCTTCCTTCTCCAGCGACGCGCCACCAGCTTCTACCAGCAGCTCGCGCAGGCTCTGACTTCGGCCACCGAAGCGGCCTCCGCCATCCGGGGCCGGCCGATCGTTGCTTTCATGGAGGAACTTACCCCCAGCGCGGTTGCCGCCACGATGAAGGAACTCGGGCCAGGGGTTGATGCACTCTGCATTGTCGCCCTGGACCATCCACATGTCTCTGAGGCGGTGGCCTTGCTGCGCGAACGCGGCGTCCCCTGCTTCACCCTGCTCTCCGATGTCTCCGCTGAGGGCCGCGCCGGCTATATCGGCCTCGACGGCCGCAAAGTGGGGCGAACCGCCGCCTGGACCGTCGCGCGAACCGCGCGCCGCCCGGGCTCGGTGGGCGTCGTGCTCGGCAGCCATCGCTACCTCGGCCAGGAACTCGCCGAGATCAGCTTCCGCTCCTATTTCCGCGAGCATGCCCCGGCCTTCACGCTGCTGGAAACGATGATCAACCTGGAGGACCCGCATATTGCCCAGGAAGCGACCATCACCCTGCTGCGGCGCCACCCGGATCTCGTCGGCCTCTATGTCGGTGGCGGCGGGGTGGAGGGAGTGATCCAGGCGCTGCGCGACGCCCCGCCGGAACAGCGCCCGACCCTCGTCTGCAACGAGATGACCCCGGAAACCCGCGCCGCCCTCATCGACGATATCGCGACGCTGGTGCTCAACACGCCCGTAGGGCCTTTGGCCGCGCGATGCGTCGAGGCCATGGTAGCGGCGATTGGCGCGCCACTGCCTGCCTCGCCGAGCCAGATCCTCTTGCCCTTCGAGATATTCGTGTCCGAGAATATCCCCTGAACAACCCCTCGGCCGCCCCTTAACAGGATGCGGATCCCCGGCTGCGGAATGGGCAGCCCCACGCCTGTCTGCTAATCTGGCACTAACCCAAAACAACCGCACGGGAGTGAGCACATGCTCGATACGGTCACGACGCTGCCGCTGAAGGACAGCACGCTGCTACGGCAGGCCAACCTGCTCGACGGCAAATGGATCCAGGCCGACAGCGGCAAGACCATGGCGGTCACCAATCCGGCGACGGGCGCCGTCATCGGTCACGTTCCCGTCTGCGGCGCCGATGAGACGCGCCGCGCGATCGAGGCCGCGAACCGGGTGCAGCCCGCCTGGCGCAAGCTTCTCGCCAAGGAGCGCGCGGCGATCCTGCGCAGGCTCTTCAACCTTATGATGGAGAACCAGGAAGACCTGGCGACCATCATGACCGCCGAGCAGGGCAAGCCCCTCACCGAAAGCCGTGGCGAAATCGCCTATGCGGCGAGCTTCATCGAGTGGTTCGCTGAAGAGGGCAAGCGCATCTATGGCGACGTGATCCCCGAGACCGGCCCAGGCCGCCGCATCCTGGTGACCAAGGAGCCGATCGGCGTTTTCGCCGCCATCACGCCCTGGAACTTCCCGGCCGCGATGATCACCCGCAAGGCCGGTCCCGGCTGGGCCGCTGGTTGCACCGGCGTCATCCGCCCGGCGAGCGAGACGCCCTTCTCCGCCCTCGCCCTCGGCGTCCTGGCCGAGCGCGCCGGCATGCCCGCCGGCGTCTGCAACGTGCTGACGGGTGCGAGCCGCATCATGGGCGCGGAACTCACCTCCAACCCGCTGGTGCGCAAGCTCACCTTCACCGGCAGCACGGAAGTCGGCGCTCAGCTCCTCGCCCAATGCGCGCCCACCATCAAGAAGACCAGCATGGAACTCGGCGGCAATGCGCCGTTCATCGTGTTCGACGATGCCGATCTCGATGAGGCGGTAAAGGGCGCGATCATCTGCAAGTTCCGCAACACCGGACAGACCTGCGTCTGCGCGAACCGCATCATGGTGCAGGACAGCGTCTATGACGCCTTCGCTGCCAAGTTCAAAGTGGCGGTCGAGGCGCTGCAGGTCTCCGACGGCATGGTGGCCGGTGCAACCCAGGGCCCGCTCATCAACAAGGCCGCCGTCGAGAAGGTCCAGGAGCATATCGCCGACGCGGTGAGCCATGGCGCGACCATCGTGACCGGCGGCAAGCCGCATTCCTTGGGCCACACTTTCTTCCAGCCCACGGTGCTGGCGAATGTTCCACGTGAAGCAAAAATCTTCTCGGAGGAAACCTTTGGGCCAGTGGCGCCGCTGTTCCGCTTCAAGACCGAAGAGGAGGCGATCAGGCTCGCCAACGACACGGAGTTCGGTCTCGCGGCATATTTCTACGCGCGGGACGTCGGCCGCATCTTCCGCGTCTCCTCGGCACTGGAATACGGCATCGTCGGCATCAATGAGGGCGTCATCAGCACCGAGGTCGCGCCTTTCGGCGGCATGAAGTCCTCGGGCCTCGGCCGTGAGGGCAGCAAATACGGCATCGAAGACTACCTCGAAATCAAATACATCACCCTCGGCGGCCTCGGCGGCTAAGGGCTCCAGTGGCGACTCCCCTCCCCGCAAGGGAGGGGATGGGGGTGGGGAAGGCACCCACCAGCGTGGCTCTGGAGCGGAGTTTCTTGGTTTAGCCGTGCTCATCCCACCACGTCATGCTCGGCGAAGGCCGGGCATCCACGCCTTTCCTTGCGGGACGAAGGCAAGGCGTGGATGGCACGCCTTCGCGTGCCATGACGGATGTTTGGGTCGCGGTTCTGTATCAGATCAGCACAATCTGATCCTTCCTCCGAGGAGGGATCGGCTTACCCACAAACCAAAAAGGCCCACCGGTTTCCCGGGGGCCTTTCCATATCCACCAATCCGCGGAGCCGCGCCCCGCAGCGAAACCTTAGGCCGCGGCGGCCTTGCGGGCCTGGGCGCGCTCAAGACGGCGCTTGAGGATTTTCGCCTCAGGCGTCAGCTGGCGCGAGGCCGTGGTCAGCAGGAAGTTGTCGATGCCGCCATTGTGCTCAATCGTGCGGATACCGTTCGTGGTCACCCGCAGGCTGATCGGCGCGCCGAGAATATCGGACATCATCGAGGTGTCTTGCAGATTTGGCAGGAACCGGCGACGCGTCTTGTTATTCGCATGGCTGACATTGTTGCCAGATTGCACAGTCTTGCCAGTGATCTCGCAGCGACGGGACATCAGAAACCTCAAAACAACAATCGGGGCGCGTGCGTGCTTAAATCTCACGCCCGCCACCCGGGAGAGGCGGGCTTATCGCCAAAGCACAGGCAAAGGTCAAGCGCATAGCCTGCCCGTCAGGCGTGTCCATGCGGGACATTGGCCGATCCCATCCCCTCCAACTCGCCAGACGCGACACTCGCCTTGGCGTTGTCGAGCACGGCCATGACCCCCTCGGAGGTCATATGCGCCGTCAGCATCCCCAATGCGCCGCCCAGCAATGCCGATGCGATCGCCACCGCATCGATGTTCTGCTTGGTCATATAGTCGATCGCCTGGTCGACCACGGCCCCGGCATGCCTCAGGTCGGGCGTTGCGCTCTCCAGAGACTCGCGGTCTTCGAATGGCTCGGTCATGTCATTTCCTTCACGTCGGCGCGGCGGTCTGGCGGGACATGCTCGGCGAGGGCCTGCTCGATGGCCTGGCCCTCCTCCTGCTCCGCCTGCGCCGCCCACATCTGGGCATAGATGCCGCCCCGCGCCAGGAGGCTCCAATGGGTTCCGCGCTCGGCGACGCGCCCTTCGTCGAGCACCAGGATCTCGTCGGCATCCACGATGGTCGAGAGGCGGTGGGCAATGGTGATGGTGGTCCGGTCCCGCGCCACCGCCCGCAGCGCGGTCTGGATATCCTGCTCCGTCCGCGTATCGAGGGCGCTCGTCGCCTCGTCGAAAATGAGCACGCGTGGATCCTTCAGGATGGTCCGGGCGATCGCCACGCGCTGCTTCTCGCCACCGGAAAGCTTCAACCCACGCTCGCCCACCTTGGTCTCGTAGCCGAGCGGCAGCGTCAGCACGAAGTCATGCACCTGGGCAAGGCGCGCGGCCCGCTCGACCTCCTCCGGCGTGGCGCTGGGCCTGCCGTAGGCGATGTTGTAGCGGATGGTGTCGTTGAACAGCACGGTGTCCTGCGGCACCACGCCGATCGCCGCGCGCAGGCTGTCCTGCGTCATCTCCCGGATATCGATCCCATCGATCCGCACCGCGCCCTCGTTCACGTCGTAGAAACGGAACAATAGCCGGGTGATGGTTGATTTTCCGGCACCCGTCGGCCCCACCACAGCGAGGTTGCCGCCCGGCGGCACGGAAAAGCTCACCCCTTTGAGGATTTCCCGCTGCGGGTTGTAGGCGAAATGCACCCCATCGAAACTCACCGTCGCCGCCTTGCCGGCGGGGCTCAGCGCGCGCGCGCCCGGCGCATCCGCGACCTCGGCGCCCACCGCCATGAGCTTGAACATCTGCTCGGTATCGACCAAGCCCTGCTTCACCTCGCGATAGACGAAGCCCAGGAAATTCAGCGGCGTATAGAGCTGCATGAGGTAGGTATTCGCGAGCACAAAGCGCCCGACCGTCATCTTGCCCGAGACCACGCCCTGCGCCGATAGCAGCATGATCGCCGCCAGCCCCATCGCGATGATGATGGACTGCCCGATATTGAGCATGTTGAGCGTCACCTGCGACTTCACCGCCGCCCGCTCATAGCCGGCCAGCGCGCGGTCGAAGCGCGACGCCTCATGCGCCTCGTTCCCGAAATATTTCACCGTTTCGTAGTTCAGCAGGCTATCGACCGCCTTGCTCTGCGCGTCGCTGTCCATCTCGTTCATCGTCCGGCGAAAGCGCACCCGCCAATTCGTGAAGGACAGCGTGAAGACGATATAGAGCGCCACCGCGCTCAGCGTCGCCGCCGCATAGCGCCAGTCGAACAGCCGCCACAGGATGACGGTGACCAGCAGCAGCTCGAACAGCGTCGGAATGATGTTGAAGACGGCGAAGCGCAGCACCTGCTCGATACCCGTCGTGCCCCGGTCGATCGCCCGCGACAGCCCGCCGGTCTGGCGGTCGAGGTGGAAGCGCAGCGACAGGCGATGCAGATGCTGGAAGGTCTCCAGCGCGATCCGCCGCACCGCATGCTGCTGCACTTTCGCGAAGACCGCGTCGCGGAACTCCCCGAAGGCGGCGGAGGCGATGCGCAGCAGGCAGTAGCCGAGGATCAGCGCCAGCGGCACGGTCAGCACCGCCGCCGGCTGGCCGTGCAGATGCTTGGGCGCCAGCCGGTCGATCGCCTGGCTATAGACGATGGGAACGTAAACCGTCGCCACCTTGGCGAGGATGAGGAACAGGACAGCAGCGAGCACCCTCGCCTTCGCGCCCATGTCGCCCTTGGGCCAGAGATAGGGCAGCAGCTTGCGAATGGGGTGGCCCGCGCGGTCCGCCTGCGGGGTCTTGCGGCGCGTGAGGGACATGGCGCCAATGTGGCGTCCCGCCGCCCGCTTGGGAAGGTGGGCTCGAAAGGTGGCTGCATGACGATTGCCCTCGCTGGCCTCCGCCGCCATCTGGCAGCCTGCCGCAATGCTGTCCTGCCGGGCGAGCGCGTCCCGCTCCGCATCGGCACCGAGACGGTCGGCTGGCCGCGACCCGACCTCGCCGCCGCCTTCGCCGACGCCGCTGGGTTGACCCCCGACCCGGACGGCGGCGTCACCCTGCCCAGCACGCGGGCGGCCGAGTTGCCGGCGCTCGCGGAGGGCCTGAGCCGCGACGGCTGGTTCCGCTGGCGGCGCGAGGCTTTCGACGTGCGCGCGTCCGAGGGCAGCCCGGTGCTCACCCAGATCGACCGCGGCGCCCTGCCGAAGTTCGGCGTTTACGCCGAGGGCGTGCATATGAACGGCCTGGTCCGCCGTGCCGACGGCCTGCATGTCTGGGTCGCGCATCGCGCGGCGGATAAGTTGCTGGACCCCAACAAGCTCGACCACATCGTGGCCGGCGGCATCAATGCCGGCATGGGTCCCGATGACACGCTGATTAAGGAAGCCGCCGAGGAAGCGGCGATCTCAGCGGAACTCGCCGACTACGCCCGCCCGGTCTGCCGCATCCGCTACGCGATGGAGCGCCGAGAAGGCCTCCGCCGCGACCTCATCCATTGCTATGACCTCGACCTGCCGGAGGATTTCGCGCCCCAGCCGGTCGATGGCGAGGTGTCGTCCTTCGCCCTCTGGCCGATCGCCCGCGCCATGGAGGCGGTGGCCGAGACCGATGACTTCAAGTTCAACGTCACCCTGGTCCTGATCGACCTCTTCCTCCGCGAGGGCCTGCTCGGCGACGGCACCGAAGCGCGTGGGTTGCGCGAGGCGCTGGACGATCCGAAGGGTCTGGCGATCTAGTGACCATAAGCAGAACGTCTCAAAAGGACACGACAATGAAGATCTACGATTGGCCCACCGGCCCCTATCCGGCGCGCGTCCGTATCGCTTTGGCCGAGAAGAACCTCCAATCGCGCGTGGAGTTTGTGACCGTCGATCTCTGGAAAGGCGAGCACAAAAAGCCCGCGTTTCTCGCCAAGAACTACTCAGGCACGCTGCCGGTGCTCGAACTCGAAGACGGCACCCTCCTCGCCGAATGCACGGCCATCACCGAATATCTCGACGCGGTTGCTGGCCCGCCCACGCTCACCGGCAGGACACCGCTCGAAAAGGGCTTGATCCACATGATGAGCAAACGCGCCGAGCTGGAACTGCTCGACGCCATCAGTGTGTATTTCCACCACGCGACACCGGGGCTCGGCCCGCATGTCGAGCTTTACCAGAACGCCGAATGGGGATTGCGTCAGCGCGACAAAGCCTTGAGGGGGATGCGGTATTTCGACGGCGTTCTACGCGGCCAGCCGTTCATCGCCGGCGAGGTCTTCTCAATGGCCGACATCACGCTCATCGGCGGCTTGATCTTCGCGGGGCTTGTGGACGTGGCGTTGCCCGTGGAATGCGAGGCGCTGAGAGCTTGGTACACAGAGATGCAGGAGCGCCCGAGCGTGAAGAACCGCGTGACGATGTCGGAGAAGGCGGGGGCGCTTGTTTGATTGGGCGATCCGGAAACGGACAATCGGCGCTACAGCCCATACTATGCAACGCAACTTAAGGCGCGGGCTTGACCTCAGGCGGTGACCAATCGCCTCTCTTCACGACGTCCCTGGGCACGTATGTCCGGAACGTCAGCGAAAACAGCTTCCCGGGGGATGACGGAAGCCAGTTGGACTCCGGAACACCGGAAACGGGCCTCGGTCCAATGGCGATGCTCAGGGACCCGTCCGATGCGCTTTTCAGGGGCGAATAACTGTTGAAGTTGAATCGATTGAGCGGGTTCGGCACCACACGATAATCTGGCACGCCGACAAGTATGATCGACCAATACGCGTCGACCACACTGCTCGGCAGCCGGTCCGCCGGAAAATGGATGACGTAGCTTTTGCTCCCGTCGAGCGGCTTGTCATCGGCATCCCGGGTCGCGGCGAAGTAGATGACCTCATCGGTCACGTTGGCCCAGATACCCGCATAGTCGACGGCTGCGCGTAGGCGGAAGTCTTTGCCGTAATTTCCGGTCTGGGCGCCCCCAATCCAGTGATTGCGAAAGGGTGCACTCTTCGTGAAGGCATATTGCTCGAATTCGGGAACAACATGATCACGCAGCTCGCCGGAAAGCGCGGTCCGCGCCTGCGGGCCGGATGCCGCATAGGCGGCGACAGCCCTCACTTTCTGCTGCATCTCGGCTGCGGTAGGAGACACGTCGAGTGCGCTGGCGAAAACCGCATCAACATTGTCGAAGGCCTCCACGCCGGCCAAAGATTTGTTGTCGAACATTGCTATGGTGGGCGACGCCTCGATACGCGGCGTTCCGATCACAGTCACCTTGAACTGCTTTTGCAGCGCGATCGCTCCGGCGGGATCGCCCTTGAGTTCGATCCGACCGAGAAACTTGGCCTTTGCCGAATGCAACTCAATGCGTGTCGCGTCAGCCGGGATGACCACTTTCGACCCGGGCCTCGTGAAAGCGAATTTGCCATAGGGCTTAGAGGGAAAGGTGCGTTCATTGATATTGGCGATGACCTCGCCCCACTCGTCAAGGATTTGAGCCGTGTAATAGCGCTCTTTCACCTTTGGCACTTCGAGGACGACCGCTGAATTGTCGTCGACGGCGAACCACGCCTCAAGATAAGCCACGTCGAAATTCGGGTTCACAAAATCCGATGACCCCAGCGGATTGTATCTGATGACGTTGTAGGAGAAGCCAGCAGCCTTTTCGTCCATTCGCTCTTGCCGGATGACCAGCAGCCTCGAGAGCAGATAAATGTAGGCGTCCGAGACTGTCCCTTCGTCCGGTTTAGCGACCGAATGCGCCATCACCCCGCTCGTCTGTGCGTTCGCGGCGCCGGAAGCCACGGCGAGCACGGACAGCGCGATTGCTCCCGCTCCCAGCTTCGCGAAACCAGCAAAACCTCGGATCGAAACGCGATAGCGATCGGCTAACGACATCTAATTCACCGCCTCAGCCTTTGGAAAAACCCAGGTCCCGTCTATAATATTTTCACGCGGGCGATAGAGGCGCACGAGATAGTTCCAGCCCTTCGTTGTCGGTAGGCAGTTGGCGACCTTCCCGTCACAGCCGCCAAATTGGATGGTGATGGAGCCATCCTCATTTGGCTTGGCGGTGATATTGTTGAGCGTATAGGCATTGAGCCGGTTCGGTTCGAAATACCCTTTGGCGTTGTAGACGCTTACCGACCAGAACCCGTCGACCGGCACATTCTTGACGGTGACCTTGTAGATGGTCGTGCCATCATTTCTAGCGGGAACCTCATTGAGGTAGAAAGCATCCTTTTCCGGATTTCCTCCCCAGGCCGAGGCCGATCCGATCAGGCGGCGCACGGGTTCGACGGAATCTTTGGTGCCGAACATGTGCTTGGTGTCGGGTAGCGTCGATGCGAGAACCAACAGTGCCTCACGCACCTTCGCCTGGCTTGCCTGATCCCAATGCGGCACCTCGAATTTACCTGGGCCGCCGGGTCGCTCGATCTTCAAAGCGTCCTGCAAGGCGTGAACCGCATCCACATCCTTCGGGTCGGATGGATCGATCAGCGTCCTCACGCCAATCAGCACGTAGCGCGTGCCTATCTTCTCCTTAGACAGGATATAGGTGCCAGCACCATAGTCGACCTCGGGGGTATACTGATCCTCATCGATAACCTGCATCGACATGAAACGCTTGCCCGCGTTCGGCATGGTGACGGTGACCGGACCGGCGTCGAGATCGAATACCGCGGCGGAATATAGCGTGTCGCGATTTAGTCGAATGATGGTTTGATTGTCGATCGCGGCCGGTTCCCGACGATGAACGAATTTTCCCAGTCCCCCGTCCTTGACCACATTGCTGAAGTAGAGGTCGCTCTCGGCACGGGGAAAATTATCGGGGGTGACGGGAATCGCGCTGCCCGAGGATTGCGCCAATGCACCGCCAACCAACCCGAACGTCATTACCGTGGAAATTAGGAAGGTTCTGGCTCTCAACGGTGCCTCCTGTCCAGACGTCCAGGAATATCTAGCACAAGACTAGGTCGCTCCTAAACCGCCGGTTTGGTCTGCGCTATTGCCCTACGGGGGGCAAAGCGTTCCCCAAACACCCTAAGGCGGCGCCCAACCTGTCATCACCCCGAGTTGCAGCGTCACGCGCACGCGCCCCTCCTCCGTCACCGGCAGCCGGGACAGCGCCGACGGGAATAGCGCGCGAGGGGGGATCCGGCGGTCGCGCTCGTGGATGGCATTGGACTCGCCCGCCGCCTGAAGGTCGCGCAGCAATGCCAGGGGATCGGCGTAGAGAAGCGTGATTTCCTCGCCATCCGCCACCGGCAGGCCGAAGCCCGCGCGCTGCAACAGCCCCGCGAGATCGCGCAAATCCGGGAATGGCGAAACGCGTGGACTGGCGCCCCCGCGCAATTCCGTCTCCGCCTCGGTCAGCGCACGCCGCAGGCCGTCCAACGTGCCGAGTAGCGGCAGGCTCGCCAGAAACAATCCGTCCGGTTTCATCGCGCGCCGAAGCTGGATCAGCGCGCCCGGAAGATCATTGACCCAATGCAGCGAGAGATTGGCGACCACCAGATCGAAACTGCCGAGCGCGAAGGGCAGAACCTCCTCGTCCGCCGCCACGAACGGCGCGCCGCCAAGCCCCGCCATGGCGAGCGAAAAATCCATCGCCACCGTCTCGATACCCCGCGCCCGCAAACGCGGTGCCACAACACCCCGGCCGCCGACATCGAGCGCGCGTTCGAAATGCCGGGTGGTGTCGTCGAGCCGGTCGAGCAAGCGGTCGGCGACGTCCGAAAGAATATCGGCGACACGCGACACTCTCCCCGCCGCCCGCTCGCGCTGCCGCCGCACGGCGGCACGGTCGAAGATCGCGTGATCGGACAGGCTCTAGTCCTGCCGCACTAAATTGCGAAAAGCACTGACCTTGTAAGCCACCTCGTCACGCTCGGCGAAGGCCGAGCATCCACGCCTCCCTGCTCGCGGGACAAAGATAAGGCGTGGATCGTCGGCCTTCGCCGAAGATGACGTCAAACTGGCATCGTCACCGAACGTCAATGCGCCGGTCGCGGCGAAGCATGATGTGTCGCGATCTTCCACCGTCCCTTTTCGCGCACCAGCACATGCGTCATGCGGAACGGCAGCTCGACCTCCTTGCCGTCGTCCTCGCGATAAAACATGACCTCGCCGGTCGCGCCCATCGCTTCCGGCCCCAGCCGCACGATATTCGGCACCGCGTATTCGCACCGCTTGTAGGACGGTGGCAGCAGCGTGAAATAGGTCCGCACCCCATCCGGCGTGTCGTAGAACGCCGCGGTCGAGCCATAGAACGCCGTCTTCTCCGCGTAGAGATCGCCCAGCCGCTGAAGATCCCGCGCCTCGAAAGCCGCCTTCCATTCCTTCTGCACCTCGACTGCCGCCTGCACCCAATCGTCCGACATCGCTAAACCCTCTTCGCGCTCAGGAGACGAGACTGCGCTGACCGTCGGCCAGACAAAGCTCAGTCACGCGCAAGCCGTGGTCATTGATCCGCGACGGAAAACGATCGCGCAGCCCTTCCTCATGCACCGGAATCACCCGCTGCAAATTGCCGCCGCCTTCCTTCACCATCTGATCTGTCGTGAACAGCAGATTCGTCTGGCTGCCCACCGCGAGTCCGACCGGAATATATTGCGTGGGCGCCTTGGGATCCTGCCCCTCCAGATTCTCGAAGCTGTAGACGAGATCGCCCGCGAGCACCCAGCTATCGCTGCCTTTGCGATCGCCGTTGCGCACGGTGACGAACTGGCAGCCCCAGGTATGGGTATCGTCCGCCTTGCGGATATCGATGCCGGGCAGCACATCGTCCCTGTCGCCATCGAGCAACTCCAGACGACCCTGCCGCGCCAGGTCCACGACCCGCATCACATCGCCCGGATCGGTCGCGATATTGAGCCAGCGGAAACGCTCATCCAGCGCCATCGCCCAGACCCATTTCGAAAGCTCCCGCTCCTGCAAATAGAACTTCGCTTTCGGGAAGGCATCCGTATTGCCCATGTGGTCGAAATGCGCGTGGCTGAGGAAGATATGCTCGACCTCCTCCGGTTTGACGCCCGCCTGCTTCAGGACCGTCTCGGGATTCTGCCAGGCCTCGACCCCGAAGCGCCGCGCCATCTCGGCGCCCACGTCTTTCTCGTTGTACCCGACATCGACCATCGCGACCGTGCCCTGACCCTTGATGAGCACATAGCAATAGGGAAGCTTGCGATAGCCCTGATTATGCGCGCCGTAGACGATGCCACTCACGTGGTAGCTAGGCACATACGCGTATTCCAGCACCCAGATCGAATAGTTTGCCATTGTTTCCCCCTTAGGCGCCGCGCATCGTCGGCGCGTCACTCGTCAGTTTTGCCGGCACGTGTGCAGCGCAGCAGCCTTGCGAAAAGGCCACGATCTCGAAACCCGGCAACGCGCCGCCGGCCCAGCGCAGATGATCGATCGCCGATGACAGCGGGCGGCTGATCGCGGTCTGCGCCTCCTCCGTCAGATGCAGATGCCCGCGCGCGCGTTCCAGCGCGACGCCCAGCGCATGCTCGGCCTGCATCAGATGGCGATGATGATGCGTCGCGCGCGGCGGCGCGGTCAGCGCATTAAGCGTATCGGCGGCCCCGCGATGCGCCTCGATGGCGAGGGCCAGCATCGGATGATCCTGTCCGCTGCGCCCACCCGTCGCGGCCACCAGCAGCAGTCCCGCGAGTTGCGCCGCCGCCCGACGCATACCGTCGAAAGCGACCCTCGCCTCCAGCACATAGGCCGTCGTCGCGTCGTCCAGATCCGCCGTCAGGATTTCGGGCAGATCGTCGGGAAGATCCGGCAGCGCATTGCCGAGAACGGGCAGTCCCGCGCCATCCTCGATCCGCCGGGCGCTCGCGAAATTGCGGGGCTCAGGCGGCATTGCGGCCACCATAGCGGCGCACGCGGATATCAGCCTGTTCCTTATGCCCGGCGAAATTCTCGATGGCGCAGAGCCGCGAGCAATATTCGCCGATCATCGCGCTCGCCTCATCCGTCAGGACCTCCTGATAGGTCACCGTCTTGATGAACTTGCCGACCCACAAGCCGCCCGTATAGCGCGCCGCCTTTTTGGTCGGCAGCGTGTGATTGGTGCCGATCACCTTGTCGCCAAACGCGACATTGGTGCGCGCGCCGAGGAACAGCGCACCGTATTGCGTCATCCGCTCCAGGAACCAGCGCGGCTCCCGCGTCATCACCTGCACATGCTCCGAGGCAATGCGCTCGGCTTCCGACAGTAATTCCTCGTCGGTATCGCAGAGAATAATCTGCCCATGGTCACGCCATGCGACAGACGCCACATCCGCCGTCGCCAGCCGCGCGAGCTGCCGCGCGATCTCCGCCTCGATCCCGTCCGCGATGCGCTTGGAGGTGGTGAGCAGAATCGCGGGCGAGGTCGGCCCGTGTTCCGCCTGTCCCAGCAGATCGGTCGCGCAGATCTCCGCATCCGCCGTATCGTCGGCGATGATGAGCGTCTCGGTCGGTCCCGCGAAAAGGTCGATGCCTACACGGCCGTAAAGCTGGCGCTTGGCCTCCGCCACGAAGGCATTGCCGGGTCCCACAAGCATATCGACCGGCTTTATGCTGTCCGTGCCGAGCGCCATCGCCGCCACCGCCTGAATGCCGCCGAGCACATAGATCTCATCCGCGCCAGCCAGCGACATGGCGGCAATCGTGGCGGCCGGCGGCTTGCCGTTCAGCGGCGGCGTGCAGCCAATGACGCGCGGCACGCCCGCCACCTTCGCCGTCAGGATGCTCATATGCGCCGAGGCGACCATCGGGTAGCGGCCACCAGGAATATAGCAGCCGACACTCGCGACCGGGATCAGCTTATGGCCGAGCTTGATCCCCGGCAGCGTCTCGACCTCCAACTCCGTCATCGTCGCGCGCTGCGCCTGAGCGAAGCGGCGGATCTGGGTCTGCGCGAATTTGATGTCCTCGATCACCTGCGCCGGCAGGCTATCGATCAGCGCCTTGATCTCATTGCCGGAAAGCCGGAATTGCGCCGGCTCGTATTTGTCGAACTTGACGGAAAGCTCACGCACCGCCGCGTCGCCGCGCTCGCTCACATCGTCGAGGATCGCCTCAACGGTCTGTCGTGTCTTGCGATCCGCGTCCTTCGCGGATTGCTCGCTCGCGCCGTGCTTAAGCTGGCGGATCATAATCGTACTCCTAAGGCGCGGTCAGGCGCGGTCGCTCAGTGGATATGCCCGCCGCCATTGACGTCAACGATCGTTCCCGTGATCCAGGATGACCAGTCGCTGATCAGAAACAGCGCCAGCTCGGCGACATCGCGTGGCTGGCCGAGGCGGCCGAGCGGAATTGTCGCCAGTATCTCGGCGCGCTTCTCGTCGGTCAGCTTGCCCTGGAAGATGTCGGTGTCGATCATGCCCGGCGCGATGGCGTTCACACGAATGCCGTCCGGACCCAGTTCGCGGGCCAATGCCTTGGCGAGGCTATGCACGCCTCCCTTCGACGCCGCGTAATGGGAACTACCGAACAACCCGCCGCCCCGCAGCGCCGCCACTGAGCCGATACAAACGATATTGCCGCGCTTCGCCGCGCGCATCGGCGGTATGACCGCCTGGCACATATTCATGGTGCCGCCGAGGTTGATGCGCATGACCGCGTCATATTCCTCCGCCGCGATATCCATGACCTTCGTCGAGCGGCTGATACCCGCGAAGTTGAGCAGGCTGTCGACCTGCCCGAAATCGCGCAGCACACGCTCGACAGTGCAATTGGCCGCCGCGCGATCGCCCACATCGCAGCCATATCCCATGTGATGGCTGCCGAGTTCGCGCGCCGCGGCTTCCGCGTCTTCCGCGCGCAAATCGATGATCGCGACGCGCGCGCCATGCTCGACGAGCAAGCGCGCGGTCGCGAGGCCGATGCCTCTGGGCGATGCCGCCCCAGTGACGATCGCGACACGGTTTTCAAGCAGCTTCATGGGACAATCCAGTGAGGTGGGAGAGCGCATGTCGCGCCCTCCCAGTGAAGCAAGCGGAACGCATCAGCCGTTGAAGGGCTTAACCTTCGTGAGCTTGTAGAGGTCGGCGGGCGGCGTGCAGTTGTTGCAATCGATGCCCGGCATATCCGGCGCCTGTTGGAAGTTGTCGTTGCCGGGTAGCGGCTGGATGGTGGCGCCCGGCGTGGGCTTGCCCTCAAGTGCTGAGACCAGCGAGGCTTCCGGCAGCCACTTCTCGTTGAAGACCTGGGTCACGAAGCTATCGGGAACCTTGCTGGCCGGAAAGGCGTTGCAGCCATTCTCGATCCGGTCGCCGGTGCAGATCTTCACTTCTTCGGCGGTCGTCCAGGGCAGCGGATACAGCACGTTGTGGAAGGGCAGTTTCCGCCCATTCACCAGCTGCTCCATCATGAGCTTAAAGGCAACGCCGGAAGAGGCCGGCGGCGAGCCGGAGGAAACGCCGTTGAAGCCGCGCTTCTGGTAGTCGGGGTTAGCGAGCGCAAGGCGGAAGCCGTTGGAGTTCTCGCCCGTCAGGAACGGAAGCTTCTGGCGGCCGGAAGCGATCATCGCCTTGATCGCGCCATCCTCGCCAGCCTGCGCGAAGATGCCATCGACATCCGGATGTGCCGCAAGCGCCTTGGCGGTCTCTAGCTGCGTCGTCTGGTCGTCCCAATTCGCGTAGTAATCGGCGACGATGTGGATGTCCGGGTATTTCTTGAAGACGCTCATCGCGCCGTCGACATGGCGCTTATCGACCATGTTGCCGGCGACGCCACGGCTCAGGAAGATATTGCCTTTGCCATGCAGCAGGTTGACGAGATACTGCGCGGTATTCTCGCCGAAGCCGCTGCCGAGATAGCTCACGCTATAGGCGCAGGGTTCCGTGACCATGCCGTCATAGACCCAGATCAGCACGCCCTTCTTGCAGCCGCGCCGGATCGCCTTGTTCAGGCCGCTCGACGAGATCGGAAAGCTGATGATGCCATTGGCGCCATCGGCGATCATGCTCTCATAGGCCGAGATCTGAGCCTGTACGTCGGTACCGGAAATGACCTCCTTGAGATCGACGAGCTTGTCGTAAGGCGGTGTCTCGGCCAGCGCCTTGACGATATTCGCGGCTTCGCTCTGCCAGGCGTTTCCGCTGTAGCTGAGGCTGAGATAAATCTTGTATTTCTTGGCGTCAGCCGCATGTGCGGCGCCGCCGAGCCCGCCGAGAGCGAGCCCCGCGCCGACCACGAGGCCCAAAGCCAGCCTCTTGAGTGAACCCGTCTTGAACATGTTCGTCCCTTCGTTCTTGGTTATTTGGAATCGCTTGCAACGAGCGGCGCCGGCTGTCGCGGCGCCGGGCGCTGCATCAGCCGGCTGAACCAGAGCGGCAAGTCCTCCCGCAGCGCCCCGATGGCGACCAGGATGACCAAGCCGTAGATGATCGTCCGCCAGCCCTCGAGAATCTGGACCGAGGAAATGATGGTGGAGAAGGTCGTCAACAGCAGTGACGCGGCCACGGCGCTCACGTAGTTGCCGCGACCGCCGAGGATCGATGTGCCGCCGACGACGACGGCCGCCACCGAAGGCAACAGGTAGGATTGCCCCATGGTCAGTGTCGCGCCGCCCGCGTACCCAACCAGCAGGAAGCCCGCGCCCCCTGCCGCCGCCGCGCTGATCGCATAGGTCGCGACCGTCAGCCGCCCGACCGGCAGCCCCGCCACATGCGCCGCCGTCGGGCTGGTGCCAAGCGCGTAGAGCCGCCGGCCAAAGGGCGTCGAGGATTGCAGCAGCGTGCAGAAGATAACGAAAATCACCATGAGATAGATGATCGGCGGCAGATCCAGGATGCGGCCGGTGAAAAGACTGGCGAGGGCGGGGGAGGCGTGGCCGCGCGGCGTGCCCGCCGTGATGCCCAGCGAGGCGCTGTAAACGATGATCCCCATCGCCAAAGTCATGATGAAGGGCGGGATACGCAGCCACGCGACCCCCGCTCCACTCAGCGCGCCGACGCAGCCCGTAACGACCAGCGCCGCCGGCAGGATCCAGATGAACGACCAGCCCGATTGCGTGGTCCAGGCATAAGTCAGGATGCCGCCCAGCGTCACCAGCGAGGGGATCGAAAGATCCAGCCCGCCGATCAGCACCACCATCTGCTGGCCAAAAGCCACCACCATCAGGAAGGCGGAAAGCACAATGATCGCCGAGACCTGGTGCAATCCGCCAAGGCTCGGGCTGATCCAGCGCGAGGCGATGACGAGCAGAACCGTCAGCCCGAACAGCACCAGCGGCGTCACCACCTCACTGCCCAGGGCGCGGCCGGAGGTGCGGGTATCGATCAACGGCGGCGGCGCGGGATTGGCTTGGCTCATGCCGGCATCCTCCGCGCCAGCCGCGCCGAGAAGGCCGCGATCAAAACGGCGGCGATCATGATGAGGCCCTGTCCGATGCCGGTGTAGAAGGACGAAACGCCCACCGAGAACAACACCTTCTGCAACAGCATCAAGGTTGCGGCACCGATCATCGAACCGAGCAAACCGCCTCGCCCGCCGGTAAAGGTCGTGCCGCCGATCGCGATGGCCGCGAAAACCAGCAGCAGATAGCTCGTGCCCGCACCCGGATCACCGTTGGAGGTCACCGCCGTCAGCATCATCCCGGCGACGCCGTACAGCGCGCCCGCAAGACAGAAGGCGAAGAACTTCACGCGCCGCACCGGCACGCCCGCCAATTGCGCCGCCGTCTCATCGGCCCCGAGTGCGTAGATGCCGACGCCCCAGTTCGTCCGCTTCAGCGCCGCCCAGCCGAGCAGCACGGCCAGGACAATGATGAACGGCACCGGCACAAAGCCGATATTCCCGGTGAGATTGTCGCTGATGAAATCAGGCACGTTCCCGCCCGGCGCATCCAGCACCAGCAGCGCCGCACCGCTGCAGATGATCATCGTCGCGAGCGTGCAGGCGATCGATTGCAGCCCGGCATAAGCCACCAGAAAACCATTCACCGCGCCGACCAGAAGCCCGACGCCCACCACCATGGCGAGGGTGAGCAGCGCGCCCATCGGGCCGTCGGAGGAATGCGTCGCGGTCAGGACATCGGCCAGAGCGATCACCCCGGCGACCGAAAGGTCGAAGCCGCGCATGAGCACCACCAGCGTCCCACCCGCCGCCGCCAAGGCGAGCGGCAGGCCATTGCTGAGCTGGTCGCTGAACTGCGTCGCCGACAGCGCGTCACTCTGGAACAGCGCGTAGATGACCATCAGCAGGATATAGATCGCGATGACCATCGCGGTGCCGCTGCCGAGCAGGCGGCCCAGCACCGGCCGGCGAAACCGTGGCACTTGTGTTTGGGAGACAACGGCACTCATGCCGCGAGATCCCCATGTCCGGTCGCCAAACTGACCAGCCGGTCCTCCGTCAGCGCCGGGCCGGCCAGTTCGCCCGCGATCCGGCCGCCATAAACGACCAGACAGCGATGCGCGAGATGCACCAGCTCGGCGAGTTCGGTGGAGTAGACCAGCGCGGAGCCGCCCCTCGCCACAAAGTCCCGGATCGCCCCGTAGATCACCTGCTTGGTGCCCACATCGACGCCGCGCGTCGGGTCGAAGAGCACAAGATTGCGGGCACCGGAAACCAGCACCCGGGCGAGCAGCGCCTTCTGCTGGTTGCCACCCGACAGCGCCGAGATCCGCATTCCCTGATAGCGTTTCGGCAGATCGACCTGCAGCCCGACGGCCGCCACGGCCTCCGCTTCCATCCGCCGGCTGATCAGCCCGCCACGGCGCACCCGCTCCAGAATTGGCAGCGACACATTGCTGGCGGTCTTGAGGCCGAGGAAGATGCCCTCCGTCTTCCGCTCCTCCGGCAGGAATCCGATGCCGGATTTGAGCGCCGTCGCCACCGAGCGCAGATCGGCGGTCTTGCCGTCGATGCTCACGGCGCCCGCGCTTATCGGCTCCAGCCCGGCCAGCATACGAAAGAGCGGCCGCTGCCCTTGCCCCTCCAGAGCCGCGACACCAACGATCTCGCCTTCTCCGACCTCGAAGCTCACCTGATGCACGCCACGGCCCGAGAGCCCGCGAACCGATAGCCGCGGCGTCGTCTCCCGACGTTTCGGAACCGCGTGCGTCGCCTCATCCTGGGACGTGCCGACCATCATGCGGAAGATCTCGGAATCCGGTGTGCCCGTCAGATCGACGGTCGCGATGGACCGGCCATTGCGCAGCACGGTGCCGCGCCGGCAAAGCCGCCGCACCTCGGCCAGCCGGTGCGAGATATAGAGGATGCCGACACCCTGCGCCGTCAGCCGCTCGACGATCTCGAACAGCCATCCCGGCTCGGCCAAGGCGGCCGTCGGCTCATCCAGCACCAGCAGCTTCGGCCGGTGGCCCAAAGCCCGCACGATCTCGACGCGCTGCTTCTCGGCGAGCGAAAGATCCGCGATCAGGCTGCGAGGATCGACGGTATCGATGCCGAACTCCTGCAACAACGCGGAAGCCGCCTGCTCGTTTCGCCGGGCGGAGGCGATGCCGCCGACGCCCTTCAGCAGATGCGGCAGCATGAGGTTGGTCGCGACACTCAGATTGGGCAGCAGGCTGAGTTCCTGGAACGCCGTCGAAACACCGGCCGCCCGCGCGCCGAGCAGATTGCCCGGCGTGAAGGGCCTGCCAGCGACTTCCAAGGTGCCGCGATCCGGCGTCACGATGCCGCTGAGGATCTTCACAAGCGTCGATTTGCCGGCGCCATTCTCGCCCAGCAGCGCATGCACCTCGCCCGCCGCCACATCCAGCGTGACATGCGCCAGGGCCACCGTCGCGCCATAGGCTTTCGTCAGACCCTCGGCGCGGAGATAGGGCGCCGCCCCATCCACACTCGCCCGCGTCCCGGTCATCTGAGCGTCCAAAGCCAATATCTGCCTTCCAGTCTCGCCGATGCGTTCAGGCAGGGCGCGGCGTCAACACGCCCGCTTCCTGTATTTCCTGCATGGCCTCGTCAGTGAATTCCGCGCGTGGCCCATCACCGGCAATCACGAACATGAGGATGGCCTCCTCCTCCGGATTGCCCGCCGTCACATTCTCGAAACGGCGCGCGACGCCAGGCGGGAAGGACACCACATCGAGCGGCCCCAGATCGACATGCTCGACGGCGCCCTCCTCATTCTCCCAGCTACAGCGCCAGGTTCCCGTCATCGGGATGAAGGTCTCGTTGGTGTCGTGATTGTGCATCATCGGCCCGCGCCCCGGCTTGGCACGGCAGTAACCAAGATTGAACCCTTCGGAGATCTTGATGGCGGCTAACTTCGCCGCAACGTCGCCAACCGGAGAGGTCACGGCGCCACCGCTATTCTTCGGCGGCTGGAAGCCGATGACGTTGTAAAGCTTGCGCTCAGCGCTCGGCATACGGCTATCGGGCAAGCCCCCGTCAGACCCCTGCAAGTCGCTGAAGCGGGCAACGCGCTGCAACATTTTCTGCCGCGAAACGCCAAACCTATTGAGAGTTTCAGCCACCGATCCGTTTCCCCATGGCAAATGCCGTGCTGGCTTCGTTATTCCGTCTCATCTCAGCATAGAGCGCTGAACAAACGCGTCAATTTGCAAAGCTCCTGACCTCTCCCCGCTGTGGAAAGAGCGGATCGGCCTCCGGCCCCGCCACCACGCCGCGATCATGCAACGCCCCGATCGCCGTTTGCGGTAGTCCCAGGACCTCGCTCAGAACCTCGTCGGTCTGGGCACCAAGCAATGGCGCGGGCTGCGTTTCCCCGCGCGTCATGTCCGACAAACGAATGGTGGCGCCAGCAGCCCGATGGCGCCCCACACCCGAGGTCTCGATTTCGTCGAAGATCGCGCTCGCCGTTGAAACTCGCGCATCATCGGCGATCAACTCGCGCACCGAGCGGTATTGACCCCAGCACACGCCACCGGCATCGAATTCGCTCGCGATCTCGGCCAGGCTCCGCGCCTCCACCCAGCGCTTGACGAGGCTCGCAATGATGTCGCGGCCTTCGTAACGATCGGCCTCGCGGCTGTAATCCACGCCAAGTGCCGCCTCGATGCTCGCGATCGCCTCCGCGATGCCGCAGGTTTCGGCGAGAGCGCGCCATTGCCGCGCGGAGACCGCGGCGATCATCACACGCTCGCCATCGGCGGTCGCGAAATCCCGGCCGAAAGCGCCGTAAATGTCATTGCCGATCGACCGGCGCTCCTCGGCGAGCAGCTCCGCCTCCGCCAGCACACCGAGATGCGACATTGCGCTGAAGGCGACATCAGACAGCGCCAGGCGCATTTCGCTACCCTCGCCGGTCGCGCGGCGCCGCAGGATAGCCGCGGTCAGACCAAAAGCCGCCTGATAGGCACAGGCCAAATCCCAGGCCGGCAACGCATGGTTCACCGGCTTGGCGCGTGTGCCATCGCCGGTCAGCATCGGATAACCCGTGGCGCAGTTGACGGTGTAATCGACCGCCGTCGAGCCATCCGCATTGCCCTCGATCGTGCAGCTGATGAGATCGGGGCGCGCACCGACCAGCGCTTTATGCAACAGCCAAGGCGTCGGCACGTTGGTCAGCAGAATGCCGCCCTCCGGCCCCGGCGCCGTCACCAGCGCGCGCAGCAAGTCCCGGCCCTCGGGCTTGCGAATATCGATGGCGACCGAGCGCTTGCCCTTGTTCAGGCTCGTCCAATAGAGGCTGCGTCCACCCGGCATCATCGGCAGCCGGTTGTAATCGATGCCGCCGCCGATCAGGTCGAAGCGGATGACATCGGCGCCGTATTGCGCGAGCGTCAGCCCGGCCAGCGGCGCCGCGATAAAGGCCGAACTCTCGATCACCCGAATCCCGGCCAGCAGCGGATAGGTCATCGCGCCGCCTCCACAGACGCTCGGGTCGGGACCAGGCAGGAACGGATGAAGGTGAGAAACACCACCCCGTCCTGCTTGAACCCCTCGGTGCGCGTAGTGACAATACCTTGCGTCGGACGCGAACGGCTGGGCCGTACCTCCGTTACCTCGGATCGCGCATAGATCGTATCGTCGGGAAAAACCGGCGCGGTCAGCGCGATTTCCTTCCAGCCGAGATTTGCCACGGCATTGAGGCTCACGTCATCGACCGTCATCCCAAGCACGATCGCGACGGTCAGCCCGCTATTGACCAGCATCTGTCCGAATTCGGTGGCGGCAGAGAAATTCGCGTCGCAATGCAGCGGATGCCGGTTCATCGTGAGCAGGCTGAACTGCGTATTATCCGCCTGGGTAATCGTACGCCCCGGCCAGTGCTCATATTGATCGCCGACCGCGAAATCCTCGAGAAAGCGACCCGTCAGCGGCCAGCGGCGTTTTTCGGTAGGGGCTTTTGCCGACATTCCTCAGCCCACCGCCGCAATGCGTTGCGCGCGCTCGATCACCGGCTTGTCGACCAAAGCCCCCGCCACCCGCAGCGCGCCGCGCGGATCAGCCGCGACCGCCGCCAAAACCTCGGCAGCCCAAGCGCGTTCCGCCTCGCTCGGCCGAAAAGCCTCGCGGATCGGCCCGACCTGGCGTGGATGAATCGCGAGCTTGCCGCCAAAACCCATCGCCCGCGCGCGCCGCGCTTCCTCCGCCGTCAGTTCCACATTCTCCACATTCGGCGTCACGCCATCCAGCGGCGGCGCGATACCGGCAAGGCGGGAGCGCAGCACGATCTCCGACCGCGCCATCAGCATCGGCTCCCAGTCCGAAGAACAACCGAGATCGGCGGCATAATCCAGCGAACCGAAAGCCGCCCGCGCGATCCCAGGCGCCCGCAGCAACTCCGCCAACGCCGCCATGCCCCGCGCGGTTTCCACCAAAGGCACCACGAACGCCGCCGGGCAAGCCGCGACGATCTGGGCGATCACAGCGACGGATTCCGCCTTCGCCAAAACCACGCCATCCGGCGGCGCGACGCGCAGCATCGCCAAATCCTCCTCGAACCAAGCCGATCCTTCGGCATTGATCCGAACCAGAACCGGACAGCCGGTAACGCCGTGGCTCGCCGCATTCGCCCGCGCCGCCGCCTTGTGATCGGGCGACACGGCATCCTCGATATCGATAATGACCGCATCCGCGCCCGATTGCGCCGCACGCAGAAACCGCTCGGGTCGATCGCCCGGAACGAAAAGCGGCGCGGTGATGGACTGCATCCGTGTCAACCAAGCACGAAGGGATCCGGCGTTTCCTCCGCCGTGCTGATCCACACGCTCTTGCTGCGGACGTAATCGAGGATGGCTTCCGCGCCATTCTCGCTGCCGACGCCCGAACGCTTCGCGCCGCCGAAGGGCGACATATAGCTGACCGCCCGATACATATTCACCCAGACCATGCCGGTGCGCAGCCGCTCCGACATCCGCAACACGCGGTTCATATCTTGCGTCCACAAACCCGCCGCCAAACCGTACGGACTGTCATTGGCGATCGCCAAAGCCTCCGCCTCATCCTCGAAGGGAATGCAGGCGAGAACTGGTCCGAAGACCTCCTCCTGCGCGATCCGCATGTCGTTGCGCACATCGCCGAAAATCGTCGGCTGCACGAACTGGCTTGTATTGCCGCCCGCCGGATGCGGTGCCGGCCCGCCGCCGAGCAGGCACTTCGCACCTTCCTGCTTCGCGACATCGATGTAGTGCAGGACCTTCTGGTATTGCGGCGGCGTCGTTACCGGCCCGATCTGCGTCGTCCGCTCCATCGGATCACCCAGCTTCGCCGTGCGCGCGAAATCCACCACCCGTTCGACGAACTCGTCGTGGATCTTGCGCTGAACCAACAAGCGCGATCCGGCGACACAAGTCTGGCCCGTCGCGCCAAGAATGCCGCCGACCACGCCCTTCACGGCATTCTCTAGCTTGGCATCACCGAAAACGATGTTCGGTGACTTGCCGCCCAGCTCCAGCGTCACCCGCTTAAGCCCGCGCGCCGCCGTCTCGTAAACCCGCTGGCCGCCCATCTCGCTGCCGGTGAAAGCGACTTTCGCGACCTTGGGATGCGCCACCAGCGGCTCGCCGACTTCCGCGCCGAAGCCGGTGACGATATTGATCACGCCCGGCGGCAGCCCCGCCTGTTCCGCGAGTTTGCCAAACTCCAGCGCCGAGGCCGAGGTGAATTCCGACGGCTTCAGCACGAAGGTATTCCCCGCCGCCAACCCCGGCCCGAGCTTATAGGCCGCCAGCAACAGCGGCGAATTCCACGCGGTGATGGCGACGCAAACGCCCAGCGGCTCATGCCGCGTGAAGTTGAAGGTATTCGCCTTGTCTATCGGGATGACGGCGCCTTGCAGCTTATCGGCCAGGCCACCGAAATAATGGAACCACTGCGGCACGTAGCGCGTCTGGCCCAGCATCTCGGACAACAGCTTGCCATTGTCCCGCACTTCGATCTCGGCGAGGTGCTGCGCATTCTCGGTGATGAGGTCGCCGAGGCGACGCATGATATGGCCCCGCGCGGTCGCATTCATGCGCGACCACTCGCCATCCTCGAAGGCGCGGCTGGCGGCCTGCACGGCGCGATCCGCATCCTCCGCCCGGCCACGTGGAATATTCGCCCAGGCCTCACCCGTGTACGGATTGAATGTCTCGAAGGTCTCGCCATTCGCGGCCTCGACCCATTCGCCGCCGATCAGCATCTTGTAAGTTTGCATTGTCGTTCTCCTAGCTCAGGCGGCCATGGCGAGGCGGTTGTCTTCGCGCAGCATCACCGCGGCTTTTTCCGCGATCATGATGACCGGGGCGTTGGTGTTCCCCGATACGATGGACGGCATGATCGATGCATCGATCACCCGCAGCCCGTCGATGCCACGCAACCGCAGCCGGTCATCCACCACCGCGAGCGAATCATTGCCCATCCGGCAACTGCCGACCGGATGATACATCGCCTGCGCGAATTGCTTGAGATAGCCGAGTATCTCCGCGTCGCTCTGCTTATCGGCGCCGGGCACCGCCTCACCCGCCACATGCTCGGCCATGGGCGAGGCCGCGAAGATGCGGCGCACGATGCGGATACCCTCGATCATCGCGCGCTGGTCTTCCTGCGCGGTGAGGTAATTGAAGCGGATATCCGGCGCATCGAAGGGATCGGCGGAGCGTAAGGTCAAGGCTCCGCGCGAATGCGGCCGGATATGGCTGCAGGATGCCGTGACCGCCGCATGGCTTTCGGCGACGAAGCGGCCTTCCTTGGTGATGATCATGCTGAAGGGGCGAAACTGGATCTGCAAATCCGGCGTTTCGACATGCGGGCCAGACCGCGCGAACGCCGCCACCTGCGCCGCCGCCGAGGTCAGCAGCCCCGAGCGCTTGAGCACAAACTCCGCGACATGCGGAAACAGCTTCCAGGACGTGCGGGCGCTCGCCGAGTTGAGGATCAGCTTGTTGATCGAGAACGCCGGATCAACCTTGGAGAGGTAATGCGCGTAAATGTGGTCCTGCAGATTGCGGCCCACGCCCGGCAGCACATGCACCACGTCGATGCCGTGCCGTCTCAGCTCATCCTCCGGCCCGATCCCGGAAACCAGCAGAAGCTGCGGCGAGTTTATCGCGCCGCCGGACAGGATGATCTCGCGCCCCGTCGCCTCCTTCAGCTCGCCGCCCCGGCGATAGCGCACGCCGGTCGCCCGGCCGTTCTCCACCACGATCTTCGCGACATGCGCCTCGGTTTCGATGGTGAGGTTCTGCCGGCGTTTTGCGGGATCGAGGAAGGCGCTGGCGGCGGAATGCCGCACGCCGTTCAGGATATTGTATTGCACATAGCCGATGCCGTCCTGCTCCGCGCCGTTGAAATCGGCGTTGAACGGCAGCCCGATGGCCTGCCCGGCCTCGACGAAAGCACGCGACGCGACATGCGGCTTGGCGAGGTCACTCACGCCCAATTCGCCGGTCGCGCCGTGGAACTCATCGGCGCCGCGTTGCTGCCGCTCGCTTTTCTTGAAGTAAGGCAGCACGTCGCTCCACGACCAGCCGGCATTGCCCGCCTGCCGCCACAAATCGTAATCGCGTGGCACGCCCCGCATATACACAAGGCCATTGATCGCGCTGCTGCCGCCCAGGGTCTTGCCGCGCGGGCAATAGACCTGGCGGTTATTCAGCCCAGGCTCCTCGGAGGTGTAATATCGCCAATTCACCCGCGCATTCGAATAGAGGCGCGGCGTGCCCGCTGGGATTTTCAGCCAGATATTACGGCTCGCGCCGCCGGCTTCCAGCAGCAGCACCCGAGACTTGCCATCCTCCGTGAGCCGATTGGCAAGCACGCAGCCCGCCGACCCTGCCCCGATGATGATGTAGTCGTACATCCGATGCGACGCTCCCCTGTAGCCGTCAGGCGGCGCTGTTGGCTTGGCCAGTCCGAAGGACCTGTCCTAACGTCAGACGCTTGTTCCCTCTCTAGAAGCCGCCCATCATCAAGACAATTATCATTATGACTCGAATTCTTTAGCTAAAACGATCATTCGGCCACCGGCCCTTGCCGAACCGGCTCGTTCCGCACCGGCGCCGGGAGCTTTGCTTTCCATGAAAGCCGGAATGAGATCAGCGAGCTTTCGCGCCGCCGGGGACAAAGCTTGCCCGCGCAAAGTCACGATAGCGATCTCCCGCGTCATCACCGGCTCGACGATCCGCAATTCTTGCAAGTCTGGTCCCGGATTAGCGGGCAGCGCGATCTTGGGGAGGATCGCCACTCCCAGCCCGGCATTCGCCGCCGCGATCAGCGTCTGCACCTGGGTGAACTGATAGTTCGTGGAGAGGGTTAGGCCGTGGGACGCCACCGTCCGCTCGATCAGCGCGCGGAGTGCCGTGGCGGGGTTCAGCAGCAGCACCGGCATCCGCGCCAGCTCCTCAAGCCGGATGCTGGACCGCAAGGTCTGGAACAGCCGCCGCGGCACCAGGGCATAGATCTCTTCCTTCAGGATGGGCCGGAAGGCGAGATCGGGCTCGTCCAGCACCGGCCCAATGCCGAAATCCACCTCCCGCTTGCGTAGGCTCTCGAACAGATCGGAGGAGGTGAGTTCGCGCACGCTCAGCCGCACATCCGGGTAATCCTTCCCGAAGGCCGCCAGAACCAGCGGCAGCCGGGTGCTTGCCACGGTCGGGGAGCAGGCGATCGAGACATGGCCGCGGCGCATATCCACCGCCTCCTCGATCTTCCTCAGCCCGGCTTCGACTTCATGCAGCGCCCGGCGCACGCAGCCCAAAAGTTGCTCGCCCTCCGCCGTCAGCCGCACCGAACGGGTGGTGCGATGAAAAAGTGCCACGCCAAGCTGACCTTCAAGCTGCTTGATCTGCGTGCTGACCGAGGATTGCGAGCGGCGCGCCTGATCGGCGGCGGAGCGGAAGCTCGCATGCTCGGCCACCAGCAGAAACACCTGAAGGAGCTTGAGATTGACCTTCATGATCGGCTGCATCGGCGTTCCACACGTTTGGTTGATCGCTTAATCCAACCAATCTCCCGTTTATTTGCATTTGTCCAACCATGCCTTGCTCTTTTAAGCCTGCAAGGCGGCGCCCGGTCGAGGCGCCGCGGGGGAACGGGCTTGAACACAACAGAAACAGGCTCCGCTGATGGCCTTCTGAAGGCCGCCGCCGGCCTCCTTGGCGGCTCGGGTTCCGGCAGACAGGCGCTGGAAGGCATCCGCGTGCTGGATATCGCGACCTTCGTCGCCGCGCCCTTCTGCGGCACCATCCTCGGCGACTTCGGTGCCGAGGTCATCAAGATCGAGCAGCCGAACGAAGGCGACTCACTGCGCCGCTTCGGCACGCCGACGGATTGCGGCGATACGCTCGTCTGGCTCAGCGAATCCCGCAACAAGAAGACCGTCACGCTCAACCTGAAAACCGCGGAGGGCGCCCAAATCTTCCGCGACCTCGTCGCCAAATCCGATGTCGTGCTGGAGAACTTTCGTCCCGGCACGCTGGAGAAATGGGGCGTCGGCTTCGAGGCTTTGCGCGAGATCAACCCCAGCCTCGTCATGCTGCGTGTCAGTGCCTACGGCCAGACCGGACCCAAGAAGAACGAACCCGGCTTCGCCCGCATCGCCCATGCCTTCGGCGGCCTCACCGCGCTTGCCGGTGAGGCGGACGGGCCGCCGGTCGTGCCCGGCTCGACCTCGCTCGCCGACTATATCTCCGGCATGTGGGGCGCCATCGGCGTGCTCCTCGCTTTGCGCGATGTGCAGAATGGCGGCCCCGGCCAGTTCATCGATGTCGGCCTCTACGAAAGCGTCTTCCGCCTGCTCGATGAACTCGTGCCCGCCTATGCGAAATTCGGTACGATCCGCGAGCGCATGGGCCCGGATACGATCAATGTCGTGCCGCATAGCCACTACCGCACCGCGGACGGCCACTGGGTCGCCGTCGCCTGCACCAATGACCGCATGTTCGCCCGTCTTGCCGATGTCATGGGCCGGGGCGAACTCGCCGCCTCACCCTTCTACGCGACGACCGTCGCTCGGGTGGAACGCCGCGCCGAGGTCAATGCCATTGTCGCCGACTGGATCGGCCTCCTATCGCAGGCGGAGGTGCTCGACCAATGCCAGAAGGGCGGGGTGCCCTGCGGCCCGGTCTATTCAATCGCGGATATCTTCGAGGATCCCCAGTACCGCGCCCGCCGGAATTTCTTCGAGACCGAGGATCCGCGCATCGGTCCGGTGACTTTGCCATCACCCGTGCCGCGTCTGTCGGAAACACCGGCGGTCTTCCGCCATACCGGCCGCGCTCTCGGCGCCGACACAGCCGAAATCCTTAGCGACCTTCTCGGAATCGATGAAGACAACCTCTCGCGGTTGCGCGCCGTCGGCGCTATCTGAAAGGCTACATCCTGTCCGGTCCCGCCATGTCAGCTTCCGAACCCGTTGTCATTCCGCAACTTCCGTCGCTGCGTCTCGACGGTAAGCGCGCGCTCGTCACGGGGGCGGGACGCGGCATCGGCGTTGCCTGTGCGGCGGCGCTGACCCAGGCGGGCGCGCATGTCACGCTGCTCTCGCGCACCGGCGACGAGATCGAAGCGGTCGCCGCCGCCCTTCGCGCCGAGGGTGGCGCCGCGGATTGCCTGGTCGCGGATGTCACCGAATCCGCCAGCCTCGGCCCACTGCTGGACGCGCGGGCGCCTTACGACATCCTGGTGAATAATGCCGGCACCAATCGGCCGATGCATTTCCTGGAAGTGACTCTCGAAGACTTCGACGCCGTCGCCGCGCTGAATTTGCGCGCCACCTTCTTCGTCTCGCAACTCGTCGCCCGCCGGCTGGCGGCGGAGAAGCGGCCCGGCTCCATCATCCATATGTCGTCCCAGATGGGCCATGTCGGCGGCACGCATCGCACCGTCTATTGCGCGACCAAACACGCGGTCGAGGGACTGACCAAAGCCATGGCGATCGACCTCGGCCCGCTCGGCATCCGGGTAAACACGATCGGCCCGACCTTCATCGAAACACCGCTCACCCGGCCGTTTTTCGCGCAGGAAGGCTTTCGCACCAACGTGCTGAGCAAGATCAAGCTCGGCCGGGTCGGCCAGGTCGAGGATCTCATGGGCGCCGTTGTCTACCTCGCCTCGGACGCCTCCTCGCTGATGACAGGCACCGCAATGATTATCGATGGCGGATGGACCGCCGACTAGGCTACGCCGAAGTCTCATCTGGTTGCTTCCGTCATGGCATGTGAAGACATGCCGTGCCTCACAAGCCATGGCGGTCGAAGAATGCGCCTACTGATCCTCGCGGACGACTTGTCCGGCGCCGCCGATGCCGGGCTCGCCTGCGCCCAGGCCGGGCTTGAAACCCGTGTCATCCTAGGCGGCAGAGACGGCGATGCGGAAGTCCTCTGCGTCGACGCGGATACGCGTCATCTATCGGCGCAGCATGCGGCGGCCATGACCGCCGGCCTCCTGTCGCGCCATGCGGTCGAGGGTGCCGCGATCTACAAGAAGATCGATTCCACGCTGCGCGGAAATTGGGCGGCGGAACTCGCGGCTCTCCTCAAGATCTCGGGCGACGCGGGACGCGCCGTGCTTGCCCCGGCTTTCCCGGCCATGGGCCGCGTCATGCGGAGCGGACAGCAATTCGTCCACGGCACACCGCTGGGCCAGACCGAAATCTGGTTGCACGAGAAACGCGGCGGCTCCGCCTTGCCGGCCGAAATGCTGGGCGCGCTTGGGATTCAGTGCCGCCTGATCGATCTGCCGACCGTGCGCGGCCCGGCGTCGGACCTCGCGGCGGCGCTGGAGACTGCCCCAGGCGTAGCACTCTGCGACGCCGAAACCGAGGCGGATCTCGCGGCCATCGCCCTCGCCAGCGTGCGCTCGGCCGAGCCCCCAATCTGGTGCGGCTCCGGCGGTCTGGCGCAACCTTTGCCGGCTGCCCTGGGACTTGATGGCGGCTACGCGGCCTGGTCGAGGCCGCCGCCCGTCATCCGCCCCATCCTTTTCCTGGTCGGCAGCCGCTCCGCGCTCACCACCACCCAGCGCACCCATCTGCTGGCCGGCGGCGGTGTAAGGCACATCATTCTTGAGGCCGGGCAGGAGACCGAGGCGACGCGTGCGGTTGAGACGGCGCTGGCCGCTGGCAAGGATCTTCTGGTGACTTTGGCGGAGGCTGGGCACGAGGCGATGCGCGGCGGCGAAACAGCCTGTCAGGGCCTCGCCCGTTTCGTCTCGCCCTGGAATGCCGCAATCGGTGCTTTGGTCGCGACCGGCGGCGAGACCGCGCGGGCCGCATTGGAACAGCAAGGGGCGAGCGGCCTGCGCCTGATTGGCGCGGTGGCACCGGGCGTTCCGCTCAGCATTATCGATGGACCCTGGCCGCTGCCCTGCATCACCAAGGCTGGCGCCTTCGGGGAGCCGGATATCCTGTCCCGCGCACGGCGTGTACTGCGGTCAGGCGCTTTGCCCAGAGAAGGTTCCAGCGATGACTGATGCCCCGGCGGATACCCGCCCCCGGATCGCGATCACCATGGGCGACGGTGCCGGCGTCGGCCCCGAGGTCATCGTGAAAAGCCTTGCCCATCGCGATCTCTACGAGCGCTGCCAGCCGTTGGTGGTGGGCGATCTGTCGCGCCTGAAGGCGGCCGAAGCAGTCGTGCGGAGCGGTCTCCGCTTCACCGCCATCAAGGCCGATCAGGTCGATGCCGCGGCCTATGAGGCGGGCACCGTGACCTGCCTCGACCTCGGCCTGCTCCCGGCCGACCTGCCCTGGGGCGTCATCTCGGCCAAGGCGGGCGATGCCGCCTACCAATACATCAAGACCGCCGTGGATCTCGTGCGGGAAGGCGTGGTTGACGCCATCTGCACGGCGCCCCTCAACAAGGAGGCGCTGCATGCCGGCGGCCACAAATATCCCGGCCATACCGAGTTGCTCGCCGAGCTGACAGGCACGCCCGAAGTCTCGATGATGCTGACGGCCCCCGGCCTCCGCGTCATCCACGTGACCACGCATATGGGCTTGCTCGACGCCATCGCGCGGATCGAGCCGGGCCTGGTCGAGCGCACCATCGCGCGCGGCCACGCGGTCCTGGAGGCGGCGGGGCTGTCGCGCAAGAAGATCGGCGTCTGCGGCATCAATCCCCATGCCGGGGAGAACGGGCTTTTCGGCGGCGGCGAGGAAGAAACCAAGATCGCCCCCGCCATCGCCGCCTGCCGCGCCCGCGGCTGGGACGTCGAGGGACCATTGCCCGCCGACACTTTGTTCTTCCGCGCCGGGCGGGGCGATTTCGATCTCGTGGTCGCCATGTATCACGACCAGGGCCACGGTCCGGTGAAGGTGCTGGGGATCGAGGCCGGGGTGAACATCACCGTCGGCATGCCCGCCGTCCGCACCTCAGTCGATCACGGCACCGCCTTCGACATCGCCGGCAAAGGGATAGTGGACGAGCGCAGCCTGCTCGAGGCACTACGCCAGGCTATTGCGCTGGCACCCCATCGCGGCGCGCGGCCGGCGTTGTAGCGGGTTCTCGTCGCAACGCACCGACTTAGAGCGGGACGCTTCTGGCTGAAACCGTGCTCATTTCACATCGTCATGCTCGGCGAAAGCCGAGCATCCACGCCTTCGCGTGCCATGACGAGATCTTCTGGCACCGGTTTGGCTTTTGCATCGCCACGCGATCCTAACCCGCGAAAAGCGCCTCACAAGCCGCGGCGATCGCCAGCACCCGGCCATCGCCACCGCGCGGCCCGATGATCTGCAAAGCCGCAGGCACACCCATCACCGCCAACCCGCTCGGAATGACGCAGGCCGGCGCCTGGGCGAGGTTCACCGGGTAGCTGAACCCCGCCCATTGTGTCCAGCGCGTGAGCCCCGAACCCTCCGGCACTTCCGCCCCCGCCGCGAAGGGCCGCACGGCACAGGCCGGCGAGATGATCGCATCATGTTCCGCCAGCAGCACATCGACGCCAGCGCCAAACACCGCGCGGCGGCCATTCGCCTGAATCAGCCGCGTCGCACTGACCGCGCGCCCCTCCTCGGCGATTTCGAGCAGACCTGGATCCACCTCGGCCAGCGCGCCAGGCGGCAATCCCGCCAGCCGGGCCGCCGCGCCGGTGAACCATAAAGTCTGGAACAGCCCGAGCAGGTCCTCATCCGGCGGCAAAGCGATCGGCCGCAGATTTGCCCCCGCCCGTTCCAACGTGGCGCAAGCAGCCGCGAAATCCCGCGCGACTTCAGGCTCCACAGTCCCAAAAGGCGGCTCGTCCCAAACGCCTAGCCGAAGCCCGACGAGGGAAGCCGCAGCTTCGCCGACCGCAGGCTTGAACGGCAATGGATTTTGAAACCAGTCGCGGAAATCGCGGCCTGACATGGCGTCCAGCATCAGCGCCGCATCGGCCACGCTGCGCGCCATCGGCCCGATATGCGCGACGGTGCCGAAAGCGCTCGCCGGATAAGCCGGCACCCGGCCGAAAGTCGGCTTATGCCCGACGATGCCGGTGAAGGCCGCCGGGATCCGGATCGACCCACCACCATCCGTGCCGAGATGCAGCGTCCCCGCCCCGGTCGCCGCCGCCACCGCGGCGCCGCCCGAGGAGCCGCCGGGCGTCAACGCAGGATCATAGGGGTTGCGCGAAATGCCGGTGAGCGGCCCGTCGGTCAGCGCCTTCCAGCCGAATTCCGGCGTCGTGGTGATGCCGATGATGACCGCCCCGGCCTCTCGCAGCAGGGCAACCGCCGGCGCATCCTCCACACTCTCCACTGCCGGAGCGCGGGAGCCGTAGCGCGTGGCGTGGTTCTTGATCCAGACGATGTCCTTGATGGTCGTCGGAACGCCGTCTAGCGGGCCACGCGGACGGCCGCCCTGCCATCGCCGCTCGGACTCCCGCGCCGCCGCCAGAGCTTCGTCGTGCAGAATGCGCGTAAAAGCGTTGAAGGCTGGTTGGATCGCCTCAGCCCGCGCCAGCGCGGAACTTACGGCCTCGACCGGCGAGGCCTCGCCACGCCCGTAGAGCATGGCGAGTGTTGCGGCATCCGCCCGGGAAAGCGGGTCGGCATCGGCAAGCGGATCGCGCACCGCTTCCTCCGTGAGTGGCTCAGGTGTTCATGGCGTCGAAGAAGTCCTGGTTCGTCTTGCTGTATTTCAGCTTGTCGAGCAGGAATTCCATGCCGTCCGTCGAGCCCATCGGGTTGAGGATACGACGCAGCACCCACATCTTTGACAGCGTCGCGCGCTCCACCAGCAACTCTTCCTTGCGGGTGCCCGACTTCGTGATGTCGATCGCCGGGAAGGTCCGCTTGTCGGAGATCTTGCGGTCCAGGATGATCTCGGAATTGCCGGTGCCCTTGAACTCCTCAAAGATCACCTCGTCCATGCGGCTGCCGGTGTCGATCAGCGCTGTCGCGATGATGGTGAGGCTGCCGCCTTCCTCGATATTGCGCGCCGCACCAAAGAAACGCTTCGGCCGCTGCAGCGCGTTGCTGTCCACGCCGCCCGTCAGCACCTTGCCGGAACTCGGCACCACCGCGTTATAGGCACGCGCCAACCGGGTGATGCTGTCGAGCAGGATCACCACGTCGCGCTTATGCTCAACCAGGCGTTTCGCCTTCTCCAGCACCATCTCCGTGACCTGAACATGGCGCGTCGCCGCTTCGTCGAAGGTCGAGCTGACGACCTCACCCTTCACGCTGCGAGCCATGTCGGTCACTTCCTCGGGCCGCTCGTCGATCAGCAGCACGATGAGGAAGACGTCGGGGTGATTGGCGGAGATAGCGGTCGCGATATTCTGCAGCATAACGGTTTTGCCGGTGCGCGGCGGCGCCACGATCAAAGCGCGCTGCCCTTTGCCGATCGGCGCGATCAGGTCGATCACCCGTGGCGTATTGTCCTTGGCGGGACCTTTCGCGACGGATTGGAAATTCTCCATCTCCATCTTCAGCCGCTCATTGGGATAGAGCGGCGTGAGATTGTCGAAATTGGTGCGGTGCCGCACCGCCTCGGGCGCCTCGAAGTTGATCGTATTGACCTTGAGCATCGCGAAGTAACGCTCGCCGTCCTTCGGTGCGCGGATCTGGCCCTCGACGGTATCGCCGGTGCGCAGGCTGAAGCGGCGCACCTGATGCGGGCTCACATAGATGTCGTCGGGACCCGGCAGGTAGTTCGACTGCGGGCTGCGCAGGAAGCCGAAGCCGTCGGGCAGGATTTCCAGCGTGCCTTCGCCATGGATCGCCTGGTCGTTCTCGGCCAGGTTCTTCAGGATGGCGAACATCATCTCCTGCTTCCGCAGCGATGAGGCATTCTCCACGTTCAGCGACTCTGCGAGACTCAGCAGGTCCGTGGGGGATTTTGTTTTAAGTTCGGCGAGATGCATCGTGACCCTTCGGGGGCGGCGGCGGACCTGAGACTCAGGCCCAGGGGGGATTTTGCTTGCGGAAACGCGCGTTGGGGAGCAGCGGAAGACCGTATTGGAAGAAGGCGGCGGCCCGGATTTCGGCCAAAGGCGCCGGGGGCCCAGGAAGGACCACAGCTCGCCGGCGCGCTATCAGTTGGACCCGGACGCCGCCTAAGTCAAGGGAGGGCGCCATCGCCGCCGCCGAACCCTGAACGCGATGAGGCCGAGATTGCGGGGTCCCCGGTGAAGCTGGTATCGTCGCTATGACGGTCGGATGGCGATATCACGCCGGCCGCGTCATCTCGCCCGACCCACGTCTCAGACTAGCTTTCATGAGTTTCTGAGTAATTAACCAGCCGCGGTAACAAAAATAATAATCCGCGCCAAGGAGGAAAACCGATGGACCAACTAGCTCCCGCAGGCCTGCTGCAGAAGCCGCCTTTCGCGGCGCGATACGAGAACTTCATCGGCGGCAAATGGACGCCGCCGCGCGCCGGCCGCTATTTCGACAACACCTCGCCGATCACCGGCCGGGTCATCTGTGAGGTCGCCCGTTCCGACAAGGACGATATCGAGCTGGCGCTCGACGCCGCTCATGCCGCCAAGGACGCCTGGGGCAAGACCAGCGTCGGTGAGCGCGCCAGCATCCTCATGAAGATCGCCCAGCGGATGGAGGACAACCTCGACAAGCTCGCTCTCGTCGAGGCCTGGGACAATGGCAAGCCGATCCGCGAGACGACGGCCGCCGACCTGCCGCTCGCGATCGACCATTTCCGCTATTTCGCGAGCTGCATCCGCGCCCAGGAGGGCTCGATCAGCGAGGTCGACAACGACACCGTTGCCTATCACTTCCATGAGCCGCTTGGCGTGGTCGGGCAGATCATCCCCTGGAACTTCCCGATCCTCATGGCGGTCTGGAAGCTGGCCCCGGCGCTCGCCGCGGGCAACTGCGTGGTGCTCAAGCCGGCCGAGCAGACCCCGGCCAGCATCCTGGTGGTGGCCGAGCTCATCGCCGACCTCCTGCCGCCCGGCGTTCTGAATATCGTCAGCGGCTACGGCCTCGAAGCTGGCAAGCCGCTCGCGTCCAGCCCGCGCATCGCCAAGATCGCCTTCACCGGTGAGACGACGACGGGCCGTCTCATCATGCAATACGCCAGCCAGAACCTCATCCATGTCACGCTGGAGCTGGGCGGCAAGTCGCCGAACATCTTCTTCGCCGATGTGCTGAACGAGGATGACGCCTTCTTCGACAAGGCGCTCGAAGGCTTCACCATGTTCGCCCTCAACCAGGGCGAGGTCTGCACCTGCCCCAGCCGCGCGCTGATCCAGAAGTCGGTCTACGACCGCTTCATGGAACGGGCGATCAAGCGGGTGGAGGCGATCCGCCAGGGCAATCCGCTCGATCCCAGCACGATGATCGGCGCCCAGGCCTCCTCGGAGCAGCTCGAGAAGATTCTGAGCTATCTCGACATCGGCAAGCAGGAAGGTGCGAAGGTTCTCACGGGCGGTTCGCGCAATGTGCTGGAAGGGCCGCTCTCGGAAGGCTTCTACGTGAAGCCGACGATCTTCGAAGGCCACAACAAGATGCGGGTCTTCCAGGAAGAAATCTTCGGGCCCGTCGTCTCCGTGACGACCTTCGAGGATGAGGAAGAGGCGCTGTCGATCGCCAACGACACGCTGTATGGCCTCGGTGCCGGGGTGTGGACGCGGGACGGCACGCGCGCCTATCGCTTCGGCCGCGGCATTCAGGCTGGCCGCGTCTGGACCAACTGCTACCACGCCTATCCGGCCCATGCCGCGTTCGGCGGCTACAAGCAGTCCGGCATCGGGCGCGAGACGCATAAGATGATGCTCGACCACTACCAGCAGACGAAGAACATGCTGGTCAGCTACAGCCCGAACAAGCTCGGCTTCTTCTGAGCTAGGCTACTGCGTCAGCTCCGATCTAAAGGCGGGGCTGACGCGTCGGCTGTTCCGGCACACCCGCGCTTCAAAATGCCACTGTCGATCATTAGCTAGCTCGGCCGCGACGCGTTTAAAAAAGCTGTGGCTGTCCCAAGGGTGCGGGCGAGGCGAAGTGAACCGCTGCTCTTTTCACTAAATCGATCACGGCAATCTCGGCATCCGTCTCACCCGTCAACGGGATACTGGTCGCGCCACCGTTGCGGTATCGAAAGTGTGGCTGCGGGAAGCGCAGCCATGAGAAACTCAGAGCAGAATTTTGGCTATCGAAGGCCGCGAAGATCCGACCCGAATGCCCGAGGATCACAAGTGAACCAACACGCTTCGTTATGAGGTTGCCAACATCACCCTGAAACAGATGCCCCGCACTAGCCTGCAGGCTGTCGTAGAAAAAATGGAGATTTCGCAGCGAACTCGGGAGTGAAGCGATTTGGGTTTGGCTGGACCCGTCCCGCGTTAACGGCGGGCCGGATGCGACACTCGATCGCCGCCCGTCGTCCCTCAGCGAAGTCTTGGTCTCGAAGCGAGAAAAGGTCTCACCTCGAGAGCGGGGGATCGTCTCGCCAATTTTGCGTATAGAGATGGTCATGCACGCTCCATGCAAAGTCGCTTTACCTTGCACGGATTAAGCCGCTCGGCTTACCTAAACCTTAAACGCCCCGGGGCCTAGCGCTTAGGCGACGACCGTTCTCGCAACCTGCGCTGCGTCTCACGCGTCGTATTCATACTTATGAATAGATGATCGACCGCACTTCGGAGGCAAAGCTGGAATTGGGATATTTCTTGAGGGCATCGTCAACTTGATCGGTAAAGTTATTGATGAGCGTTGTTTGTCTGTCTGCAAAAAACTGCTGATGCTTAAAATGCTTGTCCGTATTGATGTGATCAGGTTCCGTTTGTATGTTTCTTTCTTCAATCAACGCCGTCCTCTCGTTGAACTCCTTGCATATTGGCGCCAGGATTTTAAGAAGAGCTGATTCGGGCTGAGTTTTTGTCAAATTAAGAAGCTTATTGAACTTCGCAGCATTTCTTTTGTTTTGTCCGATCTGCACCAGGAGATTTTTCTCCCTGGAAAAGGCTGGAAGCCGCCGTGGAGCAGGCGATCCATCTACGCGCGCAGGTTTCGGGTCACTTCTATCCGCGTTCTTAACGAGATCTGCAAATTTCTCCGCGCTTTCCGTCGTCGCTCTTCCGGTCGGCGCGCTGACATAAGCCGAAGGCGGAGGAAAACGCGCGACGACCATAACTCTAAACTCCACGAACCACAGTGCGTTTCTACCCAAGATTGATTGAGAAACCCTGGACCCGACAAGATATCGTCCTGTCGATCCGCTATCTCGACGACCCATCCGGCGCCCCAATCCCTCCCGTCCCGATTGACCTTTAACGAAAACTCCACCTAGCTTCGCGCCTCAAACCCCGGAGGTCAGGATGCGCGACGACCACACACGCCTCGGTGCTCTCCCCGTCTCGCGCCGTCAGGCAATCCTCGCCGGAGGTGCCGCCGTCGGACTCGGTGTCCTCGGCCTGCCGCTGATCGGCGAGCAAGCCTTCGCCGCGGGCAAACTGGTGGCGCTGGTCCATACCCAGGCCGCCGGAGACGATGGCCCGATCGACGACATGATCGCCCATCTCAAAGCGCTGTCGAAAGAGAAGGACTTCCCCATCCGCGCGATCTACGCGGCGGACCCCTCGACCTACCAGTCCATCCTGACCACCCTCGCCAAGGCGGGCGCCGGCATCATCGTGACGACCTTCAACGAGATGGCCGATCCGCTGAAAGCCGTGGCGCCCGCCTATCCGGACACCAAGTTCGTCCAGCTCTATGCGGACCCCTTCAACCCGACGATCCCCAATATCCTCACAGTCGAATACCAGGCCCATTACGGCATGTATCTGGCCGGGCTCTTCGGCGCGAAGATCTCGCAGAGCCAGAGGCTCGGCTATATCGGCGGCGTCAGCCTGCCGGGCCTCAACGCCGACCTCAATGCGATGAAGGCGGCGGCCGCCAGCGTCAGCATCAACGCCAAGGTCAAGGGCGCCTTCGCCGGCTCCTTCCAGGACCCCGCGAAAGGGCGCGAAATCGCCAATCAGCTATTTTCCTCCGGTGTCGATTTCATCCAGACCGATGGCGCCGCGACGGATGCCGGCGTGATCCGCGCCGCTGGCGAGGGCGGCAACCGCATCGTCAGCGCCGTTTTCCGCACCCAGTTCAAGCTCGGCCCCAAGACCGTCGCGGCCTCCGTGCTGGTGAATTTCGGCCAGTCGCTCACTGACCAGGTGAATTTCGCGCTGTCCGGCACCTTCGCCGGCGGCCATCATGTCAGCAATCTTGCCGATGGCATCATCGACTTCGTGCCCTCGCCGCTGTTCATGGCGAATGGCCCGGCCGATTACGTGATGCGCGCCAAGGCCGCCTGGCCAGCCGTCGATGCCGCCAAACAGGAGATCATCCAGGGTTCGCTGAAAGTACCCTTCGACACCAAGCTCTGAGGCCCGGGCAGCCGGTCGTGTCCGCCGACCCTCCGGCGCTGGCCTGTAGCGGATTGACCATCCGCTTCGGCGACTTCGTGGCACTGCAGGACGTCACGCTGACCCTCGGCCGCTATCGTATCCATGCCGTCTGCGGCCAGAATGGCGCCGGCAAGACAAGCTTCGCGCGGGCCTGCGCCGGGCTGATCGGCTCCGCCACCGGCACGGTCGAGATCGCCAGCCGCCCCCTGCGGATCGGCCATGTCGCCGCGGCGCGGGAAGCGGGCGTCGAGCTAGTGCATCAAAGCTTCGCCCTGCCGCCCTCCTTCACCGTCGCCGAGGCGATGGAATTCGGCCTCAGCGGCAGCACCGGGGCGATTTTCTTCCGCCGGACCCTCAACCGCCGCTGGGCCAAGCACCTCAAGGCCCTCGGCGTCGAGGCAAAACCGAAAGATCGCATCCGCGACCTGCCAGTCGAGACCCAGCAGGCCGTCGAGATCGCCCGCGCGCTGGCCGGTGACGCACGTCTCCTCATCCTCGACGAACCGACCGCCGTTCTGGCGCCCGGCGCGGTTGACGCACTCTTCGCCCGTCTCCGCCGCCTGCGGGACAGCGGCGTCACCATCATCATCATCCTGCACAAGGTCCGCGAGGTCCTGGCCATCGCCGATACTGTTACGGTGCTGCGCGGCGGCCGCCTGGTGGATGGACCGACCGAGGCCACTGAGGTCACGGCGGAGAGCCTCGCGCGCTCGATCATCGGCGCGGCGGCCATCGCGGCCGAGGCACCGGAGGACCAGGCGGCGCTGGTCGGCGCATCCATTCCGCGCGGCACCCACGCCCAGCCCGCCGCTGCGGTGACCGCACCGCTGCTCTCGATCGCCGGTGCCGCAACCGCCAAAACCGGAGACGGCCCGGCCTTGCGGCAGATCGACCTCTCGGTCGGCGCGGGCGAAATCCTCGGCATCGCTGGGGTCGAGGGCAACGGCCAGCAACCCCTGGTCCAGGCCATCGCCGGGCTTATCCCGCTGACCGCCGGACGCCTGACCCTCGACGGCACCGATATCACCGCCATGCCCCTGGCCGAGCGCCGCCGCCGTGGTCTCCGCATCATCCCCTTCGAGCGCAATACGGAAGGTCTGAGCCTCTCCAGCGCGCTATGGGAGAATTGGGCCGCGCGCGGGCTGCTCGGCCATTCGGCGCTTAGCCTGATCAACCCGGCCAAGCTGCGTGCCGAGGCGCGAGCCGCCTTCACCACCTGGGATGTCCGCTTCGAGACCGTCAACCAGCCTGCCCGCTCGCTCTCCGGCGGCAATGCCCAGAAGGTCATTCTGTCGCGCGAGATCGACGAGGCGGCGCGGCTGATCATCCTCGCCCAGCCGACCCGTGGCCTCGACATCGGCGCCACCGCCTTCGTCTGGCATGCGATGCGGGAGGCGCGGAAGCGCGGCCTCGGCCTCATCCTGATTTCCTCCGACCTCGACGAGCTTTTCGACATCAGCGACCGCGTCATCGTCCTGCAGGGCGGCAGCATCGCCGGAGACTTCACCGCGCCCTATGACCTGCATGCCGTCGGCACCGCCATGGTGGGATCGGCGGCGGCATGAAGGCGGCATCGCTCACCGTCCTCCGCGCCATCGCGTTCGTCCTGCTGGCGCTCATCCTCTGCGGCGTGATCTTTGAGGCCGCCGGCTTCTCGGCGCTCGACATGTTCTCGAGCATTCTCGGCGGTGCCTTCCTGGCCGATGGCGCGCTGATCCAGGATCTTCGCTGGGCCTGCCCGCTCTTCGTCTCGGCGGCGGGCGTGCTGGTCGCTTTCCGCTGCGGCTATTTCAACGTCGGCACGCAAGGGCAGTTCTACCTCGGCGCGATCGGCGCCGCCGTTGTCGTCGCCTTGCTGCCCGGCCTGCCCGGACCCTTGGTCATCCTCCTCGCCCTCCTGCTCGGCATTGCCTTCGGCGCGCTCTGGGCCTTTTGGCCGGGCTGGCTGCGCATCCGCTCCGGCACCGATGAGGTCATCACCACGCTGATGGGCAATTTCATCGCCGGGCTGCTGCTGATCTGGATCACCAGCGGCTGGCTGAAGGACCCCGCCGGCAGCGGCCAGGTCACTGCAAGCCGCCCGGTTCCGGCAGCGATGCGGATCAGCGATTCGAGCGGCGTCTCGCCCACGATCCTCGGCATCACGCTGCTGGTCGCCATCGGGATCTGGGTATTGATGAACCGCACGGCTTTCGGCGTGCTCGGCAGCCTGGCGGGCCGCAACCCCGTGATGGTGACCTGGCAGGGTGCCAGGCTCTCCCGCCTCGGCCTCGGCGCCTTCCTGATCAGCGGCGGCACGGCGGGCCTCGCGGGTGCCATGGAGGTTTTGGGACCGGACGGCAGGCTGGTCAGCGGCTTCTCCCCCGAACATGGCTTCACCGCCGTGCTCATCGCCCTGGTCGCCAATCTCTCCGTCAGCGGCACGGTCATTGTCGCGCTGTTCTTCGGCGGCCTCGCCTCCGCCAGCCTTTTCCTTCCAGTGATCGCGGGCCTGCCAGCGGCGGCCATCGACATGGTCAACGCCGCCATCGCCCTCTTCATCACCGCCCGCGCCTGGCCGCGCCGCCTTGGCGGGGTACGCCGGTGATCTCCCTGGTCGTCGCCGTGCTGCGCGAAGCGACGCCGATGATCTATGTCGCCATGGCCGGCATGTTGGCGCAGCGCGCCGGGGTGTGGAATCTCGGCCTCGAGGGCCTGATGATCACCGGCGCCTGCGCGGGCGTCGTAATCACCGAACGCGTGGGCTCCGTGCTCGCGGGCGTCGCGGGCGCCGTGCTGTTCTCGGTGCTGCTCTCCGTGCTGCTCTGGGTGGTCATCGAGAAGCTACGCGCCAATCCGATCATCGCGGGGCTCGGGCTGACCGGCCTTGGGCTTTCCGGCACCGATCTCGCGATCCAGGCGATCTATGGCAGCGAGGCGGCCGTCACGGCGCCCGCCGGCATCCCCACGCTTGGCCCCGCCTATGGGATTCTTGGCGTGCTCGACGTGCTGGTGCTGCTGATGCCGTTCACGGTGCTGGCGCTCTGGGTGCTGCTCCGCCGCACCCGTTTCGGTCTGCGCCTGGCGGCCTGCGGCGAGCATCCCTTCGCCGCCCGCAGCGTCGGCGCCGATCCCGGCCGCATGCGGCTGCTGGCCCTGGTGTTGGGCGGCGTGCTGGCCGGGCTGGGCGGAGCGGACCTTTCCCTCGGCGGCCTGCAAATCTTCAGCATCAACATGACGGCGGGGCGCGGCTTCATGGCCTTCGCCGCCGTCATCTTCGGCGCCGCGCACCCCTTGGGCACGACCCTCGCCGTGCTATTCTTCAGCCTCGTGGAATATCTCGGAATCAAGGCGCAGCTCGTTTTCGGCGAAAACGCCCCGCGCGATTTCATCCTGATGCTGCCTTATCTCGCGACCGTTCTCGGCATCTGGATCAGCGCTCGCCTGCGTGGCGGCGCGGTGGTCAATTCCGCCGAATTGCGGGATTCCTGAGCGTCCCCAGAACCGGCCCGAAGGCATCTCCATGACCAGAAGAATCATCATCGACACCGACCCCGGCCAGGACGACGCCGTCGCCATCCTGCTCGCCCTCGCATCCCCGGCGGAGCTCACGGTCGACGCCATCATCGCCTGCGCCGGCAATGTCCCCGTCACGCTGACCGGCACCAATGCCCGCAAGATTTGCGAGCTCGCCGGCCGCCCGGACATCCCCGTCTACGCCGGTTGCAGCCGCCCCATGGCCGCGCGCCCCCTCGTCACCGCCGAGCATGTGCATGGTCAAACCGGCCTCGACGGCCCTGACCTGCCCGAGCCTCGCATGCCGCTGCAAGCACAACACGGCGTCGATTTCCTGGTCGACCGCTTACGCGCCGAGCCGCCCGGCTCGCTCACCATCTGCGCGCTCGGCCCGCTGACGAATATCGCCATGGCGCTGGTCAAGGCGCCCGACATCGCGACGCGCATCCGCGAGATCGTGCTGATGGGCGGCGCCTATTTCGAGGTCGGCAACATCACCCCGGCGGCGGAGTTCAACTTCTACGTGGACCCCCATGCCGCCGCCATCGTGCTCGGCAGCGGCGTGCCGATCGTCATGAAGCCGCTGGACGTGACGCATCGCGTGCTGACGACCGACGCACGGCTAGAGCGGATCGGCGCATTGCCCAATGCCTGCGGCCGCGCGGTTGCCGCGATGCTCAACTTCTCCGAACGCTTCGACCTGGAGAAATACGGCACCGCCGGCGCACCGCTGCACGATCCTTGCGTGATCGCCTATCTCATCAAGCCCGACCTGTTTCGCGGCCGGCACATCAATGTAGAAGTGGAGACCACCAGCGCTCTGACGCTCGGCATGTCAGTCGCCGACTGGTGGCGCGTGACCAATCGCGCGCCGAACGCGCTATTCATCCGCGACGTGGACGATCATGGGTTGTACGCATTGCTGGAGGAACGCCTCGCCCGGCTGCCGTAAGGTTATGGCAGGTATTCTCTGGTATAAACCCTGCTCATTCCACCCCGTCATGCTCGGCGAAGGCCGGGCATCCACGCCTTTCTTGCATCACGAAGGCAAGGCGTGGATGGCACGCCTTCGCGTGCCATGACGAGTGTTTGGGTCGCGGTTCAGTATCGGATCATCACGCTCTCAGAGGGGTTAGAACTTGCGCCGCGTATCACCCCGGAAACGGCGACGTGCTCTTGAAACTCGGCAAAGCCTCGATCTTCGACCACCAATCCGCGAAGCCCGGAACAGCGAACACGGCATCCTTGTCCGGAGTCACCGAAACATAGGCGATGATCGGCGCGAGATAGAGATCCGCGAGGCTGAGCTCTCCCGCGATGAAGGGCGAGGCACCCTTTGTCTTCATTACCAGCTCCAAAACCTTGCGGCCGTTCTCCAGCCCGGCGCTCCGCATCGCCTCGCTCTTGCCGCCGACGAAATCCGGAAACAGATGATACCCCGCAACACCGCCGGCCAAAGCGCCATAGCCGTATGAGTCGATGATGCCGACGATCATATCCATCCGCGCGCGATCCTTGGGCGTCGCCGGAACCAGCGATTTACCGGGCAGGACGTCGTTCAGATAACGCGCGATCGCCACGGTTTCGAGGAGACGCATCCCGTCATAATCGAGCACCGGAACCTTGCCGAACGGATGGCGCTCCAGGTGATCCGGTTTCTTCGGATCGCCCTCCAATACGTTGAGCGGCACCTGCTTGAAATCCGTAAATCCCTTCTCGGCCAGCAGCATCTTGACGGTACGGACATAGGTCGAACCGTCGAAGCCCCAAAGCGTCATTTCAGACATGGCTACATCTCCCCAATCTCGTTGAAGCAATCACCCGCCAGCAGGCAAGGCCGCGACACCTAAATGCGCCGCCGCCGCCGCAACGCAACGCTCGAAAACATCGAGCGCGTCGAAAGCCAGCGTCACCCCATTTTCCGGCAGCAGCATCGCTAGACCGCCGCTCAACACCGCGCCCGGAACCATCAGGTTGTCGGGCAAGCCGAACCCCTCCACAGCAAGCCCCGCCATTGGGTCCGGCAAAGCCGCCACCTGCGCACGGCTGCGATCGGTGAAACTGACCGCCGTGTTGGAATAGCCGAAGATTGGCTTGCCGCGCCCCATGAACCAGCCGATTTCCACCAGCGTTCCCGCATCCGCCGAGGCACCGCGAAACGGCGTCAGATTGGCGATGATGATGTCGGCGGCTTCCATCATCTCGACATCCTTGCGGAAGATCGCAAGCCCGGCCGCGCTTTCATGCATCTCGGCAAGGGCGGCGATATCCTCGTTCAGCGGCGGCAGGCCACGAATACCGTAGCGCTCGCAGATCACGATTTTCCTACGCGCATGTGACGCGGCATCGGGCAGAAACACATCGGGTCCCGCGAGATAGGCGCTCACCATCGCATTCGGCCTCTCTTAGATTCGTGTCAGCCTACGCTGGAGATAACACCACTAAGTCATGCCTTTGCTCGCGTGACGAAGGCAAGGCGTGGATCGCACGCCTTCGCGTGCCATGACGGTGGTGGCCGCCGAATCGTTCGATACACCGTGCCGATCCCCATCAAAACGGCTTCACGATGACCATGATGACGATGATGACCATGAGCACCGTCGGCACCTCATTCGCCATCCGGTAGAAACGCTGCGGCCGTGTGTTGCGATCGTTGAGGAAATCCTTGCGCCATTTCGACACTGCGCCGTGAAAGCCGAATAGCAACACCACTGACACCAGCTTCACATACCACCAACCCTGCGACCACAAGGCGCTGCCCAGCACCACTACGAGCAGCACGCCGAACAACAGAGTCGCGAGCATCGCCGGATTGATGATCTGCTTAAGCAACCGCCGCTCCATCACCTTGAAGCGCTCGCTTTCCGCCGAGCCCGGCACCGTATCGCAGTGATACACATACAAACGCGGCAGGTAGAACATCCCCGCCATCCAGGCGATCAGGCTGATGACGTGAAACGCCTTGAGCCAGGGATAGAGCGCCCCCAGCATCGTTACGCAGCCACCTTGGCCAGACCGAGCAGCCCTGGAAGCTCCGCCATCGCACGGAAAATCCCCGCACCTTCTGCCGCCAGAATCTCGCCCGAAGCATGCGGACTGAAGCCGAGACAGGTCATCCCCGCCGCCCGCGCCGCCCGTGCGCCCGGCACGGAATCCTCGATCACCACACAATCCCCGGGCGCCGTGTGACCCGCCGCCGCCGCCGCGAGAAACAAATGTGGATCGGGTTTTCCGTTGAGGCCGATGCGCATCATATCCTCGGCGCTATGCTGCCGGTCTCCCACCAGCCGAGACAGGCCAGTCCGCCCAAACTTCACCGCCATCTCGTCATGCGTCGAGTTAGAAGCAACACGCCACGGCATCCCCGCCCGCGTCAGCGCCTCCAGAGCCGCGGCCGCCCCCGGAATCGCCTCGACGCTGGTCCGCAGCGCCTCGATCATGACGGCGCCGAGCGTCTCGCCGAAATCGAGTGGCACCGGCCGGCCCGTCACCGCCTCGGTCTGCTCGATGATGTCGCGCAGCGAACTGCCGAGGAACCGCCGCTCGCATTCCTCTTCGGTGATCGGCCAGCCCAGGCTGCGAAGCTCGGCCGAGACCACGCGGCTTGCCAGCCCCTCGCTGTCGATCAGCACGCCATCGCAATCGAAGATGACGAGCCGGATCGGGTGGCGACGTTCCGCCAGCAATTGCTGCGCCGTCTTCATCGTCAGTGGACCCTTTCGGCAGTGAAGGCATGGCCGGACCGCGCGAAAGGGCAGTCCTTATGCGAGGCGGGGCAGCGCCGGCCACCACCGCTGCTGCATAACCCCGGCCCACGCTCGCGCGCTTCGACCGCAAGCCGAGCAAGCGCCGCGATAAACCCCGGATCGGAATTCTGCACCGGCGCGCGAAAATAGCCGAGAACATGATGCTTCTCGGCAAGTTCCCGGTATTCGATGTCGAGTTCCACCAGCGTCTCCGAATGGTCGGAGACGAAAGCCACGGGAACCACAACCACCGCCCGGCGGTCCCGTCCGGCCTCGATCACCGCATCATCCGTGCTCGGCCCCAGCCATTTCTGCGGCGTCGCGCGGGACTGATAGCACACCAGTCCCTCGATGTCGGGCTCGCGCAGATGGCGCCGCAGCGCCGCGACACAGGCCTCGATCTGGAACTGATAGGGATCGCCGCGCGTGACGATCGTCTCGGGCAGCCCATGTGCAGAGAACAGCACGCGCAGCGGCGTGCCGGGCGGCAGCGCGGCCCGCGCCTCATCGATGGTCTTCTGCACCAGCGCCGCCGCATTCGCCGTGATGGCCGGATCATCGAACCAGCAGCACAGAGTCGTTGTCGGCCGCACCAGGCCGCCCTGAGCCGCCGCCTCGCGCCAAGCGGAGAGCGAACTGCCCGTCGTCGTCGTCGAGAAATGCGGATAGAGCGGCAGCAGCAAAATCTCGTCCGGCGCCCAATCCTTCACCGCGCGCACGGTTTCCAGGCTGAACGGATGCCAGTAGCGCATGGCGATGAAGCAGCGCGTCTCCCAATGCGGCATCAACGCCGCTTCCAGCGCCGTCGCCTGGGCTTGGGTCAGCGGTAGAAGCGGCGAGCCGCCACCCATCAGCCGGTAGTTCTCCTTGGCGGCGGGCACGCGCTTGCTCGCGATGTAGCGCGCCAGGAATGGCCGGATAAAGGGCGGCACCCGCAGGATGGCGGGGTCGGCGAAGAGGTTGAGCAGAAACGGCCGCACCGCCTCCTGATTGTCAGGACCGCCGAGATTGAACAGCACCACCGCGACCTTCGGCCACGCGATCAGCCGCTCTGGCCTCAGGGAGGAAAGCACATCCACGGTGTCAGGCTCCACGAACGAGATCGACCAGCGCCGCCACATGCTCGGGCGGCGTCGGCGGCATCACGCCATGACCGAGGTTGAACACGAAGGGCCGCCCCCGCATGGCACCCAATATCGTATGAGCAGCCTCCGCCAGCGCATCGCCACCGGCGAGCAAGGCAAAGGGATCGAGATTCCCCTGCAACCCCAGACCCGGCGGCACCAGCCGCGCCGCCACACCTGGATCGCTGGCCGTATCCATCCCCATGGTATCGACGCCAGCCCCGGCACCATAAGCGGCGATCATGGTGCCCGCGAGACGCGGGAAACCGATGACCGGCACCTGAGGGTGCCGCGCCTTGATGATGGCCGCGATTTGCGCCGTTGGCTCCACGACATAGCGCCGGAACAGGTCTGGCGGCAGCAGCCCTGACCAACTGTCGAAGATCATCACCGCTTCGGCGCCAGCCTTGATCTGAGCCAAAAGATAGGTGGAACTCGTTTCCGTCAGCCTCTCGATCAACCGGCCGAACATGGCGGGTTCCCGCGCCGCCAAGCCGCGCGCGGTGGCAAAATCCTTCGATCCGCCGCCCTCGATCATATAGCAGGCGACCGTAAACGGCGCCCCGACGAAGCCGATCAGCGCGGTGCCGGGGCTTTCCTCGGCCAGCTTTTCCCGCAAGCGGCCGATCGTTTCCAGCACCGGCTCAACGCGCCGCAGAAACCCGTGCTCGTCCAGCGCCGAGACCTCATGGGCCAGGCGAAGGGGCTCCAGCACCGGCCCATGGCCCTCGGCGAAGCTCAGATCGCGCCCCAAGGCCCAGGGCAGGATGAGGATGTCGCTGAACAGGATTGCGCCATCCATCCCGAAGCGCCTGATGGGCTGCAAGGTTGCCTCCGTCGCCCGTTTCGTGTCGAGGCAGAAGGAAACGAAGTCGGCGGTTTCGGCGCGCAACGCCCGGTATTCCGGCAGGTACCGGCCAGCCTGACGCATCAGCCAGATAGGCGGCGGCCAGACGGCCTCGCCGCCGAGGGCGCGCAGCAATGTCTTCGATCGGGGAGTCATCCACTGCGCCTCTACCTTATTGAAAGAGATCTAGGAATGAGTGTGGAGGTAGATGGGGGTGTGAGTCACAGGGTACCCGCCCGTCTTCGCATTTGTCCCCAGCTTCGTCCCCAGCTGACACGGCAGGAGATGACGCTCCGCACTCACAGAGTCTTGACCGCCCCGGTACGGCGCCCGTCCGCCACAAAGCTGTGCGAGCGTACCCACCGGAACCTCGGTTCTCCCCGCTTGGAGGCCGAATTGAGCCTTGGGGGCTGATTTATCCCCAGCTTTCTCGTTATGGTTACAAGATGTCCACTCATCGGTTGAACCTGCACCTGGTTTCGGATGCCACCGGCGAGACCCTGAATTCGATCGTCCGCGCGACGACGGTCCAGTTCGAGCACCTCACCATCCTGCCGCATCGCTGGAGCCTCATCCGCACCCGCTTCCAGCTCCATCGCGTGATCGACGGTCTTCAGGCGGAGCCCGGTCCGGTGCTCTCCAGCCTGGTCGATAAAGGGCTGCGGTCGGAACTCGACATGGCCTGCCACAAGCTCGGCGTGCCGGTGGTCCATGTGCTGGACCAGGTGATGACCATGCTGCAGGACCATCTCGGCGAGCAGGCGGCCGCCCGGCCCGGCCGGCAATACACGCTGGACGCCGATTATTTCCGCCGTATCGATGCGATTCACTACGTTCTGGCCCATGATGACGGCCAGGCGCAGGCCGGTATCGCTGGGGCCGATGTGGTGCTGGTGGGCGTTTCCCGCTCGTCCAAGACGCCAACCTCCTTTTATCTGGCCAATCGCGGCATCAAGGCGGGAAACATTCCCCTGGTGCCGGGCATCGCGCTGCCCACCGTCCTGGAGTCCCCGAACTGTCCCGTGGTCGGCCTCACCCTCGATGCGCAGGCCTTGATCGATATCCGGCGCCACCGCCTCAAGATGCTCGGCACCGAGAATGTCGGGCCGCAGCATGACGGCCAATACACCGATCAGGAGGCCGTGACGGCCGAGCTGCTCTGGGCCAAGCGCCTCTGCACCAGCCGCGGCTGGCCGCTCATCGACGTGAGCCGCCGCTCGATCGAGGAGACGGCGGCGACAGTGATCCAACTCATCGACGCCTGGCACGACCGGCGGAACAAGGCAGCCGCCGCGAAAAACCAAGCCCCGCCCGCGTCAGCCTGAAACTCGTCATGGTTGGCTCGCCACCCCTCGTTCTCGCAAGCGGCTCAGCCGCTCGCCGGACCATGCTGACAGCCGCTGGCCTTGATCCCGTTCTCGCACCGGCCGCGATCGATGAGGAAAAGCTCAAGCGCCGAACCAAAGCGGGCGGTCTGGACGCGGGTGAGGCGGCATCGCGGCTGGCCGAAGCCAAAGCGCGTGCCGTGGCGGCGTCGCATCCGGGCAGCCTCGTGATAGGGGCCGATCAGATGCTGATCTGCGATGGCGACTGGTTCGACAAGCCAGCCGACATGGCCAGCGCGCGCCGCCAACTGCTATCGCTGCGGGGCCGCACGCATTCGCTGCCAACGGCGGTGGTGTGCCTGCGCGACGATATCTGCCTCTGGCGCCACCTCGAAACCCCCCGTCTCACCATGCGCCGGTTTTCGGACGACGACCTCGACGCGGTTCTGGCCGCCGAAGGCGAAGCCGTTCTCGGCAGCGTCGGCGCGTATCGGATCGAAGGCCCGGCGATCCGGCTGTTCGAGCGCATCGAGGGCGACTGGTTCGCCATCCTCGGCATGCCCCTCCTGCCGCTACTCGGCTATCTGCGCGACAGCGGAACGATTCCGGGCTGACGTTCTATCGGAGACTGTTGAGCCGCGCGGCTAGAGCAGGTTATTTCCGGCTTGAACCGCGACCCAAAGATCCGTCATGGCACGCGAAGGCGTGCCATCCACGCCTTGCCTTCCTCACGCGAGCAAAGGCGTGGATGCTCGGCCTTCGCCGAGCATGACGTGGTGCAGTGAGCAGGGTTCAAACCGGAGACACCACGCCCGCTAACTCCCCGAACCAGCCGGACGCCGCAGCCGAGGCTTGGCGGCGGGCGCCGTTGCGTCCAGCAGCGCATGCATCGCCGCCACCGTCTCCGGCGGCAGCCGGTGGATTGAGCGCGCCAGCCGGTTCGCCAGCGCCGTCTGCTCCGGCGACAGCCCGGCGGTATTGACCGTTACCCGTGGATGCGACAGCCGCGCGAGCCGCGCCAAATCCTCCGCATCATCCCAGATCAGACCGAAGAACTCGCAGACCTGATGGACCAGCCCGGTGCTCGGCCGTCCGCGCCGGCCATGCTCCAGCGCCGAGAGATAAGCCGCCGAAACCTGCAACTCGCCGGCAAGCCGGGCGAGCGTGACGCCGCGCGCGGCCCGCAGGCTACGCAGCCGGGCGCCGAAAGGCGTCACCTCACCCGGCGCAGCAAAAGCCGCACGGAGCCCGTATTAGTCTGCGAGGGATGGGTCGCCGCCAGAATGAGGGCGCGCAGATGCGGCAGGTTGATCCAGTGGGGCAATTCGCGCCGCAATACGCCGCCCTCCCCGGACCCTCGGCCCGTCACGATCTCGACACAGCGCAGGCGGTCATGCCGCGCATTCTGAATGAAGACCGAGAAGGCCAAAAACGCGCTTTGTGCCGTGCGGCCGTGGAGATCGAGTGTGCGCTGAGGCCGCATCCGGCCAGCCCGCAACTTCTCCCAGGACGAGCTATCGAGACCCGCGGCAGCGCCCCCAACGGTGATCGCCTTGACCGCCGGCTTGCGCGCGGCCGCCGGCGGCCGGGCAACCGCCTCTGCCGCCCGCGCAACCGGTGGCGGCTGCGATGGCGCAGCTTGCGCCGGGGCAGCTTTGGGCAATGAGGCGGCAGGGGACCGGCCACGCAAAGGCCGAGTGCCGATCGAGCGGGTAAACGTCGCCCACTCCTCCCGCTCATGCTCAGAGAGTGGGCGATGCCGCACCGGCGCCTCCCGCGGGCCGGGCGCCGAACAATGCCGAGCCGATCCGCACATGGGTCGCGCCACAGCCAATCGCCGTCTCGAAATCGCCCGACATTCCCATCGACAAGGTGCCAAGCCCATGCCGCCGCGCGCATTCCGCGAGCCAGAGGAAATGGGGCGCCGGATCGGCCTCGGCCGGCGGAATGCACATGAGACCCTCCAGCGCCTCGCCAAAACGGAGAAGCATCGCCGAGATGAAGCGGTCAGCCTCGGCGCGGGCGATCCCGCCCTTCTGCGGCTCGTCGCCCACATTCACCTGCACCAGGAGCCGAGGCAGCTTGCCCTCCTGTTGCGCCGCCTGTTCCAGCGCATCGGCGAGGCGTGGCCGGTCCAACGTCTCGATAACCTCCGCCGCCGCCACCGCGGCCCGCGCCTTGTTGGTCTGCAATGGCCCGATGAGCCGCAATTCCAGCCGCGGAAACTCCACTCGCAGCGCCGGGAACTTGGCCGCCGCCTCCTGGACACGGTTTTCGCCGAATACGGAATGGCCCGCTAGCAGAGCCGCCCGAATGCTGGCCTCCGGGTGAAACTTGGAGACGGCGACGAGGCTCACGCTGCCGAGCGCGCGGGCGGCCTTAAGCGTTGCGGCGTCAATGCGCTGCCTGAGATCGGCAAGCGCTGTCTCAATTTCGGCATTGTTGGCGGAGATCTGCATTCACCAAGGGTTGTCGGCCTTGCGAGGCGGGTCAAGGCGGAGCCTCGCGATGTCTTTGCAAAGGATTGCTGTCTTGTAATCTTAACACACGAGCTTACAGAGCTGTGCTAATAATCTTTAACTATAGTTAGATAATAAAAATCACCAACAAAAAAAGCGTAATAGGACGTGGCCGGGGTTCAGCCGGTCGCGGCCAGAGGCGTGCCCAACCTCACGGGCTTGGTCCGCGGGTCTCATAAAGGAAGAGCGAAGTCTATGCGAAACAGTCTGCTGGCCACCGCCGCCCTCCTGGCGCTCGGCCTAGGTGCCGCAGGGGCGGCTCAGGCCCAGGTGTCGAATCCCGTTATGACCATGGCGCCCGGATCCGTCACCGTCCGCCTAGACGGCCGTATCTCCTGGTTTGCCGGCGTAAGCGGCTTCAGCGGCCAAAGCTTCGAGGGCACGAAACTCTCTGGCGCCGGTTTCGGTGGCTATCTCCGCCTCTTCCCGGGCTTCGACGGCGTCGCGGCGAACGGCCTGCAATACGGCGCGCAGAGCGAACTCCGCGTGAATATGGGCGGCACCGCCAACGACGAGACACTCTATGTCTTGCGGGCCTTCGGCTATCTCGGACTAAAGCAGGCGGGTATCGTCCGCTTCGGTCAGCAGGAAGGCGCGCTCTACCTCTACGATAGCGGTCGCTTCGAGGGTAACGATCTCTCGTTCGATGACGGCGGCTGGAACGGTGACATCCAGAACTGGTTCGTCAGCAAGGCGGCAACGCCGGTCTATCCCTTTACCTGGACGAACAACGAACGCGCGACGGACAAGATTGACTACATCTCGCCTGACTTCAGCGGCTTCGGCTTCGGCGCCAGCTTCGAGCCGAACAACGTCGCCGAGAATGACAGCCCCGCGGTGGTCTCCCAGCCGACAGCGGTGGACATCCGCCGCAATACGCTCGAGGTAGGCGGCCGCTACAAGGCGGTGATGGGGCCCTTCGGCCTCTATACCTCCGCCGGCTACCTCACCGCTGGTCATGTCAATGACAGCGATGCGACGGACGGCCAGCCCTACAAAAACATGAATGTCGGAAGCTTTGGCCTTGAGCTGAGCTATGCCGGCTTCACGATCGGCGGCAACACCAAATTCGGCAGCATGAATGGCCAATTCGAGCCGGAGCCCTCGGGCGGCACGAACGCTCTGGGTTGGATGGCCGGCTGGCAATACGCCATCAAACATCTCAGCTTTGGCGCAAGCTACTTCGACTACCAAAGCACCGGTGACTTCACGACGCCCGCGCTGGAAGGCCAGCGTCGTGAAACCGGTGTCGCGGCGGGCGCCACCTATATTCTCGTGCCCGGTGTGAAGCTCTTTGCCTCCTACCTCTATGGCACGCGCCATCAGGGTGACTTCAACTTCCAGACCAGCAAGGTCGGTCCCGACTTCAACAACATGCAGGCTCAGGTCTTCGCGCTCGGCACCTGGATCTACTGGTAACCACCCCGGCCATTGCGGCCGAGAACGACTGAGAAAGAGGCGGCCGGGTAACACCGGCCGCCTCTTTCTTTTTGTGCGAACGCAGGCTCCCGTCTCTGCATGCGGCGCCCAAAGAGGCCGGAAATGCGCGAGCAGCGCATTTTAAAACGGTCTCTGAGGATAACGGCGGCCCGGCTCGGCCAGTGTGGCCTGAGGACAACGATCGCTTCCGGGGCGGCCAGGTCCCACCGGCCACCTGATCTTTTTGCACCTGCACACTGCGCAAAAACTCATGGGCGGCGTTGTGGCGTTTTAGACACAGTGTTTCGTAAATGTCATTCCCGTTCCTCCTAGACCGTTGCGGTCTTTGCCACCGTCGCGCCATTATCCGCCCGCTGCTTCCAAGCCGATCTTCGCCTCTGCTGGCGCAAGCACCGGATGAAGCTTGAGGCGAAGTGTCATGACGGCCGGGGAAACCTCCGGCGAAATAGGAGGAATGAATGCGCAAGCTCCTGCTGGCCACCGTGGCTACGCTGAGTGTTTCAGCTGGCGTTCTCGCCACTCAGGCTGAAGCCCAGAGCACGTCGGCTGCTCCCGGCACCGTAACGGTCCGGTTGAACGGCCGAGTTAACTGGTACGCCGGCATCGAGGGCTCGTCGCTCGACACCCAGGCCGACGGCACCAAGACCAGCACGACCAATTTCCTTGGTTACCTCCGCCTCTATCCGGGCTTCGACGGCGTCGCCGCGAACGGCCTGCATTATGGTGCCGCGGCCGAAATTCGTATCAACGGCGGCTCCAGTGCCGGCGCCGAGACGCTGTTCGTCCATCAGGCCTATGGCTACCTCGGCCTGCCCGAGCTTGGTCAGGTCAGCTTCGGCCAGGAAAACGGCCCGGTCGTCCTCTTCGAAACCGGCACATTTGAAGGCTTCAACGACGGCGCCTGGTGGGGCGATCTTCCCGCCATTATCCCGTCTGCGGCCGAAGTCGTTTATCCCTTCGTCGATAACGGCGGCTTCAGCCAGGAGACGAACAAGATCGTCTACCTGTCGCCGACCATCGCGGGCTTCCAGTTCGGCCTTGGCTTCGAGCCGAACCACACTCCCGAGAACTCGACGGATGCCGTCACCTCTTCGCCGAACATCTCGGTCTCCGGAGGTTCGACCACGGCTCAGCCGCGTAACCTGATCGACGTTGGCGGCCAGTACACCCAGACTTTCGGCCCGGTCGGCCTCCAGATCGGCGCGGACTATATCAACGCCGGCACGACCAACTACACCGGCGCGCCGCAGCCTGGCGTGACGCCCACCAGCTTCCACCAGATGAGCATCTTCTCGGGTGGTGTCACGGCGACGTTCGCCGGCCTGACGATCGGTGGCAACTCCGTCTACGGTGCCTTCAACCAGGTCACGGGTTACAACTTCCAGCTTGAGCCTGCTGGTGGTGTGAACGCCCTCGGGTGGTTGGTCGGCGCGCAGTACACCATTGGCCCGGTCGTTGTCGGCGCCAGCTGGTTCAACTTCAACACGACGGGTGATCTCCCGAATGGTGTTGACGCCGGCAGCGGTGCCACGATCACCGCCGCGGGCCTCACCACCGGCCAGCAGGTCAACAACGGCTTCGCCGCCGGCGGCACCTATACGCTGGTTCCTGGCGTGAACCTCTTCGTCGACTACGACTACGGCTGGCGCAAGCAGGGTGGTTATGACTTTGCCACCTTCGCCGCAGGCACCGAGCATAACTACGTCCAGTCGCAGCTCTTCGGCGTCGGCACCCAGATCCAGTGGTAAGCTGACCCCGCATCCTCTGCGGATTGTCTAAAAAGGGTGGCGGGACCGAGGTCCCGTCACCCTTTGTCTTGTCGGGCGCTTTGGTTCTCGCTTGGCAGGCGAGGCTTCCAAGGCTACAGAGCACCCCCGCGCGTTCGCGCGGACCAAAGTTCCGGGCGCATGCGATGAAGTCGATACGGGCCACATTTCTTGACGTTGCGCGGGTCTCCGCCGCGGCTGGTCTTCTGGGCACGCTGGCGCTTGCCGGCTGCGGAGGAGAATCCAAACCGGTCGATCCCAGTGTGCTCAACGGCGACCAGACCGTCGGGCCTGGTTACAAGAATACCGGCGGCGGATTGTTCGGCACCTCTGGCCTGACTTTCGGCGTCAACAAGAACCCGCACGGCAATAGCAGCGGCAGCGGTGGCGCCGGTATCGGCGTCAACGCCTATCTGTGGCGCGGCGCGCTCGACACGCTTTCCTTCATGCCGCTCTCCTCGGCCGATCCCTTCGGCGGCGTGATCATCACCGACTGGTATCAGCCGCCCGGCGACACCGGCGAACGCTACAAGGCGACCGCCTATATCCTCGGCCAGGATTTGCGTGCGGATGGCGTGCGCGTCGCTGTCTTCAAGCAGGTGAACACGAACGGGCAGTGGATCGATTCCACCATCGCGCCCGGCACCAACGAGCAGATCGAGGACAAGGTTCTCGCCCGCGCCCGGCAACTCCGCATCCAAAACGCCGCCAACTGACACGGCCGCCGGGCAAATTGCCGCGGCGCGCCGGACCATATTGCCGCCATAGGGTAAGTTGGCGGATACACGGCGCATGAACGACCGACCCGAAACGGCCGCCGCCGAAGTGCCGCTGCCCCCCCGCTACGACTTCCGCGCCGCCGATGCCGTCTGGCAGAAGGCCTGGGAGGACCGCGCCTGCTTCGCCGTCGCCGACCGGCCGCAGGATTCCCGCCCGAAATACTATGTGCTCGAGATGTTCCCGTACCCCTCGGGCAAGATCCATATGGGGCATGTCCGCAACTACACGCTGGGTGATGTCGTCGCCCGCTACCGCCGGGCGCGCGGCTTCAATGTGATGCATCCGATGGGCTGGGACGCGTTCGGCCTGCCCGCCGAGAATGCGGCGCGCGAGCGCGGTATCCATCCCGCGCAATGGACCTGGGACAATATCGCGGCCATGCGCGCCGAGCTGAAGCGCATGGGCCTCTCGCTCGACTGGGCGCGCGAATTCGCCACCTGCGAGCCGCGCTACTATGGCCAGCAGCAGCGCCTCTTCCTCGATTTCCTCGCCAATGGGCTGGTCGAGCGTAAGGAGAGTTGGGTCAACTGGGATCCCAAGGACGGCACCGTCCTCGCCAATGAGCAGGTGATCGACGGGCGCGGCTGGCGTTCCGGCGCGCTGATCGAGAAGAAGAAGCTCTCGCAGTGGTTCTTCCGCATCACCCGCTTCGCGCCCGACCTGCTGTCGTCGCTCGACGAGATGGACCGCTGGCCGGAGCGTGTGCGCCTTATGCAGGCCAATTGGATCGGCCGGAGCGAGGGCGCCCGCGTGCGCTTCCCGCTCACCGAGCCCGCCCAGGGCGTCTCCGAGATTGAGGTCTATACCACCCGCCCCGACACGCTCTTCGGCATGTCCTTCATGGCCCTGGCGCCTGAGCACCCCATATCGCTTGCCCTGGCCGAACAAAATCCTGACGCCGCCACCTTCATCGCGGAGTGCCGCCGCCTCGGCACCACAGCCGCCGCCATCGAGACGACCGAGAAGCGCGGCTTCCCCACCGGCCTGACCGTGCGCCATCCTTTCGACCCCGATCGGCGCGTCCCGGTCTGGATCGCCAATTTCGTGCTCATGGATTACGGCACCGGCGCCATCTTCGGCTGCCCCGCGCATGACCAGCGCGACTGGGATTTCGCCACCGCCTACGAGCTGCCGATCCTACCCGTGGTGCGGCCGCCCGATGGCCCCCAGACCGGCGGCGAGGCTTATACCGGCCCCGGCCGCCTGATGAACTCGGGCTTCCTCGACGGGCTGGATGTCGAATCCGGCAAGCGCGCCGCAATCGACCGCCTTGTGGAAATGGGCTGGGGCGAGAGCGAGACCAATTGGCGCCTGCGCGACTGGGGTATCAGCCGCCAGCGCTACTGGGGCTGTCCCATCCCCATCATCCACTGCGCCGCCTGTGGCGCCGTGCCGGTCCCCGCCGATCAGCTTCCCGTCGTTCTCCCGCAGGACGTGACCTTCGACCGTCCGGGCAACCCGCTCGACCATCACCCGACCTGGAAACACGTCGCTTGCCCCACCTGCGGCAAGCCGGCGACACGCGAGACCGACACCTGCGACACCTTCGTCGACAGTTCCTGGTATTTCGCCCGCTTCTGCAGCCCCGAAGCGCCCGAGCCCACCGATCGCGCCGCCACCGACTATTGGCTGCCCGTCGATCAGTATATCGGCGGCATCGAGCATGCGATCCTGCACCTGCTCTACGCTCGCTTCTTCACCCGCGCGATGCGCGAGACCGGCCGCCTTGCCGTTACCGAACCCTTCGCCGGCCTCTTCACCCAGGGCATGGTGACGCATGAGAGCTACCGCGCCCCCGATGGCCGTTGGCTCTACCCCGACGAGATCACGCGCGGCCCCGATGGCGGGATGGTGCTGACCGACACGCGCGAGCCGGTGACCGTCGGCCGGGTCGAGGCGATGTCGAAATCCAAGCGCAACACGGTCGATCCCGGCGCCATCATCGACCGCTACGGCGCCGACACCGCGCGCTGGTTCATCCTCTCCGATAATCCGCCTGAGCGGGACATGGAGTGGACCGAAGCCGGCGTCGCCGGCGCCTATCGCTTCACCCAACGCCTCTACCGCCTCGCCGAAGGCATCGGCGCGCTCTCGCCGGTCTTCCCGGATGAGCCGCCCACCGATGCCACACGCACGCTGCGCCGGGCCACCCACCAGGCCATCGCGAGCGTCACGGCGGCGCTGGACTCCTTCAGCTTCAACGTCGCGGTGGCGCGTCTCTACGAACTGGCGGCCGCGCTGGCGGACGCCGAGAAGTCGGCCGCCGCCAATCCCGCCGATGCCAGCCTCGCGGCAGCTCGCGCCGAGGCGCTGGATGCCGCCATCCGCCTCTCCGCGCCGATGATGCCGCATCTCGCGGAAGCCATGAACGCGCTGCTGCGGCCGGATGGCGAAACCCTCGTCGCCCAGATGCCCTGGCCCGAGGCCGATGCCGCGCTCGCGGCGGTGGCCGAGGTCACGATCGGTGTGCAGGTGATGGGCAAGCTGCGCGGCACCGTCACGATGGCGCCTGGCAGCCCCGCTGACCAGGTGCTGGCGGCAGCAGAGCGCGAGCCCAATGTCGCCCGGCTGCTCGAGGGGAAGCGTGTCGTCAAGCGCATCCATGTGCCGGACCGCATCGTCAATTTCGTCGTCGCAGGGTGAGACGGATGGCACAGCCGCGAAAAATGGTCGGATTGGCGGGGCGCCGGGGCTTCCTGCGGCTCGGCGGCCTGGCGGCCACCACCGCGAGCCTCGCGGGCTGCGGTATCCATCCCCTCTACGCGCCGAACGCCTTCGGTGGCGACGGTGCGAATGCCGCGGTGCAGCAGCATCTGCGCGAGGTGCAGGTCGGCTTTATCCCGGACCGGGACGGCCAGCTTCTCCGCTACGCCCTGCAGGACCGGCTTGAGGCCGGCCAGACGGCGGAGATTACGCGCTATGACCTCGTGATCCGCTACAACATCAGCAGCATTGGTCTCGGCCTGCTTAACGACAACACGACGACCTATGCCCGCATCATCGCCGTCGCCGCCTGGAGCCTGAACGCCCAGGATACCGACCACACGCTGCTGACGAAATCCGTGTCCCAGGCGGTCGATGGCCTCAACAGCTTCGACAACCAGCCCTTCGCGCAGGATCTCGAAGTCGAGACCGTCCACAAGCGCCTCGCCAATGCGCTGGCCGACCAGATCACCCTCCGCCTCGCGCATTACTTCACCGCGACCGGCCGCGCGCAGGAGCAGGGCAAGCCGGCGTGACGGCGGACGGCTCGGCCGCCCACCGATGAAACTCGACGCCCGCGACTTCGCCGGGTTGCTTCGTGACTCCTCCGGCCTCCGCGCCCTGCTGCTCTACGGCCCCGATTCCGGCCTCGTGCGCGAACGGGCGGAGGGGTTGGCGAAATCGGTGCTGGGCAGTCTCGACGATCCTTTCCGCTTCGCCGAACTCATGCGGCCGGACGGTTCCACGCTCGAAGGCGAAGCCGCGGCGCTTTCCTTCACAGGTGGCCGCCGCGTGGTGCGCGTGCGGGAGACCGGGGACAACCTGGCGCCGGCGCTCGCCCGTGCCTGCGCGGCGAAGGACGGCTCGCTCCTCATCCTCGAAGCGGGCGAGTTGCCGCCCCGCTCCAAGCTGCGCGCCTGGGCGGAGAAGGAGCGCAACGTCGCCGCGCTCGCCTGCTACGTGGAAGAGGGCACGGCGCTCAAGACGACGCTACGCAAGCTCTTCGACGCCCAGAATGTTCCGGTGGCCCCCGACGCACTCGATTGGCTCACCGATCACGCCGGGGCCGACCGGGGGTCCGTGCGGGGCGAGGTCGAAAAACTCACGCTCTATGCCGGCGAAGCCGGAACGGTCGATCTCGCGGCGGTCCAGGCCATCGTCGGCGACCAGGCCGAGCTGTCAGCGGAAGACGCGCTTTTCGCCGCGACCCGGGGCGCGGTCGCCGAGGCTGATCGCGCGGCGGCCACGGCACTCGCCGAGGGTGGTTCGGCGGTCGGGCTGGTGCGCGCGGCCCATGGGCACATGGATCGCCTGGCCCGCGTCGCCGCCGCCCGGGAGTCCGGCCGAACCGCCGCCGAGGCGGTCAAGATGCTGCGGCCGCCGCTCTTCTTCCGCCGCGAAAGGGCAATGCTGGAGGCGGCGGAGCTGTGGCGCTTGCCCGCGATCGCGGCGATCCAGCAGGCCCTCCGCGAAGCCGAACTCCAATGCAAACGCACGGGCCTACCTGCGGAGGCAGTCGCCCACGCCGCCATCCTCGCCATCGCCCGCCGCGCGGCAAGGATGCGCGCCCGTTGAGAGTTTGGGGCGGCATGTCTCTGGTTTGAACCGTTCTCAACGTCCTCACGTCATGCTCGGCGAAGGCGGGGCATCCACGGCTTCTCGCATGACGAAGGTAAGGCGTGGATGGCACGCGGGGGGCCGCCCCGCCTTCGCGTGCCATGACGAACCTTCGGGTCGCAGTTCAATCATAGATCATCAAACGGCCTACCGCGCCCGCTTGCCTGCCGGCGCGCCGGAAATCCAGCGGATCGACCAGCCCGTCAGATAGATCAGCGGCGAGGCCAGGATGAACGGCAGCACGATCGGCAGCCCGGCGACGAGCCCCACGCCATTGTCATTGCCGAACTCGGTCAAAAGCACCGCGATAATCCCCGAGGCGACGAAGAAAAAGGCGGCCAGGGTAAAGAGGCGATAGAGCAAAGTGCCCATTACGGTATCTCGCTAATCGGCGTTTGGAATGGCCAGAACGCTAAAGCACCATCGCAAAAATTGGAACGACTAACCCGCCATGACGAGAAGGCGCAGTCCGAGCTGCCACCTAACCCGCGTCGAAATCCGCCACCCCGCGCCGCTCACCGAGCAGAAACGCATCCGCCACCAATTGCAGCGGCCGGAGATCATAATCGGAGGCCCCCGCCGCCAGCAGCGCCGCGAACCGCTCGTAAATCGCCGGATATTCCCGCGACGGCGCCTCGATTGTCGGAACCCCATCCACCGCCAGACACCGCCCACCCTCGGTAAGCGTGAGATGCACCCCGCTCTCGGTCTCTGCCTCGATGGTCCAGCTCTGCTCGCCCTCCTTTCGCCAGTCGAAGACCGCGGTGAGGCGGCTGCCGGGCAAAGCGTCGGGCGTGTCGAAGGTCAGCTCTGCGCCGATCGGCGTCTGATGGTTGCCAGCAATCTCCAACCGCGACGCCGAAACATGCAGCGGCGAGGGCGTGATCGCGGTCGCAATCGACAAAGCATTGATGCCCGGATCGAAAACCCCGAATCCGCCCGGCTGCCAGATCCAGGCCTGTCCGGGGTGCCAGCGCCGCACATCCTCGCGCCAATCGATATGCAGCCGCCGCAGCCGCCGACCCTTGAGGAGCCGCCGCGCCTCCTCCACCGCCGGGTTGAACCGCGAGTGCCACGTCGCGAACACCACCTGCCCGGTCTCCGCCGCCACAGCCGCCAGAACATCGGCCTCGGCGAGCGTGGCCGAGGGCGGCTTCTCCAGCAGCACATGCTTGCCCGCCCGCAGTGCCGTTATGGCAAGCGCCAGCCGCCCGGTCGGCGGCGTGCACAAGGCGACCGCCTCGACCTCAGGCAGCGCGGCGAGGAGTGTGCCGAGATCAGGGAAACTCGGCAGCCCATTCACCGTCGCCCCTCGGCCGCTGACGATGGCGACCAACTCGAAATCCGAATTGCCCGTGATGGCCGGGACATGCTGGTCGAGCGCGATTTTGCCGAGGCCGGTGATGGCGATGCGGGTAGCTGTCATCGTCTGTCTCCAAGGAAAGGGGCGAGGCCGAGGTCATGCAAAGCCCCGGACATCGCGGCCACGGCCATCCGCATATCCGCCGGGGTGATCGCGCCGATGGCGCCGACCCGAAAGCTCGGCGCCTCGGTATTCCGGAAATTGCTGATCAGCACGCCGCGCGCCTTCAGCGCATCGACGAAACGCTGCAGATCCCACTCGGGCGTATCAGGCGCCCGCACATTCAGCACGATCGGCCCCTGCAGCGCCGGTGGGAGGAAGAAGCCCATGCCGATTTCCTCCAGCCCACCGCGCAGCGCGGTCATATTGGCGCGGTATCGCGCGAGCCGCGCAGGTGGGCCGCCCTCAGCTTCCAATCGATCCAGCGCCACCGCCAACGCCGCCATCGACTGCGCCGAGGGCGTGAAGCGGCTCGAACCAAAGCCGTTGACGCGCCCGTTGTCGTAAAGGTCGCCAAGGTCGAAGGACCAGCTACCCGCCTTGCCGCGCGCCTCCTCCAGCCGCGCGGTGGGCGAAACTGAGACCGAGAAACCCGGCAGCGCCTCCAGGCATTTGTTCGGCGTGAACACCAGCGCATCGATCTCCGGATGATCCGCGACCCTGATCGGCAGCGCGCCGAAGGCGGAAACCGCGTCGAGAATCATCCGGCGCCCAGCCGCGCGAACCACCGCGCCGATCGCCTCCGGATCATGCAGAATGCCGGTGCTGGTCTCGCTATAGATGAGCCCGACATGGCTGAGGCCCGGATCGGCGGCCAGGGCTTCGGCCACGGCCTCCGGCACGATGGGCCGGTCGAGCGGCGCGGGGAGGGTGACGACGCGCCGCCCGATCTCCCGCGCGAGGCGGATCATCCGGTCGGCATATTGGCCGGTCTCGGGGATGAGGATGCCGCCCTCCGGCCGCACGAAGCTGCGTATCGCCGCCTCGATGATGAAATGGCCTGAGCCGGGCAGGGGTAGAGCCACATGCGTTCCGGCGTCACCGCCCGCCAGGTCGCGCAAACGCTCCAGCAAATGCGCAATGCGTGCGCGTTCCTCACTGTCCCAAGGCGCGATATCAGCATTGGCTGCCGCTCTCACGCTGGGATGGGTCATGACTGGGCCAGGTATCAGCAGCAGCATAAGCGTATCGTTCTCCCCTGCCGGGCATGATAGCCGGAGGTGCGAAATAGGGCAGGGTTTCCGGGCATCGATCAGGCGAGTCCGGGCATCGCAGTTCCGTGCGATTGCTGGTAGAGGGGAAATATGTCGATGCCGTTCACTCTGCCGTCCTGGCTGCCGTGGTGGGTGCCGATCCTGGTCCTCGTCCCGGCGATTCTCTACGCCCTGCTGTTCCTCCTGATGCCCTTCAGCGTCATCGGCGTGAAGGGGCGGCTCGATGTCATCGAGGCGCGGCTGGATGAGCTTCAGGGTGAGATCCGCACCCTGTCGCTACGCCTCGGCGAGCCGGTGCGAGGTGGCTACCGTCCGGACGAGGACGCCTACGACCTCACGCCCGTGCCCTCCCGTGCGCCCAACCCGTCCTACGCGCCGGTCGCCTATTCGCGGCCTCCGGTACCGCCCGCCGCCGACAGCGACCCCTATACCTACGACGACAACGACAACGGCAACGGCCGGGATCGCTCGTCGCGCGCGAGCCGCCCCGCTCGGGATCAGCCGGGGCGGACCTCGCGCACGGAGCCCCGCTTCGACTGAGCCCAGAAACGCGCGCCCAGGAGGCTAGTTTGCGTATCAGCGTCATCCAGATGAGTCCCGGCGCGGAGAAGGCCGCCAATATCGCGCAGGCCCGCGACCTGATTCAGGGCGCGCTGGCGGATGGCCGCCCGCGTATGATCTCGCTGCCCGAGATGTGGTCCTGCCTCGGCGGCGACCGGGAAACCAAGTTTCGCGAGGCCGAGGATCTTCCGCCCCCCGGCTCGAACGAGCCCGGCGGTGAGGCCTACGAGTTCCTGCGGGAAGTGGCGCGCGCCAACGGCATCCATGTGCATGGCGGCTCGATCGCCGAACGCGCGGGCGACCGCCTCTACAACACCACCCTGGTCTTCGACACGGACGGCAGCGAAATCGCCCGCTACCGCAAGATTCACCTCTTCGACATCACGACGCCGGACGGGCAGGGCTACCGCGAAAGCGCCGTCTTCCGTGGCGGCAGCGATATCGTCACCTTCAAGCTGCAGGATGTCACGGTCGGGCTCGCCATCTGCTACGACCTCCGCTTCCCCGAGCTTTTCCTGAAGCTGCGTCGCGCCGGCGCCGACATCATCATGCTGCCCGCCGCCTTCACCTTGCAGACCGGCAAGGATCACTGGGAGGTCTTGCTGCGGGCGCGCGCGATCGAAACCCAGTGCTGGATCGCCGCCGCCGCCTGTTGGGGCCGCCATTTCGACGGCTCCGGCGAACCGCGCTTCACCTATGGCCATTCGCTGCTCTGCGACCCATGGGGCCAGGTGGTTGCCTTGGCGTCTGACGGGGTCGGCTGGGTTACCGGCCGCGCCGAGCGCACCATCACCGATAAGGTCCGGCGCGACATGCCGGTGCTCGACCACCGGAAGCTTGCGTGAGCGCGACCCAGGCGCTCAACCGTTCGGCCCTTCAGCGCGAACAGATCCTCGGCGAGCAGCGGCTCGAACGCATAGCCATCGTCGCGGCACCGACACTCCTGGCGCAGGAAGCCGGCGAACGCCTGATCAATCTCTACGGCAATGTTCCGGTGCTCGACGCGCAGGTTGTGGTGGCGCTGGGTGGCGACGGCTTCATGCTCGAAACGCTGCATCGCGTCTTGGGGCGGCCAATCCCGGTCTACGGCATGAATTGCGGCTCCGTAGGCTTTCTGATGAACAGCTTCTCCGAGGAGGGGCTGGTCGAGCGCCTCACTTGCTCCCAGGCCGCCGTCCTTCATCCGCTGCGGATGCATACGGTGACGCAAACCGGCTCAGTCGAGGAGGCGCTGGCCCTCAACGAGGTCAGCCTGCTCCGCCAGCTGCGCCAGACGGCTAAGCTTCGCGTCTCGGTGGATGGCCGGGTGCGGCTGCCGGAACTCATCTGCGACGGGATCCTGATCTCCACCCCCGCCGGTTCAACCGCCTACAATCTATCGGCGCACGGGCCCATCGTGCCGCTTTCCGCCAATCTTCTGCCGCTCACACCGATCAGCGCCTTCCGCCCACGCCGATGGCAAGGCGCGTTGCTGCCCAGTTCCGCCGATGTGCTGTTCGAGGTGCTGGAAGTGGAGAAGCGCCCGGTGGCGGCGGTGGCCGACAGCACCGAGGTGCGGAACGTCGTCTCCGTCGCGGTCAGCGAGGAACGCTCGATGTCCGTGACCGTCCTGTTCGACCCCGACCACGGCCTCTCCGAGCGCATCCTCGCGGAACAATTCGCCGCATGAGGGACGACGCCGCGCTGGCCGGCGAGGCGGCAGCCGGTGCCGAAACCGCGCTGCGCGATCTGCTCGACCTCATGGCCCGCCTGCGTGACCCCGAGCACGGCTGCCCCTGGGACCGCGCGCAAAGCTTCGCCACCATCGCGCCCTATACGATCGAGGAAGCCTACGAAGTCGCCGAGGCGATCGAGGGCGGCGAGCCATCCGCGCTGCGCGACGAACTCGGCGATCTGCTGTTCCAGGTCGTCTTCCACGCCCGCATGGCGGAGGAGCAGGGGCTGTTCTCCTTCGCCGATGTCGCAAGCGGCATCACCGCCAAGATGCGTCGCCGCCATCCGCATGTCTTCGGCGATGCAGGCCCGCGAGATGCCACAACGCAAAACGCCGCCTGGGAAGCCCAGAAGGCCGCCGAGCGCGCCGCAAAGCCCGGCGCCCCCAGCGCGCTCTCCGGCGTAGCCGTCAATCTGCCCGCGCTCACCCGCGCCGAGAAGCTCTCGGCCCGCGCCGCCCGCGTGGGCTTCGACTGGCCTGATCTCGACCAGCTTTTCGCCAAGCTCGACGAGGAAGTGGCGGAGCTTAAGGCGGAAATCGCCGGGGCGCGGCAGGACCGGCTGGCCGACGAAATTGGCGACTTGCTCTTCGTGGTGGCTAATCTCTGCCGCAAGCTAGGCCTCGACGCTGAGGCCAGCCTGCGCGGCGCGAATGCCAAGTTCACCCGCCGCTTCCAGGGTATCGAGGCCCGTCTTGCCGCTACCGGTCGTGTAATGACGGATGAGCCCCTAGACGTGCTCGAAGCGCATTGGCAGGAGGTCAAGCGAGGCGAGGGGGCGTGATCCCGCCAGCGGGCATGGTAAAGAGCCCGCATGAGTGATGCTCCTCCGCCTTCCCCGTCCCGCCGGCCGCGCCGCCGTTTCAGAATCCTGACCTGGATTCTTCTCCTGATCATCCTGGTGCCATTGGCGGCCGCCGGGATCTTCATCGCGAGTTTCGATCCCAACGCCTATCGAGGCCGTATCGCCGCGGCACTCTCCCAGGCGACCGGGCGGCAGGTGACGCTTGCCGGGCCGCTCTCCCTGGCGCTGACGCCAGTGCCCAGCCTGAGGGCACAAGACCTGAGGCTGGCGAACCTGCCGGGCGGCTCCGCCGCCGAAATGGTCCAGGTCGCGGAAATCGAAGCCTCGATCTCGCTTTGGCCGCTGCTGAGCCACCGCATAGCGCTGACGCGGCTCGTCCTCCATCAGCCGCGTATCTTGCTGGAGCGCGTCGGCGGTCAGCCCAACTGGATCTTCCATCCCAATCCGCCGGCGGCATCGACTGTTTCGGCTAACAGCTCAGGCGCCGCCCAGCCCTGGCACCTCTCGCTGCGGTCTTTTCGGCTGATCGACGCCGGCCTCGTCTGGCGTGGTGCTGGCGGTGATGAGAGTATCGATGTGGCGGATGCCTCCGTCACGTCGAATGCGGATGATGGTCCGATCACGCTGCACGGCGCGATACGGTGGCGGGACGTGCCGGTCACCCTCGAAGGAACCACCGGACCGATCGACGATCTGCTCGCCGGTAGCGCCACCGGCAACTGGCCCCTCGACCTGACGCTGAGCGCCGCCGGCTCGAAAGCGAACCTTCAGGGCAGCGTCGCCGACCCAATGCACGCCACCGGCTATATTCTGACGCTACGTGGGGAGATCGCCGCGCTCGAAACCCTGGGGCCGCTTCTGCCGCCGGGCCTGCTCCCAGCAGGCACGACGCTGCCGCCGCTGCATGGGGTCACCGTCTCCGCCATGCTCGACCAGGATGCGAAGGGTGCCCCGCGCATCAGCCGGATCGCGGCTCAGGCCCAGGCCTCCGACCTCGGAACGCTGCTCCCCGGTCTCAAGCTCGACAGTCTTTCCCTCATCGCACCCGCGATGGATCAGCCGGTAACGGTCAATATCCTCGGCGAACGTCACGACTTCGCCTTCACAGTCTCCGGCACGCTCGGCGCCATCGCCGCGCTGCGCGGTCCGGCACAGACCGCCTATCCGCTCGATCTCGTCCTGAGCGCCGGGCAGTCCAACCTGCATGCCCAGGGCACGCTGGCCCAGCCGCTCGTCCTGAAGGGCGCAAATGTCGCGCTCTCCGCCCAGGTCGCCAACCTCGCGACGCTGTCCCCACTCTTCGAGGCGCCCTTACCAGCCGCCACGGCCCTGACTGGCTCCGCTAATCTCGCCGATGCGCCCGAGGGTTTCGCGCATGGTCTTGCGCTTACCCGCCTGAGCCTCAACGGGCCCGAGGGAGATCTAGGCGGCGAAGTCGCCGTCACCTATGGCGGCCGGACCGCCGTCAACGCGACGCTACGCTCCACCCGTCTCGACCTCGACGCGTTGCGCGCCATGGGTCAGCCGCTTGTCCCGCTGTCCGCCATGCCGGCAGCCCCGCCACCTCCGCCACCGGCAGCGCCGGCTCCCGCGCATGCCGAGCCGCGGCGCGTGATCCCGGACCTGCCGCTTCCGGTCGCCGCGCTCCGTAGTTTCGATGGCGATCTGCGGCTTGGCTTCGTCAGCCTGAGGCTCGGGGGAGCCGAATACCGTGCGCTCGTCACCCGCGTGACCCTGGACCATGGGAAGCTCGCGCTGATGCCATCCTCCGTGGTGGTTCCCGGCGGTGCCATGGTGGCAGCCGGAAGCCTCGATGCTTCGGGCGCGGTGCCGCAGGTTTCGCTCTCGGCCCAGGCGCCGAACATTGCATTGGCCCCGGTGCTGGCGGCCCTCGGGCTGGGTGGAGCCGGGCAGGGCTTCGGCCAGGTCTTCGCCAGCCTCAACGCGAGCGGTGCCACCACTCGCGCGCTGGCCGCCAGCCTCAGCGGTCCGCTCGGCATCTCCGTCGTCAATGGTGTGGTCGATGGGCAGATGCTCGCCCGCGTCTTCGCCCCGGCGTTCAAGGCCGCGCGCGTTCTGCCGCCGGCGCTGCTCGCCGCCGCCGGTTCGCTGCCGCTGCGGTGCCTCGCCCTGCGGCTCGACTCCACCGCCGGCCACGCCAACGTTGCCGCCTTGGTCTTCGACAGTAGTCTGCTCCTGCTCCAGGGAACCGGCACGATCGACCTGGGTTCCGAGACCCTCGCTATTGCGCTGAACCCCGAGCTGCACCTCGGCCGCAGCAACCTTAAGGTTCCGCTGACGCTTGCCGGGACCTTCGCTCAGCCGCGCATCTCGGGCGGCGATGTGAGCGTCAACGATCAGCATACCGCTGGTCTGAACGGGTTGCTCCAGTCTCTGCTGAGCGGTGCGCATTCCGCCCCGCCGACCTCCAGCGCCTGCGCCCCGGCGCTCGCCCTCGCGCGTAACGGTCAGCCGGGTCCGATGCCGGACAACAATCCCGGTGGCGGCATCCTCAACAAGCCGATCAATCTGTTCGAGCAATTGCTGCATGGCCAAGGCGGCTAGGCCATGAAACGCCTCTGGCAGCGGGCAAGCTACGGCGCGAGCGAATACGGCTTCGCGATCCTGCTCGACGGCCGCCCGATGCGCCTGCCGAGCGGCGAAACCCTGCCGCTGCGCCACGAGCCCCTGGCCCGCGCCATCGCCGAGGAATGGGACGGGGTTGGCCAAGGCAAGCCCAGCTTTTCCCCCGCCGATCTCCCACTGACCCAGCTCGCCGCCACGGCGCTGCTGCGCGTCGCGCCCGATCCGAAACCGGTCGCCGAGGCCGTCGCACGCTATGCGACAAGCGACCTGCTCTGCTATCGCGCCAGCCAGCCGGAGCTGCGGCAGCGGCAGGCGGCGGAGTGGCAGCCCTGGCTCGACTGGGCTGGCCGTAGCCTGGACGCCTGGCTGCGCGTGACGGAGGGCATTGCCCTGCTCGATCAGGATCCCGCCGCCCTCTCGGCCTTGTCCCGCGCGGCGCACCGGCAGGACGCCGATGCCCTTGCCGCGCTCGGCGTCATGGTGCCGATCCTGGGCAGTCTCGTGCTGGGTCTTGCTACGCTGGAAGGCGGTTTGGCGGCGGCGGAGGCCTATCGCCTGTCCTGTCTCGAAGAGCTGTTTCAGGAAGAGAAATGGGGTGAGGACCGTGAGGCCAGCCATCGCCGCGCCGTAGCGGAGCGGGACATGCTGGCCGCTGCGCGCTATGTCGCTCTGACGCGTCCTCTTCCGGAAGTCCCCCCGTTATGAGCAGCAAGCGCTTGATCATCGCCGGCCGCGTGCAAGGGATCGGCTACAGGGACTGGATGGTGAACCAGGCGCACGCCTTGGGCATTGACGGCTGGGTCCGCAACCGCGCCGACGGCACCGTCGAGGCGCTCGTCAGCGGCACCACGGACGCGGTCGAGGAATTGGCCCGCGCCTGCCGGCGGGGGCCACGCCTCGCTCAAGTCACCAGCATCACGGAAGAGAAGGCGGAACCGCCGCAGGAGCCGGGCTTCTTTTCCCGGCTATCACGGTAGCGGTTATGAGGTCAGAACCACTGGACACGCGTGGTCCGTGAGAGCGGGATGTCTTTCGTTCGAGCCGCGTTCATTCCACCACGTCATGCTCGGCGAAGGCCCAGCATCCACGCCTTGCTTGCTTCACAAAAAAGGCGTGGATGGCACGCCTTCGCGTGCCATGACGGATCTCTCTTGGTCGCGCTCTCAGGCTTCCGGCGCTGCGGCGACGATCGGTATTTCGCGGCTCTCACTATGGCTTTCGCGCTGCTCGCTCGAAAGCTGCTCCTCGGGTGAGCCAAATTCCTGCTCGTCCGTCGGCGGCTGCTCCTCGCCATTCGCCTGGCGCCGGGGCTGTCCATTCTGGTAGCCGGCCGGCTGATTCTGCTGCGCCTGCTGGTTGATGGCGCTCACGATGCGGAAGTAATGCTCGGCATACTGAAAGTAGCCTTCGCCCATCACCCGGTCGCCGGAGCTTGTCGCGTCCCGGCCGAGTTGCAAATACTTCTCGAACAACTGTTGAGCCGTTCCCCGAATGCGAAGATCAGGCCCATTGCTGTCGAAGACGTGATTGCGGTTGAGGGGGACGCCGCCGCCGCTGCCGCCGGAGTGATGCCGTATCGGGCCTCCGTTGCCGCCGCCTCCGCCGCCGCCAGTTCCGCGATGGCCACGGCCACGCATCCGCTTGATATTCATGAGTACGACATGTCGCTTTCCTATTCGCAAACCGCTCGGGCAGCGCCCCGGAGGGCCAGTCCGCCCAATCGACTTTACGCTTCGAACAAGGGTTTCTGGATCTGGCGCTATGGCTCGTTAGCCGAAAGCCCTGCACCGGATGCCAAATCACGGCGGGAGTTGCTCAACCCCGGCGCCATGCACAAACAAGCTAGACTGCGCCCCCCGATAAGCCAACTTCTTTTTGCAGGCGACCCAAGATCGTCACGCGGGGATGACCCGCAAGATCCGGGCGCGTTCCCTCGACAGCCAAACCGTAACCCTTCGCGAGCCGCGCCAAAGCCGTTTCCTGGCCGAGCCCGAACTCGAAGACCGCCTTTCCTACAGGCGTGAGGAGCCTGGCGAGGTCGGCAAACAGGCGGCGATAGGCGTCCAAACCATCCGCCCCGCCATCCAGCGCCAGCACAGGCTCGTGCCGCGCCACCTCGGGTTCCAGCCCCGCGATGTCGGCGGCCGGGATATAGGGCGGGTTGCTCAGCACAAGATCGAAGCGCCCGCTCAGGGCCCCCGCCCAGTCGCCCACCAGGAAAGCGGCGCGGCCGTTCAAACCCAGCCGCTCGGCGTTCCGTGCCGCCACCAGCGCCGCGCCCTCGGCGCGATCCACGCCAAGCCCCCAGGCCGCGCGGAACTCCGAAAGCGCCGCGAGCAGCAGACAGCCGCTGCCGGTGCCGAGATCGAGAATACGGCTCACCGCGCTTCGACCAGGAAAGCAGCCGAGAGCCGCCTCGATCACCGTTTCCGAATCCGGGCGTGGGATCAGCGTGTCCGCCGAGACCAGAAAATCGAGGCTCCAGAATTCGCGATGCCCGAGGATTGTGGCGGAAGATTCGCGCGCGGCCCGACGCGCGATGAAACCGGCAAACCGCGCCGCGACTTCAGGCGTGACCGCCTCGTCCTGACGGCGCAACAGCGTGGCGAGGTCACCCCCCAATGCATGTGCCAGAAGGATACGCGCCTCCCGGTGGGGCGCCTCGATACCGGCTTCGGCGAGAAGCGGCGTCGCGTTCCGCCAAGTCTCGCCGAGTGTCGCGGTCACTGATCCGAATCGGCGAAGGCCGCGAGGCGGGCAGCCTGATCTTCCTCGGTCAAAGCACTGATGATTTCATCCATCTCGCCGAGCAGCACGCGGTCGATCTTGTAAAGCGTAAGATTGATGCGGTGATCGGTGACACGGCCCTGCGGAAAATTGAAGGTGCGGATGCGCTCGCTGCGATCCCCCGTGCCGACCTGGCTGCGGCGATCGGCCGCGCGCGACGCATGCAGGCTGGTGCGCTGCTGCTCGTAAAGCCGGGCACGCAGGATCTTCATGGCCTTGGCGCGGTTCTTGTGCTGGCTTCTCTCTTCCTGCATCGCGACCACGACGCCGCTCGGAACATGCGTGATCCGGACCGCGCTTTCCGTCTTGTTGACGTGCTGGCCGCCGGCACCGGAGGCCCGATATACATCGATGCGCAGATCGCTTTCGTTGATCTCGACATCAACTTCCTCGGCTTCCGGCAGAACCGCGACTGTGACTGTGGACGTGTGGATGCGCCCCTGATTCTCGGTTGCCGGAACACGCTGCACGCGATGCACGCCTGATTCGAACTTCAGCCGCGCGAAGACATTGCGGCCGGTGATATTCGCGATGCCTTCCTTCAGCCCGCCCAGTTCCGTATCGGCATATTCCAGGATCTCGAAGCGCCAGCCCTGCAACTCGGCATAGCGCTGATACATGCCGAAAAGCTGCGAGGCGAAAAGCGCCGCCTCGTCGCCGCCGGCCGCCGGCCGAATTTCCAGGATGGCCGAGCGCGCATCGGCTTCATCTTTCGGCAGCAAGGCGAGGCGGATCTCGCTTTCCAATCGCGGGATTTGTGTGCGGAGCGTTTCGCTTTCCGCTTCCGCCATCTCGCGCATTTCGGGGTCGGCAAGCATGGCCTCGGCTTCGGTGACCCCGCGCTCGGTTTGCCGCAGCTCGCTGATGAGCGTGACGACCGGTTCGATCTCCGAAAGCTCACGAGACGCGCGGACGAATTCCTCACCGACCACACCCGAGGATAACCGGTCGCGCAACTCATCCGCGCGCAAAAGAATACGGTCGAGCTTTTCGGCGAGACTCATCTCAGCGCGTCCACCACGCCGTCGAGCGCCACTTCGCTTTGCGCGCCCGCCGCGAGATCCCGCAATTGCACAACACCGCGCGCAACCTCATCCGAGCCCAAAATGACGGCGGCGCGCGCCCCGATGCGGTTCGCGCGTTCCAGCCGGCGCTTGAGATTGCCGCGATAGCCGATATCCGCGCGAATCCCCGCCGCGCGCAGACGCTGAACCAATGCGAAGGCGGCACCTTCGTTTTCCTCGCCGACCGGAATCACCGAGACCGGTGCCGCGGCGGCGGGCGGTTCCGCGATGAGCATTGCCATGCGATCGACACCAGCCGCCCAGCCGACAGCGGGCGTGGGCGGCCCGCCCATTTCCTCGATGAGGCCGTCATAGCGGCCGCCGCCCAGAACGGTTCCCTGAGCGCCAAGGCTCTGCGTGACGAATTCGAAAGCCGTGTGATTGTAGTAATCCAGACCACGAACGATGCGCGGGTTCTCGATGAACGGCGTGCCGAGCGTCGTCAGATGCTCGCGCAGACGGTCATAGAAGCGCGCGGCCTCGACGGTCAGATGCGGTATGATGGTCGGCGCGTCAGCAACGATGCGGCGGTCACCTTCATCCTTGCTGTCGAGGATGCGCAGCGGGTTACGCTCCAGCCGCTGTTTGCTGTCGGCTGAAAGCGACGCCTCGTGGATGGTGAAGTAATCCACCAATGCCTGGCGATAGGCGTTGCGGCTTGCGATGTCACCGAGGGTATTCACCTCGACCACCACATCCTCAGCAATGCCGAGCGCGGTCAGAATGTCCCAGCCGCAGGCAATGACTTCGGCATCGGCCAGCGGCTCAGCTGGGCCGATCAGCTCTAGTCCGATTTGACTAAACTGCCGGTAGCGGCCTTTTTGCGGCCGCTCGTAGCGAAACATCGGGCCGGCGTAGAATACCTTTTGCGGCAGGGATTGCGTGAGTCCGTTGCTGACCAGCGCGCGACACACGGCGGCGGTATTCTCCGGCCGCAGTGTTACGCTGTCACCGCCGCGATCGGTGAAGGTGTACATTTCCTTCGTCACGACATCGGAAGTCTCGCCCAGCGTGCGGGCGAAGATGCGCGTGTCCTCGAAGATCGGCGTTACCCATTCCTCGAAGCCATAGAGGGCGGAAATCCGGCGCGCGGTGTCCATGACATGCCGGTGGCGCTGTTGCTCCTCGCCGATGAGATCGCGCGTGCCGCGGACGGGTTGGAGCTGCATGGGATTGGGCCTGGGGTGGAGGAGAGAGAAAAGAAATAGCCCCTCCCTGGAAGGGAGGGGTTGGGGTGGGTTGTTCGGCGTGGGCTTGGCGAGTGTAACCCAAGCGAACCCACCCCCGGCCCCTCCCTTACAGAGAGGGGAGCAGCGGCGTCGCTACTCTGCCGCGATGGCGGCGGGTTCGGCGGCGCGGATCGCGGCGGCTTTGGCCTCGACCATCTCGACCACGTGGTCGATCATCGCATCCTTGTCGATCGTATGGCTCTGCTTGCCGGCGGCATAGACCATGTGCCGCCCGGCGCCGCCGCCGGTGATGCCGAGATCGGTCATCGTCGCCTCGCCCGGCCCGTTCACCACGCAGCCGATGATGGAGAGCGTGAGCGGCGTCTCGATATGCGCCAGCCGGTCCTCCAGCGCCGCCACCGTGCGGATGACATCGAAGCCCTGCCGCGCGCAGGACGGGCAAGAAATGATGCGCACGCCGCGATGCCGGATGCCGAGCGACTTCAGCATCTCCCAGCCGACATGCACCTCTTCCTCGGGCTCAGCCGAAAGCGAGACGCGCAAAGTGTCGCCGATCCCGGCCCAAAGCAGCGAGCCAAGGCCGATCGAGGATTTCACCGTGCCGGTGCGCTTTCCGCCCGCTTCGGTGATGCCGATATGCAGCGGATGGTCACAGACTTCCGAGAGTTGCTGATAGGCCGCGACCGCCAGGAAGACGTCCGACGCCTTCACGCTGATCTTGAACTCGTGGAAGTCGTGGTCTTGCAGAATCTTGGCGTGTTCCAGCGCGCTCTCGACCAGCGCCTCCGGATTGGGTTCGCCGTATTTTTCGAGCAGATGGCGCTCCAGCGAGCCGGCATTGACGCCGATGCGGATCGAGCAGCCATGGTCCCGCGCCGCCTTCACCACCTCGCGCACCCGTTCGGCGCTGCCGATATTGCCGGGGTTGATGCGCAGGCAGGCAGCGCCGGCGACCGCGGCTTCGATAGCGCGGCGATAGTGGAAATGGATGTCTGCGACGATCGGCACATCGACCTGCCGGACAATCTCGTGCAGCGCCTTGGTGCTTTCCTGATCCGGGCAGGACACGCGCACGATGTCCACGCCGGCCTTCTCGGAAAGCCGGATCTGGGCGACGGTGCCATCGACATCCGTCGTCAGCGTATTCGTCATGGTTTGCACGGTGATGGGCGCATCGCCCCCCACCTTCACGCGCCCAACGCTGATTTGCCGGGACTTACGACGCTGAATTTGCTGATAGGGGCGGTAGCTCATAATGCGCTCCGTTGCGGGCTTTGCGAGACGATGACCGCGATAGTCATCCGTTCGTATGTCCCGCTGAATTGGTAACCGAAGGATTAGCGTCAGGTTTCGCTGGCGTGACGTCCGGCGCGGCAGCCGCAGGGCCGAGCTTGGTCTTCAGGCTTGCGGCATCCAGCGGCAGATTGCGGACGACATGACCCTTCAATGGGCCAAGCGGCGTGCCGCCCAGCGCGATCGTCGTGACGGTCGCATTGCCGGTGGTGAGGGTCAGCTCCGGCTGATCCGGCACCGTGTAGCTTTCGCCGGAGTGCAGCACATGCTGATAGATCACTCGCCCCGTGCCGTTCTTGATTTCGATCCAGGCATCGCCGCTGGCCTCGATGACCAGTTGCCCCGCCGAGGCCGAGAGCGCCGCCGAACCATCAGGGGCGGCGGGCGGCGGTGTCGCCTCCGCCAACGCGCCAAGCGCGGTCGGTGGCGTTGAAAGCCGAGCCGCCGGTGGTGGCGCTGGCATAGGCACCGCGGCGGCGGCCGAGGAGGGCGACACATCCGCGTCATTCGGCAGAGGCGGCCCAGGATCCGGCGTGACAACGGGCTTCGGACGTACCGGTGCCGGCTTGACCAGAGCGAACTTCGGCGCCGGCGGTGGCGCCAGAGGCTCCAGATGGGCGGGCAGGGAGTCGATTGAGGAAGCCATGCGTTCGCTGCGGCCGGAGTAGTGATACCAGCCAATATACCCCGCGATCACGATCACGGCACCCACCAAGACGAGCGCCCCAGCAGGGACTCCGCGCTGTGGCGCGGGAGCCGGGAAAACCAGGTCGGTCTTATGAGTGACCTCCTCCCGCTCGGCCTTGAACCGCCGGATCGCCTCGTTGGCGTCGAGGCCCAGCGCGATCGCGTAGGTCCGCACGAAGCCGACCGCATAGGCCGTCCCCGGCAGGTCCTGCAAATCGCCACGTTCGATCGCGTGGATGAAGGCGGGCTTGATCCGCAGCGCGTTGGCGACCCACTCCACCTCATAGCCAAGGCGTTCGCGGGCTTCTCTCAGCTCTGTCCCGATACGGGAGGTGCCGGCGCCGGGGCCACGGAAATCGTCCTCAGATCTGCCCCGATCGTCTGGAACCGAGCGTTTGGGTCTCTGAAAGGCTGCCACTCTCTCTCATTCCGTGCAGCTGCACCAGGAAGCGGGACAACGCGCGCAGATCGGCGTCCCGGGTCAACAGGCAAGTTTCGAGGGTGAGAATGCCCCGTTTTGGCGAGCGCGTCGACTCGCCTCACGCTTATTCTACTGCCGGCCGACCGCGCCAGCGCAGGGTTAATGGGCAAGCCATTCTCCCGGCGCTGGTCTGGTCGTGTCTCCGCCGCTACTCCGCGGCGATTTCCTCGCCGGTGAGCGCGCCCGTGTCGGACCGCAGACTGCGGCCATCGGCACGTCCGGTCGCGATCGCGCGCAGCCGGTTCATCACGCTGCCCGTGCCCGCCGGGATCAGGCGGCCCACGATCACGTTCTCCTTGAGGCCCTGCAAGCTGTCGATCTTGCCGGCGGTCGCCGCCTCGGTCAGCACGCGCGTGGTCTCCTGGAAGGACGCGGCGCTGATGAAGCTGTGGGTCTGCAGGCTGGCCTTGGTGATGCCCTGAAGCACAGGCATCGCCGAAGCCACGCGCTCGCCCGCGGCGATCCGCTTGTTGTTCTCGGCATCGAACTCCGTCCGGTCGACCTGCTCTCCCGTGAGGAAGGTCGTGTCGCCCGGCTCGGTGATCTCAACCTTCTGCAGCATCTGGCGAACGATCACCTCGATGTGCTTGTCGTTGATCTTCACGCCCTGGAGCCGGTACACGTCCTGGATCTCGTTGACGAGATAGTCGGACAGTGCCTCGACACCCAGCACGCGCAGGATGTCATGCGGCACGCGCGGACCGTCGACCAGCGGGTCGCCGAGACGCACGAAGTCGCCTTCCTGCACCGAGACGTGCTTGCCCTTGGGAATGAGATACTCGCTCTCTTCCCCGGTCTCGTCGTTCTTCACGATGACCCGGCGCTTCGCCTTGTAGTCCTTGCCGAATTCCACGCGGCCGTCGTTCTCGGCGATGATCGCGTGATCCTTCGGGCGCCGCGCCTCGAACAGCTCCGCCACGCGCGGCAGGCCGCCCGTGATGTCGCGCGTCTTGCTGCCTTCGCGCGGGATACGCGCCAGCACGTCACCGGCCGCGACCGTCGCGCCATTCTCGATCGAGAGAATGGAGTCCGGCTGCAGGAAGTAGCGCGCCTCGCCACCATTCGGCAGCTTGATGACCTCGCCCTTGGCATCCTTCAGCTGGAGGCGCGGCCGCAGATCGACGTTCTTCGCCGCCTGCTTGTAATCGACCACGATCTTCGAGGTCAGGCCGGTGACTTCGTCCATCCGCTCGACCAGCGTGATACCCTCGATCAGATCGGCGAACTCAACCACGCCGTTCTTCTCGGTGATGATCGGCAGGGTGTAGGGGTCCCACTCCGCCAGCTTCTGGCCGCGCACCACCGGCTGGGTATCGTCCGTGAGCAGCCGCGCGCCGTAAGGCACGCGGAAGCGCGCACGCTCCCGTCCGTTGCTGTCGGCCAGCACGATTTCGCAATTGCGGCTCATCACCACGGGCACGCCCGAGCTGTTGATAACCACGTTGCGGTTACGCACCACAACCGAGCCTTCATGGCTCGCCTCCACGCTCGACTGCTCCGCGCCACGCTGCGCGGCACCGCCGATGTGGAAAGTGCGCATCGTGAGCTGCGTGCCAGGCTCGCCGATGGACTGCGCGGCGATGACGCCCACCGCCTCACCGGCATTGACCCGGGTGCCACGCGCAAGATCGCGCCCGTAGCAATGGCCGCAACAGCCGATCTCGGCCTCGCAGGTCAGCACCGAGCGGATCTTCACCGCCTCGACACCCGACTTTTCGATGAGGTCGGCTTCCTCTTCCTCGATCAGCGTATTGTTCGCCAGCAGCACCTTCGCCGTCACAGGGTCCAGCACATCCTCGCAGGAGAAGCGGCCGAGGATACGTTCGGAAAGCGACGACACCACCTCGCCGCCATCCATGACGGCGCGCACGGTGAGGCCCTTATCGGTACCGCAGTCTTCCTCGACGATGATGCTGTCCTGCGCGACGTCCACCAGACGGCGCGTGAGATAGCCGGAGTTCGCCGTCTTCAACGCGGTATCCGCGAGACCCTTACGGGCGCCGTGGGTCGAGTTGAAGTATTCGAGAACCGACAGGCCTTCCTTGAAGTTGGCGATAATCGGCTGCTCGATGATTTCGCCCGAGGGCTTCGCCATCAAGCCGCGCATGCCCGCGAGCTGGCGCATCTGCGCCGGCGATCCACGCGCGCCGGAATGGCTCATCATCCAGACCGAGTTGGTCGGCGTGCCGATCTCCTGCTTGGAGATCTCCTTCATCATGGCGCTGGCGACGAGGTCGGTGCAGCGCGACCAGGCGTCCACCACCTTGTTGTAGCGCTCGCCGGCCGTGATCAGACCGTCCTGATACTGCTGCTCGAATTCCTTCACCTCGCCCTGGGTGCTCAGGATCAGTTCCGGCTTCTCCTTCGGGATGATCAGGTCATCCTTGCCGAAGGACAGGCCCGCCTTGGCGGCGTTGCTGAAGCCCAGGCCCATCATGCGGTCGGCGAAGATCACGCATTCTTTCTGGCCGCAGTGGCGGTAGACCGCGTCGATCACGTCCGACACGTTCTTCTTCGTCAGCTGCTTGTTGATCAGCGTGAAGGGCACGTTCTGATGCAGCGGCAGGATCTGCTGGATCAGCATACGGCCCGGCGTGGTCACGACAACGCGGCGCACCGGCTCGCCGGGACCTTCCTGCACCAGGATCCGCGCGCGGATCTTGTCATGCATCTGCACGCGCTTGGCGGCCAGCGCATGCTCGATCTCGCCGATCGTCCCGAAAGCCGGGGCGTCGTTGTCCACCGCCACTCGGAATTCCGGCGTCTCCAGCGACAGATAGTACAGGCCGAGCACGATGTCCTGGCTCGGCACGATGATCGGCTTGCCGTTCGCGGGGCTCAGGATGTTGTTCGTCGACATCATAAGCACGCGGGCTTCGAGCTGCGCTTCCACGCTCAGCGGCACATGGACCGCCATCTGGTCGCCGTCGAAATCCGCGTTGAAGGCGGTGCAGACCAGCGGGTGAAGCTGGATCGCCTTGCCTTCGATCAGCACCGGCTCGAAAGCCTGGATGCCGAGGCGATGCAAGGTCGGCGCGCGGTTGAGCATCACGGGATGCTCGCGGATCACCTCTTCCAGAATGTCCCAGACCTCGGGACGCTCTTTCTCGACCATCCGCTTGGCGGCCTTGATGGTCGTCGCGTGACCGTATTTTTCGAGCTTGGCGTAGATGAAGGGCTTGAACAGCTCCAGCGCCATCTTCTTCGGCAGGCCGCACTGGTGCAGCTTCAGCTCCGGACCCACAACGATGACCGAGCGGCCCGAGTAATCGACGCGCTTGCCGAGCAGGTTCTGGCGGAAACGGCCTTGCTTGCCCTTCAGCATGTCGGACAGCGACTTCAGCGGACGCTTATTGGCGCCGGTAATGGCGCGGCCACGGCGGCCGTTGTCAAACAGCGCGTCAACGCTTTCCTGCAACATGCGCTTCTCGTTGCGCACGATGATATCGGGCGCGCGCAGCTCGATGAGGCGCTTCAACCGGTTGTTGCGGTTGATGACGCGGCGGTAGAGATCATTGAGATCCGAGGTTGCGAAGCGGCCGCCATCCAGCGGCACCAGAGGCCGCAGCTCGGGCGGAATCACCGGCACCACGTCGAGGATCATCCAGCCGGGCTTGCTGCCGCTCTCGGCGAAAGCCTCGATGAGCTTAAGACGCTTGACCAGCTTCTTGCGCTTGGCCTCGCTCGTCGTGGTCTTGAGATCGACGCGCAGCCGCGTCTTCTCGGCATCCAAGTCGATGTCGTTGAGAATGCGCTTCACCGCCTCGGCACCGATGCCGGCACGGAAAGCGTCCTCGCCAAACTCGTCCTGCTTCGACATCAGCTGATCTTCGTTCAGCATCTGGTGCAGCTTGAGATCGGTCAGGCCAGGTTCAAGAACGATATAGCTCTCGAAATACAGAACCTTTTCTAGGTCCTTCAGCGTCAGGTCGACCATCAGCCCGATGCGCGAGGGCAGAGACTTCAGGAACCAGATATGGGCGACGGGCGAGGCAAGCTCGATATGGCCCATGCGCTCGCGCCGGACCTTGGCGAGCGTGACTTCCACGCCGCATTTCTCGCAGATGATGCCGCGGAACTTCATGCGCTTGTACTTGCCGCACAGGCACTCGTAGTCCTTGATCGGTCCGAAAATCCGCGCGCAGAAAAGCCCGTCCCGCTCCGGCTTGAAGGTGCGGTAGTTGATGGTCTCGGGCTTCTTGATCTCGCCATAAGACCAGCTCCGCACCTGCTCGGGCGAAGCGATCTGGATCTTGATCTCGTCAAAGGTCATCGGCTGACCGGTTTGACCGAGAATCTTCATAAGTTCGTTCATGCAGATCCTACCTTCAGGCCGCGCCGCACGCCGGGATGAGCCGGCGGCAGGCGGAGTCCACGCATCCAGTCGTCACGGAATCGCGGCCGAAGCCGCGTCCCGTCATCAATTGGTCAGTTGCCCCGTGCGGGTGCGATGCTCTTCGGTGTCGAGTTCGACGTTCAGAACAAGGGATTTCAGCTCCTTGGTCAGCACGTTGAAGCTCTCTGGCACACCGGCCTCGAAGTTGTCCTGATCGCGGACAATCGCCTCGTAGACCTTGGTGCGCCCGGACACGTCGTCCGACTTCACCGTCAGCATCTCCTGCAGCGTATAGGCGGCGCCGTAAGCCTCGAGCGCCCAGACCTCCATCTCGCCGAAGCGCTGCCCGCCGAATTGCGCCTTGCCGCCCAGCGGCTGCTGGGTCACGAGGCTGTACGGGCCGATGGAACGCGCGTGGATCTTGTCGTCCACCAAGTGGTGAAGCTTGAGCATGTAGATGTAGCCGACAGTGACCTTGCGCTCGAAGGGCTCGCCCGTGCGGCCGTCGGTGAGAACCACCTGGCCGGAGGATTCGAGACCCGCGAGGCGCAGCATGTCCTCGATGTCGGCCATCCGCGCGCCGTCGAAAACCGGCGTCGCGATCGGAATGCCCTTCTTGAGGTTGTCGCCAAGCTCCGTCAGCTGCGCCGAGGACATATTCGCGATGTCGTCGCGGAACACCTTGTCGCCATAGATGTCCTTGAGGCGATCCAGCAGCTCCTGCTGATGCGCGCCCGTGCGGCGATACTGCTCAACGAGATCACCGACCTGCTTGCCCAGCGCCGCGCAGGCCCAGCCCAGATGCGTCTCCAGAATCTGGCCGACGTTCATGCGGCTCGGCACGCCCAGCGGATTGAGCACGAGATCGACATGCGTGCCGTCCTCGAGGAACGGCATGTCCTCGATCGGCGTCACGCGGCTGACCACGCCCTTATTGCCATGGCGGCCGGCCATCTTGTCGCCGGGCTGAAGCTTGCGCTTCACGGCCACGAAGACCTTGACCATCTTCATCACGCCGGGCAGCAGCTCGTCGCCGCGCTGCAGCTTGTCGACCTTATTCTCGAAGCGCTGCTGCAGGCGATGCACGCTGGCATCGAACTCCCGCTTCAGCGTCTCGATCTCGGCCATCACGGCGTCGTCCTGCACACCCATGTGGCGCATCGTGCCGCGCGGGTGTTCGGCCAGGACTTCCTCGGTCAGCACGGTGCCGGCCTTGATGCCCTTGAAGCCGCCGGACGCCTTACGCTCCAGCAGCTTCTCCTTCATGCGGTTGAGGAAGCTGCGCTCCTGAATCGCCTTCTCGTCGTCGCGATCCTTGGCCAGACGCTCGACCTCGGCGCGCTCGATCGCCATCGAACGCTCGTCCTTGTCCACGCCACGGCGGCTGAAGACGCGGACATCAACGATGGTGCCGGAAACGCCCGGCGGCAGGCGCAGCGAGGTGTCGCGCACGTCGGAAGCTTTCTCGCCGAAGATGGCGCGAAGCAGCTTCTCCTCCGGCGTCATCGGGCTCTCGCCCTTCGGCGTGACCTTGCCGACCAGGATATCGCCCGGGTTCACTTCCGCGCCGACATAAACGATGCCGGCCTCATCCATGTTCCGCAGCGCTTCCTCGCCGACATTCGGGATGTCGCGCGTGATCTCTTCCTGGCCGAGCTTCGTGTCGCGCGCCATCACTTCGAACTCTTCGATGTGGATGGAGGTGAACACGTCGTCGCGCGCGATGCGCTCCGAGATCAGGATGCTGTCTTCGAAGTTGTAACCATTCCACGGCATGAAGGCGCAGAGCACGTTGCGGCCCAGTGCGAGCTCACCGAGTTCGGTCGAGGGACCGTCCGCGATGATGTCGCCTTCCTGCACGCGGTCGCCCACGCGCACCAGCGGCCGCTGATTGATGCAGGTCGATTGGTTGGAGCGCATGAACTTGCGCAGCCGGTAGATATCGACGCCGCCGGTCGTGCCATCCACGGAAGCCGCCCGCACCACGATACGCGCGCCGTCGATCTGGTCGATCACGCCGCCACGCCGCGCGATGATGGTCGCACCCGAATCCCGCGCCACCGCCGCTTCCATGCCAGTGCCCACGAGCGGAGCATCGGCGCGGATGAGGGGCACGGCCTGCCGCTGCATGTTCGAGCCCATCAGCGCGCGGTTCGCGTCATCATTCTCAAGGAACGGAATGAGCGCGGCGGCCACGGACACGAGCTGGCGCGGTGATACGTCCACCGCCGTCACCTGATCCGGCGGAACCAGGCGGAAGTCGCCCTGATGACGAACGGAAACCAGATCCTCGGCGAAGCGGTTGCCATTCACCGGCACATCCGCCTGGGCGACGATCAGCTTCTCCTCCTCCATGGCAGAGAGGTATTTCCAGCCTTCGCTGATCTCGCCATCCTTCACCAGGCGATACGGCGTCTCGATGAAGCCGTATTTATTCACCTTGGCGTAGGTCGCCAGCGAGTTGATCAAGCCGATATTCGGGCCTTCCGGCGTCTCGATCGGGCAGATGCGGCCGTAATGCGTCGGATGCACGTCGCGCACCTCGAAGCCGGCGCGCTCGCGGGTCAGACCCCCCGGCCCGAGCGCGGAGAGGCGGCGCTTATGCGTCACTTCCGAGAGCGGGTTGGTCTGGTCCATGAATTGGCTGAGCTGCGAGGAGCCGAAGAACTCCCGCACGGCGGCCGCCGCCGGCTTGGCGTTGATCAGATCGTGCGGCATCACCGTGTCGATATCGACCGAACCCATGCGCTCGCGGATGGCGCGCTCCATGCGGAGCAGGCCGACGCGATACTGGTTCTCCATCAGCTCGCCGACGGAACGCACCCGGCGATTGCCGAGATTGTCGATGTCGTCGATCGAGCCGCGGCCGTCCTTCAGCTCGCAGAGGATCTGGACGGTCTTGAGCACGTCCTCCTTGCGCAGAATGCGGACGGTGTCTTCGGCATGCACGCCGAGACGCATGTTCATCTTCACGCGGCCGACGGCCGATAGGTCGTAGCGGTCGGGATCGAAGAACAAGCCACGGAACAGCGCTTCCGCCGTCTCGCTGGTCGGCGGCTCACCGGGGCGCATGACGCGGTAGATGTCGATCAGCGCGTCGTCGCGGTTGCTGTTCTTGTCCACCGAGAGCGTGTTGCGGATCCAGGGACCCTTGCTCTGATCGATCGCGAGGGTCGGCAGGCTTTTGACCCCGGCCTCCTCGAGCGCCGTAAGCTTCGCCTCGGTCAGCTCCTCGCCGGCCTCGACGAAAATCTCGCCGGTGTCGTCATTCACCAGGTCTATCGCCATGTAGCGGCCGAGCAGGTCGAGCCGGCTGGCCAGAACCTCCTTGGTCTTCTCGCCGATGCGGCGGGCGAGCCGCTGCGTCATCTTCTCTTCAGGCTTGGCGACGATCTCGCCGGTCTCGGCATCGACCAGGTTCTCGAACAGCTTCATGCCGCGAAACGCATCGGGGTCGAAGGGACGCGCCCAGCCCTTGGCGCCATGCGTATAGACGACCTGGCCGTAGAAGGTGCTGAGGATCTCCTCGGCGCCCATGCCCTCGATCTCGCCGATATCCACGGTCTCGCCCTTGGCGGCGCGGGCGGCGCGCAGCGCCACGGTCTTCTCGCTGTCGAGCGCATAGAGCAGCGTGCTGACCGGCAGCTTCCGCTTGCGGTCGATGCGGACGTAGACGAGGTCCTTGCTGTCGAACTCGAAGTCGAGCCAGGAGCCGCGATAGGGGATGACGCGCGAGGCGAACAGGAACTTGCCGCTGGAATGCGTCTTACCCTTGTCGTGGTCGAAGAACACGCCCGGGCTGCGATGCATCTGGCTGACGATGACGCGCTCCGTGCCGTTGATCACGAAGGTGCCGTTATCCGTCATCAGGGGCAGGTCGCCCATATAGACGGGCTGCTCCTTGATATCGCGGATCGAGCGGCTGCCGGTGTCCTCGTCCACATCCCAGACGATGAGGCGCAGCACCACCTTCAGCGGCGCGGCAAAGGTCATGCCGCGCTGAATGCATTCCTCGACGTCGTATTTCGGCTCTTCCAGCTCGTAATAGACGAATTCCAGCCGGCCGCGCCCCGCGAAGTCGTCTATCGGAAAGACGGACTTGAAGACCTCCTGCAACCCGGTCAGGGTGCGGCTGTCGGGCGGCACGTTCATCTGGAGAAAAGCTTCGTAGCTCGAACGCTGCACGTCGATGAGATTCGGCATCGGAGCGACTTCGGGAATCCGCCCGAAGCTCTTGCGAATCCGCTTGCGTCCGGTGAAGGAGTTGTTCAAGCCACCTGAAATCGCGTTCATGCCTGCCCTTAGCCCTCGATTTCCCAACCGCCCCGGACAAGTGCCGTGCGGTGTCCGTAGTCCTGCGGCGCCCAGTTTCGGTCTCGCGGGCGCCACGACCGGCCGCGTGCCCCATCGCCTGGCGCACCCTGCCGTCTCTCTCTCAGCTACGCGGTCCTAGAACCGCGGACGGGGTGGAAATCACGTTGATTCCCACCCCTCACGCTCAGTCTTGTGCCACCCGGCGCCCGTGAGGACCCCGGATGGGTCGATTACTTGACCTCGACAGAAGCCCCATTCTCTTCCAGAACCTTGCGGATCTTCTCGGCTTCGTCCTTGGTCACGCCTTCCTTGACGGGCTTCGGCGCGGCCTCGACGAGATCCTTCGCCTCCTTCAGGCCAAGGCCCGTGATGGTGCGAACTTCCTTAATCACGTTGATCTTCTTCTCGCCGACCTTGGCGAGGATCACGGTGAACTCGGTCTGCTCCTCGACCACCGCGGCAGCGGCGGCAGGGGCAGCGGCGGCGGCGGCCACCGGCGCGGCGGCGGAAACGCCCCACTTCTCCTCGAGCAGCTTCGACAGTTCGGCAGCCTCAAGCACAGTGAGGCTGGAGAGCTCGTCCACCAGCTTGGTCAGATCGGCCATGTTTATGTGTTCCTATTATGTAAACTTCGGTCGGTTCAATGCAAGCCGGTTCTTTACCGGCCTGGCATTCCAGAGGATCGGCACGCCTGTTGTCAGGCCGCCTCGTCCTTCCTGGCATAGGCCCCGAAGACCCGCGCGAGATTGCCGGCCGGCGCCTGAACGACGCTCGCGATCCGCGTGGCAGGGGTCTGAATCAGACCCACCAGCGAAGCACGTAGCGCATCAAGCGACGGCAGTTCAGCGAGCGCCTTCACCCCAGTCGCATCAAGCGCCTGGGTTCCGAGCGCGCCGCCGATGACGACGAACTTCTCGTTGGTCTTGGCGAACTCGACAGACACCTTCGCCGCCGCCACAGGGTCCTTTGACCACGCAAGCGCGATCGGTCCCTTCAGCAGGGTCTTGATGCTATCGAATCGGGTCCCATCCAGGGCGAGGTTGGCCAGACGGTTTTTGGTTACCCTGAAGGTCACCCCTTCCGCCCGCATGCGCCGACGCAGATCCGTCACTTCAGCAACCGTCAGCCCATTATTCCGGGTAACGACCACCATCGACGTTTCCGCGAAGACCGCCGCGAGGGAAGCGACGAACTCCTGCTTCTCCGTACGGTCCATACTAACTCCGCCACAAAATCCCTCAGGAACTTCCCGAGGGCCGGGTTACCCATGGGCAGACGGAGCCGAAACTCCGCACCTGCCCGGTTCGCCTGTCCGATCAGCCGGAACCGCCAAAGCCTCGCCTCGGGCGCCGCGCCTCGCGCCGCCCGTTGTGATCCCTGGCTTCCCCGTCTCCCATCCGCGAGCCCTGGCGGCTCCTTAAGCGCGCCGTCCCGTCACCGGGCAGCGAGCACGTCTGGTCTTGGACAGGTTCGGAGGGGTCCCCCCCTCCTGCCCGTCCGGGCCTCGCGACCCGGACGAATTTCTTGCCGCTAGCTGGCGGTGAGGCTTGCCACGTCCACGCTTATGCCGGGCCCCATCGAGGAGCTCAGCGCGGCCTTCTGGACATAGGTGCCCTTGGCGCCCGCAGGCTTCGCGCGCGTCACGGCATCGGCCAGCGCCCGGATATTCTCCAGCAGCTTTTGCTCGTCGAAGCTCGCCTTGCCGATGCCGGCATGGATGATGCCCGCCTTCTCGGCGCGGAACTCAACCTGGCCAGCCTTGGCGGCTGAAACGGCGCCCTTAACGTCCATCGTCACGGTGCCGAGCTTCGGGTTCGGCATCAGGCCACGCGGCCCGAGGATCTTACCGAGGCGGCCGACGAGGGCCATCATGTCCGGCGTCGCGATGCAGCGATCGAAGGCGATCTCGCCGGCCTGGACCTTCTCGGCCAGATCCTCGGCGCCGACGACATCGGCACCAGCGGCCAGTGCTTCCTCGGCCTTGGGGCCGCGCGCGAAGACGCCGATGCGCAGGGTTTTGCCGGTGCCGTTCGGCAGGCTGATGAGACCGCGCACCATCTGGTCCGCATGGCGCGGATCGATGCCGAGGTTCATCGAGAATTCAACCGTCTCGTCGAACTTGGCGCGGGCATTGCCCTTCACCAGCTTGACGGCCTCGGCGAGGGAATAGGTCTTCTCGCGGTCGAAAGCGGCGTAACCGGCGGCGAGGCGCTTGTTCTTGGCCATCGGATCAGCCCTCCACCACCGCAAGGCCCATCGATCGGGCGGAACCGGCGAGCATGCTCACGGCGCCTTCCACATCGTTGGCATTCATATGGATCATCTTCGTGGCCGCGATCTCGCGCAGCTGGCTCATGGTCACGCGGCCGACGGTCGCGCCCTTGCCGGTGGTCGTCGAGCCCTTCTTGATGCCCGCAGCCTTCATCAGGAAATAGGTATTGGGCGGGGTCTTGAGGATGAAGGTGAAGGTGCGGTCGCCATAGGCCGTGATGACGACGGGGATCGGCATGCCGGGCTCCATGCCCTGCGTCGCGGCGTTGAATTCCTTGCAGAACTGCATAATGTTCAGGCCGCGCTGACCGAGCGCTGGGCCGACGGGCGGAGACGGATTGGCCTTCCCGGCCGGTATCTGCAGCTTGACGTAGCCGACGACTTTTTTCGCCATGACCCTCGATCCTGTCTGTGGGACGGATTAAGGACCGCGGTACATGCGAAGCCGGTCGCCCGAGCTTCTCCCGCGTTCCGATGAGACGCGGCTGATAGAGGATCGCCCCGCGCGAGTCCAGCGACACCTCTTGACGAACGCAGGTGAGCAGCCATGCACGTTCCACCGCAATCCCGCCTTCGCCGAGCATGACGAGGCGCTCGGGGGCGCCGGGCAGCTAGGCTGAGGCCCGCTAAGCCGAACGCTCCGCAAAAGCCTCCACCAGCGCGCGGATCTCGGCGGCCTCGGTCTGCTCCATCACCTTCCGCGCCAGGCGGACACAATCGTCGATCGAGACCGTGCGCACGACCAGCTTCACCTTCGGCACCGAACTCGCATTCATGCTGAGGCAGCGGAGACCCAGGCCCATGAGCAGCGGTGCGAGCTTGGGGTTCCCCGCCATCTCGCCGCAGACCGAGACCGGCTTGCGCAGCCGCAGCCCTGCCTCCGCGGTGAACTGCACCAGGCGCAATACGCCCGGATGCAGCGGATCGTAGAGCGACGCCACCTCCGCCCCGGCGCGGTCGGCCGCCATCGCATACATGGTAAGGTCGTTGGTGCCGATCGCGAAGAAATCCGCCTCCAGCGCCAGGGCATCGGCCGAAAGCGCCGCCGCCGGCGTCTCGATCATAATCCCGAGGGGCGGCTGCCGCTCCGGCAGATCAACCTTGCGGCGCCGCAGCCGCTTCAGCACGCGCGTATAGATTTCGCGGGTCGCGCGGACCTCGGCGATATTGGTGACCATCGGCAACAGTATACGTACCGGTCCGACAGCCGCCGCGCGGATGATGGCGGCGAGTTGGGTCTCCAGCAGCTCAGGATGGCGCAGCAGCATGCGCAACCCGCGCAGGCCCAGCGCCGGGTTCAGCCGAGGCGGCCCGTCGCCAATGCCGATGGCGGCCAGCGCCTCGATCTCCTTCTCGCCACCCCAGTCGAGCACACGGATGGTCACCGGATCGCCACCCATCGCCTCGATTACCGCGACATAGGCTTCGGTCTGCTCGTCCTCGCTGGGGATCTTCTGCCGGTTCATGAACAGGAACTCGGTCCGCAGCAGCCCGATGCCATCGACTCCCGCTTGGGCGATGAGCGGCAGTTCCAGCGGCACTTCGAGATTGGCGTGCAGGTCGATGATCTGGCCGTCCGTGGTCTCGGCCGGCAGGCGGCGCAGTTGTGCCAGCTTCTGCCGTTCCCGCGCGAAAGCCGCCGAGGTCCGCCGCGCCGCCGCCATCGTCGCGGCCGACGGATGGATCACCACCTCCCCGTTATTGCCGTCTACCACGAGGGTATCGCCGATATGCACCATCGCCGTGACACCGGCCGCGCCGAGCACCGCGGGAATACCAAGCGCTCGCAGCATCACCCCCGTATGGCCGTCAGCACCGCCCTCCGCCGTCACCACTCCCGCCATCCGGGCCGGGCTGAGCAGAGCGGCATCGGCGGGGCGCAGGTGGTCCACCACCAGAACCGTGCCCTGGGCGAGTTTCGCGAAACTCTGGAAGGGCGTCTCGGTGAGGTTGCGGATGAGGCGGCGACCGATTTCGCGAATTTCGTCCGCCCGGCGCCGCAGCCCGTCGCGGTCTTCGTCGGTGCCTTGCAGCACGGCCTCCGCCAATGACTCAGTCTCGGCGGCGACGGCGGTTTCCGCGGAAAAGAGATGTTCCTGGATCAGGCGGCGCACGGCCCGCAGCAGGCGGGAGGGGCCGATCATGCGGAGATAGGCGTCGATCAGCGGCTCCAGCTCCGTCCTGCCCTCATCGGGCAAGACCGTAAGCTGAGCGCGAAGCTTGCCGAGCTGGCGGCGCGACCGGCTGACCGCATCGTCCAGCCGCGCGATTTCGCCGGCTGTCTCATCCTCCGCCACCATCCGGGGCGGCAGGTCGGGGGTGTGATCCTCGAAGAGATAAGCGGGGCCGATGGCGATGCCTGATCCGACCGCGATGCCGGTCAGGCGATGCTCGACCGACGACCGCTCGCTATGAGGCGCGCCATGATGAGGGGGGCTGGGTTCGGCGGTCCCGGAACCGGCCGGGCGCCGGCTGTCAGTCTTGCTCATGGAAGCCGGCCTCGATCAACGAGGCCACGGCATCCAGTGCTTCCTTGGCGTCCCAACCCTCGGCGGTCACCTCGATGATGCTGCCATGTCCGGCACCGAGCATCATGAGACCCATGATCGAGCGGGCCGCGACAGTCTGGCCGTCGCGCGACACCTCGACCACGGCGCCGAACTGCTCGGCCGTCGTCACCAGCTTGGCGGCGGCTCGGGCATGTAGTCCACGGCGGTTGGGAATGCGTATCTGGCGGCGCAGGATCGGCTCGCCACTTGGGCTCGTCTCCGGCGCGCCGGCCTCGCTCATTTGCCGCTGCCGGCCCGCAAGCCCTGCAGCACATTCGAGGCGCAAGCGATGTATTTTCGTCCCGCGTCCTGGGCACAGACGACGGCGCTGGCGAGGTTCCGCTCACCGCGAACCTTGGCGAGCTTGACCAACATCGGCAGATTCACGCCTGCAATAACTTCGACATCTCGGCGGTCCATAAGAGAGATCGCAAGGTTACTCGGAGTGCCGCCGAACATGTCGGTCAGCAACACGACGCCATCCCCGGCATCCACCCTGTCGATCGACGCCCTTATGTCGCGGCGCCGGTCCTCCATGTTGTCGTCGGGACCGATACACACGGTCTCCACGCCCCTTTGGGGGCCGACGACATGCTCCATGGCCAAACGCAACTCCTCGGCAAGATGGCCGTGAGTGACGAGCACGAGCCCGATCATGATGGTTTCAGTGGCCTCCCTTGGCCCCTAGAGCGTGACCAATATGGTCATGCTCTCCGTAAATGCGAAATGGATAAGCGAATGCTTCTCCAGCGGCGGTCATGCGGCGGCTGATCCGGCCATCTCTGACTTTTGTTCAAGGCGATCAAGCTCGCGATGCACAATGATGGGCTTCCAGCCGCTCTCCCTCAGAACCCTAGCAAGCGCTTCTATAAGGAATACGGAACGATGGCGGCCGCCGGAGCAGCCAATGGCCAAAGTCACGTATTTTTTGCCTTCCTGCACAAAACGCGGCAGCAGCAGTGAAGCCATGCCGTTAATCGCTTCCTGAAAGGCTGCACAGTCAGGATCCGAGGCTACATATGCTCCGACCGCTGCCTCAAGACCAGTGGAAGCGCGCAGCGTCGGGTCATAGTGAGGATTGCGCAGGAAGCGGGCGTCGAAGACCATATCGGCCTCGGCCGGCAAGCCGCCACGATAGGCGAAGGACATCAACGTCAGGTTAAGGCCCTCGGAGGCAGCCACCCCGAAACGCTCGCCGATGATCTGCCGCAACGCCTGCGGCGCCAGGTTGGAGGTGTCCAGCATCAGGTCCGCGCCGATCCGCAACGGCTCGGTCAGCGCACTTTCCGCCGCGATGCCATCTCGGACCTGGCCGCGTGGGGCCAGCGGATGCCGCCGCCGCGTCTCGGTATAGCGGCGCAGCAGCGCGCCCTCGTTGGCGGTAGCGAATACCAGTTCGGGGGCAAGCTCGGGATTCGCCCGCAGCCGGTCGAGCGCGGCGAGGATCGTTTCCGCCACGAAACCCCTGGTGCGGGCGTCGATGCCGATGGCCAGCGGCCGGTCGGTCTGGGACAGCAGTTCGTCGAGCAGCGAAACCGGGGGATTGTCGATCGTCTCGTAGCCAAGGTCCTCAAAGGCATGGAGGATCGAGGATTTGCCGGCGCCCGAAAGACCGGTCACCACGACGATGCGACGTCCGGTCATGCGGCGAAGGCGCCGACTGTCATGCTCGCACGGCCGAGCAGGCAATCGAAGGCGAGCGCGAGCCGGGCCGCTGCCGAAGCGCCGCGCGGATCGAGCCGGAGGCGCGGCAGGCCGAGCATAGTGTCGCGTTCCGGTCCGGGCAGCCGGGGGACAGACGGCCCGAGTTCAGCGACCAGAACCGGGCGAATTTCCTTGAGAAAGGGCAGGCGCATCAGGCCAAGCCCCGCGACCTCGAGAAGTCCCGCAAGTGTATCGGGTGCGCGGGCCAGACCATCAGCACCAATATCAACCTGATCGTCAGCAACGAGCATGAATCCACGGTCGAGGAGACGGAGGAGGAGGTCCGACTTGCCCGAGCCAGAGGGTCCTGTGAGCAAGATCCCCTTATCCTCGCGCCCGGCACAACTGGCATGCATCAGCATTAGTTACTGAATGTGACGGCTTCGGCTTCGGTTGTGAAGTGAAAAGCCCGGACTGCCAAAGACTTGGCGTTCGCACCGCGTTTCATCCCCATCGTCTCAAGCAGTGAAATGGACCACATTGGGGAGGAAATTTCCTCAAACAAATCAGCTATGTAGCGTGCCAGCCTAGACTCGAATCAGAAAATCTCGCGGCTGTGCTCCACAGGCTTATCCACAGCTTCGGCGAGTTTCGTTTCCAGCCTCTCCCAAGCCTCTTCGATGGCAGTGAGAAGGGCGGAGCGACCCAGATCCGGGGCAATCGGCGCGCCGATCTCGAGCCGGATCACGCCAGGGCGCTTGAGGAAAGACCGGCGGCCCCAATGGCTGCCCGAGTTGGTCGCGACCGGAATGATCGGCGCTTTCGTCGCCGCGGCCAGCGCGGCCACGCCCGGATGCAGCACCCTTGCTTCGCCCGGACGGCCCCGCGTGCCTTCCGGGAAGATGATGATCCGCCGTCCCTCGGCTGCTGCCGCGGCGCCGGCGCGCATGAGATGCCGGATGGCGGCGCCGCCGCCCGTGCGGTCCACCACGATCATGCCGGCTGGTGCCATAAGGGCGCCGAAACCGGGCAGGCTCAGCAACTCGCGCTTCAGCACGTAGCTCGGGCGCGGCAACAGCATCCAGACACAGGTATCGAAGGCGGATTGGTGGATTGATGCGATGACCGCCGGGCCGTCCTTCGGGATGTGCTCGATGCCGGAGACCACAACGCGGATGTCGCAGAGACCGCGGAGCAGCAGCAGGACACTGCGCGCCCAGGCGGCGCCGACGCCGACCAGCCGGTCGGGATGCCCGCGCCTTAGCAGCCAGATGCCCTGCACCGTGAAGGCGGCGGTGACCAGGAAGAACAGGAAGTTGAACAGCAACGACGCCGCCCAGAGGCGCACCTGCCTCATGCGTTTCCGGCCTGCCGCAGGATCTCAACCCCGCGCGACGCATCGAGCTGCGCCAGCAGCCACTTGGTGTATTCGCCGAGCAGCAGCCGCCAGATCTGGACTTTCGCGCCGTCATAGATCGCCGGCGGCTGCACGCGCATCGGGTAGAGCCTGACCCCCGGCATGACGCGTGACAACTCGAGCAGCGCGCGCGGCATGTGATAGCCGGCGGTCACCACGATCAACGAATGGATGCTGTGGCGCTGAGCCCAGGCCGCCGTTTCCTCGGCATTGCCGAGTGTCGTCAGCGCCTGATGGCCGACCGTGACGTGGGTTCCCTCGGGCGGCGGCGCCAGATGGGTGGACCGCGCGACATCGTTCAAACCGACGCCCTCCGGCACGCCGGAAATCAGCAGCCGGTCCGCGCGTTGCTCCGACAGAAGCTGAAACGCGGTCTTCAGCCGCTCCCCGCCGCCGGTCAGCACGACGATGCCGTCGGCATGCACCGGCGGCACCGAGGGCGAGTAGGTATTGAGCAGGAACCACAGGAAGCCGCCGCACCAGCACAGCACGATGGCGCCGAGCAGAACGCCGATCGCCCGCCACAGCAGGTTCCGCCGCCGGGGGGTCGCGGGTTTCGCGGGCTTTACGGGTGGCGGCCTGGCGGCCTTCGCGCGGCTGGGCGGTTTGGCCGAGGCACGCGTGGCTGCCTGACGGTGTGGCATCGTCAAGGCAGCCGCCTCAACCAGCGCCGCACCGTGCCCTCGGCCGTCACGAATCCGATCGCCGCCGCGGCGAAAGGCAGGGCCGGCAGCGCGATCCAGAGCGGCAAAGGCAAGGCAATCAGCGGCTGGTCGGCCGTCGGCACGCTGCCGCCCTCCGCGAAGGGTGCCGCGAGGAAGGCGAGCCACAGCAGAACGGGCAGCGCGGCGGCGGCGCCGCCCGCGCCTCCCAGTCCCGCCAGCCGCATCGCCCGCCGGGCAAAGCTGCGCGCGATATAGGAATCGGTGGCGCCGAGGCCATGGACGATCTCGATCGCCTCCCGCCGCGCCGACAGCCCCGCCCGCGTCGCGACCGCGACGACCGCGATGGCGACGGCCACCACCACCATCAGAGCCACCGCCGCGCAAGCCTGGAGGCTGCGCGCCAGGGCGGAAAGCCGCGTCGCCCAGACATCGGCGCTTTCCACCGCCGTATCGGGCGCGACGGCGGCGAGGCGCTCGTTCAAGGCGGGCGGCGTCGCGCCCGCCGCGACCAGCTGCACAGTGACCACCGCCGGCAAGGGCAGCGCCAGGCTATCGCCCTGCGCGCCGAGCCATGGCCGCAGCAAATCGCCGAGATCCGAAGCGCTCATCGGCGTGGCGTTGCTCACCCCGGCATCCGCGCGGAGAATGGCGAGGACGGCGTCTAGCCGCGTGCCCTTGCCGCCTTGGGCCGGTTCCGTCGGGCTGGGTACCTGCACCGTGAGTTCGGCGGCGGCACCCTGGCGCCAATGCTCGGCGAGCGTTGCCGTCGCCAGGGCGCCGGCGAAGGCGAGGGCGGCCAGGAAGGCCATGGCGGCGACCAGCAGCGGCAGCAGCCGGTCCGAGATCGCGCGGCGGAGCCCGAGATCGTCGAAGCCCGAAGGCCGCAGCCGGCGATCCTGCGCCGCTTGGCGCCTGGCGGAACCGCGCGGCGCCTTAGCCATCCGAGACCAGCCGGCCGTGATCGAGCCGCAGGGCCCGCTCGGGATGCCGGGCGACCAGCGCATCATTATGGGTCGCGACGATTGCCGTGGTGCCGAGGCGGTTGAGCTCATGGAAGAGCTGCATCAGCCGCTCCGCCTGCGCGTCGTCAAGGTTGCCGGTCGGTTCGTCGGCCAGCAGAAGCCGGGGCCGGCCGATCACCGCACGGGCGATCGCTACGCGCTGCTGCTCGCCGCCCGATAATTGATGCGGCCTCGAATCGAGCTTGCCGGCAAGCCCCACCCAGCGCAGCATCTCCGTGACATCGGCCCGGATCTGGCCCTCGGGCCGGCCGGCGATGCGCAATGGCAGGGCGACATTCTCGAAGGCGGTGAGATGGGGCAGCAAGCGGAAATCCTGAAAGACCACACCGATGCGGCGGCGCAGGCGCGGCAGCACGCGACGCTCCGCCCGGCCGATATCGACACCCTGGACAAAGAGCCGGCCACGGCTTGGCCGCACGGCCAGGTAGATCAGCCGGAGCAGGCTGGTCTTGCCCGCGCCGGAAGGTCCCATCAACCAGCGAAAGCCCCCTTCGGGCACCTGAAAGGTGAGGTCGTGCAGAACCTCGACCGGGGTTTGCCCGCGCCCGTATCGCAGCCCAACGTCTTCGAGCCGTATCATCGGGGCGGCCTAGGCATGGCGCGGCGCGGCCACTTTCAGCGAAAGGTTGCAGAACGACCCGGTAACCCAGGTTGCGATCAGGATTGCACGCGGAGCGTCACTTGGCCACAATCCGCCCCCTCGCCCAGGGAGCGCCTTATAATGAAGATGTGTCGCAGCTGATGCGCCTTGTCTGCCCGGAATGCAGCGCAGCCTATGACGCGCCGGACACGCTGTTCAGCCAGTCACGGGACGTCCGGTGCAACCGCTGCGGTTTTCAATGGACCGTGATGGCTTCTCCAGCTGCGGCCCCGGCGGTCATGGAACTAACATCCGAGGTCGCCCCGCCCAAGCAGGCGACCGAACCGGCACCCGCACAGGTTGAACGCGTTGTCGTTCCGCCCGCCCCCGTTCGGGTCGAGGCCGCGCCTGTTAGTGCCGATCTCGTCAAGGCCGAACCGGTCAGGACGGAGCCCGCAAAGACCGAGCCGGTGAGGAGCGGCGTCATCAAGGCCGGCGTCATCAAAGCCGGGGACATCAAGACCGGAGATATTACGGGCGGTGGGGTGGCGCTTGCGCAGATCGAGATCGCCAAGATGCGCCCCGAGGATCTGGCGCGCGAACGGGCGCGCAAATCCTCCGCGAAGGCCGATCAGCGAACCGCCGGCCCCTCGCTTCGGCCGCAGATTGCTGAGGGGTCGCCCGAGCGGGTGGTGACGGATCGGCGAGAACCCGCGCCCTCCGGCCTCCGCGCGGCAGCCGCGGCACCTCGCTTGGCCACCCCGGCGGCAGGACCCTCGACGCGGCGGCTTTTCTCGGAGGTGGCTGAAAGCGGGAACCCGCGCGGCCCGGACGCCGAGGAGCGCCTGCTCTCCGCCGAACTGGACTATCGTTCTCCGAGCCGGTCGAGCGGCGGCTGGGTGCCGGTGGTTTTGCTACTTGCCGTCATCCTCGCGGCCTTCGCCGCCGTCATCCTGTGCAAGGAACAGATCGTGACCGCGCTCCCGGCGCTTGCCGGTCTCTACAGGGCGATCGGGTTTTAACCTTTCCGCGTAGATCAGCACGTATTCAATCTGAACTATGCTCGCCCCACCACGTCATGCTCGGCGAAGGCGTGCCATGACGGATCGTCAGCGCGTCGGGCGGGGCGGATTCTCGGCGTAATCATAGAAGCCGCGCTTCGCTTTACGGCCGACCCAGCCCGCCTCGACATATTTCACCAGCAGCGGGCAGGGGCGATACTTATCCTCCCCTAGCTCGCTATGCAGCACCCGCATGATCGAGAGGCAGGTGTCGAGCCCGATGAAATCGCCTAGTTCCAGCGGCCCCATCGGCTGATTGGTGCCGAGCTTCATCGCCGTGTCGATCGCCGCCACGGATCCCACACCATCCGCCAGCGCGAACACCGCCTCGTTGATCATCGGCACCAGGATGCGGTTGACCAGGAAAGCCGGGTGGTCCTGCGCCACCGCCACCGTTTTGCCCATGCGTTCGGCCAGCGCCTTCACCGTCTCGAAGGTCGCGTCGCTGGTGGCGATGCCCCGGATGACCTCGACCAGCTTCATCACCGGCACGGGGTTCATGAAATGCATGCCGATCACCCGCTCGGGCCGGTCCGTCGCGGCGGCCAGCCGGGTGATCGAGATCGAGGAGGTGTTGGACGCGATCAGCGCCGCCGGCTTGAGATGCGGCACGAGCCCCTTGAGGATCGCGAGCTTGACCTCCTCGCGCTCCGTCGCCGCCTCGATCACCAGATCGCAGCCGCTGAGCCCGGCATTCTCCGTCGCCGTCCGGATGCGCGCGCGGGCCGCGCCCCGCGCCTCCGCCGTCAGTATGCCCTTCTGCTCCTGCCGCCCGAGATTGCGGTCGATCGCCGCCAGGGCGCGCTCCAGCACCTCCGGTGCCACATCCAGCAGCGTGACGCCGAGCCCGGCCACCGCCGAGACTTGCGCGATGCCCTGCCCCATCTGGCCCGCGCCAATGACGCCGATGGTCTCGATCGCCTTTGCCGTCATCGCGTGCTCCCGTTCAGCGCATCATGAGGAGGATGGCGACGATCGCGATCGCCAGGCCTTGCAGCAGAACGCGGAGCTGCATGAGCCGGTTGGACCGGCGCGGATTGCCGCTGCCCTTGATCATGCCGCCGACACCCGCGACCAGCGTCGCGACGACGCCCATCATGGTGAGGATCAGCAGGACCGTCAGAAATGTCTTCACGGCCGGAGCTTAAAGCATAAAGCCAGGGGGCTGGCAGCCCGGTCACGCCTGCCGTAACGAGCGTCACACCCGCGCGGCCAAAATACTGCCGCAGTCGCGGCGCGTCTGTCCGCCATCGTCCTTGGGAACATTACGCTCTTGACCCTGTCGCTTGCCCGTTTCGCGCCCCGCCTCCCGTTCGTTCCGCGTCTGGCGCTGCTGTCCCTCATCCTCTGCCTAGCGGCACTGCCGGGGCGGTCCGCTGGGGCAGCTGACAGCGCCGCACCGCCTGCGATCAGCGCCGACCAGGCCCGCCACGTTCTCTCCGTGCTCCAGGATCCGGCGCGGCGGCGTGACTTCATCGATACGCTGCAAGCGATCGCGGCTGGCTTGCCGCCAAGCGCTGCCGTGGCCTCTGCTCCCCCGGTTCCCGCTGCGGCGAAACCACCCGAGGCTCCGCCCGCTGCAAATTCGGCCGCGCCGGGGCCGCCTGCCGCCAATGTGGCGACCCCCGCACCACCGGCAAAGCCTGGCACGCCACCGGCCGCCGCGCCGCCGGCGCCCGCCAAGAACACCTCGCTCGCCGACCACCTCAAGATCCCCCTGCAAGCGGATAGCCTCGGGGCCGAGCTGCTGGCGGATGCCTCGTCGAAGGTTGCCGCCGTCGCCAATGGCATGCGGCACGGCCTAGATTTTCAGGAGCAAGCGCGCGCCCTTGGCGCCTGGGTCGGGATCACCTGGCGCGATTCCTGGGTGCGGGCGCAGATCCCGCGCCTGTTGTGGGAAATCGCGCTCATTCTCGGCTGCGGCATAGCGGCCGATTACCTCCTCGGCTGGGCGCTGCGCCGTCCGCGCCGTGCCCTGCTGAGCTGGGCGGAAGCCCGGCTGCGCATCGCCCGCGCGTCGCGGGCCGAGGCCGGGGTCGATCTCGAAACCCGGCGGCAGCGTGTGGCTCAGCGGCTGTTCCTCAGGCGCCTCCCGGCGCTCGCCGGCTATTTCGTGCTGGAGTTCCTGCCGACCCAGGCTTTCGCCCTGGTGGTCTTCATTCTGTTCAGCCTCATCATCCCGAATAACCAGGTCGACCGCCTGACAATCGGCGCAATCGCCAATGCCTATCTCGTCACGCGCCTCATCATGTCCGGGCTCCGGGTTCTGCTGACGCCCGATAGCGACGCGCTGCGCTCCTTCCGCCTCACCAGCCCGCAGGCTGTTTCCGTGCTGCAATGGCTGCTGCGGCTGGTAGCGACGGTGACGGTGGGCCACGCCATCATTCGCGTCTGCCTCGTCTTCGGCCTGTCGCTTTCGGCGCAGGCGGCGCTCGTCAAGCTCGTCGTGCTGGTGGTGCATCTTCTGGCACTTGCCATGATCATCCAGGAACGCGCCGCCATCACCGCCTGGCTGCGGCCTCTACCGGGCGCAAAGGGCGCCAGGCTACGCGGTGCCTTCGCCCGGAGCTGGTATCTCGTCGCGGTCTTCTACCTCGTCGCGGTCTGGATCGTCCGGGTGCTAGACATCCCAAATGCCTTCGAGGAAGTGATTCGCTTCATTGTCGTGACCGCCGTCGTGCTCGGCGTCGCTCGCTTCCTCACTTTATCCGGCCAAGGTCTCGTCGGACGGCTGGCGAGCCCGGCGGAGGAGGACGAGCCGCCGCGCTCCACCTTCCGCATCCGGCTCCGCCGCTACGAGGCGCTGCTGCGCGGCGGTGTCGCCGCCATCATCCTGGTCTTCGCCGTCTTTGCTTTGTTGCAAGGCTGGGGCCTCGACCCCTGGGGCTGGCTGACCAGCGGGCCGCTCGGCGGCCGCATCGTCAGCGCCTTGGTCAATGTTATCGCCACTTTCATCGCCGCCCTGGTCGCCTGGGAACTGGCCAATGCGGGTCTCGGCCACCGCATCGACCGGCTGGAGCGGGAGGGCAAGCGCAGCCGCGCGGCGCGTCTCCGCACCCTGCTGCCGATGCTGCGCACCGCTCTCATCGTGGTCTTCGCCATCGTCCTGTTCCTTGTGGCGCTCAGCGAGATCGGGGTGAATATCGCGCCGCTGCTGGCCGGCGCCGGGGTGATCGGCATCGCGGTCGGTTTCGGTTCGCAGAAACTGGTGCAGGACCTCATCAACGGCCTCTTCCTGCTGCTTGAGGATGCGGTGCAGGTCGGGGATGTCGTCTCCCTCGCCGGGCTGACCGGCGTCGTGGAGCATCTCTCGATCCGCAGTATCCGGCTGCGGTCGGAGGACGGGTCGGTCCATCTGGTGCCCTTCAGCGCCGTCAGCAGCGTCACCAACATGACGCGGGACTTCGCCTATGCGGTCGCCAAGCTCACGGTGTCCTACAGCGAGGACCCCGACGAGGTGATGGGCGCGCTGCGCGACATCGTGGCTGAGATGCGCCGCGAGCCGACCTGGCAGCCGCTGATCCTCACGGATATCGAGATGCAGGGCGTCGATAATTTCGGCGAGCGCGGCCTCACCATCAACTGCCGCATCCGCACCGGCCCGTTCAGCCGAGGCGCCGTGGCGCGCGAATTCAACCGCCGCATCCAGATCCGCTTCGCCGCGATGGGCGTAGAAATGTCGGCCCCCCGCCGCCCGGTCGAGGCGACGCCAGCGGCTCCGGAGCGGGAAGCAGCTCCCGCTGGCATTCGCGTTGCGCCGGCGGGTTGAGTTGGCGAGCAGAGACCGGCGTCACGTCATCTTCGCGAAAGCCGGGCATGACGATAGCGGCAGCGAACCAGGCCGATTCCGCGCGTCCAACTGGAAACGATTTCTAAAGGCTTCACGCCTCTGGTGCGATCCAGTATTGCGGGCGCCGCTTACCATTGACGTCGGCGTGATCGGCGCCGGCACTACGCCGGGCGAGGATTGGGTCGATTATGTGGGTGCAGACGAAGCTTGCGGCGACCGCGCGATTCAGCAGCCGCCGCGCACCTTTGGTGGTTCTCCTCGCCCTGCTCGTGGCGATCGGCTGCGCGATGTTCACCGCGCGGCACCTCAGGATCGACACCGACACGGATAACCTCTTCTCGCCTCGCCTGCCGTGGCGCCATGCGCAGATCGCGATGGACAAGCTCTTCCCGCAATATAACGACCTGATCGTCGGCGTGGTGCAGGGTGCCACCCCCGAGGAGGCGGATGCGGCCGCCAGCGCCATCGCCAAGGCGGCCGCCGCCGACCCCGCACATTTCAGGACCGTGCGCCGGCCGGATGCGTTGCCCTTTTTCAAGACCGAGGGGCTGCTGTTTCTGTCGCTCGCTGACCTCAACGCCTTGCTGAACAATCTCATCCAGGCGCAGCCCTTCATCGGGCAACTCGCGGCCGACCCTTCGATGCGCGGCCTTCTCACCGCGATTGGCCTGATCGGCCAGGGCGCGGCGGCGGGGCAGGTCAATATCTCGCCCTATGACACCGCCTTGAATGGCTTCCATAACGGCCTCGTCGCGGCCTCAGGCGGCAAGCCGGAGCCGCTGTCCTGGCAGCGGCTGCTCGGCGGCGGCCTCAGTGATCGCGCCGGGCCCTATCGCTTCGTGCTCATCCAGCCGGTGCAGGATTATAACAATATCGAGCCCGGCGCCGCCGCCACCGACGCGCTCCGCCGCATCGCCGCGTCCGTGCCCGATATCCGCGACGGCCGCGCCTCCCTCCAGCTCACCGGCCAGATCGCCCTCGCCGACCAGCAATTCGCCTCCCTGACCCAGGGCATCGTCATCGACAGCGTGGTGACGCTCATCCTCATCATACTGTGGTTGGTGCTCGCGGTGCGCCGCGTCCGCTACATCGTGGCAATTCTGCTCACGCTGGTGCTGGGACTTTTCGTCACCACCGGCTTCGCGGCGCTAGCTATCGGCACGCTCAACCTGATCTCCGTCGCCTTTGCCGTGCTGTTCGTCGGCCTCGCGATCGACTTCGCGATCCAGATTTGCGTGCGCTACCGCGATGAGCGCCGGACCGACGTCGATACCGCCACCGCGCTCGCGGTGACCATGACCAAGGCGGGAACCTCGGTGCTACTCGCGGCACTCGCGACCTCGGCTGGCTTCCTCGCCTTCGTGCCGACCAATTTCATCGGCGTCGCCGAACTCGGTCTCATCGCCGGCGTCGGCATGCTGATCGCCTTCGCCTGTTCGGTGACGTTCCTGCCTGCGATGATCACCCTGCTGCGCCTGCCCGCGGAATCCGGCGAGGTCGGTTTTGGCTCCCTCGCCCCAGCGGACACCCTGCTGCGGCGCCACCATCGCGTGGTCCTCGGCGTCTTCGCGGCCCTGGCGGTGATCGCCGTCATCCTGCTGCCGCGGTTGAACTTCGATAGCGATCCGCTCGACACCCAGGACCCGCATAGCGAGGCGATGCGCACGCTGCGGGAACTCATCAACAACCCTGTCACCAACCCTTATTCGATTGACGTCATCGCGCCCTCGGTCGCCGCCGCCGCCCCGCTCACCGACCGGCTCGGCAAGCTCCCGCTGGTTCACGAGGCGATCAGCGTGACGAGCTTCGTGCCCTCGGATCAGCAGGCCAAGCTCGAAACCATCGCCGACACCGCGCAGATCCTGGCGCCCACCCTGAGCCCCGGTCCCGCCGCGCCGGTGACGCCGGGCGATATCCGCATCGCGGCGCGAACCGCCCAGAAGGAAATCGAGGCGGCCCGCAGCCATCTGCCGCCGACCAGTCCGCTGCTGCGGATCGGCGACGACCTGACCAAGCTCGCCGGCGAGTCGGATGCCCAGCTCATGGCGACGAATACGGCTCTCATCCGCTTCCTGCCGACCGAACTCGACAGCCTGCGCACCGCGCTCTCGGCGCAGCCGGTCACCTTCGCGACCCTGCCGCAGGACCTCAAGCAGGACTGGGTGACGCCGGACGGCCAGGCGCGCATCCAGATTCTGCCGCAGCCTAACGCGCGCAACAGCGCCGGGCTGCGTGCCTTCGTCCAGCAAGTGACGGCCGTGGCGCCGGGCGCCGGCGGTGCTGCGGTCACGGTGATCCGCAGCGCTCAAACCATTGTCGGCGCCTTCCGAGAGGCGGCAGTGCTGGCGCTGTTTGCGATCGCGGCGATCCTGTTCATCATGCTGCGGCGCCCGGTCGACGTGCTGATGATCCTGGCGCCGCTGGTGCTGTCGTCGCTGATGACGGTGATCGTCATCGTGCTGCTGCCGCTGCCGCTGAACTTCGCCAATGTCATCGCCTTGCCTCTGCTGCAGGGCGTCGGTGTTTCCTTCAACCTTTATTTCGTGATGAACTGGGCGCGTGGGGACCGGAGTTTCCTCGCCTCCTCCACCGCGCGGGCGATCCTGTTCTCGGCCCTCACGACCGGCACGGCTTTCGGATCGCTCGCTTTTTCGCATCACCCTGGAACGGCGAGCATGGGCAAGCTGTTGCTCATCAGCCTGGGCTGCACCCTGGTGGCGACCTTCGTTTTCGAGACGGCTCTGCTCTACGCCGTGCCGCCGCCGGGCGCCCCGCGTAAGCGCGATACGAAATCTGAGGAATATATCAGAGAATCTTAAGATCGCCGGTGATTTCGTTGCGGGATCGTATTATACCGTACGGATGGGCATCAATCAGTCGCAATACCTCCCCAGCCGCGTTCTAGGCGGCCTACGTCATGCGGCCACCGCGGGGCTCGACCTTTTGCTGCCGCCGCAATGTCCGATCTGCGGCAAGCTCGTCGATGGGATGGGCCGGCTATGCGCGAACTGCTTCGGGCAGACGCATTTTATTTCCGCGCCGTTTTGCAGTTGCTGCGGCGTTCCCTTCGCGACCGCCGGCGAAGGCGGCGCGCTCGCTCTCTGCCCAGGCTGCCTATCGCATCCCCCCGCTTTCCGCAGCGCCCGCGCGGCGCTGAGTTACGACGAACAGGCGCGCCGCCTCATCCTGCCGTTCAAGCATGCGGATCGGACAGAACTCGCCCCCGTCCTTGCCGCCATGATGGCGCGCGCGGGAGCGGAGCTGCTGGCCGAAACCGACGTGCTGGTGCCGGTGCCGCTCCACCGCACCCGATTGCGCCATCGGCGCTACAACCAGTCGGCCCTGCTCGCCGTCGCCCTCGCGCGGCGCTGCGGCAGGCCCTGGCTCGCCGATGCCCTGAGGCGCCAGCGGCCGACACCCGCGCTCGGCGAATTGGGCGCGGCCGCGCGGGCCGAGGCGGTGGCCGGCGCCTTCACCGGCGCACCTGGACGAATGGTCTTCGGCGGCCGAAAGGTTCTCCTCATCGACGATGTCATGACCTCCGGGGCGACCGCGTCCGCCTGCGCCACGGCGCTGCTGGCGGCGGGTGCGGCGCGGGTTGATGTTCTCGTGGCGGCCCGGGTCCCCGATCCGCGCGGGGGCTGACCCGCTTCCGTTGCCGACGCGTCCCTCTTGCCGATTTCCGCCGGTTATCCGATGTCCATCTCTCACAGCGAGAGGCGACCATGGCCGACGTCGAAATCTACACCCAGCCCTATTGCCCGTTTTGCAGTCGCGCCGTGGCTCTCCTGACCTCGAAGAAGGTCTCGTTCCGCGAGATTGACGCAGCCCACGGCACCCGCGAGCGTGAAGAGGCGAGCCGTCGCTCCGGCGGCCGCACCACCATGCCGCAGATCTTCATCGACGGCCGGCATATCGGCGGCTGTGACGATCTCGTCGCCCTGGACCGTCGCGGCGGCCTGGATGAGCTTCTGGGCGTTTCGGCGAGTTAGCGCGCGGCGCTACCGCGGCCCGGTCGCATGATGGCCTGACATCTCGCTGCCGGCTGAGCGTGGCAGGCGCAAAGCCAGCGGCGCAGCCGGCAGCATGATGGCCGCAACAAAGAGGAACGCCACCGAATAGTCGGCGAGGCCGGGATGGGCGCGCCCGCCGAGTGCTGCTGCCCCTGCAAGAACCGCCGCGCCGACCGTAACGCCCAGGGTCAAGGAAAGCTGCTGCAGAGTGCTATAGAGGCTGGTCGCCTGGCTCATGCGGGCAGCCGGGATATCGGCATAGGCGATGGTGTTGTAGGCGGTGAACTGCAACGACCGGAAAAACCCACCCGCCAGCAGCGCGGCATAGAGTGCGGGCGCCGGCCAGGCCGGCCGGAACGCCGCGACCAGCGCCACAAAGACCACCGCGATCCCGCCATTCGCCGCGAGAACCGTGCGAAACCCGTAGCGATGCAGCAGTGGCCGCGCGACCGGCTTCATGATCAGCGCGCCCGCCGCGCTGACGAAGGTGATCAGCCCGCTCCGCAGCGGCGACAGCCCGAAGCCAAGTTGCAGCATGAGCGGCAGCAGGAAGGGCAGCGCGCCGATCCCGATGCGGAACAGCGAGCCGGACAGCACGGAGAGCGCGAAAGTCGGAATCCGCAACAGGCCGAGATCGAGCAACGGATGCGGATGGCTCCGCGCATGCAGCAGATAGCCGAGGCCGGCGATCAGCCCCATCGCCATCAGGCCCGCGGCCGGCAGCGGTGGCAGGGCGCCTTTCCCGAACGAGGAACCGCCGATGATCAGCCCGACCATCGTGGCGCTGGCCAGCACCTGCCCCCAAAGGTCGAAATGGCCCGGCGCGCCCGGACCGTCGGCTCGGATGAACAGCGACACCATGGTCACGCCGGCAATTCCAATCGGCACATTGATGCCGAAAATCCAATGCCAGGACAGCGTGGTGACGAGGAGCCCGCCTAGCGGAGGGCCGATCACGGGACCCAGCAAGGCCGGAACCGTCAGCCAGGACATTGCCTGTAGCAGCTCCGATTTCCGCACCGATCGCAGCAGCAGCAGCCGGCCGACCGGCACCATCATCGCCCCGCCGATACCTTGCAGCACCCGCGCGGCCACCAACTCACCGAGCCCGCTCGCGGCACCGCAGAGAACCGAGGCAAGGGTGAAGACGACGATCGCCGCCCGGAAGACCTCGCGCGCGCCGAGGCGGTCGGCGATCCACCCGCTTGCCGGGATGAAGGCGGCGAGGCTGACGAGATACGAAGTCACGACGATATTCATGCTGACGGGCGAGACATCGAAAGACCGCGCCATCGCCGGCAGTGCCGTCGTTACGACCGTCGAGTCGAGGTTCTGCATGAACAGCGCGCTGGCGACGATGAGTGCCACCATCCGCATCCCTGGTCCTGAGACTAAGCTATCGCTGTCGGTGTCGCGCCCCGGGGCAGGCGGTGGCTGGCTGTTCAGGGGCAAGCCGGCGCGGCCGCTCAAGGCAGCAGGATGGTGCTGCCTGTCGTGCTGCGGGATTCGAGGGCGCGATGGGCGTCGGCCGCGTCCTTAAGGGCGAAGCGCTGGCCGATCCGCACCTTGACCGCGCCACTACGGATCGCCCCGAAAACGGCGGTCGCGGCTTGGTCGAGGTCCTCCCGCTTCGCGGTATAGGTCGCCAGGCTCGGTCGGGTGAGAAAAAGGCTGCCCTTGGCGCCCAGAGTCGCGATTTCCAGCGGCGGAACCGGGCCGGAGGCGCTGCCATAGCTCACCATCATGCCGAGCGGCGCCAGACAGTCGAGGCTCGCGAGAAAGGTGTCCCGCCCCACGCTGTCATAGACCACGGGCACCATCGCGCCTTCCGTCATCGCCTTGACGCGGGCGGGCAGGTCCTCAGTGGTCAGGATGATATCGGTCGCGCCATGCGCTCGAGCAAGTTCGCCTTTCTCGGCCGTCGAGACGACGCCGATGACATTCGCGCCGAGATAGCGCGCCCATTCGCAAAGAACGAGCCCGACGCCGCCCGCCGCGGCATGCACCAGGATCGTGACCCCCGGGGTCACGCGAAAGGTGCGATGGATCAGGTAGTAGGAGGTCATGCCCGCCATCATCATGGCTGCGCCATCGTCGAAGCTGATGTCGTCCGGTAGCCGAACCAGGCGGTCCGCCGGCATGACCCGCCGCTCAGCGTAGGCGCCAAGCGGGGGCGACGAATAGGCGACGCGATCCCCGGCGGCGAGAGACGTGACGCCCGCGCCCACCGCAAGAACGGTACCAGCCGCCTCGATGCCGGGCGTGGCAGGCAAGGGCATCTTGTAGAGGCCGCTGCGAAAATAGACGTCGATGAAGTTGAGACCGATGGCGACGTGTTTGATCAGAACCTGGCCGGGTCCCGCCTCCGGCGTGGGCACCTGTTCCCAGACCAGCACTTCGGGGCCACCGGCCTCGTGCATACGGATGGCATAGCTCATGTAGGCATCCTAGTAGCCGCCGCAAGCTGGGCGGAAATACGCGGCGCCGGCACCGCCACCCCCTCCAGCGCCAGAAGATGGCGCTTCGTCTCAAGCCCCTCGCCGGCACTGTAGCCACCGATCGCGACGCGGCCGGCGACCGCCGAGAGCACGCGGTGGCAGGGGATGAGGATCGGGATAGGGTTATTGGCCATGGCGCCACCGATCGATCGCGCGGAGCCGCCGGACCGTATTGCCAACTCCCGGTAGCTCAAGGTCTCACCCCATGCGAGGCGGCGCAACTCTTCCCAGACGCGGCGGCGATAAGGCGTGCCATGGGGCGCGACCGGCAGGCTCATCTTGAGCCTTTCGCCATCGAAATAACGCTGCAGCCAGTCCCGCGCCGTCAGCAGCAGTGGCGTTGCCGTTTGGTCTCTGCCCCAGCCCCAATCGAGCGCGACGATGGCACCATCCTCTTCGGAAAGGGTGATCGCGCCGATCGGCGTGTGCAGCGACAGTTGCGGCAAAGCCCGATCCTCGCGGTGGCTTGTCATGCCAATCCTCCGTGCCGCGCCTGTCAAGCGGCATCACGGGGCGTAGACGGATGGAGCAGAGCAGCGAGAGCGGCGGCGGTATCGACCGGCAGTGAGCAGACGCCGCCTCGGCACAGGACCGCGCTCGGAACGCTTCGGCCTTTCAGGGCGGCGGAGGCGGCGTCCGGCGAGCGACCAGGCTTGTCACTTGGCGAGATATGCAGAACGAGAAGGGATGGATCGCCGGTTTTCGCGGCGGCCATGAGGAAAGGCGCGGCCTCAGCCGGGTCACGCGCGGTCACGACGACGAGCCCGCCATGTTCGAGAGTGTCGGCGGCCTGGAGCAGCCCCGGCATATTCGGGAAGCGCGCCGGCGTGCCGCTGAAGGCACGGATGAGGCGGTCGCAGCGGTCGCGAAAGCGAGGCTCGCCGGTCAGGTGGAACAGTCGGGCGAGCGCATCCGCGAAGAGACCGCTCCCCGAGGGCACCGCCTGGTCTAGCGCACCACGGGGGCGTCCCGCGGCCGCTGGCAGGTCGGTGGCATCCGCTGCCGTGGTGAAGACCGAACCATCCTCGCTGCCGAACCACCGGTCGATGACTGCGACAAGGTTTTCGGCTTCCTCCAGGAACCGTGCGTCGCCACCTGCCTGGTAGAGCGCGAGCGCGGCACCGGCCATGGCACTCTGATCGTCGAGAAGTCCGGCAGCTCCCGGTTGGTTTTGTCTCCAACTATGGAGATATCGGCCATCGGACTGCCTCATGTGGCGTTGGAGAAAGGCGTAACTGGCTTCGGCGAGGTCCAGCCAGTCGGGCTCGTCGAAGACCCTTGCGGCGCGGCAAAGGCCGGTGATCGCGAGCGCGTTCCAATCGGTTAGAACCTTGTCGTCGAGTGCCGGCCGAGGCCTTCTGGCGCGGAGGCGGAACAGGGTTTTGCGGGATGCGGCGAGGCTGGCCGCCTCGACGGGATCGGAAATGGCGCGCAGGCGGCGGAGGATTGTGTGGCCCTCCCAGTTGCCGCCTGGGGTGACGTCATAGACAGCTTTCAGCATCGGGCTCGCCACACCAAGCGCCGCGTCGATCTCAGCCTCGCGCCAGACATAGAAGGTACCCTCATGGCCTTCGGAATCGGCATCCTCGGAAGCCGCGAAAGCGCGACCTCCCGCCTCATCCGCGATGGCCATGTCGCGTGTGAGCCAGGCGACGATCCCCCCAGCGGCTTCGCGATAGGCAGGGTCTGGACGGTCGGCCTCGGCGAGTGCCAGCAATTCGAGGAGCTGACCGTTGTCATAAAGCATCTTTTCAAAATGCGGCGCGAGCCATTCGGCATCGGTCGAATAACGCGCGAAGCCACCGCCGAGGTGGTCGTGGATGCCGCCATCGGCCATGCGCCGCAGCAGGAGGTGAAGCGCCGGGCGACCAGCAGCTACAGCGGGGTCTCGGGCGGCGTGGTGCAAGGCGTTCTGCCAGAGGAAACGGAAGATCGGCGGATTGGGGAATTTGGGCGCGCCGCGCATCCCTCCGCCCGTCATATCCACCAGGCCGAGAAGCCGATGCGCGGAGTCGTCGATGAGGCTCTGCGGGATGCCGTCACCAGGATCGCTCGCGACGCTGTTCTGCAAGGCGCGGGACAGGCCCTGGCGATTCTTGGTGACCGCTTCGGCGCCTTCAGCCCAGGCGGCGGCGATGGCCTCCAGCACTTGCGGGAAGGAAGGGCGGCCGTAGCGTGGCGTTGGAGGGAAGTAAGTGCCGCCCCAGAAAGGATCGCCCTCGGGGGTGAGGAACATGGTCAGCGGCCAGCCACCCTGTTCGCCGAGGGCATGCAAGGCCGTCATGTAAATACCGTCGATGTCCGGCCGCTCTTCGCGATCCACCTTCACCGGGACGAACAGCCGGTTCATCAAGGCCGCGATTTCCGGGTTCTCGAAACTTTCATGGGCCATGACATGGCACCAGTGGCAGGCGGCATAGCCTATCGAGAGCAGGATCGGGCGGTTGGTCTCCCGCGCCTCCGCCAGAGCCTTGGCCCCCCAGGGGCGCCAGGCGACCGGATTGTCGGCGTGCTGCAGGAGGTAGGGGGACGTCTCGTGCCGGAGGAGATTCTCGCTGGTGGTCATCGCGCGTTCCCTCCAAGAGGCGGTCTTGCCCCATTGTTGCTGGCGGTGGAGATAGGGTGGCAAGGCGATCGGCGCCACCCGAGGAGAGATCATGACAGAGACCGCCCAAGAGGCGACGCCCTACTTCGAGGCGCATCTTTTCGTTTGTTGCAATCGGCGACCCGAGGGTCATCATCGCGGTTCCTGTGCGGCCCGCGGCTCCGAGAAACTGCGCGATTATATGAAGGCGAGGGTCAAGGAAGCCGGGATCCCGCATAGCCGTGTGAATCTGGCGGGTTGCCTGGATCGCTGTGAAGAAGGGCCGTGCCTTGTGATCTACCCGGCGGGGATCTGGTACCGCATCGAAACGCGCGAGGATGTCGACGCCATCATCGAGCAGCATCTCATCCTTGGTCACCCGGTAGAGGCGCTGCGCTTGCCGGGCAGAGCAGATTGAGCCGGACGCCGCGATGCGGACGATTTTCGCGCCAATGACGCTGGCGGGTCGCTCCGCCGTTTCCGCAATAAGGCTAAGCGGGCCGGGCGCCGGCGAGATCCTCGCTGCGCTGGGTGGCAGCCTGCCGCCGCCGCGGCGCGCGAGCCTGCGCCGGTTACGCGATGCGGCGGGCGAGACGCTGGACCGGGCGATGGTCATCTGGATGCCGGGGCCGCACAGCTATACGGGTGAGGATGCGGCAGAGCTGCATCTGCATGGCGGCCGCGCGGTGCTCGAGGCCGTTGCCGATTCTTTGGCCGCCGCTGGGGCAGCCTTCGCGGAACCGGGCGAGTTCAGCCGCCGCGCCTTCCTCAATGGGCGCCTCGATTTGCTACAGGCTGAAGCGATCAGTGATTTGGTCGAAGCGGAGACCGCCGGGCAACGCCGCCAGGCGCTTCGTCAGCTGGAGGGCGGTCTTGGTCTGATCTACGCGGATTGGTCGGAGCGGCTCGCGACGATCCTCGCGCATCAGGAGGCTTTGATCGATTTCCCGGACGAGGATCTGCCTCCGGAGGTCGAGGCCGCACTGCTGGGGGAAATCAAGGCATTGCGTGAGGCGACCGGGCAGCATCTCGCTACGGCGCTGGCCGGCGAGAGGATGCGGGAAGGTCTCGTCTTCGTGGTGCAGGGCCCGCCCAATGCGGGGAAGTCGACCTTGGTCAATGCGCTGGCCGGCCGTGAGGTAGCGATCGTTGCCGCGAGCCCGGGGACGACGCGTGACGTGCTCGAGGTTTCGATGGTGATTGGTGAGGCGCCGGTCACCCTGATCGATACGGCGGGGTTGCGAGAGACCTCGGACCCAGTTGAGGCGGAGGGTGTGAGGCGCGCGCGCGTCAAGGTCGCTGACGCCGACCTCGTGTTGCGGCTGATCGATCCTTTGACAGCGTCCGCTTCGGCGCTGGAGATACAGAATCGGCTGGCAGTAGAGGGGGCTGGTGCAAGCCTCGTGATTGGCACGAAGAGCGACCTCGCCGTTGCAGCAGGCGCGATTGATCTTGCGGTGAGCGCCCGGACAGGCGACGGCATGGCGGCACTCCGCGAACGGCTGGCACGCATCGCGCGTGCGATGACGACCTCCGCCGGGCCGGCGCCGCTGACAAGGCAGCGACACCGGCTTCTGGTCGCCGAGGCACATGAGAGGCTGTCCTCCGCTCTCAGGGAAACCGCGCCGGAGCTACGTGCTGAAGACTTGCGCGGCGCGCTCCTGGCATTCGGCGGTTTGACCGGAAAGATCGGTGTCGAGCAGCTTCTCGACCGCATCTTTGGCAACTTCTGCATCGGGAAGTAGCGCCGCCGTCTCCGGAGGGCTAAGACCGCGCGATGCGACAAGATGACTCTTCCCCCCGCGCCGGAGTAGGCGAGAGCTATGACGTGATCGTCGTGGGCGGTGGTCATGCCGGCTGCGAGGCGGCGGCGGCGGCGGCCCGCATGGGGGCGCGCACGCTGCTGCTAACCCACCGCATCGAGACGATCGGCGCGCTTTCCTGCAACCCGGCGATAGGCGGCATCGGCAAGGGCCATCTGGTGCGCGAGATCGACGCGCTAGATGGGCTGATGGCGCGCGCGGCGGATATGGCGGGCATTCATTTCAAGGTTCTCAATCGCAGCAAGGGTCCGGCGGTTCGCGGCCCGCGCGCCCAGATGGATCGGGCAGTCTATCGCCAGGCGATGAGTGGCCTGCTGGCGGCGCAGCCTGGATTGACGATCCTGGCCGGGGAGGTCGCTGATCTCAGCCTGTCCTCCGATGGACGTATTGCGGGCATCGTCACGGCGGATGGCCGCTGCTTTCGCTGCGGAGCGGCGGTGCTGACCACGGGCACCTTCCTGAACGGCATGATCCATATCGGCTCCAAACACGCCGCCGGGGGACGTGTTGGCGAGGCCGCGGTATTGCCGCTCGCCAAGCGGCTGCGCGGGCTGGGTCTTCCGATTGGGCGCCTTAAGACCGGCACGCCTCCGCGGTTGAGCCGGGCCAGCATTGATTGGGAGAGGCTGCCGGAGGATAGGAGCGAGGACCCGCCGGAGCCCTTCAGCAGCCTGGCGTTGTCGCTCACCAATACGCTCATCAGCTGTCGGGTGACGGGTACGACGCCGGAGACCCATGCGGTAATCCGCGCACATCTTCATGAATCTGCTGTCTATGGCGGCCATTTGTCAGGTCGTGGCCCGCGCTACTGCCCCTCGGTCGAGGATAAGATCCATCGCTTCCCCGATCGGGAGCGGCATCAGATTTTTCTTGAGCCTGAGGGGCTGCCGGGCAATCCGGATGGCGGAACCGTTTATCCCAACGGGATATCGACGAGCCTGCCCGAGAGTGTTCAGAAGGAAATGCTTCGGACGATTCCCGGTCTTGAACGCGCCGAAATTCAGCGCCCTGGCTATGCCATTGAGTATGACTATGTCGACCCCTTGGCGCTTGACCCAACGCTGGAGCTCCGCGCGCTCCCCGGGCTGTTCCTGGCGGGGCAAATCAACGGCACCACCGGCTATGAAGAGGCGGCGGGACAGGGGGTGCTGGCCGGGCTCAACGCGGCTCGACTTGCGGGCGGTGGAGATACGATCCTGATCGACCGCTCCGTAGCTTATATCGGCGTCATGGTGGATGATCTGACGACCCAGGGCGTCGCCGAGCCGTATCGGATGTTCACCTCGCGCTCCGAATATCGGTTGAGCTTGCGGGCGGATAACGCGGATCTGCGCCTCACGGGGAGAGCCCTGGCCTGGGGCTGCCTCGGGACCGAGCGAGCAACGGCCTTCGCCCGCTATGCGGTGGCCCTCGACGCGGCGAGGGCGATGCTGAGCCAGCAAATCCACTCGCCAACGGCGTTGGCGAGGGTCGGTGTCGCCGTACGGGCCGACGGGCGTGCGCGCAGCCTCTTCGAGATCATGGGCAATCCTGACCTCCCTGCTGAAGCATTGGATCGTGCCTTCCCGGAAATCGCGGCGCTCGGCCCCCGGATCCGCGCGACGATCGAGACTGAGGCGCGATACGCGGTCTATCTGGCGCGGCAATCGGCCGAAATCCATAGCTTCCGCAGGGAGGAGGCGGTCGCGATCCCGCCCGGCCTAGATTTCGCGACACTTGGTGGATTGTCCGCGGAAATGCGCGACAAGCTTGTGCGGGCCCAGCCTGCTTCGCTTGGCGCCGCCTCACGGATCCAAGGTATAACCCCCGCGGCCATGGTGGCGATCCTGGCGGGGTTGCGCCGCGCAGACCCGGTTGTTTCACGTGAAACATAATAGCGTGCCGATGGCGGACTCCTCACTGCGCGCGCGTATCGAGCCCCTCGTCGATCTCGTGGAGCGGTGGAACGATACCGTACGACTCGTAAGTCGCAGGGATATTCCGGAGCTTTGGCGGCGGCATGTCGAGGACTCTCTGCAACTTCTTCCCTTCGTGCCGCCTGAGGTGAGACGAGCCATCGATCTCGGCTCCGGCGCGGGCTTTCCCGGGCTCATTGTCTCGGTCGCATTGGGTCTCCATGTCGATCTAGTGGAAGCTGACCAACGCAAGGCCGCCTTCCTCCGCGAGGCGATCCATCGTCTCGGAGCCGATGCCACCGTGCATGCGGAGCGAATCGAAGGTCTCGCCATCCCGCCCGCGGAGCTCGTTACCGCCCGCGCACTCTCTGCCTTGCCCCAGCTTTGTGGCTACGCAGCCCCCCTCCTCGCCGCTGGAGGCCTATGCCTGTTCCTGAAGGGCGCGGGCGTCGAGGCGGAGATCCAAGCCGCCGAGGCCGCATGGCACATGACGGTCCAAAGCTTTCCGAGCCGTACTGATCCCTCGGGCAGGATACTCGCGATCACCGATCTGCGGTCCAAGAAAGAGCGTGGGGCATGAGTCTTTCCGCGCGGGCGCGCGCCCTGATCGAGGCCGACCGATCCGAGGTCGTAGCCGATGCGAAAACAAAAACTCCCCCGGCCCATCAAGAAACGCGGGTTATCGCCATCGCCAATCAGAAAGGCGGCGTCGGCAAGACGACGACGGCAATCAATCTCGCCACAGCCCTGGCCGCGCGGGGCCGTTCGGTGCTGCTGGTTGATCTCGACCCCCAGGGGAATGCCTCGACAGGTCTTGGCCTGGACCAAGCCGCGCGCCGCCGCGGCATCTTCGCGGTGCTCGCCGAGGGCCTCCCCGCTGTGGAAGCGCTTGTGCCGACCGCCGTGCCAGGGCTCTCGCTCTTGCCGGCCGAAGCCGACCTCGCGGGTGCGGAAATCGCTCTTGTTGGTCTCGACTATCGCGAAAAGCGGCTTCAGAAGGCCTTGGCGGCAGAGGAGAGGCCCTTTACCGACTACGTGATCATCGATTGCCCCCCTAGCCTCGGCCTCCTCACCTTGAACGCGCTCGTCGCCGCGCGTCACGTCCTGATCCCACTGCAATGCGAGTTCTTCGCCCTCGAAGGCGTTAGCCAGATCACCCAGACAATTGAGGGGGTGCGGCGGCGGCTCAACCCGCAACTCGAGCTCCTCGGCATCGTGCTGACGATGTTCGACCGCCGTAACAATCTCTCGGAACTCGTGGCGCAGGATGTTCGCCGGTTCTTTGGGAAACAGGTCTATGAGACCATGATTCCAAGGAATGTCCGGGTGTCCGAGGCACCGAGCCATGGCAAGCCGGTGCTGCTCTATGATCTCAGGTCCCCCGGTGCCCAGGCCTATATACGGCTCGCCGCGGAACTTGCGGAACGGCTGGAGACGACCCAGGAGAAGCCTCGTGATCGAGTCCGGCCATGAATAGACGCCGTGAAGCCCCTCGCCTTGGACGAGGCCTCGCCATGCTGATGGGCGACAGCGCGGCGTCGGCGCCGGACAGCGTCATCCAGGTCATCCCCATCGACCTTCTGGCGCCCGGGCCTTTCCAGCCACGCCGGCAGATCGATCCCGCCGAACTCGCCGAACTCGCGGCGTCCATCCGCGAACAAGGCGTGCTACAACCGGTCCTGGCCCGTCCGACCCCTGGCGAGGACGGCAAGTTCCAGATCATCGCGGGGGAAAGACGCTGGCGTGCCGCGCAACAGGCAGGATTGCACGAAATTCCCGCCCTCGTGCTCGCCCTCGACGATCGTGAAGCGATGACGGCCGCTCTCGTCGAGAACTTGCAGCGCGAGAATCTTAACCCGATCGACGAGGCGGAAGGCTACCGCCGGCTCGTCGAGGATTTCGCCCTTACCCAGGAGGTCGTGGCGGATCGCGTGGGGAAGTCGCGCAGCCATGTCGCCAATACCTTGCGGCTCCTCAAGCTTCCAGCGCCGGTGCATCATGAGTTGCGGCGTGGCACGATCAGCGCTGGTCATGCGCGGGCGCTTCTTCTCCACCCGGATCCGGCGCGAGCAACCCTCGCGGTGATCGCCCAGGGCCTCAACGTGCGGCAGACCGAGGCGCTGAGCAGCCGCAAGGACCCGACACCCGCAGGCGAACCACGTCCCAAAGATCCGGATACGCTCTCGCTCGAACGCGATCTGACCGAAAAGCTCGGACTCGCGGTCGATATCAGGCGGCGTGGAAGGGGTGGCAGCATCGCACTCCGCTACGATACTCTGGAGCAGCTGGAAGGCATCGTCCTGCTGCTGACCCGCGTCTGAGTCGCCCGGAGATATCGTGATCCACTACGCTTTGCAGTGCCCCAACAATCACCGGTTCGACGGCTGGTTCAATAGCAGCGCGGGCTTTGAAACTCAGGCGGCGACCGGCTTGGTCGCCTGCCCGAACTGCGGCGATACAGGGATTACACGAGCACTGATGTCGCCTGCCCTCGCTAACAAGGCAGCGCGGCCTGCGGCACCTCCGTCCAGAGAGCCAGGCTCGGCCGTGACACCAGCGAATGAACCCGTGCACCCGACCTCACAGCCCGTTGCCTTGCCGGAAGGCCGGATGCCGGACGAAATGCGGGCGGCACTGCAGCGGATGCGTCGTGAGATCGAAACCAAATTCGACTATGTCGGCCCAGGTTTTGCTTCCGAGGCGCGACGCATTCAGTCTGGAGAGACGCCACCCCGCGCGATTTATGGTGAGGCAACGTCGGACGAACGGGAATCTTTGGCCGAAGAGGGAATCGCTTTTGCCAGCCTCCCCTGGGTCGAGCGAGCGGATAGCTGAAGGCTGGAGCTTTTAACAATGGAAGTGGTTCGGAAGAAGCTCTAGCTCTCTATTTTTGGCGAGCATCTTCTACCCGACCGAAGAGCAAGGTCGAGCAGATGATGCTCTAGACCGTTATTCCTTTTTCGCGCGCCCAGCTCGCCAATGGCTCGCGCAGACTTGCGGCGCCTGCATGCCGGTCACGAATCGCCTGCAAGACGGAGGTGAAAGCTCGCAGGTCGGCGCGGCGCAGTGTGGCCTTCACCCGCAACAGCGAGGACGGCGCCATCGAGAGCGTGCGGAAACCGATTGCCGCCAAAACCAATGCATCCATCGGGCGTCCCGCGGCCTCGCCGCAGAAGGATAAAGGCACGCCCGCGGCCGAGGCGGCCTGCACAATCGACTCCAATACATCGAGCACCGGCTCGGAGATGAGGTCGTAGCGCCCCGCGAGATTGGGCGTGCCGCGATCGGCGGCGAAGAGGAATTGCAGCAGGTCGTTCGATCCGACCGAGACGAAATCGGCCTCGCGCATTAAAGCTGGAAGCTGCCAGAGCAGGGCTGGGATCTCCAGCATCGTTCCAGCCGAAATGCGCGCGGGCACTACGCTCGCCCGCGCCAATTCAGCGTCCAGCAATGACCGTGCTGCGCGGAACTCGCTGATCGTCGCGACCATCGGAAACATGATGGAGAGCGGACGTCCCTGGGCCGCCTTGATTAGCGCTCGAAGCTGGCGTCGCATTGTAGAGGGCCGGTCGAGGCCGACGCGCAACGACCGCCAGCCCATGGCCGGATTTTCGCTCGTCGGTACATCGGCGCCGGCCAGGAGCTTGTCCCCACCAAGGTCGAGGGTTCTGAACAGCACCGGACGATCGCCCATGTGATCAAGCACGCGGCTGTATTCAGCTATCTGGTTGCGGAAAGAGCGCTCGCTCGGCAGTTCCATGCCTGACGCCTCACCGCTGGACCGCGACTGGCTTGGCTGACTCTGCGCCAATTGAGCGATCTCGGTGCGGTAGAGGCCAATGCCGGCGGCACCCGTCGCTTCAATCTGGGGCAGTTCCAAGGGCAGCCCCAGATTGAGCAGCAGGGACAACGCCACCCCGTCCTTGGTGACCGTTGGCTTCTGCACGAGTGCGGCTGACCCCACCTCGCCCGAGCGGGTGGCGGATACGGCACTCGCATAAGCCTGCCGAACCGAATCCTCAGGACGCAGGATGAAGAGCCCCTCCTCGGTATCGAGGATCGCATCATCCCCATCGCGCGCCGCGTCCATGACGCCCCGCACATCGGACAGCGCCGGTAACCCCATGGAACGCGCGAGGATCGCCGCATGGCCCGCGGCGCTGCCCTCCTCCAGCACGAAAGCGGCAATGCCGCGGCGATGCCAGTCGAGCAGTTCGGCCGGTCCCAGCCGGCGGGCGACGAGAATTGCCCCCACGACATCGCCGCGATTGGCATTCCGCTCTACCCCGCCATCCACCAGGCCGAGTTGCGTCATGAGGCGATTGCCGAGATCCTCGATATCGACAAGCCGCTCCCGCAGGTACGGATCGGCGATGCGGCGCATGCGGTCGCGCAGCTCAGTCATGATCCGCATAACCGCCGCCTCGGCCGAAAGGCCGGTGTCGATCAGCGCCGCGACCCGCTTGAGCCAGCCGCCATCCATGGCGATGAGGCGATAGGCGGCGAGAATGTCGTTGGCGTGGCCATCAGTCGCGCTGCCGATCAGCTCGTCGAGACCACTCTGCACGCGTTCGCTGGCGGCAATCAGGCGCAATTGCTCTTCGGCTGGATCGGCGGCCAGCAATTGGCGCTTCGACAGATAGGCGTCGAGCCGCACCACAGCTCCGATGACGACGCCATCCGCCAGCGCGAGACCCTGGAACCGCCGAGGCAAGGCATCGCCGAACCCCTCGCCCCGAATCTCGATCGCACCCTGCGCCGCCAGCATCTCGGCCAGCAGCATGGCGACCGTCTCCAGCGCCTCCATCTCCAAATCGGTGAATTCGCGCTGCAAGCGGCTTTGGATAGTCAGCACGCCGATGATATGGCCGGATCGCCGTATGGGGAGCGCCACCAGCGAGGCAAATGCCTCCTCGCCCGTCTCCGGGCGGTGCGCGAAAGCGTGATGCTCGCGCGCGTCGGTGAGATTGAGCGCGCTGCCCATGGCGGCGACAAGGCCGACGATACCCTCGCCGACCCGCATCCTGGTGCGGCCTACGGACCCCGGCTCCAGGCCGTAGGTGGCGGCGAGTTCGAGGAGTTCTCCCGGCCGGATCACATAGAGCGAGCAAACCTCGCAGGCCATTTCGACGGCCACGAGGGCGACGAGCTTCGGCAAGGGCGTGGTGCCCTGGGCCAGGCTCTCCCGCAGCCGCGCGAATAACCTGCGCGATGCGGTGATGGCAGTATCAGACCGCGTTGCGTTGTCCATGTCCGGCCAGCACAAACTCGGCTTGGGCCAATAGGCGCGCAATCACCTCGGCGACTGGCAGTTCCTCGCGAACGAGCCCCACGGATTGGCCGGCCATGACGGAACCTTCGTCGATATCGCCGTCGATCACCGCGCGGCGGAGGGCGCCGGCCCAGAAATGTTCGATCGAAAGCTGCGCTTCCTCGCGGGTTGTTTCCCCCGCCTGAAAACGCCGCGAGGTGTCCGCCTGATGCGCCATGAAGCGCCGTGTTCCCGCATTGACGAGGCCCCGCACAGGGATCACCGGAAAGCGCTCATCGAGCTGCACGGAGGGTAGCGCATCCCGTGCATTCGCCCCGAAGAACGCCTTCTTGAAGCGCGGGTGAGCGATGCTCTCATGCGTTGCGGCGAAAAGCGTGCCGAGCTGGGCACCCGCCGCGCCCATTTGCAGAAGGCCAACGATCGCGTCGCCTCGGCAGAGGCCCCCGGCGACGAAGACCGGCACCTGGGTGATCTCCGGTAAGATCTCCTGCGCCAGGACCATGAGCGAGACCGGGCCGATATGCCCGCCCGCCTCGGAGCCCTCGATCACCAGCGCATCCGCACCGAGGCGTACGAGGCGCTTGGCGAGGACCAAGGCCGGGGCGAAGCAGATCAGCCTGGCGCCGCCATCCTTCACCGTCCGCACCGCGCCACCGCTCGGCACACCGCCCGCCAGCACGACATGACCGACACCGGCGCGGATGCAGACAGCGATGAGATCGTCCAGCGCCGGATGCATGGTGATGAGGTTCACGCCAAAAGGCTTGTCCGTCAGCGCCTGCGTCGCTGCGATTTCTTGTTCGAGCAAAGCGGGTGGCATCGAGCCGCAAGCGATCACACCGAAGCCGCCGGCATTCGAGATCGCGGAGACCAGGTTGCGCTCGCTGACCCAGCTCATCGCGCCGCCCATGATGGCATAACGCGTGCCAAGGAAAGCCGCGCCGCGGCTGCACAGAGACGCCAGCGCCGGCGACAATGCGGGCCCGGCCTCGTTCAGCACCGGCGTGACGGCGGCGTCCAGGACGGGGAGATCAGGCGGCATCGAGACCATACGCCGTATGCAGCGAGCGCACCGCGAGTTCCGTGTAGTCAGCCGCGATCAGAATACTTACCTTTATTTCGCTTGTGGAAATGACTTGGATATTGATCCCCTTCTCCGCCAGCGTCTTGAACATCCGGCTCGCGATACCCGCATGGCTGCGCATGCCGATGCCGACGACGCTGATCTTAGCGACGTTTGTATCAGCCAGGATCTCCCAATAGCCGATCTCCTGCCGTGCGTGAGACAACGCCTCCTGAGCGCGCGGCAAATCCGAGCGGCCGACGGTAAAGGTCATGTCCGTCGTGCCATCTTCCGCGACGTTCTGCACGATCATATCGACATTGACGTTGGCCGAAGCGAGCGCGCCGAATACCGCGGCGGCGATGCCCGGACGATCCGGAACCCGGCGTACCGTCAGCTTCGCCTCGTCGCGCGAATAGGCAATCCCGGTAACGACTTCCTTCTCCACGATCTCTTCCTCGTCAACGACCAGCGTGCCCGGACGATCCTCGAAACTCGACAGGACCTGGACCCGCACCTTTTCCTTCATCGCAAGTTCCACGCTGCGTGTCTGCAAAACCTTGGCGCCGACAGAAGCGAGTTCGAGCATTTCCTCGTAGGAGATGCGTGACAGTTTCCGCGCCTTGGCGACGATGCGCGGGTCGGTGGTATAGACGCCGTCAACATCCGTATAGATGTCGCAGCGATCCGCGCCCAGCGCCGCGGCCAATGCGACCGCCGATGTGTCCGATCCGCCACGGCCCAATGTCGTTATGCGATGGTCAGGGCCGAGACCCTGGAACCCCGCGACCACGGCAACCTGGCCGAGACCCATGCGGCGGATAAGCTCGGCGCCGTCGATTGACGCGATGCGCGCCTTGCCATGCGCGCCATCCGTCTGGATTGGCACCTGCCACCCGGCCCAGGACCGTGCCTCGACGCCGAGATCCTGCAAGGCGATGGCGAGCAAGCCCGTGGTGATCTGCTCGCCCGTCGCGAGAACGACGTCGTATTCCCGCGCGTCGTGCAGCGGCGACAGGCTTTGGCACCAGGAGACGAGCTGGTTTGTGGTGCCCGACATAGCGGAGACCACGACGGCGACCTGATGACCGGCCTCGACCTCGCGCTGCACCCGGCGGGCGACGTTGCGGATACGGTCGAGATCGGCGACGGAGGTACCGCCGAACTTCATGACGATGCGGGCCATAAGTCCTTCCAGGATGTGCGCCCATGCCAGTTTGCTTGAGCGATGCGAGATCTAGCCGCCGTGCCACGGGCACGCTTAAGATACCGCCAGCGCCGCAGCGCGGCGGCCTTGCGGCGGCACACATAGCCGCGCGGCCGGACGGGAGCAATCATGCAAGAGAGCGGTACGATTTCTGAGACCGAAATCGCGCAGTTTGACAAATTAGCGGCCGAATGGTGGGCCCCTCGGGGGCCAATGCGCGCATTACACGAAATGAACCCTCTTCGCGCAACCTGGATCGTGGATCGCGTAAACCGCCATGGCATGGTGCCCGGCACGCTGCTCGATGTTGGCTGCGGCGCGGGCTTATTGGCGGAGGCCTTGGCGGCGAAGGGCATTCCGGTGCTCGGCCTGGATGCGGCACCCGCCGCCATCGCCGCGGCTCAAGCCCATGCCGAGGGACGGGACCTGCGTCTGAGCTACCGCCTCGGGCGCGTCGAGGAACTGGTGGCGGAGGGGCAGCGCTTTCCCGTCGTCACGGCGCTGGAGGTGATCGAGCATGTGCCGGACGCTGAGGCCTTCGTCGCGGCGCTTGCGGACCTTGTAGTTCCGGGCGGCCTTCTTTTCGTTTCCACGATGAACCGCAGCCTGCGCGCGCTGCTCACCGCCAAGATCGGCGCGGAATACGTCGTGAGGCTGCTCCCGCGCGGCACGCATGACTGGCGGCGTTTCGTCCCGCCTAAGCGCTTGGCGGCCATGCTTCACACGGCGGGGCTGCGCGTTACCGATAGCGCCGGGCTGAGCTTCGACCCGATGCGCGGCCGATGGCGCGAAAGCCGGGATCTGTCCGTCAATTACATAATGGCGGCCGCGAAATAGACCTCACGCGGCTTTGCGAGCCGCATAGGACGCGCGCAGCGCGGTTTCCGTCTAAATTGCCCCGAGCGATTGACACAGCCCGAACCAGCGCGGGAGAGTCAGACAAAATCCACGATCTGTCTGCCAGGGGAAAACGCATGCCAAGCATAGTCTCAAACGCAACAAGGATCGTGGCGTGAACCGAATCATTAACGACCCCGAGCAGGTGGCCGATGAAGCCATCCATGGCGTGGTCGCGGCTTTCCCCGAGATCCTCGAGAAAACCGACAATCCCCGCGTTCTCCGCGCGACACATCGGCGGGGGACGGGCAAGGTTGGCATTGTGACGGGCGGCGGCTCGGGCCATGAGCCTGCCTTCCTGGGCTTCGTCGGTGCCGGGCTGTGCGATGCGGTCGCCTGCGGCGAGATCTTCGCCTCGCCCACCGCCAAGAGCTTCCACGCGGCGTTCAAGGCGGCCGATGCGGGGGCGGGCGTGGCCTGCCTCTATGGCAACTACGCCGGCGACAACATGAATGTGAAGATGGCGGTGAAGCTCGCCGCCAAGGATGGCGTCGAGGTTCGCACTGTCGTCGCCAATGACGATGTGGCTTCCGCCGCGCGGGCGGAGAAGGAGAAGCGGCGCGGCGTGGCGGGTGAGGTCATGATGTGGAAGGCCGCTGGCGGCCTCGCCGATGAGGGTGGCGATCTGGCCCAGGTCATCGCGGTGGCGCAGAAGGCGATCGACAATACCGGCAGCATCGGCATCGGGCTCTCCGCCTGCACCATCCCGGCCGCGGGCAAGCCCAATTTCACTATCGAGCCCGGCATGATGGAAGTCGGCATCGGCCATCACGGTGAGCCTGGCGTCGCTGTGCTTCCGGTCAAGCCGGCGCGCGAGATGGCAGAGCTTATGCTCGACAAGATCATTGAGGATCTGAGTTTCGGGCGTGGCGATGATGTTGCCGTGCTGGTGTCCGGCCTTGGCGCGACGCCGGTGATGGAGCTCTATCTCCTCTACGGCCATATCGACGAGATGCTGAAGGCACGCGGCATCGGCATTCGTCATCGCTACGTCGGCAACTACTTCACCTCGCTGGAGATGATGGGCGCCTCGATCACTGTGACCCGTCTCGATAGCGAGCTGGACCGGCTGCTCGCCAAGCCGGCGCGGTCGATCGGCCTGACGGTGACGGGATGAAGGACATGGACTCTGTAACGCTGAAGGACGCGGGGCCGATCCTGTTCGACCTCACGGCGATCATCGTGCGCGAACAGGGCCGCCTCAGCGAGATCGACGGCCAGACCGGCGATGGCGACCATGGCGTGAACATGGGCAAAGGCTTCCGCATGGCGGGCGAGCGCTTGCAGGCGAAGCCCGGGTTCACCCTGCCGGAGGGTCTGGAAGCGCTCGGCGACACGCTGCTGAGCGATATCGGCGGCTCCATGGGGCCGCTGTATGGCACGTTCTTCACCGACATGGCCGAGGCTTTGAACGGCAGCGATGTGGTGGACGGGCCGCGTTTCTCGGCCATGCTGAAGGCCGGGCTCGACGCGGTGCAGGGCCTGGGCGAGGCCAAGCCCGGCGACAAGACGCTGGTCGATGTCATCGTGCCGGCGCAACAGGCTTTCGATGCGGCGCAAAGCGGCGGCCAGAGCTTCATTCAGTCGCTTGAGGCGATGAAGAAGGCGGCGGCCGAGGGGCTGGAGGCGACGCGCGGGATGGTCGCCAAGGTCGGCCGCGCCAGCCGGCTGGGGGAGCGCTCTCGCGGCACCCTCGATGCCGGCGCGGCTTCCTGCGAAATGATTTTGTCGACGCTGGCGGACGGGCTGATCGCCCGCCTCACGTCGCAACCCCAGGCATAAGGGACGAGCTCCATGAGCGACACGACACGCCGCAACGATCTGCCCGCGATGATGGACGCAGTCGTTGCCTATGCCCCCGGCGACTATCGCTTCGAGAAAGTCGAAGTGCCGCGCGCCGGTCCTGACGACATCATCATCGAGGTCGAGGCGGTCGGCATCTGCGCGGGCGACATCAAATGCTTCCAGGGCGCGCCATCGTTCTGGGGCGACGACAAGGGCCAGCCGGTCTATGTCAAGGCGCCGATGATTCCGGGCCATGAATTTCTCGGCCGCGCGGTCGAGGTCGGTGCCAATATCGAGCGTGAAGGCCGCTTCAAGGTCGGCGACCGGCTGATCTCCGAGCAGATCGTTCCCTGCGAAAAATGCCGCTACTGCCTGCATGGCGAATACTGGATGTGCGAGGTCCATGACCTCTACGGCTTCCAGAACAACGTCAACGGCGCCATGGCGCGCTACATGCGGTTCCCGAAAACCTCCCGCACCTATCACGTGCCCGAGGGCATGGCGCTGGATGCCGCCGCTCTCATCGAGCCCTTCGCTTGTTCGGTCCATGCCGTGAACCGCGCCAAGATCGAGCTCGATGATTTCGTGGTTCTGGCCGGGGCCGGGACTTTAGGGCTCGGTATGGTCGGCGCGGCGCGGCTGAAGAACCCGACTACGCTGGTGGTGCTGGATACCAAGCAGGACCGGCTGGATATCGCCAAGAAATTCGGCGCGGATATCGTGATGAATCCGCTGGAAGTGGATGTCGTCGCAAAAGTCAAGGAGATGACCGGCGGCTATGGCTGCGATGTCTATATCGAGGCGACGGGCCATCCTTCCAGCGTGCGCCAGGGACTTCAGATGATCCGCAAGCTCGGCCGCTTCGTCGAGTTCAGCGTGTTTGGCGAAGAGGTGACGGCCGATTGGAGCATCATCGGCGACCGCAAGCACCTCGATATCTATGGCGCTCATCTTGGGCCCTATTGCTATCCGTTCACGATTGCCGCAATCGCGGATGGGCGTCTGCCGACCGAAGGGGTGGTGACGCATACGCTGCCGCTAAAGGATTTCCAGAAAGGCTTCGACCTCATGAAGAAGGGCGAGAAGTCGATCAAGACGATCCTGATTCCGTCCTGAAGTTTCGCAGGCCGGGCGGCGACGCTCGGCCTGGTTGTTGCGCCTGCCGTCTTGCTCTGTCGCAAAGGCGCGCGGTTCCGTGCGTCAATTCAAAAAAGCAAATGGGAAGAATGTAGATGAGTAATAAAGAAAAAAGCCTGTTCGATGCTTTCGTGCGGCAGGGCCTGGGGCGGCGCGAGCTTTTCGATCGCGCAGCCAAGCTTGGCCTGGGTGCGGCCGCGACGGGTTCGCTGCTGAACGCGATGCAGAGCCGGGCGCTCGCCGCCGATTACGACTGGATGGCCAATAAGGGCCAGACGCTGCGGCTGCTGCTCAACAAGCATCCCTACGCGGATGCCATGCTGCAGAACCTCAAGCATTTCGAGGAGATGACGGGCCTCAAGGTCACCTACGATATCTTCCCGGAGGATGTGTATTTCGACAAGGTCACCGCCGCGCTTTCGAGCAAATCGACGCAGTATGACGTGTTCATGACGGGTGCTTACCAGACCTGGCAGTATGGCCCGGCTGGCTGGCTGGTGGATCTGAACGAATTCATCAAGGACTCCAGCAAGATGGCGCCCAATTACGATTGGGAAGACATCCTGCCGAACCTGCGCAGTTCGACTGCGTGGAGCGGCAAGCCTGGCGAGCCGCTCGGCACCGCCAATGCGAAGCAGTGGGCGCTGCCCTGGGGCTTCGAGATCAACGACGTCAGCTACAACAAGCAGATTTTCGACGCTCAGAAGATCGATCCGCCGAAGAACCTGCCCGATATGATCGAGAAGGGTGCGCAGATCTCCAAGAACGTGCCCGGCGTCTATGGCGTGGGCACCCGCGGCAGCCGCAGCTGGGCGACGATTCACGCGGGCTACCTCTCGGGCTTCACGAATTACGGCGGGCATGATTTCTCGACCGATGGCGGCACGCTGAAGCCGACCATGAACAGCAAGGAAGGCAAGGACTTCACCAAGCAGTGGGTCGATATGCTGCACAAGGCAGGCCCGAAAAACTGGACGCAGTATACCTGGTACGAAGTCGCCAATGACCTCGGGTCGGGCACCTCGGGCATGATCTATGACGCCGACATCATCGGCTTCTTCCAGCAGACGGGCACCAAGGAAGCTGGCCATATCGGCTACGAGGCCTTCACGCCGAACCCCGATGCCAAGGCGCCGACGCCCAACATCTGGATCTGGTCGCTGGCGATGAGCGCGTTTTCGCAGAAGCGCGATGCGAGCTGGCGCTTCATGCAGTGGGCCAGCGGTACCGAGCAGCTGACTTTCGGCGCGACCAAAGCCAATCAGGTCGATCCGGTGCGGCAGTCGGTGTGGAAAGACCCCGATTTCCAGTCGCGGCTCAAGGCGACCTATCCGGGCTTCCTGGAGGAATTCCAGGGTGCCGCGCCGGGCGCCAAGATTTACTTCACGCCGCAGCCTTTGTTCTTCAACGTCACGACCGATTGGGCGGCGGCGCTGCAGAAGATGTATGCCGGGCAGGTCTCGGTGGATGATGGTCTCGACCAGCTCGCCGCCAATATCACTCAGCAGCTGAGCGACGCCGGCATTACCAACTGATACGCCTGGGAAGGGGTCCGCGGTCGCGGGCCCCTTCGCGTTACTTTCTAAGGACCGCGCATGTCGGCAGCCAATTCTTCCGCGACCTCCACGGCGCCCGCGCCGCTTCGCAGCCGAGGGGCGGGCGCGCTGCCCTATATCCTGAGTCTGCCGGCGCTGCTGGTTTGCGTGGGCATCCTTATCCCATTCCTGACGGCGGTCTTCTATTCGCTCGAGCGCTACAACCTGGCCTTTCCGCAGGCGCGGAAATTCATCTGGTTCGGCAATTACGTGAAGCTTGCCTATAGTTCCGAATTCTGGCGCACGGTCGAGGTGTCGCTGCTCTATACGGTCTTTACGGTTGGGTTCGAGTTGCTGATCGGTCTCGGCATCGCGCTGCTGCTGTGGCGGCGGTCCTTTGTCACGAACCTGCTCAATGTCTTGCTGATCCTGCCGCTGATGGTGGCCCCGGCCATCGCGAGCCTGATGTGGAAGCTTATGACGAACGCCAATTTCGGCGTGCTGAGCTACATCGTCACGGTTCTGGGCTTTCCGAATTTCCGCTGGGCGACCTCGCCTTCGTCGGCGTTGTTCACCGTGGTTCTGGTGGATATCTGGGTATACACGCCGTTCATCGCGATCCTTTTGCTGGCGGGTTTGCGCGGGCTGCCGCGACAGCCTTTCGAGGCGGCGGAACTGGATGGCGTGCCGCAGACCTTCGTCTTCTTTCGCATTCTTCTGCCGATGCTGCTGCCATACGTGCTGACGGCGACGCTGTTCCGCATGCTCGACAGCATCCAGCAATTCGACATCATCTATGCGATGACGCAGGGCGGACCGGGCGACACGCTGATGGTGTTCCAGATCCAGTCCTATTTGCAGGCCTTCACCTTCACCAATATCGGCCGCTCCTCCGCGATCCTGATGGTGCTCTGGGCGATCACCTACGTGCTGAGCAAATACTTCATGAGCACCTGGACGCGTCTGCGCGAACGCGCCCATGGGCTGGCTTAGGGTGTTGGTGATGAGTGGGATCCGTTGTGGCCAGGTTGGCCGTCAGGCTCGGCGCAGGCCGAGCATCCACGCCTTGCCTTCGTCGAGCAAGCAAGGCGTGGATGGCACGCCTTCGCGTGCCATGACGGATGGGGGCTGTGTGCAAACCGTCCGACCAAGACCAGCCTCCTGCGGGACCTCACCATCATGAAGAGCGCCTCCTTCTCCCCCGTGCGCGGCATTCTCATGCTGATCGTCGCGGTGTTCTTTCTGTTTCCGCTGATCTGGATCGTGCTGATGTCGTTTGAGACGAACGGCGATATCCTGCGCAGCCCACCGCGACTCTTCTTCTCGCCGACTCTGCACAACTATGTTTCGCTGATTCTGGGCAAGCTCGGCGGTGGCGTCGGAACGATGACCGTCGACTACATGCGCAATATGATGAACAGCGTGATCCTGAGCGTCTGTTCGGTCGTGGTTTCGCTAATCCTGGGCGTGCCCGCCGCCTATGCCTTCGCCCGCTTCAAGTTTCGTGGCGGCGAGGATATGGCCTTTACCCTGTTGAGCTTTCGCTTCGCGCCGCCGCTGCTCGTGCTGCTGCCGCTGCTGCGCTACTTCCAGGTGATCGGCCTGTACGACACCTATTTCGGTCTCGTCTGGGTCTACCAGCTCATCACTTTGCCGCTGGTTCTCTGGATCGTGCGCGGCTATTTCGAGGATGTCAGCGAGGATATTGAACTCGCCTACCGCCTCGACGGCCATAGCTGGCTCGCGACTTTCTTCAAGATCGCGATTCCCCTGGCCCGCCCCGGCATCGCCGCCGCCGCTCTGCTCGCCTTTATCTATGCGTGGAACAACTTCATTTTCGCGCTGATCCTGGGATCGAGTTCGGTGCAGCCAGTAACGGTCGGCGCGCTCGCTTTCATCACAGCCTCGGGCATCGAATACGGGCAGATCGCGGCGGCGCTGGTGCTGTCGGTGATTCCGACGCTGGTGCTGGCGATCTTCACGCAACGCTATCTCGTCGAGGGCCTCAGCCTCGGCGCCATCAAGGGCTGAGGAAAACTTCATGTCGTTCCTGACAGTCCAGCGCCTGTCCAAGGCTTACAAGAAACAGGAGGTCATCCAAGACCTCAGCTTCACGGTCGACCGGCTGGAGACGCTGGTGGTTTTCGGGCCGTCAGGTGCGGGCAAAACCGTGCTGTTGCGGCTGATCGCGGGCATGATCCGGCCCGATCGCGGCAATATCATTGTCGATGGACGGGACATCACCGATCTCAACCCGGAACATCGCCATCTCGGCATGGCGTTCCAGAATTTCGCGCTCTATCCGCATATGACGGCCTATGAGAATATCGCGAGCCCCTTGCGGTCTCGCCGCATAGCGCAGTCCGAGGTGGACCAGCGGGTGCACGAAGTCGCGAAGCTGCTGCGCATCGATCATGTGGTGAGCCATCTGCCGAAAGCTCTGTCGAACGGGCAGAAGCAGCGCACCGCCCTTGCCCGCAGCCTGATCGCCAAGCCGAACCTTATTCTGCTCGATGATCCGCTGCGCAATGTGGACGCGAAAGTGCGCTACGAGATGCGGCTGGAATTGCCGCAGCTGCTGCGCGCGCGGGAAACCACCGTGGTTTATGTGACGCAGGACTACAAGGAGGCGATGGCGCTGGGCGACCGTATCGCCGTGCTGGTGGATGGCCGGATCGAGCAGATCGCCACGCCGCGCGAGATTTACGAGCGCCCCGCGAATAGCCGCATCGCCCGGTTGTTCGGCGATCCGCCGATCAATCTTCTGCCGGTGAGCACCGTGCCCGGCAGTCAGGGCGCGCAGATTCGCGTTGCCTCGACGGATGTGGCGCTGCCCGGCGGTGCCGGCGCGCGTGATGGCTGCGTGCTGGGGCTGCGGCCAGAGGATGTGGCCGTAGGGTTCGAGGCGCAGCCAGGCGCCATGCCGGTGGAGATCGATGCGGTGACGCCGCTCAATGACCGCGAGGTCATGCTGCTGCGCGCCCGCGACGGCACCGAGATTTTCGCGAGCGCACCGCAGGGCCATATGGCGGGATCGGGGCAGCGCGGCCGGCGCGAAGCCTGGGCGACGCTCGACCTATCGCATTCGCATTTCTTCGATACGGCCGGGGGCGCGCGGTTATGAGCGCTCCGGTGAGGATGCACCGCTGATGGCGACACTCGATCTCGACGATATCTCGAAGATCTATCCGGGCTCGCGTGACCGCGCGGTCGATCACGTCTCGATGAAGATCGAGGATGGCGAGATTATCGCGCTGCTCGGTTCCTCGGGCTGCGGCAAAACCTCCACTTTGCGAATGGTCGCGGGGTTCGAGAGCGTGACCGAGGGGACGGTCAAACTCGGCGACCGCATCGTGAATAATCTCAAGCCGGCCGAGCGGAATATCGCGATGGCCTTCGAGGGCTATGCGCTGTATCCGCCGCTGAAGGTGCGCGACAATATCGCGTTCAGCCTGTTGCGGGACCGTACGCCGCGCGCCGAGATCGACAAACGTGTCGGCGAGATCAGCGACATGCTGGAACTGGGGCCCATGATGGAGCGCTATCCGCCGGGTCTTTCCGGCGGCCAGCAACAGCGTGTCAGCTTGGCGCGGGCGCTTATTCGCAAGGCCGCGATCTATCTGCTCGACGAGCCGATGTCGCAGCTTGAGCCGCAGTTGCGGGCTTTGCTGCGGGCGCGGATCAAGGACCATCTCATCGCCAATAAAATGACGACGGTGATCGTGACGCATGACCAGACGGAGGCCATCGCTTTGGCCGATCGCATCGCTGTCATGGATAACGGGCTGTTGCAGCAATTCGGCACGCCCGAGGATTTGCGCGAGCGGCCGAGCAATCTGTTCGTGGCATCCTTTATCGGGGAGCCGCCGATGAATTTGTTTTCCGCCGAGGTGGCAGGTGGGATTCTTCAGGTTTTCGATAACGAAGGCGCCCCCGCGTTTACGCTGCCGTTGCGGCAGGGAGCTTTGCCGCCCGGTAGCCGCGTGATGATCGGGATGCGGCCGCATAAGCTACGGGTCTCGGAGGATCTGGCCGGGGCGACGCTACGGGGACGGGTGGTGACGAATCATTGGCTGGGCGACCACAGCCATGTCGGCGTGCAGGTCGGCGGCTGTTTCCTGATCGCGGTGGCGGGCCGTCATGTGGTGGCGCCGGTAGGCGCCGAGGTCGGCATCATCGCGCCGGAAGATGCCGTCCATGTCTTCGATGTCGCGAATGGCCAGGCGATCCGGCATGGGCTGCACGATCAGGCGACGGCTGCGTAGCGGGCGGCTGTCAGACTAACGGCGAGGGTTCCACGTCATCTTCGGCGAAGGCCGAAGATCCACGCCTTACTCGCGGCACGAGGCAAGGCGTGGATGCCCGGCCTTCGCCGAGCATGACGAAACGGTTGCAAGGCCGGTCAGTGCCTGGCACTCGCCGCCGTCACTCCTCCTCCGCCAGCAAATCATCGATCACGTCGTCATCGACTTCGTCGATATGCGCCGGCTGCCAGTTTGGCTTGCGGTCCTTGTCGACGATCATGGCGCGCACGCCCTCCTGGAAATCCGGCAAGGTGATGATCTGCGCGACGAGGTTCATCTCCGCTTCGAGGCATGCCGGCAGGTCGCGCCGGCTGCCGCGCTGCAGCAGACCCAGCGACCAGGCGAGCGATGAGGGCGAGGCGCTCGCCATCACATCACGGGCGCGGATCGCCCATGGCGCGCCTTCTGCGGCGAGCCGCTGCATGATCTCCTCCACCGTCTCGGCGGAGAAGCAGCGGTTGATGGCTGCCCGGTCGGCCGCCCAGGTGAAAGGCGGCGGCGCTATGGCATGGGTCGCGAGCACGGCCACGCCATCGAGCGCCAGTTCCTCCGAGAGTGACGCCAGGTCGGCACTCGGAACGAAATGCGTGGCGAGACCGAGATGCACCGCATCGGCGCCCGTCACCCGCTCTCCGGTCAGGCCGAGATAGACTCCGAGGGCGCCCGGCAGGCGCGGCAGGAAGAAGCTCGCCCCGATATCCGGCGCAAGGCCGATGGAGGTTTCCGGCATGGCGAGGACCGCCTGCTCGGTGACGATGCGGTAGGAGCCGTGAACGGAGATGCCGAGGCCGCCGCCCATGCAGATGCCGTCGATCAGCGCTACATAAGGCTTGGGGAAGGCCGCGATGGTCGCGTTGAGCAGATATTCCTCGGCGAAGAAGGTCTGCGCCTCGTCGATGGCGCCTGCCAGGACGAGGGTGCGAACTCGTTTCACGTCGCCGCCGGCACAGAAGGCACGGCCGGCGCCCTGCACGACGACGGCATGGATCGCCGGTTCGTCCCGCCAATTCTCCAAGGTCTCCTGGAGTTGCTGCACCATTGAAAGGTCGAGGGCGTTCAGCGTCCGCGGGCGGTTCAGGAGGATGCGGCCGATGCGTCCGTCCACTTCGGTCTTGATGGCGGGTGCTTCGTCGGCCGGAGTGGTCTCGCTCATCGGGTCGTCCTCGCATCGGTCATGGAGGGGAACCTCGCGCGGTGTGAGGAGGCTGGCAATGGCGCCGCGAGGCGCGTGGGGTCAGTGCGCCGAGATCCTCTCCGGTTCCAGGAGGGATAGACGCGATGCGAGGAGCGACCGCGCGGCATCGACCTCGGGGCCGAGGACGCAAAGCGGCGCGCAGGCCAGCGCGTCCCGAATCATCATGGCATTGGGACCTTCTCCACCGAAAACGGGCTGGAGCTGCGTGAGACCGCTGTTGTTGCCGAAGGATCCGCGATCGCCGACGTCGAGGTAGCTCTCGGCCGGCAGACCCTCCGCCAGCAGCACGGAATGGCGCGGCAATTCGATGTGGTAGTAGGTGATCGTATTGGCATTGACCTGGCGGATCGAGCTGCCGTTCACGAGGTGCTTTACCGGCACGAGTACTTCATTCACCAGGACGGCGTGATCGGGCGATAGCAGCAGGTCGCGGTGGGGTTCGTGCTCGGCGAAGGCATGCGCCGCGACGCGGATTGGCAGGACACGATCGGGCGTCGGATGCGTGTCGCATTGCACGCGGCGATGCCCCGCCCAGGTGATCCTCATAAGTTCGCCGAAAGCCGTCAGTACGCGATCGCCCTCGCGCAGTTTCTCGACGGGCGTCTCGCCGCCCGGTGTTGCAATGCGCGTGCCCGCGGCGAAACAGGGAATGAGCGTGACGGTCGTGTCGCTGCCGGAAACCTGGGTGGTGACGGTCTCATTGGTGAAGGCGCTGTCGAATTTCAGGACATAGGTATTGCCGCCGCCGCTTAGCGTCAGTTGATCCGTCGTTGTGTCGAAGGTGGAGGAGAGGCCGGTGACGCCGGTGAGGCGGATGGTGTCGCCTGTCGAGAAGCCGGTGATGGTCTGCACGGCATTGAAAGCGGCGGCGGTGCCGCTGATTTGCCATTGGGCGCCAGAATCGAAGGCGATCGTCGGGAAATTCGTGATCGTCGTGCCGAGACCCGCGAGTGTGTTCTGAGTCTCCGATGCCGCGAGTTCCAGCACGCTATTGGCGCCGCCGCCACTGACTGTGCCCCCGAAGACGGCACCTGTCTTCACCACCAGGCGATCGGCCTGATTGGTGCCGAAGCGGATGGCGGTTCCGGTCAGTCTGGCCGCGCTTATGATGCCCGCGTTGACCAGCGTGCCGCTGAGCAGGGAGACGCCGGTCAAGTCGCCGATAATGGTGCCCGTGTTGGTGAGCGTCCCGCCATCGGCGAGGTCGGCGCCGATCGCGCCGCCATAGATATAACCTGCGTTACTGAAGGCAAGCGGCCCTGTCGGTCCCGTCAGGACGCCGTAGGCGGCGCCGCTGATCGAACCGCCGGTGAGGTTCGTGATGACGCCGCCATGTGCCAGGTAGACGCCATAGCCGCCACGCACCAGCACTTGCATCGCGTTGATGGTGCCGCTGTTCGTCACAGTGCCGACGCCACCGTAGACCCCGACACCAATGAAGGTTCCGGTGATGCTGCCGTCAGTGAGGTTGGTGACGCTGCCGCTCCCCAGCAAATTGACGCCGTTCCCCTCAGCCGTCGAGACGTGGATATCGCCGTCATTGCTGACAATGCCGGTGCCGCTTTCGACGTCGATGCCGTCAAAGCCACCAAAGATGACGCCGCCGCTGAGATTGGTGACGATGCCGCCGACCGCGAGATACACACCGTTATAGGTATTCGGCAGAGGTGTGGCCTCGATCTTGATCGCGCTCGAGTCCAGCGTGCCGCTATTCGTGACGGTGCCAGCGGCACCCGTCACGTCGATGCCGTTACGATAGGCGGAGATCGTGCCGAGGTTAATCACGACACCACCGGCCGTCAGCGACACGCCGTCCGCGCCGGATGCGGAGGCCGTGACGATGCCGCTGTTGCCGAGCGTCCAAGGAGTCGCGAGGCCCGTTATGGCGACGCCGGTGCTGGCGGTGATCGTACCGCTCGCGGTGATCGTCGTCGGATTGGTGCTCAGGGTAATGCCCTGGGTGATGGCGGATGAAATCGAACCTGACAAAGGCCTCTCCCGTAGTCGCGTAATCCTCGCGATGTCGACAGGGTAAAGCGCCCTCGGCTAAAATTCCCTCAATATCCCGAGTGTTGAATCCGCATTGTCTTAGTTCCCCGGAGCATCCAACCGGCGGCAGCGGCCACTCGCCGCAGTCCACCATCGAACAAGAATTCTCTCTCGCGGTTTGGAATCCGGTCAATTCTTTGTGCGTAGCCCATATCGGACGCCGGCGTAATGCAAGGATCTCCGCTCATAGCGGTCTAGAGCTTGCGGCCACGACGCCGTGAGAGCGGATTACTTATCAATTTGAACGGTCTGGCGCGTGAATCAGCCGATGCGCAAGATGCATGAGTCAGGCAGCGGCCTTGTCGAGTGCGGCGCGAAAACGTTCGATCCAGCCGCCGATGGCCTGCGGCCGTGTCTTCAGCGCCGCGCGATTGACGATGAGCCGGCTCGTGACGTGCGCGATCACCTCGCTCTCGACGAGGCCATTGGCGCGCAGGGTCGAACCGGTCTGGACAAGATCGACAATTACCCGGGAGAGGCCGAGGCGCGGAGCGATTTCCATCGCGCCGCTAAGATGCACAACCTCGGCATGGATGCCGCGGGCTGCGTAATGGCGGCGCGCGATATTAGGATATTTGGTCGCCACTCGGACGCGCGACCAGCGCTCGGGATCACCCTGCCCCGCCGTTTCCTCGGGCTCCGCGACCGAGACGCGGCAGCGGCCGATGCCGAGGTCGAGCGGCGCATAGATTTCCGGATAGTCGAATTCCATCAGCACATCGGCGCCGCAAATGCCGATCTCGGCTGCCCCGAAGGCCACGAAGGTCGCGACATCGAAGGAGCGGACGCGGATGATGTCGAGCAAGGGATCGCTGGTCGGGAAGCGCAGGCGGCGGCTGCTATCCTCCGCCAGATCGGCGGCGGGTTCCAGCCCGACTCGTTCAAGCAGAGGCAGGCAGTCGCCGAGGATGCGGCCTTTCGGCAGCGCCATCACCACGGCGCCATGATCCGTCTCGGTCGCCGGGAGCCTGGCGTCATTGGCGGGACGAAGGGTTTGCGGGCCTGGGCTCATGCTGGCGCGTCTAGCATCGGTGGCGGCGAGGGACAAAAGCGGTGGGCGCGCGCCTGATCTACCGAGCGGCACCCAGCACGAAGGTCGCCAGGAAATGCAGCAGCGGGTTGAGGAGTGCCTCGCCCGGCGTGTTCGGAGGGGGCGGCCGGCCCGTCATATGGGCGGCGCGATAGGCGGCGGCATTGAACCAGGGCGAGGGGTCGAGGTCTCGCGCGGCGCCGACGGCGAGGTAATGGGCGAAGATATCGCGCGCCCGGCCAAGCTCGGCGCCGTGGCGAGACTTGTAGAATCCGATGTCGAAGAGCGGCAAAGGGCTGACGCCGCGCTCCGCCCGGTGGCTGAGATAGTGCCGCAGCGGGGATTGCGCGGCCGGGAGGCCGTAGGCATCCCGATACCAGGCCGGATCGAAATAGAGGCTTGGTCGGAAGCCTTGCGCCTCGCCGTCCAGAACGTAGTGGCAGAGCGGGCTCATCGTCCCCGGCGGAGCATAGCGCTGGCGGTACCAGACACCGTCGAAATAGGGGTTGGGCCGCCGTTGCTCCTGCCAGCCACGTTGCGTGTAATGCTCGACCGCATCGAGTCCCGCCTCATGCACGTCGGGTCCGTTGATGAAGTAATAGTTGGGATCGACCAGTCCGGAGCCGCGCAGAATATCGCTTTCGCGGCGCGGCAAGCGGCCCTCGGTCCGGCCGGCAAGCATGAAATGCTCGTAGGGGTCGATATCCGCGACCCCGATATCCGCGTAGCGCTCCCGATAGAAGCGAACGTCGAAATCGGGATTGGGGCTGACCGTGCCGTCTGTGCGATGCGCGAGGTAGTGGGCGAGGCTGGACGTACCATCAGGCAAACTCTGTGCGGCGCGATACCAGCGCGGATCGAACCAGGCGATGGGCCGCCGCCCCAGCGCCTCGCCGATCGAGAGGTAGTGGCCGAGGGGCTCCTCCTCCGCTGCTTCGGGAGCCTGTGCGCGATAGCACTCCGGGTCGAAGACAGGACTGGGCCAGCGCCCCTCACGCCAGCCGGCGTCAAGGTAGTGGGCGACCGGGTCGATGCCGGCATGCGCGACGTCTGGGTAGCGGCTGCAATACCAAACGCTGTCGATCACCGGGGCGATGTCATGGCGCGGCCCGGCGGCAGGCGTGTCGCATATGCCCTCCAAGCGCGCGCCTCCCTGTCCCGGCGAGCGCGTCACCGGTCGGGTGCCCGCAGCCGCGCCGCGAGGTTAGCCTAGCATGTCATTGCCAAACCGCAAAGACACCAGCCGTCAGCGGCGGTCGCCTGCGGTGCTGACGCGGCCGATCGCGAGGTAGATGGCGGCCGCGACCAAAGCAGAGCTGATAAAGCTGAGATCGACGCCGGAGGCGATATTCGCAAGGGGCCCGGTGAAGACGCTGGTATTGGTGAAGAGCAGGCCGACGCCGACGCCGAGCAGCCAGGCGAGCACTGCGCCGCGGTTGAAGCCATGCCCATACCAATAGGCGCCGCGCTCCTTGCCCGCGCCGAAAGCCTGCAAGGCACGCGGATCGAAGCGGCCGCCATGCTGGCGGTAGCCGATGATATTGATCATGATCCAGGGCGTCACCAGCACCGTCACCACCGAGCAGAGCGCCAGGATCGAATCGGTGAGGTTGAACAGGACCAGGCCGACATAGCCGACGACGAGGCCGATCGCCCCGAAGATGAGCCCGACCTGGGGCCGCCGCATCCGCCATAGGATGGCATGCAGGTCGAGCGTGCCGTTATAGGCGACCATCGCCCCGTTGGTGAGATTGCCGACCAGCCCGATCAGCGCCACCGGGATCAGCAGGGCGGCCGGGAGGTTGTCCATCATCGTGCTGGTCGAGATGCCGGCATCGGAGACCCCGAGCGCGATGATCTCGCCGCAGGTCAGCGCCACGATGCAGCCGGCCACCATGCCGAGCAGCGACCAGCCGAAGAGGCGGCGCGGCGGAGTCCGCCCCGGCATATAGCGCGCATAGTCGCCGGCGAAGGGCGCGTAGGAGATGGCGTTGGAGATCTGCGCCGTCGTCGCCAGCATCCAGGTCGCCCAGAAGCCGCCCAAGGCGAGCTTCGGTGGCGTCGCTGGCGGGTGCCAATGGGTCACCGTGAAATAGGTCAGCAGCAGGAGGCAGACGAGGCTCGCGATGGCCGTGAATTTCTCATAGGCGACGATGGTGGCATGGCCGAGGATGGCGCAGGCCAAAGTGGCGAGGGCGATCAGCACGAGCGTGACGTTGAGCGTCGTGCCGGTGGTCGGCCAGCCGAACAGCCTGTGTCCGGCCTGAAGCAAGGGCGGTGCGCTGATCCAGAGCACCAGGGCGAAATAGCCGAGGTCGATGACCTGGGTGATGAAGGAGCCGACATAGCGGCCGCGGATGCCGAAGAAGGCGCCGCTGCTGACCGTGCCATTGGTACCGGTGCGCGGCCCGAGCAGCGCCATGCCGGCGACCGCCAGCGAGCCGAGCAAGGTGCCGACCACGATGGCCGTGAAGCCCTGCCACCAGCCGAGGCCGAGAATGACCGGCACCGCCCCGAGCAGCAACGAACCGTAGGTGATCTGGGTGCCGAAAAAGACCCAGGCCATGTCGCGCGGTTGCGACTTGCGGTCCCGCTCGGGAATGAAGTCGATACCGCGACTTTCGATGCGGCCGACGCTGTCGATGGTCTCGTCGATCGCCTGTCCCGAAACCGGGGCCGTCATGCCGCCATCTCCTGTAAACCCTCCAAGCTTCTCCTGGTTACACCTGCTCTTTCGGCCAGCCGATACCCCAGAATTCGGCCTCCAGCCGTGTCGCCGCGCGGAAGGTGGTGAGGAGCGAGGGGTAGCGCGCCACCGCGCCGCGTTCCGCGCCGAGCCGGTCGATGGCCAGGATCGCCTGTGCGGCGGCTGCCTGGAAGGCCTCGCTCGAATAGCTCTCGATCCATGGCGCATAGGGGTTGCCCGCCATGACCGTCTCCGGATCAGCACGGAGCAGCGCGCCGATTTCGGCATAGCCGGCGATGCAGGGCGCGAGTGCCACTTCCAGGTCGAGCTTGTCGCCCGAGAGGCCGCGCTCCAGGAAGAAACGCGTATAGGCGAGCATGCGGAGATCCTCGGGCGTCGCCGCCATCTCGCTCTCCGTGAGGCCCCAGCCCTGGCAATAGGCGATGTGGAGCGGCAGCTCGACATCGAGGATCGCGGTCAGTGCGCGGGAAGCGGCGCGGATCTCGTCCAGCCGCTCGCTCTTGTAGCCGGACAGCGCGTAACCGCGGGCGTAGTGGATCAGGTAGAGGTAATCCTGGATCAGGTAGCGGCGGAACCCCTCCATGGGCAGGGTGCCGCGGCCGAGCGCCTTGAGGAAGGGATGGTGCAGGTAGCGTGCCCAGTCTTCTGCCACGTCTCGCCGCAATCGCCCGAACAGGCCGTGGTCGAGCGGCAGGGTGCCTGGCAGTCGCGAATCGTCATTCATCATCCGGCGGCCCTCATAGAGTCGCCAGAAAGGCGATATCGTCTTCAGAAATGGTGAAGCCCGCGCTCCAGGGCTCGGCCAGCCCTTCTCCCTCCGGGCGATCAATGCCACGGATCTCCAGATAGTGATGGCGGCGGTGGCGGCAGAGAAACCAGAAGAAAGTATCTGGGAAGCTTGCCGCGGTCAGCATGACGACGCGAGTTCCCTCATCGCAGAAAGCCAGGTTGGTCATTGCCGCGCCGAGCGCCCCCACCACCAGGCGGGCGCCCTTGAACAGCGTGACCTGCTCCCCGAGCGTCATCCGTGCCGGATCGATGGCGATGAAGCCGCGGGCCTTCAGCGCCGCCTCGACCGCTGCCTCATTGACCAAAGGACGCGTGGTGGCCCGCCGCCGCACGAAGATCCTTTTATACGGCCCGCGCGGCGCCTTGGCGGCCAGGCCGGACAGGATGCGGGCACAGAGCGGCGATTGGTAGATCCCGTGATTGGTCAGCCCGTCCAGCAACAGAAGCGTCTCGTATCGTATCGGCGCGCCGTCTGTTGCGCGTATGGCCTCGCGGGGAATGCCGATGGCGTCCAGCGCATCGCGGACCACCGGCAGAAGATCGCTTTCGTGGACGATGTAACTCGGCTCGAAGCCCTGGATCATCTGCCGCGCCATTGCGGCGCGCGGCAGCATTTCCACCAGGAAGTGGCCGTAGTTGGGGGCTCCCCGGCTCTTGCAAAGCACGGAAAGGCCGGTGACCCGGGGCATCGCGCCGTGTGCAAACGCGGCAGACGCGCTCGCCGCGGCGGCGGCGATGTCGGCGTCCGAAAATAGCCGTCCGGTGGCCGGCACCACCCGCAGATCTCGGTCAAACACGATGCCTTCCCGCGAGACGACGGCCTCCTCCAGGACGCGGAGCGTGACCGGGCTGGCCGGGAAGACCCCGCGATTCCACGATACCTCCATGGCGTGCCGGTATTTCTCGGGAATGCGTTCCCCGTGCCGCTGCTCAGGCGGCCGCACTTCGAAGGCGGGCGAGAGGAGCCTGCAGGCCACCGTCTCATCGGTCGGCGGAAATTCGAGCCATGGCGGCTGGTTTTCGATCGCGGCGCCACCAAGCATCACAAGAGGGGCGGCGTCTGGCCGGCGCAGAATCCAGAGCCGGATGGCCTCGACAAACGCGCCACCGGGCGCCAGCGCTGGGGCCATGCCTGGCTGGTCGAGGCGCTGGGAGCCGTCCGTGAACGCGACATCGTAGCGGCAGATGAAGAAGGGCGTGGAGGCCGGGTGAAGCCGGAAGCGCACGCCGACGCAGCCGAGGCCGATGCCGCGGGCGCCGCACAGCGTGCCGGGCGGCGTCCAGGTCGTCACCACCAAGGGTGCGAAGACGATCTGGCAATCCACGCCCGGTGAGGTTTCGGGCGGCGCATCGCTCACCGGCCTGGGCAGCATGATGGCTTCGAGCCGCAATCCGCTGCCGGGTATGCCTAGCCACTCGCCGGGTTCGGCCCGCACATCCCCACGCATGGCGAAATGCCCGAGGATTTCGCCTCTGCCGGGGCGGGCAGCCGCGTTACCAGGTGGCAGGGCCTGCGGCGCGGCACGCGGCGCGGGGAGAAGGGCCACGCCATTCGTCCGGCCCTGGTCATCGTTCGGGTGCTGATCCACGCGCGCTTGCTCCTTGCCGAACCGCAACCAAGCTTGCCATAACGTGGCGCCGAGGACAGCTTGTTTGGCCCAGGCGGAGGCCGAACGGCGCTTTTGTCGCCCCGATGGGCAGCCGCCATGACGATCATGCGTGGTACGGAGCTTGACTCGGGGGGACCCCCCCGGTAGGTGTCGCGCCCTCGGCCGAACCTGGGCGCTGTGCCCCAGGTCTAGGTCTATATTCGTATCTTCCGCTGCCGCGGTGCCGCCCAAGGGACATTGTCTCGTCCAGGGGCCCAGGCCATGGCAAGGACATAACCCGCTTGCAGGGCCGATGCTCTGTAGTGGGTCATTGTTGCGAGTATGGGCCGGCCAAGACGGGATGTGAGGATCGGAACGAGGTCTATGCCGACGATCAACCAGCTGATTGCGAATGGGCGTGAGCCCAACCGCGCGCGCAACAAGGTTCCGGCTCTGCAGGGTTGCCCTCAGAAGCGCGGCGTCTGCACGCGGGTCTATACAACGACGCCTAAGAAGCCGAACTCCGCGCTTCGTAAGGTGGCCAAGGTCCGGTTGACGAACGGCTATGAGGTCGTCTGCTACATTCCTGGCGAGGGGCATAACCTCCAGGAACATAGCGTCGTCCTGATCCGCGGCGGCCGCGTGAAGGATCTTCCCGGCGTGCGGTACCACATTTTGCGCGGCGTGCTCGATACCCAGGGCATCGCCAAGCGTCGTCAGCGCCGTTCGCTCTACGGCGCGAAGCGTCCGAAGTAAGGAGACAGGGGCATGAGTCGCCGTCACCGCGCCGAGAAGCGCGAAATCCTGCCGGACGCGAAGTTTGGCGATGTCGTAATCAGCCGTTTCATGAACGTGCTGATGTACGACGGCAAGAAGTCCGTCGCCGAGGGTATCGTTTACGGTGCGCTCGATTCGTTGAAGCGCCGTGGCGGCTCCAGCGCCGATCCGGTGCGGATGTTCCATGAGGCGCTGGACAATGTGAAGCCGACCGTGGAAGTCCGCTCCCGCCGGGTTGGCGGCGCGACCTATCAGGTGCCGGTGGAAGTTCGGACGGAGCGCCGTCAGGCGCTGGCGATTCGCTGGATCATCGACTCGGCGCGCAAGCGCGGCGAGCAGACGTTGGAAGACCGGCTATCCAATGAATTGTTGGACGCCGTGAACAATCGCGGCGCCGCCGTGAAGAAGCGCGAGGATACACATCGGATGGCCGAGGCCAACAAGGCCTTCAGCCATTATCGCTGGTAACCGAGACAGTATTTAACCCGTCGCTAGCAAGTCGGCTCACGGAGAGAAGACGATGGCCAAGGCCAAATTCGAACGCAATAAGCCTCACTGCAACATTGGCACCATTGGTCACGTTGACCATGGAAAGACCTCTCTGACCGCGGCCATCACCAAGGTGCTGGCGAAGTCGGGTGGCGCCACGTTCACGGCCTATGACCAGATCGACAAAGCTCCCGAGGAGCGGGCGCGTGGCATCACGATCTCGACCGCTCACGTTGAGTACGAGACGAAGAACCGCCACTACGCCCACGTCGATTGCCCCGGCCATGCCGACTACGTGAAGAACATGATCACGGGAGCGGCGCAGATGGACGGCGCGATCCTGGTCGTGTCCGCCGCCGATGGCCCGATGCCACAGACCCGCGAGCACATCCTGCTCGCCCGTCAGGTCGGCGTTCCGGCGCTGGTGGTGTTCATGAACAAGGTCGACATGGTCGACGATCCCGAGATTCTCGAGCTCGTGGAAATGGAAGTTCGCGAACTGCTGTCTTCCTATCAGTTCCCCGGAGACGATATCCCCATCACCCAGGGTTCCGCTCTAGCCGCGCTCGAGGACAAGACACCCGAGATTGGCGAGCAGGCCATCATCAAGCTGATGGAGACGGTCGATAACTATATCCCGCAGCCGGAGCGTGCCAAGGATCGCCCGTTCCTGATGCCGATCGAGGATGTGTTCTCGATCTCGGGTCGTGGCACGGTGGTGACGGGCCGTATCGAGCGCGGCATCCTGAAGGTTGGCGACGAAGTTGAAATCGTCGGCATCAAGAACACGGTGAAGACCATCGCGACGGGCGTCGAGATGTTCCGCAAGCTGCTCGATCAGGGCGAGGCCGGCGACAACATCGGCGCGCTGCTGCGCGGCACGAAGCGTGAAGACGTTGAGCGCGGCCAGGTTCTGGCAGCTCCCGGCTCGATCACGCCGCACACCAAATTCAAGGCCGAGAGCTACATTCTGACGAAGGAAGAAGGCGGCCGTCACACGCCGTTCTTCACCAACTACCGCCCGCAGTTCTACTTCCGCACCACGGACGTTACCGGCGTCGTCACCCTGCCCGAGGGCACGGAGATGGTCATGCCCGGCGACAACGTGTCGATGGATGTCGAGCTGATCGCGCCGATCGCGATGGATGACGGCCTGCGCTTCGCTATCCGCGAGGGTGGCCGAACGGTTGGTGCCGGCGTCGTCGCTCAGGTCGTCGCGTAATACCGGCGGAACGAGATCGAAGTCGCGAACTGGAAGCCTGTTATGGAAAACCAAAACCAAAACATACGCATTCGCCTGAAGGCGTATGATCACCGCGTGCTGGACGCCAGCACGCGGGAGATCGTCAACACGGCGAGGCGTACAGGCGCCAATGTTCGCGGCCCGATCCCGCTGCCGATGCGCATCGAGAAGTTCACCGTGTTGCGCGGACCGCATGTCGACAAGAAGAGCCGCGAGCAGTTCGAGATTCGCACTCACTACCGCCTTCTCGACATCGTCGAGCCCACGCCGCAGACGGTGGACGCGCTGATGAAGCTCGACCTCGCCTCTGGCGTGGACGTCGAGATTAAGATCTGAGACTGGAAAGACCGCGGCGATGCGCACCGGAATAATCACTAAGAAGCTGGGCATGTCCCGGATCTTCAAGGAGGATGGCAGTCACGTCACTGTCACCGTCCTTCATCTTGACCAGCTGCGGGTGATCTCCACCCGTACCGAGGAAACGGACGGCTACACCGCGGTGCAGCTCGGCTGGGGCCTGGCCAAGGTCAAGAATGTCTCGCAGCCCAACCGTGGCCACTTCGCGAAAACGAAGGTCGAGCCCGCGAAGAAGGTTGTCGAGTTCCGGGTCGCTGCGGATGCGCTGGTGCCGCCGGGTTCGGTCATTTCCGCGGCCCATTTCGTGGTCGGCCAGAAGATCGACGTGACCGGCACGTCCAAGGGCAAGGGTTTTGCCGGCGCCATGAAGCGCTGGAACTTTGCCGGTCTCGAAGCGTCTCACGGCGTGTCGGTCAGCCATCGAAGCCACGGCTCGACGGGTAATCGCCAGGATCCAGGCAAGACATTCAAGAATAAGAAGATGGCGGGCCATCTCGGCCATGAGCGCATCACGGTGCTCAACCTCGAGATCGCGGCGGTCGATGCCGAGCGCGGGGTCATCATGGTTGCAGGCGCGGTGCCGGGTGCCGCTGGCGGTTATGTGCTGGTGCGGGATGCCATCAAGCGGCCTCGCCACGCCGATGCGGCCTATCCCGCCGCGCTGGCGAGCTGAGGAGCGCGAGATGCAAGCTGATATCAAGACGCTCGACAACGGCGACGCCGGTTCGGTCGAGCTGTCAGACGAAATTTTCGGCATCACGCCGCGCCCCGATATCATGGCGCGTGTGGTGCACTGGCAGCGCAGCCGCAGCCGCGGTGGCAACCACAAGGTAAAGGGCCTCTCCGAGGTTTCCGGCACCACGCGGAAGCCGTATCGGCAGAAGGGCACGGGCAATGCACGCCAGGGCAGCCTGCGCGCGCCGCAGTTCCGCACCGGTGGCGTGGTCCATGGTCCGGTCGTTCGCGACCACGGCTATGATCTGCCGAAGAAGATCCGCCGCCTCGGCCTGATTTCCGCGCTGTCGCAGAAGCAGGCGGAGGGCAAGCTGGTGGTGATCGATACGGCGGCCGGCGTCGAGAAGACCAAGGATCTGGTCGCGAAGTTGCGCACCCTCGGCTGGCGCTCGGCGCTGATCGTCGATGGTGAAGTCGATGCGCGCTTCCTGTTGGCGAGCCGCAACGTGATCGGCATCGACGTGCTGCCGACGGCGGGCGCGAACGTGCTCGATATTCTGCGGCATGACATTCTCGTCGTGACCTCGGCGGGGCTACAGGGCCTCACCGCGCGTCTCGCGGCGAAAACAGAAAAGGCAGGAGTCGCGGCATGAGCACGCCCGGTCTCAACGCCCGCAAACGCGCCGCGAAAATGTCGCGCGAGGCGATGTACGAAGTCATTCGCAGCCCGGTGATCACCGAGAAGGCGACCATCCTGAACGAGCGCGGCCAGGTCACGCTGCGTGTTGCGCTCGATGCGACGAAGCCCGAGATCAAGCTCGCGGTTGAGACGCTGTTCGGGGTGAAGGTGATGGGCGTGAATACGCTGATCACCAAGGGCAAGACGAAGCGGTTCCGCGGCCGGCCCGGCGTGCGGTCGGATGTCAAGAAGGCGATCGTGCAGCTGGCAGACGGCCAGTCGATCGACTTCACCACGAGCCTAAGCTGAGGCGACGGGAATAGGATCATGGCGCTAAAGCAATTCAATCCCGTCACGCCCAGCCTGCGCAACACCGTCTTGGTGTCGCGCAAGGAGCTGTGGAAAGGCAAGCCGGTTAAGGGCCTGACCGAGGGCAAGTCCTCCTCGGGCGGTCGCAACAACCATGGCCGCACCACTGTTCGGTTCCGGGGCGGCGGACACAAGCAGACTTACCGCATCGTCGATTTCAAGCGGCGCAAGTGGGATGTCGCGGCTCGCGTGGAGCGGATCGAATATGATCCGAACCGCACCGCCTTCATCGCGCTGATCAAGTATGCCGATGGCGAGCTGGCCTATATCATCGCGCCGCAGCGCCTGTCGGTCGGCGACAATGTGGTTGCCGGCCAGCGCGCGGATATCAAGCCCGGCAATGCGATGCCGCTGGCGGCGATCCCGGTTGGCACGATCATCCACAATATCGAGATGAAGGAAGGCGCGGGCGCCAAGGTTGCCCGCTCGGCCGGAACCTTCGCCCAGCTCGTCGGCAAGGATGCGGGCTATGCCCAGGTCAAGCTGATGTCGGGCGAGCTTCGCGTGGTTCGCGCTGAGTGCATGGCGACGATTGGTGCCGTGTCCAACGCCGACAACTCGAATATCCATATCGGCAAGGCGGGACGTTCCCGCTGGCTCGGCCGCCGCCCGCATAACCGTGGCGTCGTGATGAACCCGGTCGATCATCCGCACGGCGGCGGCGAAGGTCGCACCTCGGGCGGTCGTCATCCGGTTACGCCTTGGGGCAAGCCGACCAAGGGTTACAAGACTCGCGTCAACAAGCGGACGGACAAGTTGATCATCCGCCGGCGCAACAAGAGCAAGGGCTGATTCATGGCACGCTCCGTTTGGAAAGGCCCGTTCGTGGACGGGTACCTCCTGAACAAGGCCGAGACGTCACGCGCCTCTGGCCGCAACGAGATCATCAAGATCTGGTCGCGCAGGTCGACGATTCTGCCGCAGTTCATCGGCCTCACCTTCGGGGTCTATAACGGGCACAAGTTCCTGCCCGTGGTGGTGAACGAGAATATGGTGGGTCACAAATTCGGCGAGTTCTCGCCGACGCGGACCTTCACCGGCCATTCGGCGGACAAGAAGGCGAAGCGGGGCTGATTCATGAGCAAGCCAAAAACCCCTCGTAAGCTGGCTGAGACTGAAGCTCAGGCTCTGGTCAGCAATATCCGCGTGAGCCCGCGCAAGCTGAACCTGGTGGCGGGCATGATCCGCAACCAGCCGGCGGCGAAAGCTGTCGCGACGCTGACCTTCAGCAAGAAGCGGATCGCCCAGGATGTTCGCAAGGCACTGCAGAGCGCCATCGCGAATGCCGAGAACAATCATCAGCTCGACGTCGATCGGCTGGTGGTGACGCGCGCCGAGGTTGGCCGCTCGATCGTCATGCGCCGCTTCCAGGCGCGCGGTCGCGGTCGCGCTTCCCGCGTCGAGAAGTGGTTCGCCCATCTCAGGATCGTCGTTGCCGAGCGGGCGCAGGAAGCGGCCGCGCCCGAGACTACGCAGGAGGCCGCGTAACATGGGTCACAAAGTTAACCCGATTGGCTTGCGGCTTGGCATCAACCGCACCTGGGAGAGCCGCTGGTTCGCGAACCGCGACTACGCGAAGCTTCTCCATGAGGATCTGAAGCTCCGCCTGTTCCTGCGCCGCCGTTTGTCCGGCGCCGGCGTTTCCCGCGTGGTAATCGAGCGCCCGGCGAAGAAGCCGCGCGTCACGATCTATGCGGCGCGTCCCGGCGTCGTCATCGGAAAGAAGGGCCAGGACATCGAGGTCCTCCGCAAGGAACTGACTGCGATTGCCGGCGCCGAGGTCTCGCTGAACATCGTCGAGATCCGCAAGCCCGAGATCGACGCGACCTTGGTGGCCGAGAACATCGCCCAGCAGCTTGAGCGGCGGGTTGCTTTCCGCCGCGCCATGAAGCGTGCGGTGCAGTCCGCCATGCGCCTCGGCGCGCAGGGCATTCGCATCAATTGCGGTGGCCGCCTCGGCGGTGCCGAAATCGCGCGGATGGAGTGGTATCGCGAGGGCCGGGTGCCGTTGCACACGCTACGCGCGGATATCGATTACGGCGTCGCGACCGCCAAGACGACCTATGGCACTTGCGGGGTCAAGGTTTGGGTCTTCAAGGGCGAAATCCTGGCGCACGATCCCATGGCGCAGGACCGCAAGGCCGCCGAACAAGCGCCGCAGCGGTAGGACACGGAACAGGTTCATGCTTTCTCCCAAGCGCACGAAATACCGCAAGGCGCATAAGGGCCGTATTCACGGTCTCGCCAAGGGTAACACGCAGCTCAACTTCGGCGCCTTCGGCCTCAAGGCCTTGGAGCCGGAGCGCATCACGGCTCGCCAGATCGAGGCGGCTCGCCGCGCGATCACCCGCGCCATGAAGCGCACGGGCCGCGTCTGGATCCGCATCTTTCCGGATGTGCCGGTGTCGCAGAAGCCGGCCGAAGTCCGCATGGGCTCCGGCAAGGGCAGCCCGGAATTCTGGGTCGCTCGCGTGAAGCCCGGCCGCATTATGTTCGAGATCGATGGCGTCTCCAACGAGATCGCGCAGATGGCGCTGACGCTCGGTGCGGCGAAGCTGCCGATCAAGACCAAGTTCGTCACCCGCATCGGAGAGGCGTGAGATGAGCAAGGAAGCTACCGACACCCGGGCCAAGACCCCGGATGAGCTGACCGCCCGGCTGGTGGATTTACGCCGCGAGCAGTTCAACCTGCGTTTCCAGCGCGCGACGGGGCAGAACGACAGCGTTGCCCGCGTGAAAGTGGTCCGTCGCGAAATCGCGCGGGTCAAGACGATCATTTCGGAGCGCGGTCGCGCTTCGGCAAAAGCCTGAGGAGATAAGGGCGATGTCTAGGCGCGTCCTATCGGGGCGAGTAGTGAGCGACAAGATGGACAAGACCTGTACGGTCCTGGTCGAGCGTCGCGTCATGCACCCGCTGTACAAGAAGTTCATTCGTCGTTCGAAGCGCTATGCCGCGCATGACGAGGAGAATGTCTGCAAGACCGGCGACCTGGTGCGGATCGAGGAATGCCCCCCGATCAGCAAGCGCAAGGCCTGGCAGGTGATCGAGCGCAACGGTGCGCTGCTTGGCGAGTTCGCCGAGCAGACCTCCGCGGCGGCGTGAGGAGAGTCCGATGATCAGCGCTGAAAGCAACCTCGAGGTTGCGGATAATTCGGGCGCGCGCCGTGTGCAGTGCATCAAGGTGCTCGGCGGCTCCAAGCGTAAGACGGCATCGGTCGGCGACGTGATCGTGGTCTCCGTGAAGGATGCCATTCCGCGCGGCAAGGTGAAGAAGGGCGACGTGCACCAGGCGGTGATCGTGCGCACGTCCTATCCGGTGCGTCGTTCGGACGGCAGCGCGATCCGCTTCGACCGCAATGCGGCGGTGCTGATCAACAAGCAGCTTGAGCCGATCGGCACGCGTATTTTCGGGCCGGTGGTGCGAGAGCTGCGGGCGCGGAAGTTCATGAAAATCATCAGCCTCGCGCCGGAGGTGCTGTAATCATGGCCGCGCGTATCCGTAAGGATGACGAGGTTCTCGTCATCGCAGGCTCGGATAAGGGTAGCCGCGGTAAGGTGCTGCGGGTGATCCCGAAGCTCAATCGCGCTGTGGTGCAGGGCGTGGCGCTTGCCACGAAGCATCAGAAGCCATCGGGCCCGAATCAGGGCGGAAAGGTATCCCAGGAGCGGGCGATCGATCTGTCGAACCTGGCGCTGATCGATCCGAAGACGGGTCAGAAGACCAAGGTGTCGTTCCGCGTTCTGGAAGGTGGGGACAAGGTCCGCATCGCCCGGAAGACCGGCGCGGTCATCGAGAGCTGAGGAGGCAGAGGTGAGCGAAACACAGGCTAAGCCGCGCCTCCAGGCGCTGTATGAATCCGAGATGCGCGATGCGCTCCGCAAGGAGTTCAGCTACGGCAATGTCATGGAAGTGCCGCGGCTGCAGAAGATCGTGATCAACATGGGCGTGGGCGAGGCGGCGGCGGACCAGAAGAAGCTGGATGCCGCGGTGTCCGAGCTGACGCTGATCAGCGGGCAGCGCCCGGTGAAGACGGTGGCCAAGAAGGCGATCGCCGGCTTCAAGATCCGCAAGGGTCTGCCGATCGGCTGCAAGGTCACACTGCGTCAGGCGCGGATGTACGAGTTCCTTGACCGTCTGGTGACGATCGCGCTGCCTCGCGTGCGGGATTTTCGCGGCATCACCGGCAAGGGTTTCGACGGGCGCGGCAACTTCGCCATGGGCCTGAAGGAACAGATCATCTTCCCGGAGATCGTCTACGACAAGGTCGAGTCGATCCGCGGCATGGACATCGTATTCGTGACGAATGCGAAGACCGATGCGGAAGCGAAGGCCCTTCTCAAGGGCTTCTCGATCCCCTTCGCCAACTGAGCTTAACGAGACGCGTTTAGGAAAACCGCGGCCACGCCTTGCGCGACGGCCGATAGGTTCCGGAGGATATAGACAGGATGGCCAAAACTTCCCAGGTCAACCGCAACGCGAAGCGCCAGGCTATGGTGATTCGCGACAAGTCCAAGCGGGCTGCCCTTAAGTCGATCTTGAAGGACCGCGAGGTCCCGGTCGAAGAGCGTTTCGAGGCCTCGGTGCGTCTTGCACAGTTGCCGCGCAACGGTTCGCGGACTCGCGTGCGCTTGCGTTGCGAGCTGACCGGACGTTCGCGCGGAAATTATCGCAAGTTCCGCCTTTGCCGCATCGCTTTGCGCGACCTCGCCAGCTCGGGTCAGATCCCGGGCATGGTGAAGGCCAGCTGGTAGGGGGATCAACGATGTCGATGTCCGATCCCTTAGGGGATATGCTTACCCGCATCCGCAATGCGCAGCGGGCGAACCACGCGGTTTGCGTGGCGCCGGCTTCGCAGCTGCGAGCCAATGTGCTGAACGTGTTGCAGCGTGAAGGCTTCATCCGCGGCTTTTCCAGTGAGGAATTGCGGCCCGGCCTGGCGCAGCTTCGCATCGAGCTGAAATACAATGAGGGGCAGCCGGTGATCAAAGAGATCACCCGCGTCTCCCGCCCCGGCCGCCGCGTCTACTCGAAGATCCGCGAGTTGCCGCGTGTCTATAGCGGCCTCGGCGTGTCGATTTTATCGACGCCGCGCGGGGTGTTGAGCGACCAGGAGGCCCGCGCCGCCAATGTTGGCGGCGAAGTCCTCTGCCGGGTCTTCTGAGGGGGCTGGATCAATGTCACGCGTAGGCAAATATCCGGTCGAGATCCCGAAGGGCGTCGAGGTCAACGTCGTCAATGGCATCCTCATCGCCAAGGGCAAGCTCGGCGAGCAGCGGCTGACTTTGACCGAACTGGTCGATGTCACAGTCGAGGACGGCAAGGTTTCGGTCGCCCCGCGGTCGAAGGAAGCGCCGTCGCGCATGATGTGGGGCACCACGCGCTCCCTCATCGCGAATGTGCTGAAGGGCGTCTCCACCGGCTTCGAAGTCGGAATGGAGATCACCGGCACCGGTTACCGGGCGTCGGTGCAGGGCAAGAACCTGGTCATGAACCTCGGCTTCTCGCATGACGTCGTGTTTCCGGTTCCTGAGGGGATCAGCATCAACTGCCCGCGCCCGATCGAAATCAGGGTCAAGGGCATGGACAAGCGGCAGGTCGGCCAGGTGGCTTCGGAAATCCGTGGATGGCGCCCCCCGGAGCCCTACAAGGGCAAGGGCGTGCGCTACCTGACCGAAACCATCCGCCGCAAGGAAGGCAAGAAGAAGTAATGAGCGCGAACCAGGATCTCCGGCAGCGCCGGCGGGAACGTCTGCGCTACCAGCTTCGCCAGAAGTCCGGTGGCCGGTTGCGGCTTTCGGTGTTTCGCTCCGGCAAGCACATCTATGCCCAGGTCATCGACGATGTGGCCGGCCGCACTTTGGCCGCCGCATCCAGCCTGGACAAGGATCTGAAGGCCGGGCTGAAGACGGGCGCGGACAAGGACGCGGCGGCGGCGGTCGGCAAACTCGTCGCCGAGCGCGCGGTGGCGGCTGGCGTGAAGGAAGTGGTCTTCGACCGCGGCGCCTATTTGTATCACGGGCGCGTCAAGGCGCTGGCGGAGGCTGCCCGCGAGGGCGGCCTGGCCTTCTGAGGGATTTGTAGATGGCACGGGAAGCAAGGGACAGCGGCCGCGGCGGACAGCGCGACCGTGACCATAGCGACGAGTTCATCGACAAGCTGGTCACCATCAACCGCGTGGCCAAGGTGGTGAAGGGCGGCCGTCGTTTCGCATTCGCAGCCTTGGTGGTGGTGGGTGACCAGAAGGGCCGCGTTGGCTTCGGCGCCGGTAAGGCGCGTGAAGTGCCCGAGGCGATCCGCAAGGCGACCGAGCGGGCCAAGCGCGGCCTGATCCGGGTGCCGATGAAGGAAGGCCGCACGCTGCATCATGACGCGCTCGGCCACTACGGCGCGGGCAAGGTCATCCTGCGCGCCGCACCGGCCGGCACCGGCATCATCGCCGGCGGCCCAATGCGCGCCGTGCTGGAGACTTTGGGGATCGGCGATGTCGTCGCGAAATCGATGGGCAGCCGCAACCCGCATAACATGATCAAGGCGACCTTCGACGCCCTGCAGAACTGCGCGAGCCCCCGCTCGGTCGCGTCGCGCCGCGGCAAGAAGGTCAATGACATCCTGGGCAAGCGCGATGCCCCGGCGGAGGCAGCGGATGCCGCTTGAGAAACCCCGCGTGAAGGTCACGCAGATCACCTCCGGCAATGGGCAGAAGCCCGGCCAGCAGGCGACCTTGATCGGTCTCGGCCTCAACAAGATCGGCCGCACGCGTGAGGTGGAAGACACCCCCTCGACGCGCGGCATGATCCGCAAGGTTGCTCATCTCATTCGTGTCGAGGAGCGGTCCTGACCTGATCGGGGCCAAGGATAGCAGACGATGAAGCTCAACGAACTGCGCGATAACAAGGGTGCGCGGCCCACTTCCAAGCGGCTTGGCCGTGGCATTGGCTCGGGCAAGGGCAAGACCTCCGGCAAGGGCGTCAAGGGCCAGAAGGCGCGTGAGGGCGTGAGCCTGAACGGCTTCGAGGGCGGCCAGCTGCCGATCTACCGGCGGCTACCCAAGCGCGGCTTCCGCAATGTGTCGCGCAAGCAGTTCTCGCCGATCAATCTGGACACGCTGGAGAAGGCCCTGGCGGACGGCAAGATCGACGCTGGCCAGACCATCACCGAGGCCAGTCTGCGCGCGGCCGGGCTGATCGGCCATAACAAGACGGACGGTGTTCGTCTGCTGGCTCGTGGCGAGATCACTCGCGCGGTGACAATCGCGGTCAACGGCGCTTCGGCGACCGCGGTGGCCGCCATCGAGAAGGCGGGCGGCAAGGTAGAGCTGCCGGCAGAGAAGACCGCCGCGGCTTAGGCTGCGCGCGCTTCACCGGAGGCGCCGATCCAGTCACGCCGGCTAGGCCAGGTAACGGCCTAGAAACGGTGTGGATGTCGTCAGGCATCTCGTCGAATTCATAAAGGGCGGCCTGTCGCATGACTGGCCGCCCTTCGTTTCTTGCGGGATGATTTAGATTGACCCGCGCGGCGGCGGCGTAGCAAAGCACCGCCATGCGCCAGGAAAGCTTTTCTTTGACCTCGATCCGCGGATTCGCGGCGCTCTGGGTCTTCGGTCATCACCTCGATCTGATGCTTGGCGTGATGGGCTATCCGCTTTACGGCCCGGCGTTGAAGCCGGGCTATGTCTCGGTCGATATCTTCTTCATTCTCAGCGGCTTCATTCTGACCACGGTCTATCGCGGTCTCGAATGGCGTGGCGTTGGCCGCTTCCTGACCCGGCGCGTCTTCCGGGTCTATCCGATGCATCTATTCGTGCTTGGCGCCATGCTGGTGCTTTGGCTCGACCTCTATCTCAGACATGGGGTGCATGACCCGACACAGGAGTTGCGGTGGCTGCCGCTCCAGGCGCTGATGCTCCAGCCCTTTTTCTACCATCAGCTCATGTGGAACGCGGTGAGTTGGTCGGTCGCGGTCGAGCTGGTGTGCTACATCGTCTTTCCGCTGGTGATCATGCGGATGCGCCATGCGCCGATGTGGCTGCTGAGCCTGGCGATCCTGGTTCTGGCCCGGCTCGAAATCCATTTGCAGAATTATGATGTGGTGATCTGGGGTTGGGGGGCGGTGTTTCGCGGCTTGGTCGGATTCGGCCTCGGGCTCGCGATCCGGCTGGTGAGCGAGAAGTTCACGACGCCCTCCCGCGCAGTCGCGAGCGTGATCGAGCTTGTGGCCCTCGCGGGCATCGTCGCCTCGGTCGCCACCCAGCATGTGCCTTACGTGCCGCTCTTTGCCGCGATGCTGATCGTCGCTCTGTCCTGGGAGGCCGGGGTGGTCGCCTGGGTGCTGGGCTTCGGGGTGTGTTTCTGGCTCGGGCGGATTTCCTTCTCGGTTTATCTGCTGCATGCCGAGGCGATCGGCCAGATATGGTCGCGCTTCCCGCCGAGCCGGCTGCCCTTCTCGCATAGGGTGGACGGTATCGTGTGGTCGCTCATGACGGTCTGCATCGTCTTGGCGGTAGCCACCGTGACGTGGCGCCTGGTGGAGGAGCCTTGCCGGCGCTGGGGCGGCCGAATCGGGCGCAGGGTCCAGGCGGCGACGGTTCACGCCGTGCCAGCCTCCGCGCCGGCCGGTGCGGATTGAGGATCAGCGAAGGGCGGCGCGCTGGGTGACCTGCCCTCTCGGCGGCAGATAGGTCACGGCATCGCCGGTCCGAACCTCGCCTTCGCACTCAACGATGCCCACCAGCCCCCGGCGGCCTATCGCTGCCTTGGGGAATAGTGCTGCCAGTCGCGGCCGCCCATGCGCCGCAGCGAGTTTCTCGGCGGGGAAGCGGCAAGGCGCGTTTTGCTCGGTCACGAAGATCGTCGCGCCGGACGGGAACCGCAGCCGTGTTGCCGAGGGCAGCAAGCTGAGGCCGGGGGCTTCCGACAAGACGAGATTGGCGCCCAGCAACTCAGGCTGAACAACGGGAATATCCATCGCCCGGGCGACCTCGGCGCATTCCTCGACCGAAAGGAGAGAGATCTGCCGGGTATTGGCGATCGCGGTGCCGCGCTTGTGCCACGGCGTCCGCGCATCCGCCGCGCGCATAGGCCCCGCATGGCGGTCTCCGGCGATGCCCGTCAGGGTCAGGCACAGCGTCTCGACCCGGCGACTGACGAAGTCAGCACCGTCGGCGATGAGGAGCATGGCGACCTGCATGACGTAGCCTCCGGCGACAGCGCTTAGGCGTCAAGCCGGTTGGGGAATGCGCGATGAGCGGCCTCGAGACCCTCGACGGTTGTGAGCGGGAGCCGATTCTTCCGAGCCTGGGCTTCACGGATGGCGCGCCGTGTTTACGATGGTGACTTTGGGGCAAGGGCGGCTTAAGCAAGCGGGTAATGTCTGACAATAAAGTTCACGTCAAAAGACCGCGGACCGCGCGGCGTGCCGCCGGTTTAGGGAGCGCCACCAACCGAAGCGACGACGTGGCGGAGACGATCGGCCGTCGCATCGTAGGCGGCCAGACGCCTTCGGGCTCGACCCTGCCGCCGGAGCTGGAGCTTTGCGCCAGCCTGGGGGTCTCGCGCGCCGCGTTGCGCGAGGGGTTCAGGCTGCTGGCGGCGAAGGGCATGATCGTCGGGCGTCGCAAGCTCGGCACCATCGTGCGCCCGCTGGCGGACTGGAACATGCTCGATGCCTCGGTGCTCGCCTGGCATCTCGAGCAGGAGCCGTCCGAGGTTTACATCAACGGGCTGTTCGAGGCGCGCATGGTCGTCGAGCCCTCGGCCGCTGCCCTGGCCGCGCGCCGCGCGACGTCGGAGGAGGTAGCGCGGATCGCGGCCGCCTATCACGACATGGCGGTGGCTCAGGCGGCGGCGATGGATCGGGTGCCGCGCGACAGCGAGGATCATGACGAGACGGCGCGCACGGTCGCCGCGGATTTGCGATTCCACCAGGCGGTTCTGGCGGCGACGGGCAATTACTTTCTGTCGTCCTTCGTGGCGCTCATCGGTTCCTCGCTGAGAGCATCGTTCAGGCTCAACTGGCTCACGCAGTCCTCGGCGCCGGAATTGTCGCTGGGGCGGCACGAGGCGGTCTTGGAGGCGATCCGTGCGCGGTCGGAGGATGGCGCGCGAGAAGCGATGCAGGTGCTGCTCGACACCGCGGCGGAGGATGCGCGGCAGGCACTGGTGAAGGCGCGGCCTGCGGTCGGTGTTTCGTGATTGAGTGGCGGCGGGCGCTGTGGATGGGTAGCCCATCTACAGTCTGGGATCCGGCTTAGTTTTGACGAAAGAGTGCCGGATTGGCTGGGCCTGGATGGTCCATACCCAGCCAATCGCGGTCGTTACGGCATCCGTTACCCTAGATGTGTGCTTACGCTTCGGTTCCAGACGCAGGCATCCAAGTGGACGAGAGGTTGAGACGGCGCGTTGACGGCGGCAAGCCAAGTATAGACGGCGTTATCGGCGGCTGGAAGCTGGCCGTCGCGGGCTGCATATTCAAACGCGCTGCGCTAGCGCGTAGTTCTTCCCAGCGCTCTATTGAAGGCCTCACGACCGAAAGCCGTACTGATCGTGGCGGAGGTCCGCCGAAAGACGCTGGAGGTGCAGGCATAAATGCTCCTTTTTTTATAGCGTCCGTTCGATAATTCCTGACCGATTTCCAAATGATGAACGCGAGTAATCTCACTATTGAATGTCAGGGCGCCGAATTTGTAAGGGGCATATATTTTGGAACGGCGGCCTATCTTTGTTGCCGCTCAGATTCCGAGAAAATCGATGAAGATGATTAAAGGTATCGGGCACCAACCTGCGGCACCTCCCCTCATCGCGCTCAGCCGACAACGGCACTATCGCGCGCGAGTGAGGGCACGCTCACCCGAGGGGCACCGAAGGGGAACGCTACCCGCACCCCTAACCACGCGCGACCTCCCCACCCCGGAACGCCGCCGCCTTGAACACACCAAGGATGCGGATTGGCTGGGCTCGGACTGTTCCATGCCCAACCAATCGCGACCGTCACAACGTTACTGACGCGCAGTCAGCGCTGCAGCTCACTTTGACGGGGATCAGTAAACGCGAGAAGGGGGAAACATGATCGAGTAATTAATAGGGGTCACTGGATACGATTGAGTTGCGAGGGAAAAGCCGCCCAGCGTGAGCCGTCGCGGAGGAGCTACGGGCATCTGAGTTTGGCCTGGATTCGAGACCGTTGGGTAAGGCACGTTACCTCGGAAGGTCCGCGAATACATCACTCCGGCTCCAAGCGGGGTCGTCGCGCCCGGCATTGGATATTCGCCCCCCGTCGGGTACGGTGGCGGTAGGTCAACCTCCGGGATCGGCTGCATTACATGGTAGCCGGTGGTTCGGGAAATACTCATAAGCGTCCTCTTTGTTGGAAACGCCCGCTGTATAGTTTCCCTTCAATTTCCAAAATGTGAAGGTCAATAAATCTTGTTATTGACTCTGAGTTCGCATCATTTGCTTAAGGGCGTCGTCTCGGAAAACGAAGATTTATTTCTAGCCGTAATCCTGAACTTTGAGAAAACGGCTAGGTGCTGACCAAGGCAAGTCCGCACCAGCGCGCCGCGCTGCCCTGGCCTCCCTCGCCTTGCATGCCACCGCTGTGCTCAAGTCATCGGGCGCCTCTTCGAGCAAGTGCTGCATCGGTCGACGGCTCACCACACCCCTAATCGCTCTCACCCTTCCCACCCCGGAACGCCGCCGCCTTGAACACCCCCAGGATGCGAATCTCTCGCGAGAAGAATGCCAGCTCCTCCAGTGCCAGTCGTAGACGTGGCTGTTCCGGGTGGCCGTCCACTTCGCAGAGGAATTGCGTCGCGGTGAATTCGCCGCCGACCATGTAGCTTTCGAGCTTCGTCATGTTGACGCCGTTGGTCGCGAAGCCGCCCAGCGCCTTGTAGAGCGCGGCCGGCACGTTGCGGACACGGAACACGAAGGTCGTCATCAGGCCGGGCGTATCGGCGCTCGGCACTTCCGGCGCGCGGGCCGTCACGTAGAAGCGTGTCGTGTTGTGGGCCGCGTCCTCCACATTGCTGAGCAGAATGTCGAGCCCGTAGAGTTCCGCGGCCAAGGATGAGGCGATCGCGGCATCCTCCGGCCGGCCCCAGCTCGCGACCAAAGCCGCGCTGCCGGCGGTGTCGGCCTCGACGACCGGGGTTATGTCGCGCTCTCGCAACAGCCGGCGCACCTGGCCGAGGGCGACCGCGTGGCTATGGGCGCGGCGGACCTGCTCGATCGCGGTGCCGGGAACCGCGAGAAGGCAATGCTCGACCCGCTGGAAATGCTCGCCGATGATCGAGAGTCCGCTTTCCGGCAGCAGCGTATGGATATCCGGCACGCGCCCGGCGAGGCTGTTCTCACAGGGCAGCATGGCGAGGCGGGCGCGACCCTCATGCACGGCTTCCATCGCCGCCTCGAAGGTTTCGCAGGGCAGCGTCAGCATGCCGGGAAAAGCGGTGCGGCAGGCGAGATCGGAATAGGCGCCCGGCTGGCCTTGAAAGGAGATGAGGTCGGTCATGTCGTCTCCTGGGGCCGCGCGAGCACGGCGCGGGCACGTTCGAGGTCGGCGGGCGTATCGACGCCGAAGGGCGCGACATCGACGCGCGCGGCGCCGATCCGCATGCCGGCCTCCAAAAGCCGCAACTGCTCGAGGCTTTCGCGAATTTCGAGCGGGCTTTCGGGCAGGGCCACGAAGCGTTCCAGCGCGGCGCGGCGATAGGCGTAGACGCCGATGTGATGCCACAGCGGCCCCTCGCCCCAGGGGATCGCGGCGCGCGAGAAATACAGCACCGGGGCCAGATCGGCACCGTCCCGGAAAGCGCAGGCCGCCTTGACGACGCTGGAGGCGGCGGCCTCCTCGGTGCTTTCGACGGGAGCGACCAGCGTGCCGACATCGATGCCGGTCTCGGCGAGGGGCGCCAGCACGCGGTGGAGGAGTTGCGGCGGCAGGGTCGGCAGATCGCCCTGGAGATTGATCACCACGTCGTGCCGCCGGTCCGGGTCAAGCTGCGCCAGTGCGGCGGCGACACGGTCCGAGCCGCGCGGCAGAGCGGGGTCCGTTATCACCGCGATGCCGCCGGCGGCGCGGGTCGCCTCGGCCACCACTTCCTCGGAACAGGCGATGGCGACCGGGCCGAGATCGGCTTCCAGCGCGCGGTTCAGCACATGGACGATCATCGGCAGGCCGGCGATCAGCGCCATGGGTTTGCCGGGGAGCCGGAATGAGCCCATGCGGGCGGGGATAATGATGATGGGGGCCATGGTTCTCGGTCAGGGTGAGGGCCGCGGGGCGGGTTGATGCGCTGGTAGCCATTCCCTATGGTGCCCGCAAGTTCGGGGCGTCTTCGCGATCAGCCGGCACAGAGGCCCTCGCCGGGCGCCCCTGTCCGCGTGTTGTGCTGCCGCTCCGATCGGTCTCGATTGTCCAGGGGTCGGCGCATGGCTGGTGGGTTGGAAGGCAACAAGGCTTTCGCGGCGGTGCTGGTTGCCGGGATGGCCTATATGGTCGCCGGCTTCTTCGCCGATGTGCTGGTGCATCCCGGGGAACTCGAGAAAACCGCGATCACCATCCAAGGGGCCGCCGAGGCGTTTTCGGGACCCGCTCGGGTCATCATCCCGACCATTCTGCCCTTCATGGCGAAGGCCGATCCTTCGGCGGGCCAATCCACGGCGGCGCAGCAATGCGGGTCCTGCCACAGCTTCAACCAGGGCGGCGCGGCCATGGTCGGGCCAAATCTCTACAATATCCTCAATGCGAAGGTCGCGGCGGCGCCGGGCTATTCGTTTTCCGACGCGCTCAAGAAGGTCGGCGGCACCTGGACCTATGAGCAGCTCAACAAATGGCTGCTGGATCCGCAGACCTTCGCGCCCGGCACCCGCATGTCCTATCCCGGCCTGCGCAACATCCAGGGCCGCGCCGATCTGATCGCCTATCTGCGCAGCCTCTCGGCCTCGCCCGCGCCCTTGCCGACAGAGGCCGAGGTCGCCGCTGCACAGGCGGAACAGAAGAAAGAGCAAGCCGCGGCCGCGGCGCCGGCTTCCGGAGGCGGTGGCACCGCCGCGGCACCGCCGGCGGGTCCGTCGCTGGACCAGCTTCTCGCCAGCGGCAGCGCCGACAAGGGCAGCGACTTCGCGAGCCAGGCCTGCGGCGCCTGCCACGCCTTCACCAAGGGCGGCGCGACCCAGGTCGGTCCGGACCTTTACGGCATTGTGGGAGAAAAGGTCGCGGGCGTTCCCGGCTATTCCTTCTCGCCCGCGCTGAAGAAGGTCGGTGGCACCTGGACCTATGCGGCGCTCGATAGCTGGCTCGCCAATCCGCAGCATTTCGCGCCCGGCACGACGATGAGCTATGCCGGCATTCCGCAGCCCAAGACGCGCGCGAATGTCATCCTGTATCTGCGCTCGCTCGCCGATAAGCCGATGGCCCTGCCGACAGTCGCGGCCGCCGCGACCTCCAAGGCGGCGCCGGCCAAGCCCGCGAGTTCCAGCGCCCCGAGCACGGGCAATGGCGGCACCGAAACAAAAACGACCCCGGCGATGACAGGCGCCGCTTCCGGCAGCGCGCAGAAGTCAGGCCAGTAACCGCGTCATGGTGCCGCCCGAGCTCGTCGAGGTAGCGCTTGCGCTCGCGGATGCGGCGGGTGCCGCCATCCGCCCGCATTTCCGCTCCGGCCTTCTGGCGGACGACAAATCCGACGACAGCCCGGTGACGGTCGCTGACCGCGCGGCCGAGCAGGCAATGCGGGTGATCCTGGCCGAGCGCTGCCCGGATCATGGGGTGATCGGCGAGGAGTTCGGCACCGCCGATCGCGGCGCCAGCCGCTATCGCTGGGTGCTCGACCCCATCGACGGCACGCGCGCCTTCATTACCGGCCGCACGACCTTTGGCGTGCTTGTCGCGCTGACCGAGAACGGCGTGCCGGTGATCGGGATCATCGACCAGCCCATTACGGGCGAGCGCTGGATCGGCGTGGCCGGGGAGCCAACCCGCTTCACCGGTCCGCTTGGCGGCTCGGCCGGTTGCCGTGCATGTCCGAGTCTCGGCCAGGCTGAGCTTTCCGCGACAGCGCCCGATTTCCAGCCGCGCTACCGGCAAGCCGGTTTCGACCGGATCCGTGCGGCGGTGCGGCGGGTGACCTGGGGCGGCGATTGCTACGCCTATGGCCTTCTCGCGCTGGGGCAGATCGATGTCATCGCCGAGAGCGATCTCAAGCCTTGGGACTGGTCGGCGCTGGTGCCGATCATCCAGGGAGCCGGTGGCAGCGTTACCGACTGGGCCGGCGCGCCGCTGCATCTCGACACCTCGCGCGGCGATGTTCTGGCGCTGGGCGATCCCGGGCTGCTTCGCGCGGCGCTCGGGGAACTTGGCTGACAAAACCTTCAGCTTTGAGACAGGTGCCAGGGCTTTCGGTTCTCCTCGAAAGTCCACATTATGTCTTGGAAATAACTGAAGAGCGGGTCTGCCTCGGCGGCTCGCCAGGACAGGGGGCGTGATGCGTCGACGGACCTTCCTGGGTGCGGCCGTGGGCGCGGCGGCCCTGCCGTGGGTGGCGCGGGCGCAGGATGCCACCGACGGACAATACGGCATCGCGGTAACCGGCAAGCCGGCCCTTCCGCCGGGCTTTACCGCTTTTCCCTATGCCAATCCGGATGCGCCCAAGGGCGGTGCGGTAACCTTCAGCGAGGTCGGCGGGTTCGACAGCTTCAACCCCTTCATCATTCGCGGCACGCCCGCCGCCGGGGTAAGTTACCTCTGGGATACCTTGTTGCGCCCATCCTCGGATGAGGCCGCCGTCGCCTACGGGCTGCTCGCCAAATCGGTCGAGGTCACTCCGAATCATGACCGGGTGACCTTCACGCTGCATCCGGAGGCGCGTTTCAGGGATGGCGCGCCGGTGACGGCCGCCGATGTCGCCTGGAGCTTCGCGACTTTCTGCGCCAAAGGTCAGCCGTATTTTCAGCAGTATTACGCGGCGGTCAGTTCGGTCGATGTGCTGGGCGCCGGTCGCGTCGCCTTCCACCTCAAGGACGGTGCGGCGCGGGAATTGCCGCTGATCCTCGGGCAGCTTTCGGTGCTGTCCGAGGCTTGGTGGAAGGGTCGAGACTTTTCCGCGCCCCTGATCGAGGCGCCCAACGGCTCCGGTCCCTATGCCGTCGAGACCGTGGCGCTGAACCGCAGCATCACCTATCGCCGCAGGCCGGATTACTGGGCGAAGGATCTGCCGGTGTGCCGGGGCTTCTTTAATTTCGACCGCATCACCTTCGAGTATTTCGGTGATCCCAGCGTGGCGATGGAGGCATTCAAAGCCGGCGAGATCGATTTCCGCGACGAGAATATCTCGAAAAACTGGGCGACCGGCTACAACTTCCCGGCGGTGCAGAAAGGCCTCGTTCGCAAAGAGGTTTTTCCGGACCAGTTGCCGACCGGGATGCAGGGCTATGGCATGAATACGCGCCGCCCGGTCTTCCAGGATAGCCGCGTACGTCAGGCGGTGGCGATGGCTTTCGATTTCGAATGGACCAACAAGACGCTGTTCTATGGCAGCTACGCGCGCACGCTGAGCTATTTCAGCAATAGCGGCCTCGCGAGTTCAGGCCTGCCCACTGGTGCCGAGCTTGCCCTGCTGGAACCGTACCGCGATCACCTGCCGCCCGATCTCTTCACCAAGCCCTTCACGCTGCCGGTCAGCGACGGTTCCGGCAATGACCGGCCGGCGCTGATGGCGGCGCTGCATGTCCTGCAAGAGGCAGGCTGGACGGTGAAGAATCGCAAGCTGGTGAACGCGGCGGGTCAGCCGCTGGCTTTCGAGATTCTGCTGAACGACCCGAATTTCGAGCGCGTTACCCTGCCCTACGCGCAGGACCTCAAGAAGCTCGGCATCGATGTGACGGTGCGGGTCATCGATCCCTCTCAGTACCAGCTTCGGATGGATAACTTCGACTTCGACATGACGGTGGTGCTGATTCCGGAGTCGGATTCGCCCGGCAACGAGCAGCGCGACAACTGGACCTCGGCCGCATCGAAGCTTACCGGCAGCAATAACCTCATGGGCGTGTCCAATCCGATCGTGGATGCGCTGGTTGAGAAGGTCATCGCGGCGCCGGATACGGCCTCGCTACAGGCAGCGTGCCATGCGCTGGACCGTGTGTTGCTCTGGGGCTGGTTCGTTGTTCCGCAATGGCATCTCGGCAGCTACCGTCTCGCCTTTTGGGATGTCTTCGGCCATCCGCCCAAACCGATGCGCGCGGGCTTCGATATCGATAGCTGGTGGATCGATGCCGATCTCGCCCGCCAGACGAATACCCAGCGGCACCACTCCAATGCGGTGTGACAAGGGCGGAAGTCGCCACCTTGGATCGTCCTTCGGCACGGCGCCGCCTTAAGCGATGGTCGCCTATCTGTTCCGCCGGATGTTGCTGATCATCCCCACTCTGTTCGGCATCATCGCGATCAATTTCTTCGTGGTGCAGCTCGCACCCGGAGGCCCGGTGGAACAGGCGATCGCCCAGCTCAAGGGACATGGCGGCAGTATGGGAGCAGGCGGTGGCGCGGCGGAAACCGCGATGCCTTCCGCCAGCCTCTATCGCGGCGCCCAGGGCATCGACCCGCATATGGTCGCGCAGATGCGCAAGATGTTCGGCTTCGACAAGCCGCCCCTCACCCGCTTCGCCATCATGCTTCGCGGCTATCTCACCTTCGATCTCGGCCAGAGCTTCTTTCTTGGCCAGCCGGTGTGGAAGCTGATCCTTCAGCGCCTGCCGGTCAGCATTTCGCTCGGCCTGTGGTCGACGCTGCTGATCTATATGATTTCGATCCCGCTCGGCATCGCGAAGGCGATGCGGGAGGGCAGCCAATTCGATCTCGTCACCAGCCTGGCGGTGCTGATCGGCTATGCCATTCCGGGATTCCTCTTCGCCATCCTGCTCATCGTCGTGCTGGCCGGCGGCACCTTCGTGCAATGGTTTCCGCTACGCGGCCTGACCAGCATGGGCAGCGAGAACTGGAGCTGGCCCAGCCGGGCGCTCGACTATGCCTGGCACATGGTGCTGCCGACGCTCGCCATGGTTGTCGGCGGTTTCGCGAGCCTCACGATGCTGACGAAAAACTGCTTCCTGGAAGAAATCGGCAAGCAATACGTCTTGACCGCTCGCGCCAAGGGCGGCACGCAAAATCGCGTGCTCTACGGTCATGTTTTCCGCAATGCGATGCTGCTCATCGTGGCCGGTTTTCCGGCGGCCTTCATCAGCATCCTGTTCACCTCCGCCTTGCTCATCGAGATCATCTTCTCGCTCAACGGCATGGGGCAGCTTGGCTATCAGGCGGCGCTGCAACGCGACTACCCGGTGATGTTCGGCACGCTTTACGTGTTCTCGCTGCTCGGCCTCGTCATGCAGATCGTCGGCGACCTGCTCTATACCGTGGTCGATCCGCGCATCGACTTCGGCAGCCGGCGATGACCACCGCGCCGCTGGCGGCGCGGCGCGGCAGGCTGTCGCCGCTCAACCGGCGGCGCCTCGTTGCGTTCCGCGCGCATCGCCGGGGCTTTTATTCGTTGTGGATCTTCCTCGGCCTCTTCGGCATCAGCCTGTTCGCCGGTTTCGTTGCGAATGACCGCCCGCTGGTCGTGCGGTTCGAGGGCAAGACGCTTTTCCCGATCTTCACCGATTACAGCGAGGACCGCTTCGGCCCGGACTTCATGCCGACCGAGGCCGACTATACGGATCCCGATGTCGCGAAGGCGATCCGCGCGCATGGCTGGATGATCTGGCCGCTTATCCCATTTTCCTATGACACAACGGTCGATAATCTCGGCCGCGCCGCGCCCTCGCCGCCGAGCTGGCGGAACTGGCTCGGCACGGACGACCAGGCGCGGGACGTGCTGGCCCGGGTGATCTACGGTTTCCGCATCTCGGTACTGTTCGGCTTTACGCTGACCGCGCTGGCATCGGCCATCGGCGTATTGGCGGGGGCGGTGCAGGGCTATTATGGCGGGCTTACGGATCTATTCTTTCAGCGGTTCATCGAGATCTGGTCGGGGCTGCCCGATCTGTTCATGCTGATCATTCTGTCCTCCATCATCGCGCCGTCCTTCTGGGTGCTTCTCTTGTTCCTGCTGCTGTTCAACTGGATGAACCTTACCGGCGTGGTGCGCGCCGAGTTTCTGCGTGGCCGGACTTTGGACTATGTGCGTGCCGCCCGCGCTTTGGGCGTGGGGGATTTCGCGGTGATGCGGCGGCATATCCTGCCCAATGCCCTGGTGGCGACGCTGACCTTCCTGCCCTTCACGCTGTCAGGCTCCGTCACCATCCTGGCGAGCCTCGACTTCCTCGGCTTCGGCCTGCCGCCGGGCTCGCCTTCGCTCGGCGAACTCATCTCCCAGGGGCGGAACAATCTACAGGCGCCCTGGCTGGGCCTCGCCGCCTTCGGGGTGCTGGGCGGCACGCTGATCCTACTGATCTTCATCGGCGAGGCGGTGCGGGACGCTTTCAACCCCCGCAAGACCGGGTTCCGATGAGCCTGATCGAAGTCGAGAACCTTACCGTCGCCTTCGGTGAGCGGCGCGTGGTGGAGGATGTGTCCTTCACGCTGGATCGCGGCGAGACCCTGGCGCTGGTCGGCGAAAGCGGTTCGGGCAAGTCGCTGACAGCGCTGTCGCTGCTGCGTCTTTTGCCGCCGGGCGCGGTCGCCACCGGCCAGATCCGCATCGACGGGCGGGATGTGCTGGGCATGCCGGAACGCGAGCTACGCAATCTGCGCGGCGGCAAGGCCGGGATGATCTTCCAGGAGCCGATGACCAGCCTCAACCCGCTGCATCGCATCGGGCGGCAGGTGGCCGAGGCGGTGAGCCTGCACACCAAAGCCACCTTGCCGCGCGACGCGCTGCGCCGCCGTGCGATGACGCTGCTGGAACAGGCGGGCTTTCCCGATGCGACCCACCGGCTGGATGCCTTTCCGCATCAACTTTCCGGCGGCCAGCGCCAGCGGGTGATGATCGCGATCGCTCTCGCCAACGATCCGGCGCTGCTGATCGCCGATGAGCCGACGACCGCATTGGATGTGACGATCGAGGCGCAGATCCTGGCGCTGCTGGATGCGCAGAAGGCGGCGCGGGGGCTGGGGTTGCTGCTGATTACGCATGACCTCGGCATCGTGCAGCAACATGCGGACCGCGTGGCGGTGATGAAGGCCGGGCGGATCGTGGAGACCGGGGAGGTGGGCCAGCTTTTCGCCAGGCCGCAACACCCCTACACGCGGATGCTGCTCGCGGCCGAGCCGAAGGGCGGCCCGCCGCCTCTGCCGCTCAATCCGGCCCCGGTCATCGCCGCGGAATCCGTGGGCGTGCATTTCGCCATCCGGCGGGGCGTGCTGCGGCGCGCGCAGGGCCATGTCCGCGCGGTGGATGACGTGTCGCTGGTGGTGCGGCAGGGCGAGACTGTCGGGCTGGTGGGCGAAAGCGGTTCGGGCAAGACCAGCATGGGCTTCGCGATGCTGGGGCTGGAACATGCCGAGGGCCGCATTCTGTTCGAGGGCCAGGACATCGCGCATCTGCCCGAGCGGCGGTTGCGCGCGATGCGCGCCGATATGCAGATCGTCTTCCAGGACCCCTTCGGCAGCCTGTCGCCGCGCATGACGGTGGAGGAGATCGTGGCCGAGGGGCTGCGCGTGCATGAGCGCGGCCTGACGGCGGCGCAGCGCCACGCCAAGGTCGCCGCCGCTTTGGCCGAGGTCGGGCTGCCGGAGAATGCGCTGGAACGGTACCCGCATGAGTTCAGCGGCGGCCAGCGCCAGCGTATCGCCATCGCGCGGGCCATGGTGCTGGAGCCGCGTTTCGTGGTGCTGGACGAGCCGACCAGCGCGCTGGATCGCTCCGTGCAGACGCAGATCGTCGATCTGCTGCGGCGGCTGCAGGCGGATCACGGGCTCGCTTACCTGTTCATCAGCCACGACCTGCGCATCGTCCGTGCGCTGGCTCACCGCATCATCGTGCTGCGGCGGGGGCGCGTGGTGGAGGAAGGTCCGGCCGAGGAGATCTTCGAGAACCCGCAACAGGATTACACACGGGCCCTCATCGCGGCGGCTTTCGAGGGCAAGGCGGTGCTGGACGTGGACGAGCCGGGGCCGAGTTTCGTGGAGTAGCGGGGCGAGCGCCGTGCTTGGGCCTTTTACCAGCAAGCGTTGGCTGTGCCGTTGCACCGTCATCCTCGGCGAAGGCCGAGGATCCACGCCTTGCTTGCGGCGAGAAGGTAGGCGTGGATCTTCGGCCCCAGGCGGGGCGCCCTTCGCCGTAGATGACGATTTACGGGCTCAATCGCTCAATACCCTTGTCGCTTGGTGTAATCGGGCCGCCGGCGCCTCGGCATGCCGGTGGCCAGGAGGGCGCCGCCGACCACAAGGAGTGCGGCGAACAGCAAAGACCAGCTCGCCGGGACCAGACCGGTGCCGACCAGCAGAAGGGTCGAGACCGCGGGCGCCAGGTAGGAGAGCGCGCCGAGGAGCGGCAGATGCCCGTGCTTCGTCGCATGATCCCAGGCGAGGAAAGCGAGACCCGTCGGGCCGATGCCGAGTGCGAGGATGGCAAGCCATTGACCCAGGACGGGCGTGACGGTGGGCTCGAAAGCGAGATGGCAGGCGCCGCCGGCCACCGCGACGGCGCCGCAGACACCGACGATCATGCCGCTGGGCGTCGATCCGAACCGGCGGTTGAGCACCGAATAGCCCGACCAGACGAAAGCGCAGCCGAAAGCCGCCGTATAGCCGGCGACTGACCCAATTGCTGTGCCGCTTGGCGGCCGTCCCGTCAGGATGAGGGTAGTGCCCGCCAAGCCGAGCAGCGCACCGCCGAGATGCCGCGCGCGCAGGCGCTCGCCGCCCGGTGCGGCTGCCGCGAGCAGCACGATCAGCAGCGGCCAGAGGTAGGCGATCAAGCTGGCCTGCGCCGCCGGTGCCTTGGACAAAGCGAAGAAATAGAGCGCGTGGTACAAGAAGATGCCACAGAAGGCGGTAAGCCACGGCGCTGCGGGCTGCCAGAGCTGGGCCAATGCGGCCCGGCCGCGCAGCGCGAGTGCCACCATCCCGGACAGGAAGGCGACACCGAAGCTGAGGCAGAGCAGCTCGAAGGGCGGGATGCCGCGTGCGCGTACCGTCAGCAGAGCAAGTGCGGCCCAAAGCAGGATGGCGACAACACCGATCGCGGTGGCGCGCGATCTGAAGCCGGCTGTGTCGGTGTCAGCCATTACGTTTCCCCAATGCCGGACCGATCCGGGGGAGGTTCGCATCGGGAGTATTGCGCAAGTATGAATAGCGGCGGCGTCGGAGCCTAGATCGCGATGCTTTAGCGCGAACCAATCCTCACCTCACCACGTCATCCTCGGCGAAGGCCGAGGACCCACGCTTTCGCTTGGGTGACGAAGGCGGGGCCGTCCGCGGCAAGGCGTGGATGGCATGCCTACGCATGTCACGACGAAAGTGGCGACGCCTAAATCGCGATCCGGACCCCAAGCTCGACGACCCGGTCGCTCGGAATACGAAAGAACTCGGTGGCGGACACGGCGTTGCGGGCCAGCACCAGGAACAGCCATAGCCGCCAGAAGGGCAGTTTCGGGACCAGAGCTGGGACAATAACCTCGCGGCCGAGGAAATAGCTCGTCTGCATCGGGTCGAAGGGGATGCCGCTTTCTCGCATCTCCTCAAGTGCGCGGGGAATGTTCGGGCTCTCCTTGAAGCCGTAGCGGACGATGACCCGGTTGACGTTGGGGATCAGCTCCTCGACCTCCGCCCGCTCGGCCGAGGGCACTTCGGGCACGTCTGCGGTCTGCACCGTCACCAGGAACACCCGCTCGTGCAGCACCTTGTTGTGCTTGAGGTTGTGCAGCAGGGCGTTCGGCACGTAGCCGCCATTGCCGGTGAGGAAGACGGCGGTGCCCGGCACGCGGATGATGCGGGAAGCGGGAAGCCGGGCGAGGAAGGAGTTCAGCGGCATGCTGTCCTGCTTCCAGCGCTGGAACATGAGATCTCGGCCGCGCTTCCAGGAGGTCATCACGGCCATCAGCACTGCGGCAACGGCGAGGGGCACCCAGCCGCCCTCGGGCAGTTTCAGCAGGTTGGAGGTGAAGAACAGCGCGTCGATCACGAAGAACGCGCCGAAGACACTGATGACCAGGCCGCGCGACCATTTGAACTGCCGCCTGAAGACCAGCGCCGAGAGAACCGAGGTGCAGGTGAAGGTGCCGGTCACGGCGATGCCATAGGCGGCCGCGAGGGAAGCGCTGCTACGGAACGACAGAACCAGCACCAGCACGCCGACCAGCATCATGGTGTTGATCTGCGGCAAGTAGATCTGGCCCTCCTCCACCTCGCTGGTGTGGCGGACGATCATGCGCGGGATGAAGCCGAGCTGCATGCATTGCCGCGCCATCGAATAGGCGCCGGAGATCATCGCCTGGCTGGCGATGACCGTTGCCGCCGTCGCCAGCAGCACCATCGGCAGCCGGAACCAGACCGGACAGAGCAGGAAGAACGGATTGTCCAGGGCGTGCGGATCATGAAGGATCAAGGCGCCCTGGCCGAAATAGTTCAGCACGAGGCAGGGCAGCACGAAATACGTCCAGGCTTTCTGGATCGGGATGCGGCCGAAGTGGCCCATATCCGCGTAAAGCGCCTCGGCGCCCGTCACGCACAGCACAACGGAGCCGAGGATCACGAAGGTCATGATCCCGTGGTGAAAGGCGAAATACAGGATGTAAGTGGGCGACAGCGCCCGGAGCACCGAGGGGTTGTCGAGGATCTGGAGCAGGCCGAACAAGCCGATCGTCAGAAACCACAGCGCCATCACCGGACCGAAAACCCGTCCGATCATCGCGGTGCCGCGATACTGCGAGGCGAAGAGCAGCCCGATGACGATGACGGCGATCGGTAGCACCGCCGGCTTGAGGAAGGGCGAGGTGACTTCCAGGCCCTCGACCGCCGACAGCACCGAGATCGCCGGGGTGATCATGCCGTCGCCGAAGAACAGACAGGCGCCGACGATCGCGACCAGGGTGACGGCGGCGGCGACGCGGGGCCGCCGGGTGACGCGCTGCGCCAGCACCATCATGGTCAGGATGCCGCCCTCGCCATTGTTGTCGGCGCGCATCACGAAGGTCACGTATTTCACGGTCACCACGAGGATCAGCGACCAGAAGATCATCGATAGGATACCGAGCACCGTGCCTGGCGTCAGAGCCGCCGCGCCGAAGACGGAGAGGCAGGTGCTCAAGGTATAGAGCGGGCTGGTGCCGATATCGCCATACACCACGCCCAGCACGCCCAGCAGCAAGGCGGGCGTGGCAGCGTTTTGGCGGATGGTGGCAACCGCGGCTGGCGATGTGTTCATGTCTTCGTTTGAGATGGGCCGGAGCCGATGAAGATCGAGATAGCTAGGCTTCGAAAGGCGCAGCTCCACTCGCGGCTACCGGCGTCCCGCCGTAAAGTCCTGCGAGCCTCAGCCGATCGTGTTTGGACCTTGTCTGGTTAAGCGGCCGTAACGTCGGATTTGGCGAGACTTACGCGGGCGACGCCCGGCAAGGCAAGCGTCGCGCTGTGACGGTGAGGCGCGCAGGCCAGCTTTGCCTTGCGAAACGACCGCGTATGTGTATTTAGGCGCGCTTCCCTGCCGGGGCGAGGCATCTCCCCGGCTGTGCTCGTATGCGACCGGAACCTCCGGATCCGCAGCCTCGGGCCGATACATCCGGAGGGACAGAATGCCATTATATGAATGCGTCCTAATAGGGCGCAGCGAAATCACGCAGCAGCAGGTCGACACGATCGCCGACACCATCACGGCGCAGGTGGAAGCCGCCGGCGCCACCGTGCGCAAGCGGGAATACTGGGGCCTCCGCAGCCTCGCGTACCGGGTCAAGAAGAACCGGAAGGGCCACTACATGCTGCTCGGCCTGGATATCAAACCCGCCGACCTCAATGAGATGGAGCGCCAGCTCTTCCTCAACGAGGACGTGCTGCGCTTCCTGACGATCCGCGTCGATGAGATCGATGAGGCGCCGTCGGCCGTGCTCTCCCGCAAGTCGGATGATCGCGGCTTCCGTGGGCCGAAGCCCGCTGGGCGCTTCGACAGCGGCCGTCGCCGCTATGACGACCGTGAGGAATTCCGCGCCCGCGAGGAGTTCCGTGGCCCGCGCGATGACGAAGACGAGCGTGGCGGTGGCCGCCATCATGAGGAGGTCTGAGCCATGAGCGATTCGACAGACGTCAATCCCGCCGCCCGCCGCGCCGCCGTTGGCGCGCGCCGGCCGTTCTATCGCCGCAAGAAGTCCTGCCCCTTCTCGGGTCCGAACGCGCCCAAGATCGACTACAAGGACGTGCGGCTGTTGTCCCGCTTCCTCAGCGAGCGCGGCAAGATCGTGCCTTCCCGCATCACGGCGGTCTCCGCCTTGAAGCAGCGCGAGCTGGCACGGGCCATCAAGCGCGCCCGCTTCTTGGCGCTGCTGCCCTACGTCCTGCACTGAGGGGAGAGCATCATGGCCGCGATCGAATTGATCCTGCTCCAGCGCGTCGAGAAGCTGGGACAGATGGGAGAGGTGGTGAAGGTGAAGCCGGGCTATGCCCGCAACTTCCTGCTGCCGCAGAAGAAGGCGCTGCGCGCCACCAAGGACAACCTCGCGAAGTTCGAGGGCAACCGCGTGCATCTCGAGGCGCAGAACATCAAGCGCCGCGAGGAAGCCGAGCGTATCGCCGAGCGGGTCCACGGCCTGACCGTGACGCTTATCCGCCAGGCGGGTGAAGCCGGCAGCCTTTACGGCTCCGTCTCTAACCGCGACATCGCGGAAGGTGCGACGGCCGGCGGGCTGCAGATCAGCCGCGGCCAGGTCGAGCTTGATCACCCGATCAAGACGCTGGGCGTGCGCCAGGTCCGTGTCGTTCTCCACCCCGAGGTCACCATGAACGTCGCGGTGAATGTCGCGCGTAGCCCCGAGGAAGCCGAGAAGCAGCTCCGTGGCGAGGCCGTTGGCCGCGCCGCCGAGGAAGAAGGCCCTTCGGCCGCCGATATCTTCGGGACCGAAGAAGAAGCCCCCGAAGCCGCCTGACTTTGCCGCGGCCTCTCCCGTGCCGGGAGGGGCCGCCCAAGTCTCGCCGCGCTCGGCAAAGACCGAGCCCCAAGCCCCATCCAAATAACCGCGACTCGACGCCCCGGATCGCCCTGCGCGTCAAGTCTCGCGAGCGGCATTCGCTGTGCGCAACGGTGTCTTTCGCCCGGATTATTACCTCCGTGTTACCTTTGCTTGCGAAATCGCTAAGAGCGGGTTATCGCCTGTCTGTTGGAGAGCCTGTGCGACGATAGACGAGAGAGTGCCATGCGACAGATGCTGGACCGCTTACTCACCCGCCTGATACGGCAGGGGGGTCTTTCAGTGATCTGGCCGAATGGCGAGCGCAGCAGCTACGGCCCCGACAAGAACAGCCCCGTTACAATCAAGATCGCCCACGACCGGATGGTGCGCCAATTCGTGCTGCATCCCGGTCTCGCCATCGGCGAAGCCTACATGGACGGCAGCCTCGCCCCGGTGGATTGCAATATCTACCAGGTGTTGGAGGTTCTGCTGTCGAACCTGCAGGCCGCCGGCATCGCGGCGGTGCCGACCCTCAAGGGCCGCATCCTCGCCGGAACCATGGTGCGGCGCCTCCGCCAGATCAATTCCACTGTGCGCGCGCGGCGCAACGTGGCGCATCACTATGACCTCAACGGCCGGCTCTACAGCCTGTTCCTCGACCGCGACCGGCAATATTCCTGCGCCTATTTCCGCACCGGCACCGAGACGCTGGAGGAGGCGCAGACCGCCAAGAAGCACCACATCGCCGCCAAGCTGAAGCTCGACCGGCCGGGACTAACGGTGCTCGATATCGGCTGCGGCTGGGGCGGCATGGCGCTGACCCTGGCGCGCGACTACGGCGCCCGTGTGACCGGCATCACCCTCTCGACCGAACAGCTCAATGAGGCGCGTGCCCGTGCCGAGGCCGAGGGTCTGTCGGATCGGGTGAAGTTCGAGCTGCTGGATTACCGGGCGGTGCGGGAGACGTACGATCGTGTCGTCTCGGTCGGCATGTTCGAGCATGTCGGCGTCAACCATTACCGGACCTTCTTCAATGTGCTCAAGCGCGTGCTGAAGCCGGACGGGGTGGCGCTGCTGCATACCATCGGGCGCAGCGACGGGCCGGGCACCACCAATAGCTGGATCGCGAAATACATCTTCCCCGGCGGCTATTCCCCCGCCTTGTCCGAGACCATGCTGCCGATCGAGAAATCGGGCCTCCTCGTCACCGATGTCGAAATCCTGCGGCTGCATTACGCCGAGACGCTGCGGCACTGGCGCCGCCGCTTCGCGGCCAACCGGGACGCCATCAGTACACTGTATGACGAGCGCTTTTGCCGGATGTTCGAGTTCTATCTGGCCGGCTCGGAGCTGGCCTTCCGCTATCAGGAACACGTCAATTTCCAGATCCAGATCACCCGCGAACAGACCGCGGCGCCGCTGACCCGCGATTACATCACCGAGGTTGAGCGCGAGCGCCTGCGCGCCCACGAACCGGCGATGTCCGACTGAGGCAGCGAGGGGCCGGAAGCGTGACGTTTCGGGTTTGAACCGCGTTCACTCCCCGCGTCATGCTCGGCGCAGGCCGGGGATCCACGCCTTGGCTTCGGCGACTAAGCAAAGGCGTGGATGGCACGCCTTCGCGTGCCCTGGCGGATCTGTGGATTGCGGTTCAAGCCACAGACATCCGGCGCTCTAAAACCTGCCCCTGAAGCGTGGCGGCAAGACCAGCCGGGTGTGGCCGTGGATGTTCAGCGCGAAGCGATAGGTCTCCGCCTCCAGCCCGGCCTGGCTCGCCACCACCTGATCGAGCAACCGTGCCAAAGGTTGCTGCCTAGGCTCGAAGTCTCCGGCTTCCTCCGGCAAGTTCCCGACGGCGTGCAGCCGGTCGAGCCATTCCTGGTCGGGGCCGCGCTGATGCAGCGAGGAATGCGCGTCGGCCCAGGCCATGCCTCGGGTCTGGGCGAGACGGCGGAGGCCGCGGTCGCGGTCGAAATAGCGCAGGTGGAACATATAGAGGTGCTCGAAGACCACGGGCGCGGCCACGCTGTGAAAACCCGCTGGCCAGGTGACGGGCTCGCGAATGAGCGCCGGCTTACACAGCGCCGAGTTGAACCATAGCCAGCGCCGCTGCTCGCTAATCGGCTGGGCTATATCGATCGCCGCTTCGTCGTCCGGCCGGTGCCACACTTCCAGGCCGATCGCGTTCAGCACGCCACCCTTCATCGCCATGGCGCAATCGGCGAGGTCCCGGTGGTGGCGCGGATCGGCGACGAGCAACTCGTCCACATCGACATGGATAACGGCGTCGTAGCGCCGCAGCAGTTCGGCGCAGAATGACGAGACGAGCCGTGCCCGCCCGGATTCGTCCTTTGGGCTGCGCGGCAGGCGGATCACTTTGATCTCGCCGAGATGATCGGTGGTGCCGTCATCGGAGCCGTGGTCGATCACGTAGCAGTTCCTGGCACCCACCTGCCTGGCGTAGTGGCGGCACCACGGGTCCATGTAGTCGGGATCGTTGTAGACCATGGTAACGGCGGCAAGCTGCATGCGAGACTTTTAACTCGATTTAGCAACGAGCGTCTGCGGCAAAAACGGGAGTTTTGTTCGGGTCGGCGGTAGCGGTCGGCCCACCTCGTCATGCTCGGCGAAGGCCGCATCCACGCCTTTTGGAGCCGCGGCGAGGAAAGGCGGGGATTCTCGGCCTTCGCCGAGGATGACGTTGGGGAGTCATCGCGGGCGTGGGCTGAGCCGACAGGATCAGAACTCCGGAAACGTCTCCGCCAGGCGGCCGCCTTGGCGCAAAGGCGCGATGTGGCGCGCCAGGCCCGTTGTGTCGTCGGTTTCGAGGAAGACTCCCGACAGCGTGGCGGGGCCTTCCGCGGGTTGCAGGCGCTCGCCGGGCATCTTCTTCCAGAAACGCTCGATCGCCGGCTGCTTGCCCATGCCGATGACGCCGTCATAGGAGCCGCACATCCCGGCATCGGTCATGAAGCCAGTGCCGCCGGGCAGGATCTGATGGTCGGCGGTGGGGACATGCGTGTGGGTGCCGACGACGAGGGAGAGACGGCCGTCGAAGCTATGGGCATAGGCGGCCTTCTCGCTGGTCGCCTCGGCATGAAAGTCGCAGATGATGGCCTGCACCGTGGCGCCGAGCTTGTGACGGGTCAGCAGATCCTCGGTGGCGCGGAAGGGGCAGTCCAGCGCCTCCATGAACAGGCGGCCCATGGCGTTGAGCACCAAAGCGCGGCGGCCGTCGCCCAAGGTCAGCAACACGCTGCCCGCGCCGGGCGTGGCCGGGGGAAAGTTGATGGGGCGGATCAGCCGCTTCTCGGTCGCGATGAAGGGGATGATCTCCCGCCGGTCCCAGGCGTGGTTGCCGAGGGTGAGCACATCCGCCCCGGCCTCGAACAGCGCACGCGCCATCTCGGGGGCGAGGCCGAAGCCGTGGGACGCGTTCTCGGCATTGACGATGGCGAGGTCGAGCCGCAGCCGGCGGCGCAGCTCGGGCAGGGCGGCGGCCACGGCATCGCGCCCGACGCGGCCGACGATATCGCCCAGAAACAAAATCCGCATCGCGCTCCCTCTCAGGCGGCGCGCGAGCGGCCGTGGGCCTCAGCCAAAATGGCGCAGCCCCAGCTCAGTCGCGACCGCGTGCAGGGGCGCGTCATAGGGGCCGGAGGGCAGGCTGTCGAATTCCTGCGCGGCGAAGGCGCAGCCATAGCGCCAGGCTCCCGGCAGTGCCGCGATGGTGCGGTCGTAATAGCCGCCGCCATAGCCGAGCCGGGTGCCCTGGCGGTCAAAGCCGAGCAGCGGCATGAGCAGCAGGTCGGGGATCAGCCTGGCGCCGTCTGGATGGCTCGTGCCGAAGCGGCCTGTGCTGAGTTCCGTCTCGGGGTGCCATTCGTGGAAGGTCAGGGGATGGCCCCGCCGGCCGGTGACGGGGAGGCAAATGCGCTGGCGGCGGTCATGCAGCGCATGGAGAAGCGGCCGGATGTCGATCTCCTCCGGCAGCGGCCAGAAGCCGCCGACGATATGGGCGGAACGGAGTTTGGGGTCGTCGAAGAGGTTGGCCGCAAGGAGTGTGCCGAGCGCGGGATCGATGCCCAATCGCCGGGCTCGCGCGACATGTCGGGCGGCGGTTTTGGCTTCGGCGATAGCTTCCGGCTCGATGGGCGGAGGGAACGGCTGCTTCAATCAGCCGGGCCTATCGAACGAAGATCGAGGAAAGTGCGGAGCCGCCTCGGCCGGTGGCATATGCATCCTCCCAAGGCCTGCTTGTGCAGGTGGGGGCCAGTTAGCCTGACCAGGATCAGACCAGCGCCAGCTCCCGAGGGAGTTGCTTATCGGCCCTGGGGATGTCTTGCCTGTCGAACCAGGAAGCCCCGCCCGCCATAGTTAGGCGCGTTCGAGGGCTGCCGCAATGTCTTCCGCACGCTCCGCCAGGCGGCGGACGGCATCGCCGATCTGCGGATCCGCCGTGGCCGTGTGACCGTTCTGGTGTGGCTGATTGGCGAGGAAGGCGTCCTTGTCGTGCAGCTCATCGGCCATCAGCAGCGACACCAGAACCAGGAGCCGGGCTTCGCCGGTCTGGCCCAAAGCCTTGATACCGTCGATGCGCTTCTGCACCTCGCGGCCCATGGCCTCGAGGTGCCGTTCCTGACCGTCCTCGCAGCCGACGACATAGGAATAGCCGTTGATGAGAAGGGTAACTTGTCCCATGGCGGCCTATCCGTTCCGCTCGATGCCGAGCGCGTTGCGCAAGCCGCCGATGATCTCGTCGATCTTGAGCACGGCTTCGTCGTGGTTGGATGCGGGCGCCCAGGGCTGGGTCTTGTCGGCGCTGTCGCGGGGCGCCGGCCTGCTTTCGGGCTCGGCGGCCGGTTGCGGCGCGGGCGGTCGTCGTCGCGCGGCCTGAGCGATGCGCTCGAGCGCCGCCTCCAGACGCCGCAGGTTGGCGCTTGTATCCCCGGTTTCCGACATCCGTCTAACGTGCCGCCCTTCGTAACACTCTCGTAAGTCAGCACAGGTCGGGCCGGAGGCGTCAAGGATGAAGGCCGGTGTTTGAGCACGTCATAAAGGATCGGCCCCAGACGTGATCTCGCGGCGAGGCGGGGCTAGGATGCGGCGGGTCGGCGGCTGGTGTCGTGGAAGGACCTGAGAACGTGGCGCCCAAGCTTCCGCCTGCCGTCATTATCCATGGGCTAGCCGATGCGCGGGACGCTTTGGCCCTGGGTCTTCCCCTTACTCTGCTCTCCGCGCCGGGCGCGGCGGTGTATGCGGGGGTCGGGTGGTGGATTGCGCTGATTGCGGCGGCGCATGCCGAGCATCCTCACCCTGCCTTTACCGACATTCTCGATTGCGCCGACTCCCCTGGCCGGGCGGCGGAGGCGATACGGGAAGGCCAGCGGCAGGTTGTTCTGGTCGGCACACCTCGGCTGCTTCTTGAACGTGTTGAGGCGCTCGCCGCCGAATGCGGCGCGGTGGTGCTGGCGGAGGCACCGCCGGCGCTTGATCTCGCGCAGCCGGGGGCGCGGCGGCGGCTCGCCGGGTGGCTAGGGCCAACGTGACATGGAGAGCGATTTCGCCTAGGTCTTCGCCCCCGGATGCGCCCGATTTTGGGCCAAGAAGCGCTGAGAATTGCCATGCAGGTCACCGTCCCCATTAAGCGCCTGCGCGACGAAGCCCTTGGCTTTACCCCCCTGCGGGTTGTCGCCTCGGCATGAGCGACGGGGCGGGCTGCCGGCTGTATCTGGTCACGCCGCCGAAGCTCGACCCGGCGGCCTTCGCCGATATCCTGGCGGCGGCGCTGGATGCCGGGGATGTCGGCGCGCTGCAACTGCGGCTGAAGGATCTCTCGGACGACGCGCTGCGGCGGGCGGTCGATGTGCTTCGGCCAGTCGCGCAATCCCGCAATGTTGCCTTCCTTCTCAACGACCGGCCCGATCTGGCGCGAGAGATGGGCTGCGACGGTGCCCATGTCGGGCAGACGGATACGCCCGTGGCCGAGGCGCGGCGGCTGCTGGGAAAGGATCTGACGCTTGGGGTTTCCTGCCACGGCAGCCGGGATCTCGCCATGACGGCGGGCGAGGCGGGCGCGGATTACGTGGCCTTTGGCGCTTTCTTTCGTAGCGGCACGAAGACCGAAGCCGAGATCGAGGCCGAGCCAGAGGTGCTGACCTGGTGGAGCGATGTCATGGAACTGCCGACGGTGGCGATCGGCGGCATCACTCCGGCGAATTGCGTTCCGCTGGTGCAGGCTGGCGCCGATTTCCTGGCGGTCGTCAGCGCGGTTTGGGACCACCCGGACGGCCCGGCCGCAGGCGTGCGCGCGATGAACGCGGCGATCGCGGCGGCTGACGCATAAATATATGTTTATGCGCGGTTGGCTGAACCGGGTCGCTGGTGTCCTTTTCCCCTCCCTGCAAGGGAGGGGTTAGGGGTGGGTTGGTCCGGGCGCCGAAGCCTTGCGTATCGCCGCACCCCAGTACCCACCCCCAGCCCCTCCCTTGCAGGGAGGGGAGTAACGATTAGCCGCCCGTCTGGTTCCCCGGCGTGCTGACCAAGCTCGCCATGCCCCTGTTGCGGTGTCTCGATCCGGAGCGCGCGCATCGTCTTGGCTTGAGGGCACTCACCGCTGGTCTCGTTCCTCATTCCGATGTCGTAGACAGCGGTTCGCTGGCGACCGAGGTGGCGGGTCTGCGCTTTGCCAATCCGATCGGTCTGGCAGCCGGCTTCGACAAGGATGCGGTGGCCGCCGTCCCGTTGGCGGGTCTCGGTTTCGGCTTTGTCGAGGTCGGCACCGTGACGCCCCGCCCGCAGGCGGGCAATCCGCGCCCCCGGCAATTCCGGCTGGCCGAGGATGTCGCCGTCATCAATCGCATGGGCTTCAACAACGGCGGCATCGACGCCTATGCGCGGAGGCTCGGCGCCCTGCCCCGCCCGCATCCGGTGCCGATCGGCGCCAATCTCGGCGTGAACAAAGACGGCGCGGAGCCCGAGCGCGACTACTCTGCGCTCCTCGCGCGGGTCGCGCCTTTCGCGGACTACGTTGTCGTCAACGTGTCTTCGCCCAATACGCCGGGCCTGCGCGACCTTCAAAGCGAGGCGCGGCTGGCCGCCATCCTCGGTGCCATGCGCGCGGCCGTGCCGGATTCGCCGCCGCTGTTCGTGAAGCTGGCGCCCGATCTTTCGCATGAGGGCCTGGCGGCGGTGGTCGAGGTGGCGGTCGCGGCGGGTGTCGCCGGGCTCATCCTGACCAACACCACGACCAGCCGGCCAACGGGCCTGCGCTCCGCGATGGCGCGCGAGATCGGCGGGCTTTCGGGACGGCCGCTTATGGGTCTCTCGACGCGCGTGCTGGCGCGGGCCTTCCTGCTCGCGCGGGGGAGGCTGGCGCTGATCGGTGTCGGCGGTGTCGAGAGCGGCGCCGATGCGATGACCAAGATCCGCGCCGGGGCCAGCCTGGTGCAGCTTTATACGGCCTTCGCCTATCACGGCCCCGCCCTCATCCCGCTTATCAAGCGGGACCTGGTGCGCGCCTTGGCGACGGCCGGCTACCAGACTATCAGCGCGGCCGTGGGCACCGATGCCGAGCGGCTGGCCGAGGAGGCGTGACCACCATGGACCACCTTGCCGGAATGGCGCCGCTCGCGCCGCGCTACGAGGGTTTCATCCTCGACCTCTGGGGCGTCATTCATGACGGGGTGCGGCCCTATCCCGGCGCGGTGAAGGTGATGGAACGGCTGCGCGCCCGTGACCGCCGCGTCGTGCTGCTGTCCAACGCGCCACGCCGCGCCATCGTGGTGGCGCGGGGGATGACGGCCATGGGTATCCCGCCGGAACTCTATGATGGCGTGATGACCAGCGGCGAGGCGATCTACGAGGGGCTGTTCACCCGCGCCGATCCCTGGTTCGCGCGCCTCGGACGTCGCGCCTTCTGGCTCGGGCCGCCGCGCGACCTGCCATTGCTCGAAGGGCTCGACATCGACATCGCCCTGCGCCCCGAGGATGCCGATTTCGTCCTCAATATCGGCGCCGACGAGGCCGTCAGCGCCACGGAGATCGCGCCTCATGTGCCGGCGCTGGAAGCCTGCCGCCGCGCCGAACTGCCCATGCTCTGCGCCAATCCCGATCTGGTCATCGTACGGGAGGGTCAGCGCATTCTCTGCGCCGGCGCGCTGGCGGAGGTCTATGCGGGGATGGGCGGCGAGGTGGTGCAGCGCGGCAAGCCGGATGCCGCCATCTATCCGCCAACATTGGCCCTGCTCGGCGTGCCGCCCGAGCGCGTGCTGGTGGTGGGAGACGCGCTGCGGACCGATATCGCCGGTGCCGCGGCGGTCGGGCTGGAGTCCTGCTGGGTGCTCGGCGGCATCCATGATCTGGTGGGCCGTACGGCCGAAGCTGAGGCCGAGGCGGCGGCCGCCGGGCTGGCGCCGATAGCGACGATCCCCAGCTTCGTCTGGTAGGACGGCGCCAAAGCAAGAAGCCACCGCCGCGGGGAGAACGAGTTTGCGCCACGTCCTGATCGCCACCGGCTTGGTCTGCGGCCTGCTCGCGGGTTCCGCCGCCCATGCGCGGGAGCCCGATCCGCTGCCGCCATCCGTGATCTTCGGTTCGCTCTATAGCGCCGTCGAGCTGGGACATGTCTTCGCCGACCAGAAGACCTTCGCCGACGCGATTCCGAAGGAGGCGCCGGATGCGATTCTGGCCGACTACGCTGCGCAGAAGGACGCGGCCGGTTTCGATCTGCACGCCTTTGTCGCCGCGCATTTCACGCCGCCGGTGCTGAAGACGGTCTCCTACAACCGGCGGAAGGACGAGACGGTCAGCGAATACATCACCGATCTCTGGACCCTGCTGCGGCGCCCGGCCGATGAAGGCGAGCGCTATTCCTCGCTGCTGCCTCTGCCGGCGCCCTATATCGTGCCGGGCGGCCGCTTCAGCGAAATCTATTACTGGGACACGTATTTCACCATGCTCGGCCTGGAACAGGACGGGCAGACCGAGCTGGCCGAAGACATGGTGCGCAACATCGCCGCCCTGATCCAGCGCTATGGCCACATGCCGAACGGCAATCGCAGCTACTACCTCAGCCGCTCCCAGCCGCCGTTCTTCTCCTGCATGGTCGATCTGCTTTCCGCTCCCAAGGATCTCAAAGGCCGCGCGGCGCTCTATGCGACCTACCTCCCTGCGATGCAGGCGGAGGAGGATTACTGGATGGAGGGCGCGGATGCGCTGGAGCCCGGCAAGGCCACCCGCAATGCTGTGCGGCTGGCCGACGGCACACTCCTCAACCGCTATTGGGACGAGCGGGATACGCCGCGTGACGAATCCTATGCCGAGGACGTGGCGACTGCCGCGACCACGCATCGCCCCCCCGCCGAGGTCTACCGTGACCTGCGCGCGGGGGCGGAATCCGGCTGGGATTATAGCTCGCGCTGGTTCGCCGACGGCCATAGCCTCGCCACGCTGCATACCACCGAGATTCTTCCGGTCGATCTCAACAGCGAATTGTTCCACCTCGAAAGCGCCCTCGCCTATGGCTACCGCCTGACCAATCAGATGGCGGAGAGCGCCAAATACCGCGACCTCGCCGCCAAGCGCGCCGAGGCGATCCGGCAGTTGATGTGGGATCAGAACGGAGGCGACTTCACCGATTACGATTGGGTGGCCGGGAAGCAGACGGGCGTGCTCTCGGCCGCGACTCTCGTGCCGCTGTTCTTCCACGTCGCGACCACCGAACAAGCGCGTGCCGTGGCGACGACGGTGGCGGCGAAGCTGCTCGGTCCTGGCGGGCTGCGCACCACGACGGCTGCCACCGGCCAGCAATGGGACGCGCCGAATGGCTGGGCGCCCTTGCAGTGGATGGGCATCGATGGGCTGTCCTCCTACGGCTCGGAGGCATTGGCCCGGCAGATCGCGGGGCGCTGGGAGACCCGGGTCGTCGCCGGCTTCGCCAATGACGGCGTGCTGGTCGAGAAATACAACGTCGATACCAACGAGGTCGCGAAGCGCGCGGGCGGCGGCGAATACAAGCTGCAAGTCGGCTTCGGCTGGACCAATGGAGTCTTGGCGGCGCTGCTCGCGCGCTATCCCGTGGCCTCGGCGGATACGACTCCCAAGCAGTGAGGGCTGTCGCGGGAGCCCTCGGGCGCATCCCGGTTCCGCTTTGGCCGCTCACGGCGATGATTTCGGTCCAGCTCGGCGGCGCGCTGACAGTACCGCTGATGGCTCAGGTTGGCGCGGCGACAACGACCAGCCTGCGGCTGGTCTGGGCGGCGCTGTTCCTGCTGGCGGTGGCACGACCTCGGCTGGGTTCCGGTAGTGGGCCACGGTTACTTGGCGGCGCCTGCCTCGGTCTGGTCACCGGCGCCATGACGCTGTGCTACTTCGAGGCGGCGGCGCGAATCCCGCTGGGGATGGTGACCTCGATCGAGTTCCTCGGTCCTCTCGCGGTTGCCATTGGCGGGTCGCGCAATGCCCGGGACTTGCTTTGGGCGGCGCTGGCCGCCGCCGGTGTCGCGCTGCTGACGCGGGGTGGCGGGGGCTCCAGCCTTTCCGGCTATGCCTTCGCGGTCGGGGCGGCGGTCTGCTGGGGCTCCTATATCGTGCTCACCCGCCGGGTCGGCGAGACTTTCAGCGGGTTGCAGGGCCTCACCGTCTCGCTCTGCGTCGCGGCGCTCGTGATGGCGCCGCCGGTGCTTGCCGTCCATTGGCGGTCGATTGGCCCGGGTCTTGTCATCGCGATGGCGGGTGTCGCGATCCTCAGCCCGTTTCTGCCCTACGCGCTCGAAATGGCGACGCTGCGGCGTATGCAGCCGCGGCCCTTCGGCATCCTGATGAGCCTGGAGCCCGCGACCTCCGCCGCCATGGGCCTTCTTGTACTCGGCCAGCGCCTCGGGCCGTTGCCGCTGGCCGGTATCGCTTGCGTGATGTTGGCGAGCATCGGAGCAGTCGCCGGAACGAACAAAGCAGGTTAGTCTCTCGTCAACGAGCCGAGGAAACCCAATGCGAATAGCCGTTCCCGTCGAAATCGATGCTGATGAACCGCGCGTCGCGGCCACCGCGGAAACGGTCGGAAAGCTCATCAAGCTTGGTGCCACGGTCGTGGTGGCGCGTGGCGCGGGGATGCGATCGGGCATCCCGGATGCGGATTACGCGCAGGCCGGTGCCGAGCTCGGCGACCCGGCCGAGGTAACGCGGACAGCCGATATCGTCCTGAAGGTGCGACGGCCAAAGCCGGAGGAGCTGCAGGCCTATCGCCCCGGCACGCTGGTTCTGGCGATCATGGACCCTTACGGCCAGGAAGCCGCGCTGGCGCAGATGGCGAGCGCCGGGCTGGTGGCTTTCGCGATGGAACTCATGCCGCGCATCACCCGGGCGCAGAGCATGGACGTGCTGTCCTCGCAGGCAAATCTCGCCGGCTACCGCGCGGTGATTGACGCCGCCAGCAGCTATGGCCGCGCCCTGCCGATGATGATGACGGCGGCGGGCACAGTGCCGGCGGCGCGGATTTTCGTGATGGGCGTCGGCGTCGCCGGACTTCAGGCGATCGCCACCGCGCGCCGGCTCGGCGCCATCGTGACCGCGACGGATGTGCGGCCGGCGGCGAAGGAGCAGGTGGCCTCCCTCGGCGCCAAGTTCCTGGCGGTGGAGGATGACGAGTTCCGCCAGGCGGAGAGCGCGACGGGTTATGCGAAGCCGATGTCGGCGGAATATCAGGCCAAGCAGGCCGAGCTTGTGGTGGGCCATATCGCCAAGCAGGATATCGTGGTGACCACGGCGCTCATTCCAGGCCGCCCGGCGCCGCGACTGGTGAATGCGGCGATGGTCGCCTCGATGCGGCCGGGTTCGGTGATCGTCGATCTGGCGGTCGAGCGCGGCGGCAATGTCGAGGGCTCGGAAGCGGGGCGCGAGGTGGTGACGACGAACGGAGTGCGGATCCTGGGCCATGCCAATGTGGCTGGCCGGCTGCCGGCCTCGGCCTCAGCGCTCTATTCGCGCAACCTGCTCGCCTTCGTGGAGACGATGATCGACAAGACCAGCCAGGCCGTCAGTCCCAATTGGGACGACGAGCTGATCAAGGCCACGCTGCTGACGCACGACGGCCAGGTGGTGCATCCCAATTTCAAGGCGGCCTAGGTGGCCCGGCGGGAGAGTAACGACGCGGATCCTCGGCCAATGCCCAGGATGTCGAGGGAAGCGGCCGCCGAACGGCGCCAGGGGAAATCACGATGAACGAGAACGCCGATCATATCGCCACCGGCGCGGGGGCAGCCGCCCATGTGCTTACCTTGGGAGTGGTGGATCCTTTCATCTTCCGCTTCGCGATCTTCGTGCTGGCGATCTTCGTCGGCTACTACGTGGTGTGGTCGGTGACCCCCGCCTTGCATACGCCGCTGATGGCGGTGACGAATGCGATCTCCTCGGTGATCGTGGTCGGCGCGCTGCTCGCCGTTGGGGTTTCGCTGCATAACGTGATGAGCGGCGGCCCCTGGGTCGCGCGATGCTTCGGCTTCGTGGCGCTTGTGCTGGCGTCGATCAATATCTTCGGCGGCTTCCTGGTGACGCAGCGAATGCTCGGGATGTACAGACCCAAATCCGCGACCGCCGTGAAAAAGCACTGAGCGCGCGCCATGTTCATCGACATCGCTCAGCTTCTTTATCTCGCCGCCGGCATCCTGTTCATTCTGGCATTGCGCGGTTTGTCTTCGCCGAGTTCGTCGCGCCGCGGCAACCTCATGGGCATGGCGGGCATGGCGATCGCCATTCTCACCACGCTCGCGGCGGCGCCCTCCGACAGTCTCGGCGGCTGGCTGCTCGTGATTTTCGGTCTCGCCATTGGCGGCGGCATCGGCGCCGTGGTCGCGCGGCGCGTGGCAATGACGGCGATGCCGCAGCTCATCGCGGCATTTCATTCGGGCGTCGGCCTCGCCGCGGTCTGCGTCGCGGCGGCGGCGTCCTACGCGCCGCAAGCCTTCAACATCGGCATTCCGGGCCATATCGATGGCGGTTCGCTGGTCGAGATGTCGATCGGCACGGCGATCGGCGCCATCACCTGCACGGGCTCCGTGATCGCCTTCGCCAAGCTCAACGGCAATATGTCCGGCCGGCCGATCATGTTGCCGCAGCGGCACTTCATCAACCTGGCGCTTGTCGCGGCGATGGTGCTGTTGGTGATCCTGTTCCCGCTGACGCAGGCGCATATCGTGTTCTGGCTGATCGTGATCGCGGCTCTGGCTTTGGGCGTGCTCATGATCATTCCGATCGGCGGCGCGGATATGCCGGTCGTGGTGTCGATGCTCAATTCCTATTCGGGTTGGGCCGCTGCAGGCATCGGCTTCACGCTCGGCAACCTGGCGCTGATCATTACCGGCGCGCTGGTCGGCTCATCCGGCGCTATCCTGAGCTACATCATGTGCAGTGCGATGAACCGCAGCTTCGTCTCGGTCATTCTCGGCGGCTTCGGCGGCGAGGATGCGGTGGCGGGCGGCGGTGTGGTTGAGACGCGGCCGGTCAAGCAGGGTGCCGCCGAGGATGCCGCATTCATCATGAAGAATGCCGGCAAGGTCATCATCGTTCCCGGCTACGGCATGGCGGTGGCGCAGGCGCAGCACGCGCTGCGCGAGATGGCGGACCGCCTGAAGGAGGAGGGTGTCGATGTGCGCTACGCCATCCATCCGGTGGCCGGGCGCATGCCGGGCCACATGAACGTGCTGCTGGCCGAGGCGAATGTGCCGTATGACGAGGTGTTCGAGCTTGAGGACATCAACGCCGAATTCGGACAGGCGGATGTGGCCTTCGTGATCGGCGCGAATGACGTGACGAACCCGGCGGCGAAAACCGACCGCAGCTCGCCGATTTTCGGCATGCCGATTCTGGAAGTGGACAAGGCGAAGACGGTGTTGTTCGTCAAGCGCGGTATGGGCTCGGGTTATTCGGGCGTCGAGAATCAGCTGTTCTTCAAGGACAACACGATGATGCTGTTCGGCGACGCGAAGAAGATGGTCGAGCAGATTCTTAAGGCGCTGTAGGTGGGGGTTGGAGAGTGCGTGGCGGGCGCATTCTCCAATAGATTCGTCTCCTCGTCATGCTCGGCGAAGGCCGAGGATGACGTGGAGGCGATAGCCAAGTTCCGAAATTTTACTTATCGATGAACTGCGGATCGATGACGGTCGGATAAGTCACCGGCATTTTGATCTTGCCGAGCTTGCCCCAGATGTCGAGGCCGAGGGTGATGACCTTATCGGCCGGGCCGGGGTTCTGCACCGTGCCGAAATAGCTCTTGTTCATCGCCGCATCATAGAAATTCACGCCGCCCGCGGCAGCCGTGAAATCCGCTGGCTTGGAGAGATAGCCGCCGACGCTTTTCGCCATATCGGCGTAAGCCTCCGCCTGATGCGTCTTGGTGTATTCGACGGCTTTGAGCACGCCCGACACCATTGCATCGACATCCGCCGGCTGCTTCTGGATGACATCGCAACGGAAGATCAGCACGTCGAGAATGACGCCTGGCGTCGAGGCGCTGCTGACGAGAACCTTGCCCTTGTTGTGCTCTCGCACGAAGGAGAGATTGGGTTCCCAGGTGACGGCGGCGGGGATGCGGCCGGCGATGAAGGCGGCGGCGGCGGCGTCTGCCGTCATGTTCACCACCTTGAAGTCGCTTTGTGTCATGCCCTGCTGCGCGAGCAGATAGTTGAACCAGAACTGGCTCGTCGAGCCCTCGTTCATGGCGATCGACTTGCCTTTGAGGTCGGCGATGCTGGTGACGTCCTTGCCCGTCACCATGCCGTCGCCGCCATGGCTGTCGTCCAGCGCCATCACCGCCTTGAAGCAGAAATCCTTCGAGCGATACTTGAGAATTTCGTCGAGCGTGACCGCGGTGCCCTGGATCTGCCCGGCCGCCATGGCGCCCATCGAGAGCGTCGAATCACCGACGATCCGCAAATCGACGTCGAGACCCTTCTCCTTGTAGTAGCCAAGGTCGCGCGCGAGGAACATCGGGCCGTAACCGACCCAGGTTGTCATGGTTACCGTGAGGTGTCCTGCTTGTGCCGGCAACGCGAAGCCAAGGCCGGCGAGCGCTGTCGCCGCTAAGCCAGCAGCCGTGCGCCGAGCGCGTCGGCCGAGGCGAGATCCTAGTCCGGTCATCGACGTTAACTCCCTTGTTGTTAAGAATGGGTTTTGGAAACCGCAAGACGGCGAAACAGGGCGGCCGATCTGTGCGATGACATCAGTGGTCCTCGTCGATCTCATCCTGCAGCAGATGCAGGATGCGGCGCTTGATGGCGATGAACTCGGGGTCCATCACCATTTCCAGCGAACGCGGGCGGGGGATCGGAACATCGATCGTTTCCTTCATGCGCCCCGGCCGCGCGGTCATCACATGCACGCGGTCACCGAGCAGCACCGCTTCGTCGATATCATGCGTCACGAACAGCACCGTTTTGTGTGTGTGTTCCCAAACACGCAGCAACAGCTTCTGCATCACCGAGCGTGTCTGGCTGTCGAGCGCTCCAAAAGGTTCGTCCATCAGCAGGATCTGCGGATCATTGGCGAGCGCACGGGCGATCGCGACGCGTTGTTTCATGCCGCCGGAGAGTTGCTTTGGATAATGCTGCGCAAAAGCGACTAGCCCGACCTCGGACAGATAATGCGCGACGATCTCGCGGCGTTCCTTCGCGGGAACGCCACGCCGGCGCGGGCCGAATTCGATATTCTCGGCGACCGTCAGCCAGGGGAAGAGCGTGTAGGCCTGGAAGACCATGCCGCGATCGAGGCCCGGCCCATCCACCGGCTTGCCGCCGACCACAATCTCGCCGCCGGTTACATCGATGAGGCCGGCCGCGAGGTACAGCAGGCTCGACTTGCCGCAGCCGGATGGGCCGACGATGACGGCGAATTCCTTGTCGGCGACCTCGAAGGAAACCCCGTCGAGTGCGAGCGTCGTCTGCTTGCCGGTGACGTAGCTGAGCTCGACATGCCGCGCCTGCAACCGACCGGTACCTGCGGTCTGGCGAGGTTCTGACGTCAGAACAGCGCTCATTGCGCCCAGCCCGCGAAGCGCAGGCGCAACAGGCGGAAGAAGGAATCCGTGATGAGGCCGAGCAAACCGATGATGCCGATCGCCATGAAGATCACATCGACCTCGAAGCCGCGCATCGCCTGCATGCTCATATAGCCGAGACCGCTGCTGGCGGCGACGAGTTCCGCGACGACGAGGTAGGTCCAGGCCCAGCCCATGGTGATGCGCAGCGTGTCGATGATGCCCGGCCGCGCCGCCGGCAGCAGCACATGCAGCAGCACGTCCTTGCGGGAAGCGCCGAGGGTATAGGAGGCGTTGAGCATATCCTCGGGCACCGTGCGGACCACGTCCATGATCATGACGATCTGCTGGAAGAAGGTGCCGAAGATGATGATCGCCACGCGCTGGCTTAGGCCCAAGCCGATCCACAGGATGAACAGCGGCACGAAAGCCGTGACTGGCAGATAGCGGATGAAATTGACGATCGGCTCCAGCGCCGACTGCACAAGGCGGAAGGTGCCCATCAGCATGCCGAGCGGGACGGCGACGATCGACGAGATGAAGAAACCGAGCAGGATGACCTGCACGCTCGCCCAGATATTCGGCCAGATGCTGCCGTCCTGAATGACCGAGATGGTGCGCATGACCACAGCGCTCGGGGTCGGCAGGAAGATATCCGGCATCACCCCGCCATAAGTGAGGATCGACCAGACCAGCAGTACGACGAGCCAGACGGAGACGCCGGCGATCAGGGCGACGGTGCGGGAGACGGGCGCGCGGGGCGTCAGGGCACGGCTGGCGAAGGATCGGCGCCGTCGCGTTGCCACGGGCGCATCACGAAGGGGCGGGGGCGCGGCGGCTTCGGTCACAACGCTGCTCATGCAACAGTCACAGCAAGAACCGTGCCATTTGTCCATGAGGCTGGGAAGGTATGGCCTGTCATGGCAAAGGCCGGAACGGGGTCCGGCCTTTGCGTGATCTTGTTCTGTTCAGTCCGCAGTTGGCGAATAATGCGGCGGGAGACTCAGCTTTTCTTGAGACGCCGCTTATTGGCGGCGACGCGGGTCCGGTAGAGGCGGGTCACGGCGGCCGCGCCCTTATCGGGTTTGCCGGTGACGGCGGCTTGCCAGAGCAGGATCTGCGCCTCGGCCGCTGCCTGGACTTTCTCGGTCACCATGCGCCGCGATTCCGTGTGGCTGGCAGCACCGCCCCGTCCGATTTTGGCGAGGCGCATTGCCATCACCTGGGGCACATCCAGGGCGAGGCGGAAGGCGTCCGACATTCCGTAGCCCTTGCGTCGCGTCATCGATGGTCTCCCGTGGACTTACTCAGACCTCAGATGGGCTATGTGGGCAGCCTGCCAATGCGGCCAATCCAAAGATCCGTCATGGCACGCGAAGGCGTGCCATCCACGCCATGCCTTCGTGGAGTAAGCAAGGCGTGGATGCTCGGCCTTCGCCGAGCATGACGCGAGGGAATGACCAAGGTTCAAGCCAAAGACATCCGGCTCCAGACCGCGCCCATCCTAAGCTTGGCCTCTCAGGATTTCGCCATCGCGGCGCGGAGGTTGTCGTCGAGCTTGGCGAGGAAGTCCTGCGTTGTCAGGAAGGGCTGCTCGCGGGAGATCAGGCTGGAGAGATCCTTCGTCATGAACCCGGCCTCGACCGTTTCGACGCAAACGCGCTCCAGCGTTTCGGCGAAGGCGGTGACATCGGGCGTATTGTCGAAGCGGCCGCGATAGATCAGGCCGCGCGTCCAGGCGAAGATGCTGGCGATCGGGTTGGTGCTGGTTGGCCGGCCCTTCTGGTGCTCGCGATAGTGGCGCGTGACGGTGCCATGGGCCGCCTCGCTCTCGATCACCGTGCCATCCGGATTGAGCAGCACGCTGGTCATGAGGCCGAGCGAACCGAAGCCCTGCGCCACGATGTCGCTTTCCACGTCACCGTCGTAATTCTTACAGGCCCAGACATAGCCGCCGTTCCACTTCAGCGCGCTGGCGACCATGTCATCGATCAGGCGGTGCTCATAGGTGATGCCGAGCGCGTCGAACTGCGTCTTGAACTCGGCGTTGAAGATTTCCTCGAAGGTGTCCTTGAACATGCCGTCATAGGCTTTGAGGATGGTGTTCTTCGTCGAGAGATACACGGGATACTTGCGCGACAACCCGTAGTTGAAGCTTGCGCGGGCAAAGCCCTGGATCGAGGCGAGGGTGTTGTGGATGCCAAGTGCGACGCCGGGGCCTTTGAAGTCATGGACTTCGAGTTCCAGCGGAGCGCTGCCATCCGCCGGCACATAGTTCAGAGTGACGCGGCCTGGGCCGGGGATTTTGGTTTCGGCGGCACGGTAGATGTCGCCATAGGCGTGGCGGCCGATGACGATCGGCTCATTCCAATGCGGCACTAGGCGCGGCACGTTGCTGCAGATGATGGGCTCGCGGAAAATCGTGCCGTCGAGGATGTTGCGGATCGTGCCGTTGGGGCTGCGCCACATCTTCTTGAGGCCGAACTCGGTAACACGCGCCTCATCCGGCGTGATGGTCGCGCATTTTACGCCGACGCCATATTGCTTGATGGCGTTGGCGGCATCGACCGTCACCTGGTCGTCCGTCTGGTCCCGATACTCGATGCCGAGGTCGTAATATTTGAGGTCGATGTCCAGATAGGGGACGATGAGCTTGTCCTTGATGAAGCCCCAGATAATCCGGGTCATCTCGTCGCCGTCGAGCTCGACGACGGGGGTCTTCACCTTGATTTTGGCCATAGGGCAGCATTCCTTGCGTGTCTCGGAGGGCATCGGACTGTAGCGCTACGGCAAAATCGCACCTCACCCGAGCCTGAGCAACCCCAGGCGGCGCGCCGCAGCCTCAGCCTGAGCGGCGGCGCAACAGGCGGGCGAGGCTGAGAAGGCCGAGGCCGATCACCCCCGCAGCAATGGCGTTGCGGTGCCGGCTGGTCGCCATCTCCAGGCTTTGCGGCCGGGCTTGACTGTCGAAGCGGCCATGCGAGGTCGCGTGGCCCGGCACGCTCTCGAACAGGTTCGACGGCGGGTTCATCGGCAGCCGTTCCTCGGCCATTTGGGAGCTGTAGCCGAAATGGGCGAGGTAGTGGTCGAGCAGGCCGGGCGCGATCATGTTGCCGACGATCGCCTTGATCGAGGAAAAGCCGACCCAGACCTCTCGCCGGCGGCAGGTGGCGGCGAAAGCGATGGCGCGGGCGGCGACCTCCGGCTGGAAGATCGGCGGCACCGGCTGGGCGCGGTGGCCGGTCTTGTTCATTGCCCAGTCGAATTGCGGCGTGTTGACCGCCGGCAAGTGCACCATCGTGAGGTGGATCCTGGAGCGGTCGTGCAGCAACTCCGACCGTAGGGAGTCCGTGAAGCCGCGCACCGCGAATTTCGCGCCGCAATAGGCGGATTGCAGCGGCACCGAGCGATAGGCCAGCGCTGAGCCGACATTGATGATCGTGCCGCGGTCACGCGTTTTCATGCGTTCCAGTGCGACGACGGTGCCGTAAACCTGGCCGAGATAGGTGACCTCCGTCGCGCGGCGGAACTCGGCGGCGCTGATGGTGCCGACGGCGCCGAAGATCGTTGCCATGGCGGCGTTGATCCAGACATCGATGGGGCCGAGTTCGTTCTCCACCCGGTCGGCGGCCTGCTTGACCGCTTCGGAATCCGCGACATCGGTTGGAATGGCGAGAGCGCGCACGCCCATGGCACGCAGCTTGGCGGCGAGATCCTCCAACCGCTCCGCATTGCGGGCGAGGAGGGCCACGTCATCGCCGCGCCGGGCGAATTCGAAAGCGGTGGCGCGGCCGACGCCGGCGCTCGATCCGGTGATCACGACAATCCGCCCCATGCTCGTCTTCCCGTTGCCTTTTCCGGAAGCTTGGGCCGAGGCGGCAGGCTTCAACCGGTGCGTCGGGTCGGGGCATTGAAGTGATTGGCGGAAAGTCCCAGGCTAGGGGCGAAGGCCCGCGGCCGGAGGGTGCTCCGGCGGGTGAGATGGGCCGAGAGCACAGGGAGCATTCGCATGAGCGGCAATCGCGGCGTCGTCTATCTCGGACCCAAGCACGTCGAAGTGCAGGATATCCCCGACCCCAAGCTGCAGGCGCCCGACGGCCGCAAGATCGAACACGCGGCCATCCTTAAGATCGTCGCGACGAATATCTGCGGATCCGATCAACATATGGTGCGCGGACGGACGACGGCCGAGGCCGGGCTGGTGCTGGGCCATGAGATCACCGGCGAGATCATCGAGGTGGGGCGTGACGTCGAGATGGTCGCGAAAGGCGATCTGGTCTCCGTGCCGTTCAATGTCGCCTGCGGGCGCTGCCGCACCTGTCGCGCGCAGGATTCGGGCGTGTGCCTGACGGTGAACCCGGGGCGGCCGGGCGGCGCCTATGGGTATGTCGATATGGGCGGCTGGATCGGCGGGCAGGCGCGCTACGTCATGGTGCCCTATGCCGACTTCAACCTCATGAAATTCCCGGACAAGGCTCAGGCGATGGCCAAGATCCGCGATCTCACGATGCTGACCGATATCTTCCCGACCGGCTTTCATGGCGCGGTGAACGCCAAGGTCGGCGTCGGTTCCACGGTTTATGTGGCGGGCGCGGGACCAGTGGGGATGGCGGCTGCCGCCTCGGCTCGGCTCTTGGGCGCGGCGGTGACGATGGTGGGCGATTTCAACAAGGACCGGCTGGCCCACGCCAAGAAGATGGGTTTCGAACCGATCGACCTCGGGAAGCATGACCGCCTCGGCGAGATGATCGCCCAGGTGGTCGGCGTGCCGGAGGTCGATTCCGCGATCGACGCGGTGGGCTTCGAGGCGCGCGGCCATTCCGGTGGGGAGCAGCCGGCGGTGGTGTTGAACCAGATGATGGAGATCACCCGCGCGGCCGGCGCCATCGGCATTCCGGGCCTGTACGTGACGGCCGACCCGGGCGCCGTGGACGATGCCGCCAAGAAGGGCAGCCTGTCGCTGCGTTTCGGCGAGGGCTGGTCGAAGGCGCATAGCTTCCACACGGGCCAGACGCCGGTGCTGCGCTACAACCGCAACCTGATGCAGGCGATCCTCCATGGGCGCGTTAACATCGCCGAAATCGTTAATGCCCAGGTGATCTCGCTGGAGGAAGCACCGAAGGGCTACGAGACCTTCGATGCCGGCGCGGCGGTGAAGTATGTGATCGATCCGCATGGGCTGATCGCGAAGGCGGCATAGGCAGAGCGACGGCGCTTCGCCATCGTCAAGTCCGCGCCTTCGCGCTCACGCTACGAGCTCGGAAGGCGTGGACACTTGGCCCCTGCCGGGGTGGCCGTAGCGGCGCATGACGGAAGGGTGTTTGTTCGCAGACATCGAGACGGCCGCTGAGCTTTTGTGATCCTGGGGTGCGATGATCTATTGATTGAACCGCGCCGGGAGATCCGTCATGGCATGCGAAGGCGTGGATGCTCGGCCTGCGCCGCGCATGACGTGGTGGAGTGAGGACGGTTCAAACCAAAGACGCCCCGCTCTAGCTGGCGGCTTTGCCCGATCGTGCCATCAAGCCGCCAGCGATGATCAGGGCGATGCCGGCGAGTGCGAGGCCGTGCGGTAGATGACCGAAGAGAGTCGCGTCTAGCAGCACGGACCATAGGATGCCGCTGTACTGCCAAGGCGCGAGCTGAGAGACCTGGCCTTGCCGGATGGCCGCCGCGATGGTGGCGAGGCCCGCCGTTTGGCCGAGGGTGGCGGCCAGGATCAGCAAGGCGGCGAGCGGGCCGATTGGCCGCCACAGCAGCAGCATCGGCACGCCGAGAAGCACGATGCCGACCAGCGCCGCTTGCGCTACGGCATCGGCGGTGGTCGCCGCGTCCTTCAGCCGGCGGATCAGGATCTGGTAGATCGCATAGGTCAGCGCCGCGCCGAGTGATGCGGCGATGCCGAGCCAATGCAGATGCGCGCCGCCCCTGGGCCGCACGATCAGCAGCATGCCGAGGAAGCCGATCGCGACCGCGACCCAGCGCAGGGCGGGCACGCGCTCGCGCAGGACCAGCCCGCCGAGACCCGTCACCAGCAGCGGCGCCGTGAAGCCGAAAGCGCTGGCGATGGTCATCGGCAGCAGGCCATAGGCGAGAAACGCCAGGACACTGGACAGCACCAAAGCCGCCGCCGCAAATCGCTGCGCCCAGGCTTGCGGTGGGCGGAGAAGACGGCTCGGCGAGACGCGTAGGTTTCGGCGGGCCATGCCGATCCCCATCACCAGCGCCAGGCTGATGACCGAGCGCAGCACGAAAAGCTGCACGGCACCGTAGTGCCATGTGTCGATCAGCGTCTTGGTGATGGCGTAGCCGACGGCATAGAGCAGCGTCGAGGCCAGGACGAGGAGGATGGCGCGCGCGGCGCCCGGCCGAGCGAGACGGTCAAACAGGGCGCGCATGTTTCAGGTCAGGCGGCGGCCGCGGCCCCTTCGGTCTCGCCCTTGGGCGGGGGCGGCCAGACGCGCACCTTCAGGATGTGACGCGGATCGGCGTCCAATACCTGGAACTCCATGCCCGAATGCGGGTGGGTGATGATCTCGTTGCGTGCCGGCACGCGGCCCGCCAGCGTGAAGACAAGTCCGCCGACCGTATCGATTGACGAAGCGCGCTCCTCCGGCGTCAGCACCGGACCCAGCCGCTCCTCGAAATCCTCGATCGAACAGCGTGCCGCGACGTCCAGCGTGCCGTCCTGACGCTCGGTCACGAGCGGTCCCTCGACCTCGTCATGCTCGTCGGCGATGTCACCGACGATGGTCTCCACCAGATCCTCAATGGTGACGAGACCGTCGATGCCGCCATATTCATCGACCACCAAGGCGAGATGCACCCGCGCCTGGCGCATCTGGACCAGAAGGTCGAGGACCGGGGCCTGGGGCGCCACCATGAGCGGGCGGCGCAGCAGTTTCTCGAGCGAGAATTCCTCCGGCCGGCCGATATAGGCGAAGACGTCCTTGATGTGGACCATGCCGATAATGTCGTCGAGCTGGTCGCGGTAGATCGGCAGCCTTGAGTGCTGCTCCTCCCGCAGCCGGTGCAGCGTCTCGTCCAAAGTGAGATCCGCGCGCAACGCGACGATATCGGCGCGGGGGATCATCACGTCATTCGCCATTGTACCGCGCAGCCGCAGGATATTGGCGATCAGCAGGCGTTCCTGGCGGTCGAGTTCAGGCGCCTCGTCCGAGCCTTCCGGCGATACGGCCGCCTCTTCCACCAGTTCGGCGATCGATTGGCGCAGGGTCTGTTCGGTTCCGCGGCGTCCCAGCACATGCAGGAGGCGCGCGAAAAGAGATTGGTCAGGGGTACTCATCGTCCTTTCCAGGGGTTCGGAACGCCAATGCGGCGCAGGATGCGGGCCTCGCTCATCTCCATGTGCATCGCTTCGCCCGGGTGGTGGTGGTCCTCGCCATCGAGGTGAAGCACGCCATGGACCAGGAGGTGAGCCAGATGATGAGCCAGGGGGCGGCCCTCGGCGGCGGCTTCCCGCCGGATGACGCCGAGAGCCAGAATGATATTGCCGCCGGCGCCGGGATTGGCTGGCTCATAGGTTAGCACATTGGTCGGCTTATTGCGTCCCCTGTCGCGCGTATTCAGGATCTGCACGATGCGATCGCTGGTTAGCACAACACTGCTCACGGCGGCTCCGGGCGCCGCGGCACGCGCCGCGGCGACGGCGCGCAGAACTAAACGCTCAAGGTTCGGGACCAGGCGCCGCCACCCGCGCTCCTCGATGAAGATGCGCGGGGCGGCGGGGGGACTTGGAGGTTCCACTATCCGCGCTCGCGGGGGACCGGGGTAGGCCGCGAGTCCCGCTTCGCATCCCGTGCCGCCGTCGCGCGCTGGTCATAGGCCTCGACAATGCGGCCGACGAGCGGATGGCGCACCACGTCCTGCCGTCCGAAACGGGCGACGCCGATGCCCTGCACGCCCTCGACGGTCGCCAAAGCGTCGGCAAGGCCCGAGGTCACGCCCGTGGGGAGATCGACCTGGGTGGGGTCGCCAGTGATGACCATGCGCGTGCCCTCGCCCATGCGGGTGAGGAACATCTTCATCTGCATGGGCGTGGTGTTCTGCGCCTCGTCGAGGATCGCGAAGGCATGGGCGAGGGTGCGGCCGCGCATGAAGGCGAGCGGCGCGACCTCGATCTCGCCGGCGGCCATGCGGCGGATGACCTGATCGCCGGGCATCATGTCGTTCAGCGCGTCGTAAAGCGGGCGGAGATAGGGATCGACCTTCTCCTTCATGTCGCCCGGCAGGAAGCCAAGCCGCTCCCCGGCCTCGACGGCGGGGCGCGAGAGGATGATGCGGTCGACCTGGCCGGTCTGCAGCATCGCGACGGCCTGGGCCACGGCGAGGTAGGTCTTGCCAGTGCCGGCGGGGCCGACGCCGAAGACCATTTCGTGACGGCTCAGCATGTCCATGTAAGCGGTCTGGCCCGGGCTACGCGGCTGGATCGCGCCGCGCCGGGTGCGAATGGCGGGCAGATCGGCGAGCGGCAGACGGGGGTCGGAGCCGCGCGCACTCAGCCTGACGGCGGCATCGACGTCTCCGCCGGTGAGCTGCTGGCCGCGTTCGAGACGGCTGTAAAGCGTGTTGAGCGCCGCCTGCGCGGTCTCGACCTGCTCCGGATCGCCACTGATGGCGATGCGGTTGCCGCGGCAGGCGAGACGTACCCCGAGCGCCTGCTCGATGCGCATCAGGTGCCGGTCGTGATCGCCCAGAAGCTGCGACAAGAGGGCGTTGTTTCCGAACTGCAGTGTGACCGCTCGACCAAGCCCTGTCGGGGGCGGTGTGGCGGGCGGCTGGTCAGCAGCGGAGATCTGGGTCAAGCGGGCGCGAGCTCCTGTTTGGACGGTGTGAAGATAAGGGCGGCGGAAAGAGAGTTGGTGCTGGTGTGGGTAATCTTCACGGGCACCACCTCCCCCAACAGAGTCATGGGGCCATCGAAATGAATCGCTTGTAAATAAGGCGAGCGACCGCCGAGCTGGCCCGGGCGCCGGCCGGCATGCGTCACCAGGACATCGATGACGCGGCCGGTACACTCGGCGTTGAAGGCGGTCTGCTGATCGCGCAGCAGCGCCTGGAGTTCGGCGAGTCGATTGTCCTTCTCGCCTTCCGGCACGACACCCGGAGCACCTGCGGCGGGCGTGCCGGGGCGAGCCGAATACTTGAAGCTATAGGCCTGGGCGAAACCGATATCCTCGATCAGCCGCATCGTTGCCGCGAAATCGACGGCCGTCTCGCCGGGATGGCCGATGATGAAGTCCGACGAGAGTGCGAGGTCGGGGCGATGCGCGCGGAGGCGATCGATCAGCCGGCGGTAATCATCGGCGGTGTGCTTGCGGTTCATGGCGGCGAGGATGCGGTCCGAGCCGGATTGCACGGGAAGATGCAGGAACGGCATCAGCGCCGGGACATCGCCGTGCGCGGCGATGAGATCATCCTCCATGTCGCGCGGATGGGAGGTGGTGTAGCGCAGCCGGACCAGGCCGGGGATTTCGGCGAGCGCGCGGATGAGGCGGGCGAGGCCCCAGTCGCGGCCATCCGTGCCCTCGCCATGATAGGCGTTGACGTTCTGGCCGAGCAGCGTGAGTTCCCGCGCGCCATTCGCGACCAGGCGGCGTGCCTCGGCCAGGACGGAGGCGGCGGGACGGCTGGCCTCGGCCCCGCGCGTATAGGGGACGACACAGAAGGAGCAGAATTTGTCGCAGCCTTCCTGGACGGTGAGGAAGGCCGTCAGCGCGCCGGGGGCGGCTTGTTGCTCGGGCAGGAAGTCGAATTTCTGCTCGACCGGGAAGTCGGTTTCGATGACCGGGCCGGCGGCGCGGTGGGCGCGGGCGACCATCTCGGGCAGGCGGTGATAGGTCTGCGGGCCGAGCACGATGTCGACATAGGGCGCGCGAGCGGTGATCTCGGCGCCCTCGGCCTGGGCGACGCAGCCGGCGACCGCGAGGATGGTGCTTTTGCCCGCCGCCGCGCGTTCTTCCTTGATCAGCCTCAGTCGGCCGAGTTCGGAGAAGACCTTCTCGGCGGCTTTCTCGCGGATATGGCAGGTATTGAGAATGACCATATCGGCATCGGCCGGGCCATCAGCGGCCGTATAACCAAGCGGTGCCAGGACATCGGCCATGCGGCCGCTGTCATAGACGTTCATCTGGCAGCCCCATGTGATGACATGCAGGCGGCGGCGCGGCGTGACGGGCGAAAGGCGCGGTTCCACGGGGAGCTTCATCGGGCGAAGGATCCTGATCTGGCCGCCGCACTAAGGCGGGGCGGGGGACCAATCGCGTTCCGCGTGCTGACGGTCAAGCGCAAGGGCGCCATTGAGCTCCTGAAGGACGAGCCGAGTGTCGCAGAGTGCGGGGTAGGCCTGTCAAGCTTGGTGTGATGACAAGGCGAAGTCTGGCCGAAATGGTTAGGGTTTGTTTGTCGGCGCGAGCGGGCTAGATCACGGCGAATGGTTAATCTCCTCAAAGTGGCGGTGGGAATCCGCGATTCGGCGCATCTGCGGCAGGTCCAGCAGGAGCGCGCGGCGGCCGAGTCGCCGCTGCGCCACCGCACCCGGCATAGTCCCAAGCGGGCCGAGGAGGTCACGGATGGCGGCTCGCTCTACTGGGTTATCGGCGGGGTCATCACGATACGGCAGCGTATCATCGATATCCGGCCGGATCACCGGTCCGATGGATCGAATTGCGCGGCGCTGATCCTCGATCCCGAACTCATCGAGCTGGATGGCCGGATCGCCAAGCCGTTCCAGGGCTGGCGCTATCTGGAAGCGGCTAACGCGCCGCCCGATCTGGTCGCGGGGGCGGAGTATGGGCAAAGCCTGCCGAGCGGGCTGAGGCGCGCGCTCAAGGAGCTTTGCCTGCTGTAGCCTCGCGGGCGCGTTCATTGGACTTTCAGTGACGAGCCACCAGCGAAAATGTGTAGGGCAATGGGGCGCAGCTCGGAAGTCGTGAAAACTTAAGGGGTTCCGCGGTCTTCTCCTCACTGAGCGTCATCTTATCTTCGGGCAGCGCGGCGCTCCCGCCCGTTAACGAAACACTTGAGGATTAAGTCATGCGGCATTTCCGCGCCCTTGCGATGGCGTCGGCATTCTTTCTCGCGCCCGCCGGTATCACGGCGACTCTGGCGGCATCGGGCTCCGATGTCCCGCCCGCCACGAACCGCGCCGCGTCTCCCGGAGCGGTTTCCAATGGCCAGCTCGGCACAGTAACCGGCAACAGCGTCTCGCCCACCAGTGGCACCGCAGGCGGGGGCTTGTCATCGGCGAACGGCCAGAAGGCCGGCGGCGCGGCGCATCGCCGCCGGCACCGGTATCACCACAAGAAGTCTACAAGCACGATGGCACCGGCGGGCACCATGGCGCCGGCGACGACTGCTCCGTAAGCTGCGCGCGCGGGGCCCCGGCAACGGGGTCTCTTCGCGAATTTGTTTCACGGCCGATGCCGAGCCGAAGATGCGCTGCAATGTTTGAGTCTCTATTGGCCACGACCAGCAACCGCTCTGTGTCGTGTAAGGCTAGCGCAGAAGTCTCCTCGGTCGGCCGATGACCGAGTCGTCAATTAATTTCTTGCACGCCGGGACTGGCATTTCACCGGATTCCTGTCTGCGGTAGACGGTTGTTCCGCAATGATTGTGGAAACCTGAGTCCGTCTCAAGAGTAATAGAAATTCCGTCGTGGAATGCTGGATACAATAGTCAGCAGGTAGTTTATCCACGGGGAACGCGCTTTGGAGAACAGAGTGGTGAGCGGCGCCGATGTTGCGACGAGCGACACGATACAGCGGTTGACCGTGGTGGATCAGGTGGCGGATGCGTTGCGTGCCCGCATCCTATCGGGAGGTTTGCCCGAGGGGAGGCAACTGCGTCAGGAGACTTTGGCCGCTGAGCTAGGTGTTAGCCGAATACCGCTGCGCGAGGCGTTTCGCCGCCTGGAGGCGGAGGGGCTTCTGACCATCGCACCTCATCGCGGGGCAGTCGTGTCGGTGCTATCGCTCGAAGAAATCGCGGAGCTATTCGATCTTCGCGCGATGATCGAGCCGGACCTTATCGCGCGAGCCTGCCGTGCTTTGACGGATCGAGAGATTGCGAACTCCGCCAAGATCCTCGCCGACTATGGCTGGGCCTTCGCACAACGTGACGTGGTCGCCTGGGGAACGTTGAATACGGCTTTTCATCTGTCGTTGTATCAGCCTGTCAACCGCCCGCGCTCGCTTGGACTTGCGCAGAGCCTCCTCGATCAGACGGACCGCTACACGCGCATGCAGCTTCTTCTGACCTCTGGCGAATCGCGCGCGGAGGATGAGCATGCCGCGTTGCTGCAAGCGTGCCGGGATCGCGATGAGGGGCGCGCCGCCAAGCTGCTCGCGCAACATATTCGCAATGCCGGAACGAGTTTGCTGGACTTTCTGCGAGCGCGCCGTGCGGATGGGGCTTAATCTGATCAGAGTGTTTGGCCGCGACAAGGAGGTTGGCGCGGCGCTTCCGTAGGCTATCTTGATCGCTGTGCATTTCGCATTTCGAGTCTGCCGCGATCGGGACGAGGAGACGGGGATATGACACCTGACGAGAACGCCACCAGCGCTCAACATCCGGAGGAGCTGAAAGCCACGGTGGAGCTTCGAATTACGGACCACGTCACCTTGAGGACGACGGCGCGCGCGACACCCGCCGGGCTGATCGGCATCGCGCTGATCTTGTCGGCGATCCTGATCCCGGTGATGTGGGGTGTGAGGTCGCGTCGCCTCGGGCGATAACCGCGCGCATTAAGCCTGGAGAGAATTCCGGCGTTTTCCAAAAAAATTTTGTTTGCTTCGAGTTCCGCCAATGGCCGATTGCTACCTGTGGTTGCGTCTCCATCGTGATCAACAACGCTGGGATGCTTGCGCCCGCTCAGCAAAAACCTCGATTAAGCGAGCAGAGTGATTGGAGAAAGTCGTCGAATGGCCTATTTCAAGGAGGCAAGCTTCCTCGAACTCGAATCCGGCCCCGAATACGACATGCTTTTTCCACCCGGCCAGGAAGCCCCTTACGCCGGCGTGTATCGATGCGAGGTCTGTGCGCTTTGCGTCGTCTCCGAGTTTTCCAACCGGCTGCCATCGGATGATCATCATCAACACCGGCGCCATAGCGAACATCCGATTCGTTGGCGCCTCGCGGTCAAGGCGCACTACTAATCGCGCATCCTTTGGCGCCTGCCGAGAGGCGTGCGCCCACCGTCAATAGTTGAATTGGTAGGTGACGCCGAGCCCGTTGCTGTCACTGCCGACCTGAGTCTGTAGCTTCAATCCTCTCGCGATATCGATCTGCACCTGAGCGCCGGTGTTGCCGCCGTTGGTGCCCTGGATCGCGCCGACATAGACGCCGGGCGCGACATAGCGGCCTGCCTGCAAAGTCGGCGCGCTTTGCTTCTTGGTATTCACGGCTCCGGTGGCAGAGCTGCTGTCGCCGACAGAAAGTTGGTCGAGTCCAAGGCCCTGGCGCACGGTATTGAGCATGCCGCCTACGCCGCCACCGCCGACGCCCGCGAAAGACGCGAGCGTGCTGGCGATCTCGGCGATCTGAAACGGGCTGAGCTGCGTCGAGCTGCGGTGAAAAAGGATATAGGCAAGCACTTCATCCTGCGGCAGCGTGGGGTTCGAACTCAGAACGATCTTCGGCGCGCTCGCATAGCCGGTGACGGCGAGCGTCGCGGTGACGGTGCCGGAGATGGAAGTCGCCTCGAAATCGATCGACGGGTCGCTGATCTTGCCGCCGTCGAAACCGACTTGCCCCTTGGTAAAGGTGAGCGTCGCGGTGACGAGCGAGACATTGCCGCGGATCATGTCGAAATGTCCGCTCGGCACGAGTTCGGCGAGGGTGCCGCCGACATGCATGCGGCCGCCGAGTTCCGCATTGAGACCATGGCCTCGTACGAAGATTCCGCGCGGCGCTTCCAGCGTGAGGTCCAGGGCGATGGCGAGGGGCGGCCCGGCGGGCGGTGCTGGCTTGTCGCCGGGCCTGTGAACTTTGAGCACGACGACGCTGGGAGGCAGGCTGTCGGGCACCTGAATATCCGCGCGGTCGATGCGGACGAGACCCTTCGCAGAGATGCCGTTGGCGACCGAGCCACCGACATGGACATTCGCATCCATCCGCGCGGTCAGCAGATCGCTTTGGATGGGCGCGGCATTGTGGGCGGTCACTGTAATGTCGAGCGGCAGCCCGGGCGCGGTGACGCCGACGCGTCCGCTGGCACCAATGGTTCCGGTGCCTGCCTGCGCGGTGAAGCTGTCGATGACGAGTTGGTCGCCGGCGGCGCGCAGCCGTGCCGTCATGCCCGCGAGGTGAATGCCTTGCGCGAAATCCTGAAAATCGCCGTGGTCGAGATTGGCGGTGCCCGAGATGCGCGGCGCCGTGGCGGTTCCGGCGATGGCGATATCCAGCGTCAGGATGCCGCGGGCGCGTCGCCCGGCTGCTTCCAGGATCGGATTGGCGAGCGCGAGATCGAGCCGGCCGGCCGTATGGAGCGCGAGTGAACCGGTGGCGGAAAGCGGCGCGGTTCCGTTGACGGTGACGTGGCCGCCGCTCCCTGCGTCGAGCCGCGCATCGACCGTTGCGGTTTTGCCGGCGAGGCGGACGGTGGCGTTGATATTCGCCGGCGGCAGGGACGCGGCGGTGCCGACAGTTTGCCGCAGGCCGGCGCCACGCACCGTGACGGTGCCAACCGGGGCGGCGAGGCTGCCGGTGAGCTTGGCCTCGACATCGATGCGGCCGGCGGCATGCAGGGTGGGGGCGAAGGGCTTGGCCAGCGCCGGGGTGATGTTCGCGATGGTCGCCTGGAGGTTGAGGTTGGGCTTGACGGTGCCTGAAGCGTCGAGCGTGGCGGTGCCGAGGCTGAGGCGCAGGTGATCGACGCCGGTCGTGGCGCCGAAGTCGACTCGCGCCGGGCTGAGGAGACGGAGCTGTTCGCCATGCCAGGCGGCGTTGAGCGCCGCGAGCGCGAGGCGTTTCGTCTTGGCATCCAGCGTGGCGCGCAGATCGGCGCTGGCGGGGGCGCCCTTGAGGTCGGGCAGATTGGCGTTGAGCGTCAGCGCAAGGGCGTCGAGCGGGCCATCGGCGGTGGCGCGCGCCGTGCCGTGAATGCCGGCGGCGGCGATGCCATCGGCTGTGATGCGCGCTGAGATGCTCGGGTTCTTGGCGGGATCGCGCACGTCGCCGACCACTGATAACGCGCCGAGCCTGTTCTGGGCGAAGACGAGGTTCTTCGCCTTGAGGTCGAGATGGGCGGCCTGGCCGGGCGGCGCATCGAGCTTCAGCGCTAGGCTGCCGCCGACCGGCTGGCCGATCAGAAAGCCGAAATCGGCGAGCCGCGTAATGGCGAGGGACAGCGTGCCGCTCGGCAGGGTGGCGCCTTTGGCCAGGGCGACTTTGCCCGCGCCGCTGAGGCTTTTCCAGGAGGCACGGTCGATGGTGGCGGCCATGGCGCCATCCGCGCCGCGCGCGACGTCGATCGCGATATCGGCCGGGGAACCGGCGGGCTTGCCGGTGAGCCGGATCTTCGCCTGTGGCGCCGAGGGCAGGCCCGTCGCCTCGATATGCAGCGCGATCGGGCCGCTGAGGGAGGCCACCGCGCGATTGGCCTGCGCCATGCCGACGGTGCCGGTCGTGTCGGTGGTGACGGAAAGGTCCGTCTGCGTGCCATGGGCTTCGCCTGTCATGGCGATGACGCCGGTCGCCTGGGGCGCGACATCGGCGAGGCGGCGGAGGGCGAGGGTCCAAGCCAAAACGAGCTGTTGCGACGCCGTCTGCCGGCTACCATGGGCGGTGAGGTCGATATCCTTGCCATGCACGGTGAGGCTGGAGAGCTGTAGGGCGGCCTGGGTCATGGCCGCTTCAAGCGCCAGGTGCACGTCGCCGCCGGTCAGGGCCATCACCTGCGGGATGGCCTGGGTAAGGTGGATATCGGCGGCGAGCTGGGCGGTGGTGGTGGAACCGTCCGCCGGGCGCGTCGCATGGGCGGTGATACGGGCGCTGCCGGCGATTGTCTGGTGAGCGATGGCGGCGAAGGGGGCGAGCGCGGGCAGGTCGAGCACCACATCGGCGGCGAGATCCGGCTTCGTCTTGCCGGTGACGGTGAGGGTCAGCAGCGGGTGAGTCACCGTCAGCTTCACCGGGCGATCGGGCGCGTCCAGCGTGGCTGCGGCGGCGATGGTGATGGGCGTGTCGCCAAGCAGATCGGGGGGCAGGCCGGGTGCCACGAGTCCCGCCAAAGTCGCGTGTAGCGAGACGGCGCCGGTCGAGCCTTGGATGTCGGCGTTCAGCGCCTTGAGGCTGACGCCCGCGGCCTTCAGGCCTTCCAGGGTGATATGGCCGGTGGCGGCCGGCTTAGTGAAGGGACCGTCCGTGTTGAGGGCGATATCGACCTTCTGCCAGCCCATTCCGGGCTTCGGCTCCATCGCCGGCGCATGGGCGTCGATCGCGAGCTTGGCGGCCTGTCCGGCGAGGTCGATGACGCCATGCGCCCCGGCCTTGAGGTCGCCCGCCGTCAAAGTGAGCGCAAGTGCCTCTGCCGTTTGCGGACCGGAGACGTCGGCGGCGAGATGTAGCGCGCCGAGATTCGGCATAGAGGCGAGGCGGGACAGCATTCCTTTAGGCGGTTCGTCCATCGCCAGATGCGCGGTAAGCGCGTTGCCGCTCAGGCTGCCATTGACGGTATACATTCCGCTGCCGTCGAGGTCGTGCAATGCGAGCTTGACCGACCCATCGTCGCGCCCCGTCACGCTGGCCGAGCCCTCGGCGCCGACATTGATCGCGGCAGTGTGGGTGACGGCTTGCGCCACGGAAATGCGATCCACCGCGAGACGGTTGAGGAAGATCTGCACCGGCAAGGAGGGGATGGAGATGGTGGTGGTCGGCTTTTCCGGGGCCGGTGGTGGTGTGGTGCTGGGCGGCGGCAGGCGGAGCATGGTGACGCTGGCGGCGTGCACTTCGTCGATCACCAGCCGCCGGTGCAGCAGCGGCGCTAGGGACAGCCGCAGGGTGAGGTCGTCGAGAGTGAGCCAGGCGCCGTCGTGGTCGAGCAGCTCGACATGGGCGAGGTGCAGGTCGGTCGGGATGCTGCCGGAGAGGCCGTCTATGCGGAAGATGCCGTTGGAGTGTTTGTTGGCGAGGGCGACGATCTCGCGCTGTCCGGCCGGCAGGTTGATGGCGATGATGACGCCGCCGATCAGCACGAGGACGAGCAGAAGCACCGCGCCGACCACGATGCCCAGCCATTTCGCGATGCGGCCGAGCAGGCGCATCAGAAGGCTTGCCCGATCCCGATATAGACTTCGAGCGCATCGCTATTCTGCTGTTTGATGAGCGGGACCGCGACATCGACGCGGATGGGTCCGATCGGGGTGTAGTAGCGCAGGCCGGCACCGGCACCGACCCGCAGCGGGCCGTTGAAAGGTGCGGAGGAGGCCGAAACCTGGCCCGCATCGGCGAAGACGGCGGCGCCGAAGCTTTTGCCGAAACGCTGACGGAACTCGACCGTGCCGGCATCGATGGCGGTGCCACCGACGGGATTGCCGTCTTTGAACTGCGGGCCGACGGATTGGTATTTGTAGCCCCGGATGGTGGCGCTGCCGCCGCCGTAGAAGCGCTGATCAGGCGGCAGTTCGAAGGTGGTGGCGCCCTGCACAGAACCGACAAGGCCTCGCAGCGCCACCACGCTGCGGCCGCCGCCACTCAGATCGATATAGGTCGAGCCATTAAGCTGGAGAATGGTGAAGGTCGCGCCGTTGCCGACGAAGGATTCGGTGGGCGTCACGGCGGCCGTGGCGCGCACCCCCTTGGTGGGGTCGAAGAGGGAATTTGTGGTGTCGTATTTCAGCGTCAGCGGAATTTGGAACAGCCCGTAATTCCGCGTGGTGCCTTCTTGCTCGACTTGCTCGCCGATGATCGTCGCACCGACACTGCCACTGAGATATTTCGAGAGCTTGCGGGTCAGTGTGGTGCCGGCGAGCAGCGCCGTGCGGTCATAGGCTTCCAGGTTCTCTTTCAACGCGCCGACATTGAAGCTGAGACTCTGGTCGCGTTGCAGAAAGGCGGGCAGCGTATAGACCGCGCCGACATTGTAGCCGAGCCCATCGCTGGCGGAGCCGCCGAGGCCGGTGACGGCGGCGCTGAGCGTCAGGTTCTCGCCATTGCCGAAGAAGTTGTGATGCGTCCAGCTCGCCCCGAAAGTGCCGCCGGTATCCGTCGCGAATCCGGCGGTGAGGCTGACGGTGCGGGGCGGCGCCTCGGTGACGGCGAAGGTGACGGGCAACCGGCCTTGCGAATCGAGCGCGGTGCCGGGAACCACGCGGACCGATGAGAAGACGCCGAGGCCCGCGAGATCCTGGCGGGCCGAATCGAGTCGCGTCGGGCTGAACTGCTCGCCGGGCGTCACGTCGAGTTCGCGGCGGACGAAGCCTTCATGCACAGACTTCAGACCAGCGATGGAGACGGCGCCGATATCGACGCGCGGACCCGTGGTGACTTTGTAGGTTACGTCGAGCGCATGGGCGGCCGGGATCTCATAGGCGTCCGGCGGGGCGACTTTGGCGAATGCATAGCCCTCATCGAGCAGAGCCGATTCCAGCCGGACGCCAGCCGCCACCACCTCGGCGGCCAAGGCCGGGTCGCCGGGCTTGAGGTTGAGCGCGGCTCGGGCAGCGGCGGGAACATCGCCCTTCAGCGTTACGTTGCGGAGGTGAAAGAGCGGGCCGCGGGTCAGCGTGACGGTGACGGGCACCGCGACAGCGGCGGAGTATTTCGTGAGCAGCGCCGGAAGGTCGGGGTCGTCGAGATCGTGGCCGTCGATCTTGATGACCACGGTGCCGTCGTAGAAACCTTCGCTCTCCAGCACGCTGAGCAGCCGGGCCTCGTCCGCGCGGGCGCGCAGAATGAGGGCGAAGGGGCCGACGGGCGCTTTGGTTCTCAGGGTGGCGAGCGTCGAGGTCGCGGCGGCGAGCTTGTCGAGCGCCTTGTCGCCGGTTGGCTCGAAGGTCACCGCATAGGGCTGTGGATCGGCCGCGCGCAAAGGAGGCGCCAGGATCAAGGCGGCCGTGGCGAGGGCGCCCGCCATGCGCAAGCCAGCAAGCAGCCGGAATCTTATCCTCCACCGACGCAGCGCCCTGTCCTCCCGGCTTATCTACCATGCTCTTATCTCTGGCCCGGACGCCAAGGTCGATCCCTGGCGGCTCATCGTGGCGGCCGGAAGCACTTAATCGGGTCAAGGTTCCGTGAATGAGACGGACGTTAAGGCGGTGGGACGTTGCACAACAGAAAGGGCCGGTTTCCCGGCCCTTTCCGATTTTGCGCAGGATCGCTTGGTCTGAACCGCCCCCTGTTACCCGTCATGCTTTGCGACGGCAGAGCATTCTCGGCTTTGCTTGCTTCACAAGGCAAGCCGTGGATGGCAGGCCTTCGCGTGCCATGACGAGTGCTAGGGTCGAGCTTCAGTTACGCCGCCTGAGCGGTGGGCTGGCTTTCGTTGGCGATGGTTTTCGCCTCGGGGTTGCTGCCGATCGCGATGCGGCGCGGCTTGAGCGCCTCGGGCACGACGCGCTTGAGGCCGACATGGAGCAAACCGTTGGTGAGATCCGCGCCCTCCACGACAATGTGGTCGGCCAGGGCGAAGCGGCGCTCGAAGGCGCGGCCGGCGATGCCGCGGTAGAGGGTCGCAACCTTCTCGCCTTCCGGCGCGCGGACGCGGCCGGAGACGAAGAGGGTGTTTTCCTTGACCGTCACATCGAGATCCTCGGGCGCGAAGCCCGCGACGGCGACGGTGAGGCGATAGGCGTCCTCGCCGGTCTTCTCGATGTTATAGGGCGGGTATGTGGTGGTGGAGCCGCCGTCCTGCAGACCGTCCAGGATATGGAGGAAGCGGTCGAAGCCGATGGCATTGGTCGAAAGTCGCGTGAAATCGCGGGTCATCTGAAACCTCCTGAAAAGCAAGGTCGCTGTGGACGGACCGCCCAATCGGGCCGGTCCTTGGATCATCCGGGGCCCGCAATGGGCGCCCCCGACACCCCGGAAATAGAAAAGGCCGCCCCCTGCTTCAAGGGGCGGCCTCCAAAAATCTCGCGCTTCCGTGTGGGCGCGTAACGGCGCTATTCTTTGCGGACGCCGATGCTGGCGAACTTCTTGTTGAACTTCGCGATCCGGCCGCCGGTATCGACGATGCGCTCCAGGCCAGTCCAGGCCGGATGCGACTTCGGGTCGATGTCGAGACGGATCGTATCCCCGGCCTTGCCCATGCAGGACCGCGTTTTGAACGCGGTGCCATCCGTCATGATGACGTTGATCTCGTGATAGTCGGGGTGGATGTCTTGCTTCATGGTTTCCGTTCCTGAGGCGCCACCGATACGACCGGTCGCGCGGAAGCGCCGCCTATAGCGTGCTCAGGGCTCGCGGTGCAACCGGCGTGCCGGGATGGCTACTTCCGCTTCGCATGAGGACCGCCCGGCAACTCGGCGCGGAAGACGGTGTCGGCAAGTTTTTTCTGTGCGGGCGGCATCGCGGCATAGAGGACCTCGAAGGCGGCGGCGCTTTGCTTGAGGGTGTCCAGCCTTTGCTGTTCGAGGGCGACGAAGTTGTTCATGTCCTCAATGGCGTTGAAGCTCGGCAGCTTGGCGCGACGGTCCCGGTAGCTTTGGCCGGTATCGGCGGCGCCGTCCCGCATGATGTCCGCGAAATTGTTCCAGAGCGGCGTCTGGTCCGGCGTGACCTTGATCTGGTCGTGCAGCCGCTGCAGGTAGCCGTTCATTGCGGCGCTGCCGTGGTGATGGCCGGTGGCTTTTGTGGGAGGCGCCGCTTTGGGCACCTCCGGCGGCACAGTTGCGCTGGCGGCTGACGGCACGACGAGACTGGCGGCGGGCGGCAGCTTGGGGACGGGAGGCGCCGCATCCGGCACTGCTAGCACGTTGGAGTCAGCAGAGGATTGAGCGAGGGCGGCCCCGGCCGAGCCGACCAGGATCGCGAAAGCCAGGAAGATGGTGGGATTGGGCTTCATCGCGGCGATCCTTACAGGTCAGCACCACCCAATACATAACGTATTCGAAATTAATTGCCAACGGATGTGGCGTATGCCGGTTCGATGTAAAAGAGCGGTGACGCTGTCAGGAGCCCTGGATCATGCCGAGCGCTCGCGCGCGACCGATGGCATCCGGCGCCCCGCGGGCGGATTCGGCCCGCGCGATCAGAATCTCGGTTTCAGCCGCGCCGACGGTGTCGCGGCCCCGTGCCTCGGCCTGCTGACGCTGCCCCGCAAGGGTGAGCACCATCACCGCGTTGGCAGCCTCCCGCGCATCCGGTTCGGGCGCGTCGATGGCGAGGGCCATCTCATGCAGGGCATCTGGCAGGTCGCCGACGAGGGCCAGGGATAACGAGAGGTTGCCATGGAGCCGCGCGTCCGCCGGAGCGATTTTAAGGGCGCGGCGATAGACCGCCTGCGCCTCCCGCGACCGTCCCGTCATATCCAGCGCCGTGCCTTCGGCCAGCAGGAGGTCGGCGTCAGGTGCTCGTCCGTCGAGGTGTTGCAGCAGCGGGAGCGCCTCGTTGACGCGACCTTCGCGGAGCAAAGCAATGGCGAGGCCACGTTCCGCCTCAGTGTTGTATGGCGCGAGGACCGCTGCGGCCCCAAAGGCCGCTTCGGCTTGGGGAGCGTCCCCGAGCATGTTGAAGGCCTCGCCCATATGGATTAGCGAGACAGCGTATCGGGGATCACGCCGGTTGGCCGTCCGATACAATGTGATGGCGCCCTGCGGGTCGCCGCTGTCGCGCATGGAATCGCCGATCCGCACCAGCATCGCGGCGGCGCCCTGGGTGGATCGTGGCACTTTGGTCAGTTGCGGCGATCGGGGCGTGGTGGTGCAGGCCGAGAGCAGAATAGTGGCGGCGGCGAGCGGGCCAGCCACCGCCACGCGAATGAGGCGGTCGCGCATTTCGAAGGTTCCGCGTGCAGGACTGAATTGCCCGCCTCACCTAGGCATGCGCTCCGCAAAGGTTCCGTAAATGCGCCGGGCGATCAGCGCCCCGACCAGAGTCTTTTAGTTGGAGGAAGCGATCGCCGCGGCGAGAGCCGGGTGCTTGGCGGCTGGGTGGCTCGGGTTGCGGAAACGGAGTTCGCCATCCGCCACGGCGTCTGAGCCTGTCAGGCCGAACATCTCCATCCGGCTATAGCAGGTGACGGCGGCCACCGCCGAAGCCCCGCCGCAGGTCATGAAGTGACGCGCTGCACCTTCGAGCTCCAGGCTCTCACGCAGGACACGCCATTCGTGGCGGTCGATATCCTCGAGAAACAGCGAGAGGATACCGGGCCGCGTGCCGGAGAGGCGGCTCGGCGCCAGCACGTCAAGGCGGCTATGGACGCTGCCGGCGATTTCGTTGCGTTTGCCGGCACGGGCCGCCATGGCCCAGACGCCGGCCGAGCAGCCGGCGACCGAGAGGTGTGCCTCCGGTCCGAATTCGTGACGCAGGCGGACGATGAGTCCTTCCTCGGTGGCCGTGGTGGCTGTCCCGGCGAGGGAAAGCGGTTCAAGGCGCAGCGTGGCATTGGGATCCTGATCCAGGCGATTGCCGCTTGCCAGCATGGTCTTGAGGCGGTCATGCAGCGAAGTGACCATCGCCGGCTCGGCATCCGTAAGGCCCCGCGTCAGGGTCATCTTGAGTAGGTAGCGGCCGGGGCGGCCTTCCAGCCAAGCCTTCAGATTGGCCTCGGCGAGGTCGCAGAAGCGCGCCCAGGCGACGCGGTGGATGTCTCGGCCGATTTCGGCGGAGACCGTGTCGCAGACGCATTCGGCTTCGACATCGTCGCGGCTCAGCAGCAGGTCGTAGGAGGCAAGCTCCTCGAGCTTCGCGTAGAACACCGAGAAGCCGCGTTCACGGTAGAGCGCGCCGGTTCGCAACAGGTGGAAGAGATCGATGAGGGTGTTGTCGTCTGACAGCGCCGCCTGAAGCCGTTCCCGCAGCCGCTCGCGACCTTCAGGCGTTAACTGTTTGGCGAGTGTGACGCATTCGGCGGCGATCAATGCGAGACGCGTCTCGGCCGCGGAGAGCGGCGGTTTGGTGCGCGACTCCGGACCGCGGTTTAGGAGGCGGTCAAGGGCGAGTTCCAGGGAATGCCGCTGGCGCAGCACGCTGCCCTGCCGGTTGGAGGCGGCGATGCGGGTTTGCAGCTCGGCCAGCCGTTCTCGCCACACCGGGGCGCCGACAATGCCCGCGAAGTCGCTAAGATGCGCGAGTTCGGGGAGCGGGAAGGCGATCTCCGCTTCCCTCAGGTTTTTCGCCGGCAAGGTGCGTGTCATGGGCTCACGGAAACGAGAGGGGCAGGATTGCACCACACGCGAGGCAAAACACAGAATTGTTACGGCGTCTAGAGTCCTGAGGAATCTCCCACCTGAGCGCGATGCCGCAACAAATGATCGGCGAGCACGCAGGCCATCATCGCTTCGCCGACAGGTACGGCGCGAATGCCGACGCAGGGGTCGTGCCTGCCGCGAGTCATGATCTCGGTTTCCGCGCCGGTTTCATCGATGGTGCGGCGGGGCGTCAGGATCGAGCTCGTCGGTTTGACGGCGAAGCGGGCGATGATGGTCTGGCCGGTCGAGATGCCGCCCAGGATGCCGCCTGCATGGTTGGAGAGAAAGCTTGGCTCGCCATGCTCTCCGGCCCGGATTTCGTCGGCATTCGCTTCGCCTCGCAGCGCGGCCGCGGCGAAGCCGTCGCCAATTTCGACGCCCTTCACGGCGTTGATGCTCATGAGGGCGGCAGCCAGATCGGCGTCTAGCTTGCCATAAAGCGGGGCGCCGACACCGGCGGGAACGCCGTCGGCACGAATTTCGAGGACGGCGCCGATCGAGGATCCCTGCTTGCGGATCTCGCTCAACTCCGTCGCCCAGGCTTCCGCCGTCAGCGCGTCGGGGCAGAAGAAGGGGTTGCGTGTGACTTCCTCCCAGTCCCAGCGCGCCGCGTCGATGCCGTGCGCGCCCATGCGGATCATCGCGCCGCGGATGACGATGCGCTCGCCCAGGACCCGCCGCGCGATAGCACCGGCGGCGACGCGCATTGCAGTTTCTCGAGCGGAGGAGCGACCGCCGCCGCGATAATCGCGGATGCCGTATTTCGTCTGGTAGGTGAGATCCGCATGGCCCGGCCGGTAGCTGCGGGCGATGTTTCCGTAATCCTTGGAGCGCTGATCGACGTTCTGGATTTGCAGGGCGATCGGCGTGCCGGTGGTGCGGCCCTCGAAGACGCCGGAGAGGATTTGCACCTCGTCCGGCTCCTGGCGCTGGGTCGTGAAGCTGGATTGGCCGGGGCGGCGGCGATCCAGATAAGGCTGGATATCGGCCTCGGTCAGCGGCAGCAGCGGCGGGCAGCCATCCACCACGCAGCCGATCGCCGGACCGTGGCTTTCGCCCCAGGTCGTGACGCGGAACAGATGGCCGAAGGTGTTGTGCGACATTCCGCCGGGATCAGGCGGAAACGATGGCGATGTCGGGCGCGCGCGGATTCTTCATGCCGACGATGTGGTAGCCGCAATCGACGTGATGCACCTCGCCGGTAACGCCGGAGGCGAGATCGGACAGCAGATAGAGGCCCGAACCACCGACCTCCTCCGTGCCGACATTGCGCTCCAGCGGAGCGTTGAGTTCGTTCCACTTCAGGATGTAGCGGAAATCGCCGATGCCACTGGCGGCCAGCGTCTTGATCGGACCGGCGCTGATGGCGTTGACGCGGATCTGGCGCTCGCCGAGATCGGCCGCGAGGTAGCGCACCGAGGCCTCCAAAGCTGCCTTGGCGACGCCCATCACGTTGTAATGGGGCATCACGCGCTCGGCCCCGAGATAGGTGAGGGTCAGCATGGAGCCGCCCGCCTCCATCATCCGGGCGGCCCGCTGCGCGACGGCGACGAAGGAGTAACAGGAGATGTCGAGCGCTTGCAGGAAGGCCTGGCGCGGCGTGTCGATATAGTGGCCGCGCAGATAGGCTTTGTCGGCCCAGCCGATGGCATGGACCAGGAAGTCGATCTTCGGCCAGCTCTGGGCGATCTCGGCGAAGGTCGCATCGATGCTCGCGTCATCTCCGACATCGCAGGGTAGAACGATGGACGAGCCGACACTTTCGGCGAGCGGCCGCACACGTTTCTCCAAAGCCTCGCCCTGGTAGGTAAAGGCGATCTCCGCACCCTGCGCCGCGCAGGCATTGGCAATGCCCCAGGCGATCGAGCGGTCGTTAGCGACGCCCATGACGACACCGCGCTTGCCGGCCATGAGAGTGCCCTTCGCGGGACCCGCGGCAGAGGAATCGTCCGACATGCTGGACCCCCGAAGAAAGCTGATACGCGCCGTGACTAACGCAATCTGCGGCGTCTGGCACAGCCTACCCCTTACCGACAAGAGCAGGCTGGCCATGCAGCGGCCGCGCCGAGGCTTGGACTCGGGCCTCGGCCGTCGGTATGTAACCGGAAAGCCCGTAGGAATACCGACCGCATGTCGCTTTCGCCCACTCCGTCGACCGATCCTTTCACGCTCTTCGCGGAATGGATGGCGGATGCGCGCCGTACCGAGCCTAACGACCCCAATGCGATGACTCTGGCGACGGTGGGGGCGGATGGTGCGCCTGATGCGCGCATTGTGCTGCTCAAGGGGCAGGATTCGCGCGGCCTCGTCTTCTACACCAATTTCGAGAGCCGCAAGGGCGGCGAACTCGCGGCCGATTCGCGTGCCGCTTTGGTGTTTCACTGGAAGTCGCTGCAGCGGCAGGTGCGGGTCGAGGGCAAGGTCGCGCCCGTCTCGGCGGATGAGGCCGATGCGTATTTCGTGTCTCGTCCCAGGCTGTCCAAGATCGGTGCCTGGGCCTCCGACCAGTCGCGGCCGCTGGCCGATCGGTCGGAGCTGGAGCGGCGGCTGGCGGAGGCGGAGGCGCGGTTTCCCGGCGACGATGTAGCGCGACCGCCGCATTGGTCCGGGTTCCGGCTGGTGCCGCAGCGTTTTGAGTTCTGGCGAGAGATGCCTTACCGCTTGCATGATCGCCTGGTTCTGACCCGGACCGGCGAAGCTGGGGACTGGGTGCCGAGCCGCCTTTTCCCGTAAGCCGGCGCTATACTGCCGCCTGCCCGCACCGACGGAACGGACAAACGCCATGCCCATTCGCAAGCTGATTCTGCTTCTCAACGAGACTTCCGCTGGCAAGGCGGCGCTGGATGCCGCGCTCGATACCGCGCGGATCTGGAACGCGCATCTGACGGTGCTGCATGTGCGGGTCGATGCGCGGGACGTGGCGCCCTTGGCGGGCGAGGGTCTCTCGGGCGCGATGATCGAGGATATGATGGTCGCGACCGAGAAGGAGAGCGCCACCCGCGCCCATGATGTGCGCGCGCTTTTCGAGCATTCGGTGGCACTCCACGGCGTGACGGTGGGTGAGCCTAGGCACGGACGGGAGCAGGCGACCGCGAGCTTTGTGTCCGTCGCCGGGCGGGAGGAGGAGATCATCGCGCAGCAGGCGCGGCTCTCCGATCTCGCGGTTATTCCGCATCCCGAGGCGGGGCAGGATGTTTCCTCCTCGGACGCGCTGCATGCGGTGCTGTTCGATTCGGGGCGGCCGGTACTGCTGTCTCCGGCGGTGCCGCCTAAGACTATTGGCACGCGGATTTGCGTGGGGTGGAACGGCACGGCGGAGTCTTCAGCGGCTGTGCAGGCGGCTTTGCCCTGGATGCACCGGGCTTCGGCCGTGCGGATTCTGACCTCAGAGGATTACCAGCGGCGCGGGCCGGAGGCGCCGGATCTGGCGGCTTACCTTGGGCTGCATGGGGTTGCGGCGGAGATCGCGACTTTCAGGCCGATCGATCGTTCGGTAGGTGCCGGGATGCTGGCGGCGGCGCGGGAGTTCGGCGCGGATCTGCTGTCGATGGGCGCCTATTCACATTCGCGGCTGCGCCAGCTCATCCTAGGCGGCGTTACCCGGCACATTCTGGAGAACGCGGATCTGCCGGTTTTGATGAGCCGGTAGGTCGGCGAGGCGGCTGCGCTGCCGCTGGGGCGGGATGTCTCTAGTCTGAACCGTCGCTATTTCCCCTCGTCATGCCCGGCGAAGGCCGAGCATCCACGTCTTTGCTTGCTTCACGAAGGCAAGACGTGGATGGCACGCCTTCGCGTGCCATGACGGATCTCTGGTTACGGTTCAACTCATCACGCCCGAGACCACCGAAGCTCGCGCTACACCAGCCGGTATACCGTCACCAATCGTTCGGTCCGGTCCTCCAATTCCATCGTAGTCGGCACGGCCATCTTGCAGACTGCCGCAACGCCCTCGCGCGGAAGGTAGGCGCGGCCGGGATCGGCGACCAGGACTTCGGCGCCATCGGCCGCCATCCGCCTCAGCCAGGGTAGGACATGGGCGGTCATCGGCCGCTCGTAACAGACGTCGCCACAGAGGATGACGTCCCAGCGGCAAAGGGCGCCCACCACGTCGCCGAGTTCCGCCGTTACCGTCACGCCGTTCGCCGCCGCGTTGAGACGGGTGGCGGCCACCGCCAAAGGGTCGATCTCGGCCGCTTCGACCGAGGCGGCGCCGGCCATGGCGCAGGCGATCGCCGCGAGGCCGCAGCCGGCGGCGAAATCGAGCACGCGGCGGCCTCGCACCATGGCGGGATCGTCCAGCACCATGCGCGCCAGCACCTGGCTGCCGGGCCAGGCGAAGGCCCAGAAGGGCGGTTCGATACCCTCGGCCTCGAGCCAGGCTTCGGTCGCTCGCCAGATCGGAGTGATTTCGGTCGCGAGGTGGAGCGCGACCTCGGGCACCAGCGGGGCGCGGTCCAAGACGGTGTGAGCGTGGAGGAAAGCCTCCGCGTCTCCGCTGAACGGCAGCTTCGTCACAAATACCCGAGGAGCAGGCAGGCGGCGACCGCGAGGCCGACGTCCCGGTTGCTCTTGAACAGAGCGAGGCAGAGTGCCGGGTCGTGCACGTCGAGCCGCATGATCTGCCGCGCGAGCAAGGCCGCCGGCAGAAGGAGGGCGGCATAGTAGAGGGGCGTGAGGGATGCGACGTATCCTGCCCCGGCCAGCAGCAAAATCACCGCCGCGTAGCAAACGCCAACGAAAGGGCGTGATTGCGTCGCGAAGAGCCGGGCGGTGGAGCGCACGCCGACCAAAGCGTCGTCCTCGCGGTCCTGATGCGCGTAAATCGTGTCATAGCCGAGGATCCAGAAGAAGGCGGCGCCATAAAGGGCGAGGGCCGCTTCGTTGAAATGGCCGGTGGCGGCGACGAAGCCGAGGGGCGCGCCGAAGCCGAAGGTGATGCCGAGCATCGCCTGTGGCCACCAAGTTACCCGCTTCGCCGCCGGATAGAGCGCCACCAGGATGAGCGAGGCGGCGCCCAGTTCCTGCGCCGAACGGTTCAGGCTGAGCAGGACGCCGAGGCCCAGCAGCAGCAGCAGCGCGAGGAAAATGCCGGCTTGCCGCATCGACAGCGCGCCCGAGGCGAGCGGTCGCCCAGCCGTGCGGGCGACTTGCCGGTCGATGTCCCGGTCCCACATGTCGTTGACGACGCAGCCTGCACTCCGCATCACTACGGACCCCAGCGCGAAGAGCAGGATGAGACGGATGGTCTCCCCCGTAGAAGCGCGACCGAGCAGAATGCTCCAGAGGCCAGGGAGGAACAGCAGCCAGGCGCCGATGGGACGATCCAGCCGGGCGAGCACCGCATAGGGTGCGAGCCCCGCCGGCATTCGCGCGATCCAGCCGCCTCGGTCGATATCCGTATGCGCCGCCATGACCTCTAGTGACGCGACCGCCGACCTGCGGTCAATCCGGCTCTTCACCGACGCCGCCACGCTTTTCGAGGGGAGCGAGGTTGCGCTGGGCGAGCGGCATGCGCGCTACCTCGGCGCCGTGATGCGCCGTGCGCCGGGCGATACTCTGCGCGTGTTCGACGGGCGGCACGGCGAGTGGTCGGCGCGGATTAAGGCGATCGACAAGCGATCGGTGCGGCTGAGGGTGGTGGCGCTGTTGCGGGCGCAGGCGCCGGAACCGGACCTCTGGCTGCTGCTCTCCATCATCAAGCGCGATGCCTTCGAACTGGCCCTGGAGAAGGCGACCGAGCTTGGCGTTTCCGCGATCTTGCCGGTGATCACCGTGCGCAGCCAGCCCGGCCGCGCCAATCCCGAGAGGCTGCGGGCCATTGCCCTGGAAGCGGCTGAACAATGCGAGCGGCTGACCGTGCCGGACATCCATGCGCCGCTCCCGCTTGCGGAGGTGCTCGCGGGCTGGCAAAGCGAGCGTGTGCTGGTCGCGGCCATCGAGCGCAGCGATGCGCCGGCGCCGCCCCGGCTGGCCGGTCCCGCCGCTTTGCTGGTGGGTCCGGAAGGTGGCTTTGACCAACGGGAGCTTGACGCATTGCGCCGGCTTCCGTTTCTTCTTCCGGCTTCCCTCGGCCCGCGCATTCTGCGTGCAGAGACGGCCGCCATCGTGGGGCTCGCGCTGCTCCAGGCCGCCGACCGCGCATGATGCCGACGCCTTACCCGATCCACGACGCTTGAGCGGAACAGCCGATGTCCAACCCCGGCGAGGGCAACCTCACCCCGATCACCTCGACCCGGCAGCTGGCGGAGTATCTCGCCACCGGCTGCAAGCCGCGCGAGAAATTCAGCATCGGCACGGAGCACGAGAAATTCGGCTTCCGGCTGAGCGACCTCATGCCGCCGCCCTATGAGCCGCAGGGCATTCGCGCCACGCTGGAAGGCATCGCCGGGAATGGCTGGGAGCCGATCATCGACCAGGGCAAGCCGATCGGGCTGACCCGCAACGGCGCCTCCATCTCGCTGGAGCCGGCGGGCCAGTTCGAGCTGTCGGGCGGGCTTTGCCAGAACCTGCACCAAACCCATGCCGAACTCGACGCGCATCTGACGGAGCTGCGGCCGGTCGCCAAGGGACTTGGCCTCGGCTTCGCGCCCCTCGGGTTTCATCCGCTGGCGCGGCGCGAGGATATGCCGTGGATGCCGAAGGGCCGCTACGGGATCATGGAACGCTACATGCCCAAGGTCGGGACGCGCGGCCTCGACATGATGACGCGCACCTGCACGGTGCAGGTCAATCTCGATTTCAGCAGCGAGAGCGACATGGTGCGCAAGCTGCGCGTGGGCCTGGCGCTGCAGCCTTTCGCGACCGCGCTCTTCGCCAATTCGCCCTTCTACGAGGGCAAGCCGAACGGGATGATGAGCAACCGCGCGGCGGCCTGGCTGGATACGGATAACGCGCGGTCCGGCATTCCGGCGGTGGTCTTCGAGGATGGTTTTGGCTTCGAGCGCTTCGCCGAATTCGCGCTCGATGTGCCGATGTATTTTGTCTATCGCGAGGGGCGGTACATCGACGTTGCCGGCGCCTCGTTCCGCGAGTTCATGGCCGGGCGTCTGCCGGAGCTGGAAGGCGAGCGGCCGGTGCTTGGCGATTTCGCCGATCACCTCACGACGATTTTCACGGATGTCCGGCTGAAGCGCTTCATCGAGATGCGTGGCGCGGATGCCGGCACGCCGGAGATGATGGTGGCGCTGTCCGCCTTCTGGGTCGGGCTGCTTTACGATGACGCGGCCCTGACGGCGGCGGAAACGCTGGTCGCGGGACTGGACGCGGCGCAGCTCAATGCGGTGCGGGCCGAGGTGCCGGCTGCGGGGTTGTCCGCGGCGTGGCGGGAGGGGGCGTTGCGCGACATCGCAAAGCCGCTGATGGAGATCGCGCGGGATGGGTTGCGGGCGCGTGGTGCGGCCGATGCCAAGGGGCATGACGAGCGGCGGTATCTGGCGCCGTTGGAGGCGATCGCCGCCGGCGAGCCGACGCAGGCGGAGCATTGGCTGGCGCAATGGAGCGAGGCTTGGGGCAGCGATACGGCGCAGATTTTTGGCGAGGCGGCGGTTTAGGGCTCACAAATTCAAAGCACCAGGCTTTGCGGCGGCCGCGCTGAACTCGCGTATTCGACCCATCGATCTATTGGCAATGATGTGAGCTCACCTTGTGCTAGCGCGCAGGCGACAAAGCCGTCTATGTCCAGCATGAACCGAGGGAGCCGGTCATGGCCGAGATTCGACCCTCATACCCCATGGTCCGGGCTGGGTGGGCCTCGTCCATAGCCCTCGCGATGGTTTTCGCGGCGGTCGTCGGCGGGCCATCCGTCGCGCGTGCCGACTGGGGATTCACCCATTGGGGCATGACACCGGAGCAGGTCGTCAGTGCGTCGGGAGGCTCGGCGCATCTGATCGCGCCAGCGAACCGCCAGCGGGATGACGCGGATCACTGGGAGGTCGCCGCGGTGGGCGATGTCCATGACGGGGGGCTGACGCTGGACGGCGGCTACATGTTCGATACGCGTGGCAGCGGGCTCACATGCGTGATGTATAACGCGACTGGCGACGACGTGGCCAAGCTTCGCGACGGGCTGATTGCGCGCTATGGGCAACCCCGCAAGGACAGCGCGTTCGGTCCGCTCCGGACTTTGACCTGGCAGACCCCGGACGCGATCGAACTCGCGATCAACCAGACGCCCCTGGCGGCGGTCGTCACTCACTGCGCCCCAGGACGGTAATGGCCGAAAGCCATCCTTCCGCTATCCAGCACGCTTATTGCAGCACATAGAGCCAGGCCAATAGCGTGACGACTGACAAGAGCGTCGTCACCGAAACGGTGGAGGCCACCAGGTCATGCTCCACACCGAATTCGCCGGCGAGGACGTAGGCCGTCTTTGCCGTCGGCACTCCGGCGCAGATCACCGCTGCAAGCGTCTGAAACGGGCTTAGTCCGCAGAGGCCGGCGACGATCCATGCCACCCCGGGCACTACGGCGAGCTTCACGAAACTCAGCGTCAGCGTAGCCCGCCAGTCGTGCCGGAGCCCTGACAGCGAGAAACCAAGCCCGATCGAGAACAGTGCGCAGCCTGTCAGGGTGTCCCCGAATATACGGGCGAAGTCGCCGAGCGGCGCGGGGAGGGGCAGGCCCGAAATGGACCAGCCGAGCCCAAGCACGGTGGAGACGATCAGTGGGTTGACCAGGGTCATGCGAATCAAGGCGCCGAAGCCGCGCCGGCCGCTGGCCATGTCGCGGTCTCGCTCCAACAACCAGATGAGCGGCGGAAACATCAACACCGCGACAAGCACGGTCGCCACTGCTGCCGCCAGGACGCCGCGCGCACCGTAGAGTGCGTACAGCACGGGAAGCGCGACAAAGCCCGTATTCGTCATTGCCGCGCTCGCCCCGATGAGCGCGCTTGCTCCTGCGCCGCGATGCCACCAGATCCGTGCCGCCGCATAGACCAGCCCAAAGCAGAGCAGCGAGCCACCGCCGAATGCAGCGATAAAACCCCATTCCAGCAACGCCTCGAGCCTCTCCTCGGCAATGGTGACGAAGACGAGCGCCGGCATCGCAACATTGTAAGCGAATTGTATGAGAGGTCCTGAGAGCGAGCGCGGCAGGTAACCACTGGCCCCGGCGATCCATCCGCTCAGAATTACGGCAAACACCGGAAGAACGAGGGCGGCAACAGTCATGGGACCGGCAGCTTCCACGAGATCTGGGTTCGGCGCTGGTCGCCGAATGGCCGCGACATGCTATTGATGATCGCGCTCGGGGTAAATCGTGGCACGCGTTATGGTCGCCGGCTAGCAAGTCTTATGGCCGCGCTGACATTCTTAAGTCAGCGCGGCCTCGCAATTCCAAGCGAAGGGCGCAAAGCAGACTTTAGCTTCTGACGTCATGCTCGGAGTTCGCCGAGCATGACCTGGTTGCGGCGACTTGGGCTCGCTTGCCTCAAGCTTCCTCAGCCTAGTGCGGAACTCTCCGCCCGCTCTCAATACCGGTAGAGGTCGTGCTTGAATGGCCCGTTAACCCCGGCCGCGCCGATGTATTCCGCCTGCTTCGGCGTCAGCCTCGTCAGCGCCGCGCCGACCTTGGCGAGGTGCAAGGCCGCAACCTTTTCGTCGAGCAGCTTCGGCAATGTGTAGACTTTGTTTTCGTATTTGCCTGCCGGGGCCTGCCACAGTTCCAACTGGGCGAGAACCTGGTTGGTGAATGAGGCGCTCATGACGAAACTGGGATGGCCCGTGCCGTTGCCGAGGTTCACCAAGCGACCCTCGCTGAGCAGGATCAGGCGCTTGTGGTCGGGGAAGATCACCTCATCGACCTGCGGCTTGACGTTCTCCCAGACGTAGTTGCGGAGCGCGTCGATCTGAATTTCGCTGTCGAAATGGCCGATGTTGCAGACGATGGCACGGTTCTTCATCGCGCGCATATGCTCGATGGTGATGACATCGACATTGCCTGTGGCTGTCACGAAGATGTCGCCGCGCGGGGCCGCATCCTCCATCGTCACAACCTCGTAGCCTTCCATCGCCGCCTGCAGGGCGCAGATCGGATCAGCCTCGGTCACCAGCACGCGGCAGCCGCCGTTCTTGAGGCTGGCGGCCGAGCCCTTGCCGACATCGCCGAAGCCGGCGACCACGGCGACCTTGCCGGCCATCATGACATCGGTGCCGCGACGGATCGCATCCACCAGGCTCTCCCGGCAACCATAGAGGTTGTCGAACTTCGACTTAGTGACGCTGTCATTGACGTTGATCGCCGGGGTCAGCAGCTTGCCGGCCTTGGCCATCTCCCACAGGCGATGCACGCCGGTCGTGGTCTCCTCGGAAATGCCGCGAACATCGGCGAGCATCTCGGGGTATTTGTCGTGCATCAGAACGGTGAGGTCCCCGCCGTCATCGAGGATCATGTTCGGGGTCCAGCCGTCCGGGCCGCGCACCGTCTGCTCGATACACCACCAGAACTCCTCCTCGTTCATGCCCTTCCAGGCGAAGACGGGGATGCCGGCGGCGGCGACGCCCGCTGCGGCGTGGTCCTGGGTCGAGAAGATATTGCAGGAGGACCAGCGCACGGTGGCGCCGAGCGCGGTCAGCGTCTCGATCAGCACGGCGGTCTGGATGGTCATGTGGAGGCAGCCGGCGATGCGGGCGCCGGCCAGGGGCTTCTCCTTGCCGTATTCCGCGCGGAGCGCCATCAGGCCGGGCATTTCGTCCTCGGCCATGAGGATCTCCTTGCGGCCCCAGCCGGCGAGGCTGATGTCGCGGACCTTGAAGTCTTCGGCCGTCGTGCGCGCTGCGGTGTCGGGCATGGGTCTGTCTTTCGTGCGGATCGTTGAGCGGCGGAATAGCGGAGAGGCGGGCTTAGGGGAACCGCAAAGCGGATGCGCCTAGCTGAGCCGCGATTTAAGCCGCCGGGTGGTCGTCTGAGGGGGCGGCCTTTCCCGGCCTTGGCCAACCACGTAGCCTCGCTTGCGAGAACCAAGGAGCGCGCATGAAGCCCGAGAGCTTGGGGGCGGCGGACGGCATATCGGGCGGTGCGGCAGGCGGGAGGCGGCCGCTGCTAGCGGAGCGCCGATTCGCGCCGCTCTTCTGGTGCCAGTTCTTCTCGGCCTTCAACGACAATTTCCTCAAGAACGCCCTGCTGTTCCTCATCCTGTGGGGCACGACGGGGGCTGGCGGCGCGGGCCAGTCAGGCAGCGCCTTGGTGACTTTGGCCGGGGCTTTCTTCATCGCGCCCTTCTTCCTGCTCTCGGCGCTGGGTGGAGAACTCGCGGACCGGCTGGACAAGGCGCTGCTGGCCCAGAGGCTGAAGCTCGCGGAGATGGCGGCATCCGCGCTCGCGGTTCTGGGTTTCCTGATGGCGAGCGTGCCGGTCCTGTTCGCGGCACTCTTCGTCTTCGGCACGATCTCGGCGCTTTTCGGGCCGGTGAAATATGGGATTCTGCCGGATCACCTGCCGCGCGACCGGCTGACCGCCGCCAATGCCCTGGTCGAATTCGCGACTTTCCTCGCGATCCTCGGCGGCACCGTGGCGGGCGGGCTCGCAGTCGCGATACCGGGCGGCCGGGTGGTGCTGGCGGTAACGGTCGTCGTCTTCGCGGTGCTGTCCTGGCTGGCGGCGCGGCTTATTCCGCCGACGGGCGAGGCAGCGCCGGAACTTCGGGTCCGGCGCAACGTCTTCGCCTCGACCTGGGGGTTGGCGCGCGACCTTCGGCAGGATAGCCGCATCTGGCGCGCGAGCCTCGCCACGAGCTGGTTTTGGATGGTGGGCGCCATCGCGCTGGCTCTGTTGCCGGCGATGGTGCGGAACGTGCTGGGCGGCGAGACCGGCACGGCGACGATCGCGCTGGTGGCCTTTTCGGTCGGCATCGGCATCGGCTCGGGCCTTGCCGCCTGGCTGGCGGGCGGCCGGATCGTGCTGCTGCCGGCGGTGATCGGCATGGCGCTGATGGGCGTGTTCCTGATCGATCTGTGGTGGGTCACGCATGATCTGCCGAGGCAGGCAGGCGCCCTGCGTCTGTTCCCCGCTCATCTTGGGCATGTGCTGGCCGATCTGGTCGGGTTGAGCGCCGCCGGTGGCCTGCTGGTGGTGCCGACCTTCGCGGCGGTACAGGCCTGGGCGGGGCCGGAGCGGCGGGCGCGCGTGGTCGGCGGCGTCAATGTCATTTCGGCGGCGGCGATGGCGGCGGGCGCACTGGTGGTGGCCTTCGCCCAGAAGCTCGGGGCCGGGGAGTCGGTGCTGCTCGGCGCCATGGGGCTGGCGAGTCTGATCGCCTCGGGCGTCATGCTGGCGCGGCTGCCGACCGAGCCGGCGCGCGATCTGCTGTGGATGCTGCTGCGGCTGCTGTATCGCATCGAGGTGACGGGGGCGGAGAATATCGCCAAGGCCGGTCCGCGCAGCCTGATCGCGCTGAACCATGTGAGCTGGCTCGATGCCGGGGTCGCGCTGGCGCTGGTGGAAACCTCTCCGGTGTTTGCGATCGATGCGGAGGTCGCGCGGCGATGGTGGGTGCGGCCTTTGCTGCGCCTCGGCCAGGCTCTGCCGCTCGATCCGGCGCGGCCCTTCGCGACGCGGGTGCTGATCCATGCGGTGGCGGCGGGCTCGCCGGTGGTGATCTTCCCGGAGGGGCGCATCACCGTCACCGGCAGCCTGATGAAGGTCTATGACGGCGCGGCGATGGTGGCCGACAAGAGCGGTGCCATGATCGTGCCAGTGCGGATCGACGGGCTGGAGAACAGCCTGTTTTCGCGGCTGGCGCCGGAACAGGTGCGGCGCCGCTTGTTTCCGCGCCTGCGGGTGACGGTATTGCCGCCGCAGCCTCTGGTGATCGGTCCCGAGCTGCGCGGCCGGCCGCGACGGGTCGCCGGAGGGGCGGCACTGTACCGCATCCTCTCCGAGCTGGTTTTCGCCACTTCGCCTATCGACCGGACGCTGTTCCAGGCCGTCGCCGCTGCCGCGCGGGAGCATGGGCGCAAGCGGATCGCGGTGCAGGACCCGACCTCCGGCACGATGACCTACGGGCGGCTGCTGACGGGCGCCGCGGTGCTCGGGCGGGCGCTGGCGCCGCTGGCACCGGTAGGCGAGGCGGTGGGCGTGCTGATGCCGAACGCCAATGCGACGGCGGCTCTGATCATCGGCCTGGTCTCGGCGGGGCGGGTGCCGGCGATGCTGAACTTCACGGCCGGGCCGGCGAATATCCTGGCGGCGTGCCGGGCGGCGCGGATCGGCACCATCGTGACCTCGCGCGCCTTCGTCGAAAAAGGCCAGCTCGACCGTGTAGTGGCGGCGATCGAGGCGGGGGCGGAGGGGGTGCATCCCAAGCTGCTGTATCTGGAGGATCTGCGGAAAAGCCTCGGGACCGCCGCCAAGCTGCGGGGGTTGCTGCAAGGCGGGCGGCCGTTGGCCCGTCGCCTGCCGGATGATGCGGCGGTGATCCTGTTCACCTCGGGGTCGGAGGGGATGCCGAAGGGCGTGGTGCTCAGCCATCGGAACATCCTGGCCAATATCGCCCAGGCGGCGGCGCGGATCGATTTCGGCCGTGGCGACAGGCTGTTCAATGTGCTGCCGGTTTTCCATTCCTTCGGGCTGAGCTGCGGCTTGATGCTGCCGCTGGCCTATGGCGTGCCGGTTTATCTGTATCCGTCGCCGCTGCATTACCGGCTGATTCCGGAGCTGGTCTATGGCTGCAACGCGACCATCATGTTCGGCACGGATACCTTCCTCGCCGGCTATGCGCGCACCGCCAATCCGTACGATTTCCGCTCGCTGCGTTACGTGGTCGCGGGCGCGGAGCCGGTGCGGCCGGTAACGCGCGCGGTCTATCTGGAGAAATTCGGGCTGCGGCTGCTGGAAGGCTATGGGGTGACGGAGACCTCGCCGGTGCTCGCGCTCAATACGCCGATGTTCAACCGTTTCGGCACCGTAGGACAGCTATTGCCGGGGATCGAGGCGCGGCTCGCGCCAGTTCCCGGCATCGAGGGTGCCGGGCGACTGCAGGTACGCGGGCCGAATGTGATGCTTGGCTATCTGCGCTTCGAGACACCGGGCGTCATCGAGCCGCCGCAGGATGGCTGGTACGATACCGGCGATATCGTTTCGATCGATAGCGACGGTTACATCACCATTCGCGGCCGGGCGCGGCGTTTCGCCAAGATTGGCGGGGAGATGATCTCGCTCGCGGCCGTCGAGATCCTGGCGGGCGAGTTGTGGCCTGAGGCGATCGTCGCGGTGGCGGCGATTCCGGATGCCAAGAAGGGCGAGCGCCTCATCCTGTTCACCAATCAGGAAGGTGCCACGCGCGGGGAACTGACCGCTCATGCTCGCGCACATGGCGCTACCGAACTCATGGTGCCCGCCGAAGTGCGCGTGGTGGAGGCGGTGCCGCTGCTGGGTTCGGGCAAGGTCGATGGCCCGGCGGTGCAGCGGTTGGCCGACGAGGTGGCGGCGGGTGACAAGGCTGCTTGAAGTTGGGGCTTGAACGGTCGCGTTCGTTGCTAGAGTGTTCCGAGTGTCTGCGGTTCGCGAACTCGGGATATCGCCATGAAGGATTTAGTGCGCAAGCGTGTGCTGGTTACGGGCGGCGCCGGGTTTCTAGGTTCTCATCTTTGCGACAGCTTGGTCCGGTCTGGTCACGATGTGTTGTGTGTCGATAATTTCTTCACCGGTCGCAAAGACAATGTAGCGCATCTGCTGAATCAGTCGAATTTCGAAATCTTGCGACACGACATCAGTTTTCCGCTTTATGTCGAGGTTGACGAGATCTTCAATCTGGCCTGCCCGGCCTCGCCGGTGCATTACCAATTCGATCCGGTGCAGACGACGAAGACGAGTGTGATGGGTGCCATCAATATGCTTGGTCTCGCCAAGCGTACGGGGGCAACGGTGTTTCAAGCCTCGACCAGCGAGGTTTACGGGGATCCGACGATTCATCCGCAGACCGAGGACTACCGAGGCAACGTCAATCCGCTCGGTCCCCGCGCTTGCTACGACGAAGGCAAGCGGGCGGCGGAGACATTGTTCTTCGACTATCGGCGGCAGCACGGCGTGAAGATCAAGGTGGCGCGGATCTTCAACACCTATGGGCCAAGGATGCACCCGAATGACGGGCGCGTGGTTTCCAACTTCATCACCCAGGCATTGCGTGGCGACGACATCACCTTGTTCGGTGCGGGCACTCAGACGCGCGCCTTCTGCTATGTTTCGGATCTGATCGACGGTATTCGCCGGATGATGGCGAGCGGCGCCGATGTGGTGGGCCCGATCAATCTGGGCAATCCGCATGAGATTTCGGTACGGGCCTTGGCCGAGACCGTGCTGAGGCTCACACGTTCAGCAAGCCGGATCGTGTTCCGGCCGCTGCCTCAGGACGACCCGATGCAGCGTTGCCCGGATATTTCGCGGGCCCGGGCAATGCTGGACTGGGCGCCAAGCGTGGCGTTGGAGGAGGGGTTGGGGCAGACGATCGACTATTTCAGCGACCTGATGGCAACGAACATGCGGGAGATTGCTTGAGCGCCGCGCCTTTCCGTCGAACCCACAGGTGTCGCTTTCACGGATGAGATCGAACGCCGGCTTGATTCGGCCGGTGTTCGCCGTCGACCGTTATTGGAGCGGGTCTTTACAAAATGCGGCGAAGTGCGGTCAGCCAGCGGGCGCCGGATCGAATGGAATCGGGAGTTGGAGCCTCCTTTGCACTGGGCCAAGAATGTCGAGGATCTTTTTCTGGTAACCCGAGTCGCTCGCCTGATTTACTGCGATTGAGACATCCTTAAAGAGTTGGTTGTCCGCTTCCACGTTTCGTGTGGAGAGGTCGCGTTGTCGTTTGGCTTGCTCCAATTTGTTGGTGGAGGCTGGAAGCTTGTTGTTTGCGATGTCGCGGCGCCGGCAACCGGCGCCATAATCCTTGAGCAGAACTGCGATCTGTTCGAGGAGGCGCGATTGATGTCCGGAGTTCACCAGGTTGCGCAGGTTCCCGATGTCCTCATTGTTGCGGTTGTGCTTGCTTCGCAAGGTCTGAATTTGGCCTTTAACCTCGCTAAGCTCAGGGTCTTCGTTCGCGATCCGGCCCGTCGGCTTGTGACTGCACTGATCCAGCTCGGCCCAAAAAATACCTTCGTTGTGGGGGGAAAACGCGGCCGCCTTTGTCGATTCACTCGGGTAAATTCTTATGCTTTTGGTCATCCTGCCCTCTCGTTAGGTCGCAGCGCAGGATAAGAAGAAGGTCCTTTACAAATCTCCGCGTTTTCGATTTGAAATCAGAACAGTGCACCAAGTTGCGAGAGAGTGACACGCCATTTCGCCGCCAATCTCCTAGACCTTCGGCAGGACCGTGAGCTGCGCGATGCGGGCGTCACCGCCTAGAGCGTTGAGAAGCTGCGCCGTCTCGAACAGCGGCAGGCCGACGACGTTCGAGTGGCTGCCTGACAGGAAACGGATGAAGCGAGCGGCCTGGCCCTGGATGGCGTAGCCGCCTGCCTTTCCGCGCCACTCGCCGGACGCGAGATAGACGTCGATCTCGGCGCGCGTCAGCCGGCTGAAGGTCACGATGCTGTCGACGACGCGGTGGCGGCTTCGGCCGCTCTCCTCGAGGAGGACGACGGCGGTGTGGACGCGGTGGCGACGGCCGGAGAGCAGATCGAGGCAGCGACGGGCCTCGTCCTCGGTCTCGGTTTTCGGGAGAATGCGGCGCCCGACGGCGACAACGGTGTCGGCGCCCAGCACGAAGGGGGCCGCTACGGAGGCCGCCTTGTCCCGCGCAAGCCGCAGCGCGTAGTCGCGCGGCAGTTCGCCGGGGTGGGGTGTCTCGTCGATGTCGGGAGAGGTCACGCGATCGGGCGTAATGCCGATCTGGGCCAGCAAGGCGCGGCGGCGCGGGCTGGCGGAGGCCAGGACCAGGCCGTGCACGAAAGACTACTTGAAGCGGAAGGTGATCCGCCCTTTGCTCAGGTCATACGGTGTCATCTCCACATTGACCCGGTCGCCAGCCAGCACGCGGATGCGGTTCTTGCGCATCTTGCCGCTGGTATGGGCCAGGATCGTATGATCGTTGTCTAGCTTCACCCGGAACATCGCATTGGGCAGAAGTTCGGCAACCATTCCGCTGAATTCGATCATGTCTTCTTTGGACATCGACCGTGGGTATCCTTGTCATTGAGGCGTCACGCCCGGGTCGCGGCAGCTTGCCGCGGCGCCCGGTTGTGGCCGATTTCTGTGGACGCGCCGGAGCTACCGAGGCGTAAGCACCATCACCATCTGGCGATTTTCCATGCGCGGCATCTGCTCGACCTTGGTCTGCACATCCATGTCCGCACGGATTCGTTCCAGCACACGCACGCCGATATCCTGGTGAGCCATTTCGCGGCCACGAAAACGTAGCGTGACCTTCACCTTATCGCCCTCGTCGATGAAGCTTTTCATCGCGCGAAGCTTAACCTGGTAGTCGTTTTCGTCGATGTTCGGGCGCACCTTGATCTCTTTGATCTCGATGACCTTCTGCTTCTTCTTGGCCTCGTTCTTCTTTTTTTGCTGCTCGTATTTGAACTTGCCGAAATCGAGAATCTTGACGACCGGCGGATCAGCGTTCGGGCTGATTTCCAGAAGATCGAGCCCAACCTGGAAGGCTCGCTGGAGTGCTTCGCGGCCAGTCATCACGCCCGCCATCTCGCCGTCCTGATCGATCAGGCGGACATTGGCGGAGCGGATCTCCTCGTTCACGCGGGGGCCGTCGCCGCGCGATGGCAGAGCAGTTTGGGGTGGTCTAGGGATGGATCGCTCCTGTCAAAGTGTATGGCACAACGCTGGTTAGGGCGGCGCGACCCGCGTTTCAATAAAGAAACGCGGCCGCCACCACCCATTGCGGGACAATATCGTCTTCCTGGCGCCCAACTGCAAGTCACGGCTCGTCGTTGCAGGCTTGCTTTGAGCGTAAAGGAAAGGCTATCCGGCGAGGACTGAGCGCCCCGGCCGGACCCCTATCCGAAGTAGCTAGTGCAGCCGCGGCCGGGTCAGAGGAGGTCCGGCGCCCGAGCCTCGGAAGCGAGCAGCGTCACAGTTTCTTCCAGACCCAAAACCTCCTGGCGCTCGACGCCCAGACGGCGAAGGCTCACGCGCCGCTCCTCCGCCTCGCGCCGTCCGACCACCGCGATGACCGGCACATGGGCAAGGCTGTGCTCACGTACCTTGGCATTGATCTTCTCGTTGCGCAGGTCGGTGGTGACCGAGAGCCCGGCCGCGCGGAAGCGCTTCGCGACATCCTCCGCATAGTCGTTGGCATCGGAGACGATCGAGGCGACGACGACCTGCACCGGGGCGAGCCAGAGCGGGAAGCGTCCGGCATATTGTTCGATCAGGATGCCGAGGAAACGCTCGAAACTGCCGAGGATTGCGCGGTGGAGCATGACGGGACGGTGGCGCGCGCCATCCTCGCCGACATATTCCGCGTCCAGCCGCTCCGGCAGCACGTAGTCGACCTGCAGCGTGCCGCACTGCCAGTCGCGGCCGATGGCGTCGCGCAGCACGAATTCGAGTTTCGGGCCGTAGAAGGCGCCCTCGCCGGGATTCTCCGTGTATGCGACGCCTGCTGTGGCGCAGGCTTCGTGGAGCGCGCGTTCGGCGCGGTCCCAGTCAGCGTCCGAGCCAGCTCGCACATCCGGGCGGTCAGCGAATTTCACGCGGAAATCGGGGAAGCCGAGATCCTGGTAGATCGAGGACAGCAGCTTGACGAAACGCACGGTCTCCGGCCCGATCTGTTCCTCGGTGCAGAAGATATGAGCGTCATCCTGGGTGAAGGCGCGCACCCGCATGATGCCGTGCAGCGCGCCCGAAGGCTCGTAGCGGTGGCAGGAGCCGAATTCGGCCATCCGCAACGGTAGCTCGCGATAGCTCCGCATACCGTGGTTGAAGATCTGGACATGGCAGGGGCAGTTCATCGGCTTGAGGGCCAGGGTGACGTCCGGCTCCTCCTCCACCGTGGCGATGAACATGTGATGGCGGAACTTCTCCCAATGGCCGGAAGCTTCCCACAGCGAACGGTCCACGAGCTGCGGCGTGCGCACCTCGTCGTAACCGGCGGCGTTTTGCCGGCGGCGGATATAGTCCTCGACGGTGCGATAGAGGCGCCAGCCCTTGGGGTGCCAGAAGACCGAGCCTTGGGCTTCGGATTGCAGATGAAAGAGGTCCATCTCCCGGCCGATGCGGCGGTGATCGCGGCGCTCCGCCTCCTCCTGCTGATGGAGATAGGCGTCGAGTTCCTTCTGGTCACGCCAGGCGGTGCCGTAGATGCGGCTGAGCATGGCGTTGCGGTGGTCGCCGCGCCAATAGGCGCCGGCTACTTTGGTCAGTTTGAAGCCGGTGCCGACATCGGCGGTGCCGCGCATATGCGGGCCGCGACAGAGGTCGATCCAGTCACCCTGGCGATAGAGGGTGATGGTCTCGCTGACCGGCAGGTCCTGGATGAGCTCGGCCTTGTAGCGCTCGCCCCGCTCCTGGAAGAAGTGGATGGCGTCGTCACGGTCCCAGACTTCGCGGGAGAAGAGTTCGTTGGCGGCGACGATCTCGCGCATTTTGGCCTCGATCGTCGGGAGGTCCTCCAGCGTGAAGGGCTCGTTGCGCGCGAAGTCGTAATAGAAGCCGTTCTCGATGGACGGGCCGATGGTGACCTGGGTGCCGGGGAACAGCGCCTGCACCGCCTCGGCCAGGACATGGGCAGTGTCGTGGCGGATGAGCTCCAGCGCTTCCGGGTCCTTGCGGGTCACGAAGGTCACGGCGGCGTCGTGGTCGATATCCCGCGCGAGGTCGACCAATTTGCCGTCGAGCTTCATCGCCAAGGCAGCGCGGGCGAGGCCGGGGCCGATGGCGGCGGCCAACGCCGTGCCCGTCAGCGGTGCCGCGAAGTCTCGCACGGAACCGTCGGGCAGGGTGATGGCGGGCATGGCACTGGTCTCTCGATCGAAACGGTGAAAGGGGCCGCTTCTATGGCGGTTGAGGCGCGGACCCGCAACCTCAGTCGGAGCCGGGGAGGCCGGCGAAGGCTGGGAGGCCGCAGAGACCGCGAGGAATGCTGTCGGGTTTCAGTGCGATCGAAAGCCGGCCGAAGGGGGCGCTGTGTCATGCCTCGCTCTCGGCGAGCGGCGGGCTGGCTCGTCGCTGTATCGCAGGCGCCTCTATTAGGGCGTGATGAAGGCTGATTGAGCCGCGACCCACAGATCCGTCATGACACGCGAAGGCGCGTCATCCACGCCTTGCCTTCGTCGAGCCAAGGAAGGCGTGGATGCTCGGCCTTCGCCGAGCATGACGAGGTGGAATGAGCTCGGTTCAGACCAACGATATTCTCCGCTAGACCGTTCCCGACGGGTTCACCGTTTGCACAAGCGCACAATCGCGTTCACTGCGGCGTTCGGCGTGGTCCCGTCGCGGAGGTCGATCGCGCGATAGCTCTCCATCGTCACAAGTTCACTCGGCGGCGGTGGTGAGCGGGCCGCCGATGTCGCCGAGGCGGCCGCCCTTGAGGAGGATGCGGCGCTCGTGCAGGCGCGCGACGGACTCGCGATGGGCGATCGAGACGACGGTGGTCCGAGGCAGGCGGGTGCGCAGCAGGTCGTAAAGCTGCTGCTCGGCCTCAGGGTCGAGATTCGCGGTCGCTTCGTCGAGGAATAGCCAATCCGGCTTGAGAAGCAGAGCGCGGCCGATCGCCAACCGCTGCTGCTCGCCGCCCGAGAGGCTGAGAGCCCAGTTCCGGTGCTCCTCCAACTCGGGCAGGAAGTGGCCGAGGCCGATGGCCGTCAACACTTCCTCAACCTCGCCGTCTGGTAGTGTCGCGGCATCCGCCGGGTAGGTGATGGCGCGATGGAGCGTGCCGAGCGGCAGGTAGGTCCGCTGCGGGAGGAACATCGAGCTGCCGGCAGGCAGCGTGATGCGGCCGCGGCTATAGGGCCAGATGCCGGCCAATACCCGGAACAGGGTCGACTTGCCGGAGCCCGAGGCACCCGAAATCACGGTCGCCTCGCCGGGTGTGAGGCTGAGACGCGCGTGCTCCATCAAGGGTTTGCCATCGGGCAGGAAGAGGCCGACGTCGTCCAGCGTGACCGCCTCGCCGGCTTTGACCCGCTCGGCGCCGTCACCGCCATGCAACTTGGCCTCCTGGATCGCGCGCTCGAAGGAGCCGAGACGCTCGACGATGGCGGACCAGGAGGCGAGGCTGGCGTAACTGCTGACGAACCAGGACATGGCGCCCTGCACCTGGCCGAAGCCGCTGGCGATCCGCGTCAGGGTACCGAGCTGGATGGCGCCCGAGAAATAGCGCGGCGCGGCCACCACGATCGGGAAGATGGTCGCGATCTGCCCGTAGCCGGAGGTCAGGGCATTGAGCGCCTTGGTCCGTCGCATGATCGCCCACCAATTCTCGATCACACCGCCGAAGCGTTTTTCCAGCTCGCCATGCTCTTCGTCCTCACCGTGATAGAGGGCGATGCCTTCGGTATTCTCGCGCATGCGGGCCAGGGCGAAGCGGAAATCCGCCTCGCGGCGTTGTTGCACGAAGCTGAGGCGGGCGAGGGGGCGGCCGATGAGATGGGTCAGCCAAGTGCCGACCACGGCGTAGATCAGCGCGACCCAGACCATGTAGCCGGGGATATTGAAGCCGAAGATCTTCATCGCGCCCGAGAGCGACCACAGGATGCCGACGAAGCTGAACAGGGTCACGACGTTGGACAGCAGGTCGAGGCCGAGAGACAGCGTGTTGTCCACGAAGTCCCGGATATCCTCCGAGATACGCTGATCGGGGTTGTCGGTGCCCTCGCCACCGGGGCGGGCCACGAGGCTCATGCGGTAATAGACGCGGTCGCCCAACCAGTCGTCGAGATATCGCCGTGTCAGCCAGCGGCGCCAGCGGATTTGCAACCATTGGTTGAGGTAGGTCGAATAGACCGCGACGAGGATATAGACCGCCGCGATGCCGCAGAAGCCGGGCAGAAAGCCATGTGGTGTTTTTTTGTAGAGGAACAGCAAGCTGACGAAGCTGTTCCAGTCGCGGGTTTGCAGCGAATCGTAGAAGGCGCCGTTCCAGAAGTTCAGCACGACGTTCATGCCGACCATCGCGAGATTGAGCGCGATGATCGAGAAGAGCAGCGCGTTGGCGGCGAGTTTCTCTTCAGACTTGAAGTAGGGGAGTGACAGGCGCCAGGCGTCCTTCAGGACGGGCCCCAGTTGGCGCATCGAACGACGCATTAGCTCATCCCCTGGGCATCGGCGCGCGCCGTAATCTTCGTCATGCGGTCTTGAGACGTAGGCGGATGACGCCGCGCATGGCCTCGGGCGGAACCACCTTGCCGTGGCGCAGGATGTCGATCCTCTGCGCTTCCGACAGGCGTTGGGCGGAATTGCGCACGCGCGTCAGGAGTGGCCGCCAGTTCTCGGCCAAGGCGCGGGCTACGTCGGAGGGGCTGAAGGATGTTTCGCCGCCATATTCGGACGCGAGGCGCAGGATGGTCTCGGTGATCTCGTCGTTGGACGTCATGGCCGCTCCGCCGGCGAAGGCGCCGCGAGGCGCAGGACGTTTGACATTAGCATGGCGGTCAACTGCTAGCCCTGCGGCGGGATGTCAAATCCGTTAGCCGGCATCCCGGGCGCAGGCGACGCGGCGGAGCGCCGCGCTTCACACCATCGCTGAGAGCGCAAGGAGGCTTCCGCGTTGTAGATGCGCGGCCACTTCCACCGGCGAGAGTGCCGCACTGAAAAGGGTGCCCTGACCCTGCTCGCAGCCCAGATTTAGGAGGATCGCGCGCTGTCTTTCGTTCTCGATCCCGTCGGCGCAGACGGCGAGGCCGAAAGCGCTGGCCGTTTGCATCACTGCTCGCAGCACGGTCACAGCGTCCTCATCCTGCGAAAGATGGCGGATCATTGCGCGGTCGAGCTTGAGCGCGGTCACGGGAATGCGCTTCAGGGCGGAGAGGCTGGTGAGGTTTTGCCCGAATTCGTCAAGACAGAGATGGACCCCTAGGTCGCGCAGGGCCGCCACGGCGAAGAGCGCGTCGTCATCGACGGTGAGGAGCACGTCTTCCGGCAGACCGAGTTCCAGACGCTCCGGCGGCAAGCCTGAGAGCGCCAGCGCCTCCGCGACGTGGAGGCAGAGGAGGTCGCAGCGCAACTGCTCGGTCAAAACCTTGATTGAGAGGAGGTGATTCGAACCCGGCCACGCGGTCGCCTCAAGACAGGCGAGGCTGAGCGCCAGGCCGCCGATTTCTATGGCGGAGTCCACGCGATCGTTTTCCGGCGAGCCGCCGCCGGAACCGCCGCGGCCTGGCCGCCGGTGGGTCCACCGGAGCAAGGCTTCCGCACCGATAAAAGCTCCCGTCCGCATCGCATGGCGCGGCTGGTAGTCCACCGCGAAGGCGGCCCGGGCGACGGCACGCCGAAGATCGCCCTCGGAGGCGGGGTTTCGCGCGGATTCCGACGCCAGCGGAACCGAGATATCGCGCGCTACATCGGTTGCCGGGCGCTGGCGCCGGACCGTTGGACTTCTTGGAGATTTCAAGGAGGAACAACTCACCTTCTACACGCCGCACCGGAGCGGCGTGTAAGGCGTGGCATAGATGGCCCTCGGTTAATTCACGGTGATTCAGGCGCCAAGTAATGGCTTAACGAAAGCTGGTTAGGCTCCGTTCTTCGCATATGCCTTAAGGCCAGCGGAGATCGCTTCCTCCGCCTGCGCCCGGTCGCCCCAGCCGACGACCTTCACCCATTTGCCGGGCTCCAGATCCTTGTAGCGCGTGAAGAAGTGCTCGATGACCTTGCGAGTGATCTCGGGCAGGCTCGCAAGCTCGGTATTGTCCTTGTATTGCGGGTGCACCTTGTCGTGCGGCACGCAGATGATCTTCTCGTCCTTGCCGGACTCGTCTTCCATGAACAGCACGCCGATGGGCCGTGCCCGGATGACGGCGCCCGGCACGACCTGCGCCGGGACGAGAACGAGTGCATCCACCGGATCGCCATCCTCGGACAGTGTATTGGGAACGAAGCCATAGGCAGCGGGATAGGCCATGGGCGTAAACAGGAAGCGGTCGACGACGATCGCGCCGCTTTCCTTGTCAATCTCGTATTTCACCGCAGAGCCCTGCGGAATTTCGATCACGACGTTGATGTCATACGGTGGCTCGCGTCCGGCGGTCAGCTTGCTCAAATCCATAGGAAATGCCTCCAGGCGCGGTGAATGCTGTGTGGCGCGCACCCTCCCCTAATCTTCATCGCTTGCCAAGCGCGCGCTTGCCATTCGTCAAGGCCTGCGGGATATGCTGCGCCACTCTGCGCCTGTAGCTCAACGGTTAGAGCGGGCCGCTCATAACGGCTTGGTTGCGGGTTCGATTCCTGCCGGGCGCAGTTGCCCCGTACTACCCATTCCTTAGATCACGGCCGTCCGCGGGCTTCGAGCCTCCCGCAGGCCCTGTGGGAGCACTGCCATGGCCAGCTATCAATACGTCTACGTGATGAAAGACCTGACCAAGGTCTATCAGGGGGGTCGGGAAGTCTTCAAGGGAATCACCCTCTCCTTCCTCCCCGGGGTGAAGATCGGCGTGCTGGGGGTGAACGGGGCGGGTAAATCCACCCTGCTCAAGATCATGGCCGGGATCGAGACCGAGTTTGGTGGCGAGGCATGGGCCGCCGATGGCGTGAAGATCGGCTACCTCCAGCAGGAACCCGAGCTCGATGCCACCAAGACGGTAGGCGAGAACGTGGCCGAGGCTTTCGCCGAGGTGAAGGCGGCGCTCGACCGTTTCAACGCGATCTCGGAGCGCTTCGCCGAGCCGATGGAGGATGAGGAGATGAACACGCTCCTCGCCGAACAGGCGGCTCTGCAGGAAAAGATCGACGCCGGTGACGGCTGGGAGATGGATCGCAAGATCGAGATCGCGCTGGACGCTCTGCGCTGCCCGCCGCCGGAATCCGACGTGACGAAGCTTTCGGGCGGCGAGCGGCGCCGGGTCGCGCTTTGCCGGCTGCTGCTGGAGAAGCCCGACCTGTTGCTATTGGACGAGCCGACCAACCATCTGGACGCCGAGAGCGTGGCTTGGCTGGAGCATACGCTGCGGGAGTTTCAGGGCACGGTGATGATCATCACCCATGACCGCTACTTCCTGGACAATGTGACCAATTGGATCCTGGAGATCGAGCGCGGCCGCGGCTACCCCTTCGAGGGCAACTACTCCTCCTGGCTCGACCAGAAGCGCAAGCGCCTGCAGCAGGAGGAGAAGGAGGAAAGCGCCCGCCAGCGCGCCTTGACGGCCGAGGCCGAGTGGATCGCTTCCTCTCCCCGCGCGCGCCAGACCAAAAGCCAGGCGCGCATCAGCCGCTACGAGGAGATGCAGGCGAAGAGCCAGGAGATGCAGACGGGCGTCGCCGAAATCGTCATTCCGCCCGGCCCTCGCCTGGGTGGGTTGGTGATCGAGGCGGAGAAGTTGCGGAAAGCCTTCGGCAATCGGCTGCTGATCGACGATCTCGATTTCAAGCTGCCGCCGGGCGGCATCGTCGGCGTGGTCGGTGCCAATGGCGCCGGCAAGACGACACTGTTCCGCATGATCCTTGGGCAGGAGGAGCCGGATTCCGGCGCCTTGCGCATCGGCGATACCGTGAAGCTGGGTTACGTCGATCAGTCCCGCGACACGCTAGACCCCGACAAGAGCGTCTGGCAGGAGATTTCGGGCGGCACGGATGTGATCCATCTCGGCAAGCGGACGGTGCAGTCCCGCGCCTATGTGGGCGCCTTCAACTTCAAGGGGTCGGACCAGCAGAAGAAGGTCGGCATCCTCTCGGGCGGCGAGCGCAACCGGGTGCATCTGGCGAAGATGCTGCGGACGGAATCCAACGTCATCCTGCTCGACGAGCCGACCAACGACCTCGACGTGGATACGTTGCGGGCGCTGGAGGAGGCGCTGGCTGAGTTCCCAGGCTGCGCGGTGATCATCAGCCATGATCGCTGGTTCCTGGATCGGCTGGCGACCCATATCCTGGCCTTCGAGGGCGACAGCCATGTCGAATGGTTCCAGGGCAATTTCCAGGCCTATGAGGAAGACAAGCGCCGCCGCCTGGGCGCCGCAGCGACCGAGCCGCATCGCATCAAGTACCGGCCGTTGGCGCGGTAGCGCGTCGGGCACCGCGGCTTTCTTCGATTCTGGCGGCGGCGCGGGCCTGACCTGCGCCGCCGGTGGTTGGGGGTTTCGAGAGGCTCGCCATTATTGGCGCATGGGATGGGCGAGCGCTGATACTGGTGGCGGCAGGGTTATCCGGACGGGCCGGCTGACGATGCGGCCCGTCGCCTATCGGGATCTAGCCGATCTGACGGCGCTCAAGGCGGATCCGCGCGCTTACGCCATGATGCTGGGCGGGGTGCGGACGCCGCAGGAATGCGCGTTGGAGTTGGCGGCGGATATCCTGGCCTGGGGCGCTTGCGGCATCGGCCTCTGGGCTGTGCGGGAGGCGCCGAGCGACGCTTTCGTGGGCATGGCCGGTATCCGGGAGCGGGGCGACGGACGCGGCATGGCGCTGCGCTTCGCCTTCTGGCCCGAAGCACGCGGCCATGGGCTGGCACGTGAGGCCGCCGCGGCGGCGATTCGCTTCGGGCACGACCAGATCGGTCTGCCTCGCATCATCGCCGTCGCGCGGGAGGTCAACACTGCCTCCTGCATGGTGCTGTCGAGCATCGGCCTGCGCGAGGAACCGGACGAAAGTTTTCTCCGCGAGGGCTATCGCATGCTGGTCTTTGCCAGCGGGGATGCCCCAGCCGGCCGGCATTTGCCGTGCTGGAGCGCTGTTCCAGCCTATGCCTGCAGCCTTACGGCGCTGGCTTGAAAAAGGCCGCCGCCGCCGTGAGATGCGCTTGTTTGCGCTGTAGCTCCGCCTCGACCCGCGCGATCTCCTCCCGCAGGTCGTCGATATAGGCGCGAAGCTCCTCGGAAGCGGCGCCATCGAGCTTGAGTGGGGAGAAAAGACGGTGCTTTGGACGAGGCTCCTCCTCGATTTCCATGACGCTGACCCTCCACCGAAACAGCTATACTACCCTTGACCCGCTAGGGCCCCGCCGTCCATATCCCGTACCGATCCATATATGAACGGCTTGCTGCCCGCCGCCTTGTTGCGGCGATACCAGGTGCTCCAACGATGACATTGCCGCTAATGCCCAAAGCCACCGCGGTGTGGCTGATCGATAAGACCGCCCTGACATTCGAGCAGGTCGCTGATTTTTGCGGCATGCATCCGCTTGAGATCCAGGCCATCGCCGATGGCGAGGTGGCGCAAGGTATCATGGGCTATGATCCGGTCGCCAATGCTCAGGTGACGGCGGAGGATATCGCGCGCTGCGAGGCGGACCCCTCGGCGCGGCTGAAGCTTCTGCCGACCGCGAGCCCGGCGCAGAAGAAAGCGCGGGGCGGCCGCTATACGCCTGTGGCCAAGCGCAACGACCGGCCGGACGCCATCGCCTTCGTTATCCGCAATTTTCCACAGCTTTCGGAATTGCAGATCGGCAAGCTGCTCGGCACGACGAAAGAGACCATTCAGAAGGTGCGCGAGCGTAGCCACTGGAACAGCGCGAACATCAAGCCTCGCGATCCGGTCATTCTCGGGCTGTGTAAGCAGAGCGACCTCAACGCCGCTGTCGCCGAGGCTAATGAGAGACTGACCCGTGAGGGCCGTGCGGTGCCGCAGCCCCCGCCGCCGGAGGCCGACGCCGCCTGATCGTCCGGCGGCGCCGGCCCGCCTCACCTAGGCCGACATGCCCGGGCTGGCAGCGTCCTGCTTCTGCAGCCGGTCACATTCCTCTCGTAGAGCGAGCTTCTCGCGCTTGAGCCGTACCATCGTGTCGCTATCGGGCGCCGGGCGCTTATCTTCCTCCGCCAGCAGGTTCTCGAGCTTTGCGCGGCGCTCCTTGAGCGTCTGGATGCGGGCTTGAACGGTCAATGGCTTCTCCTGTCTTAGGGGCGCCGCTCCGGGTCTGGGTTGATCGTCCCGTCGCGGTGCGTGCCCACGCTAGCGTCACTAGAATGACATTTACTAGCGGCGAATGATCACGGCCGTGCGAACCTCCCTTTGGCAGGCGGCTGGCCGCCGTGATATGGACCGGCGATGCTCTCAGACCGCGATACTCTACTGCGCCGCTTGCATGAATTCCGCAGCGAGCATCGGGATCTTGATACGGTGATCGTACGTCTGAGCGATCAGGCGGGGCCGGATCAGCTTGCCGTTCAGCGGCTGAAGAAGCGTAAGCTTGTCCTGAAAGACGAGATCGCTCGGCTGGAAAGCTTGCTCATTCCCAATAGTATCGCCTGACCCATGACTGACGGCGCGCGACGCCCGATCGAGGCGAAGGCCAAGCCCCTGGTCGGCGTCATCATGGGCAGCCAGTCCGACTGGGCGACGATGCGGCATGCGACCGACACGCTGGCGGCGCTGCATATTCCCTACGAAACCCGGATCGTCTCGGCACATCGCACACCTGATCGCCTGGCCGATTACGCCCGGAATGCCGAGGCGCGCGGCCTGCGTGTGGTGATCGCCGGGGCGGGTGGTGCTGCCCATCTGCCGGGAATGTGCGCGGCCTGGACGCGGCTGCCGGTGATGGGCGTGCCGGTCGAGAGTCAGGCGCTCAAGGGGCTCGATAGCCTGCTGTCCATCGTGCAGATGCCGGGCGGTGTGCCGGTCGCGACCTTCGCGATCGGGCGCTCGGGTGCCATCAATGCGGCGCTCATGGCGGCCGCCATTCTCGCTCTGAGCGACGCGGATCTCGCCGAGCGGCTGGAAGCCTGGCGGGCCGCGCAGACGGAACGGGTGGCCGATCATCCGGTTGACGAAGCCGAGCGCCCGGCGTGAGCGGGGCTGAAGCGTCGGGTGCTTTGCCGCCCGGTGCCACCATCGGCATTGTCGGGGGCGGTCAGCTCGGGCGCATGTCGGCTATGGCGGCGGCCCGGCTCGGCTATCGCTGCCACGTGCTGACGCCGGAGGCCGACGGACCGGCGGCGCAGGTTGCTGCCGCCGTCACGATCGGCGGCTACGAGGATGCCGAGGCGCTGACGCGGTTCGCCGCGGCCGTCGATGTGGTGACTTTCGAGTTCGAGAATGTCAGCGCGGCCGGGCTCGATCTTCTGGCTGGGCTGCGGCCGGTTCATCCGTCGCCGCGCATCCTGGGGATTAGCCAGGACCGTATCACCGAGAAGTCCTTCATGGCCGGGATCGGCGTGCCGACGGCGCCTTGGGCGGCGGTGCACGATGTCGCGGGGCTGGAGGCCGCGCTGAGCCGCATCGGGCTGCCGGCGGTGCTGAAGACGACGCGGCTCGGTTATGATGGCCGAGGGCAGGCGCGTGTCGCGACGGCGGAGGAGGCCCGTGCCGCCTTCGCTATTCTGGCGCCGCATCCATTGGTGCTGGAGGGCTTTGTCGATTTCGCCTGCGAGCTCAGCGTCGTTGTCGCCCGTGGTCAGGACGGCAGTATCGCGGCTTTCGACACGGTGGAGAACCGGCATCGCGCGGGCATCCTGGACATGACTTTCGCCCCCGCGCGGGTTCCGGAGGAGGCTGCTGCGCGAGCGCAAGCTTTGGCGCGGCGTATCGCCGAGGCGCTGGGCCTTGTCGGGCTGCTGGCCGTCGAGATGTTCCTCGACCGTGACGGCGCGATCCGGGTCAACGAGACCGCGCCCCGGCCGCATAACTCCGGCCATTGGACGATCGACGCCTGTCCGGCGTCGCAGTTCGAGATGCATATCCGGGCGATCGCCGGTCTGCCGCTGCCGCCGGCGATCCGGCACTCCGATGCGGTGATGAAGAATCTCGTTGGGCCGGAGGAGATCGCGCTATGGCCGATGATCCTCGGCGCTCCCGGCCTCATTCCGCATCACTACGGCAAGGCGGAGGCGCGGGCTGGGCGGAAGATGGGGCATGTCACCCGGCTATTTCCCCGCGATGCGCTGCCGGGACAGTTCGGCATCGCCGCTGCTTTGGGCTGTCTCGCGCCCCGCGACGAATGACGGCATAACAATGATCTACCGGGCGGCGCCGCCTAGGTTTTTCCATTAAGACCGATTTCATCTCGCGGCTGTAGCTATCGAAGCGCGGTAACGGCGCATTCGAGAGGCGGCCATGCACATCATCCCAATAGAAATCCTAGCAAGGGAACTTGGTCTTGGCGGGTCTCGCCTTGAGGACGGGCAGGTCACGATGCCCGCCGTTCTGCTGCGCCACCTGCTGGAATGCGCGCTGCGTGCCGCGCCCTTCGATGAGAGCACCTATCTGCTGGCAAATCAGGATGTGCAGGCGGCGATCCGGCAGGGCCGATATCACTCGGCTCAGGAACAGTTCGTGACCGATGGATATTTCGAGGGGCGGCCGGGGACCGGGCCGGATTTCGACGAAGGCTGGTATCTGAGCCGCAATCCCGATGTCGCGGAGGCCGTCCAGGCTGGCGTCTGGTCGAGTGGACGGGCGCATTACAAGGCCGAGGGGAAGTTCGAATGGCGCAGCCCGAATGCCGATGTGGCCGACCAGATCGATCGCTGGCGGCGCTGCTTCCACGCCTCGGTCTCGAAATCGGATAACGGTGCCGCTCAGCGGTCCAGGGCGAGGGCGCGGGCGTAAACCTGACGGCGTGGCAGGCCGGTTTCTCCGGTCACCGTCGCCACTGCTTGCTTCAGGCTGCTGGTGGCGAGTGCGGCGCGCAGGCGAGCGTCAAGATCCTCGGGCTCGGCATCGGTCTCGGCGGGCGGGCCGAGTAGAACTGTGATTTCGCCGCGAGGCGGATCGGTTTCCACCCCGGCGAGGATCTCGGTCAAACTGCCGCGGCGCAGCTCCTCGAAGCGTTTGGTGAGTTCGCGTGCCAGGGCGGCTTGCCGGTCGCCGAATATCTTGCGCAGGTCCTCGAGCATTTCGGCGACCCGATGCGGCGCCTCATGCCAGATCAGGGTCGCGGCAAGACCCGCCGCCTCTGCGGCGCGGATGCGTGCGAAGGCGGCGCGGCGCGCGGCGCCGCGCGGGGGGGCAAAACCAACGAACAGGAACGGGTGCGGCGGCAGGCCGGAGAGGGTCAGCGCGGTGAGCGCGGCATTGGGGCCGGGCACTGCGGTAACGGCGATGCCCTCGGCAAGCAAAGCGCGTACTAGACGATAACCTGGATCCGAGAGCAGCGGCGTGCCCGCGTCGCTCACGAGGGCCATTCGCCGGCCGCCACGAAGCGCCGCGAGGAGCCGGGGCAGGCGCTCCTCCTCGTTATGATCATGGAGCGGATCGAGTTGGCCGCGAATGCCGAGCGCGGAGAGCAGCCGGGCGGTGACCCGGCTATCCTCACAGAGTATTGTTTCCGCTGCCCGCAAGGTCGCGATCGCTCGCATTGAAACATCGCCAAGGTTGCCGATCGGGGTAGAAACCAGCACAAGTCCGGCGGGCGATCCGGCCATCATTGGCCAAGGATCGACGGCATCCGTTTCCCCTAGGGAGTGATCGCGTGAAGCTGACCCGGACATTGACGCTCCTCACATCCCTTTTCGGACTGTCGGCCTGCGTCCAGCCGAACACCGGCAGCAATGCGACGGGCGGCGGGACCCCGCAAGCCCTCGGCGCGGGCGGCGCATCATCCTCGGCGCGCCGCATCGCGATACTCGTGCCGTTGAGCGGCGCGAATGGCGGGGTTGGCGCGAGCCTCGTCAATGCCGCGAAGCTCGGCCTCGGACTGACCCAGGGCAGTACGCTCGATGTCATCGATACCGGCAGCACGCCGCAGGGTGCGGCCATTGCCGTGAAGAAGGCGGTTGCGGACGGCGCCGGGCTTATCATCGGGCCGCTTACAGCCAGCGAGACTGCGGCGGTCGCCGCGCCGGCTCAGGCGGCGCGTATCGACGTACTCGCCTTCACCTCCGACTCGACGCAGGCGCGCCCCGGAGTCTGGACGCTTGGCATAACGCCGGCACAGCAGGTCCATGCCCTGGTGCAGGCTTCCGAGGCGAGCGGACATAGCCACTTCGCCGGCCTGCTGCCGACGACACCGCTGGGCATGGCGCTTGGCGAGGCGCTGCGGCAGGAAGCGGTGCGGGCTGGGTCGCCCTCACCGAATATCCAGACCTATGGCGGCAGCTTCGCCTCGATGGATGCCGCGGTACGGGCGCTCTCCGATTACGCCGGCAGGCGCGGACCGATCGATGCCCAGGCCAAGCAACTGCGCCTGTCCCATACGCCGGGGGCGCGATCGGCCGCCACCAAGCTGGAGGGCCAAGGGGTTCCGCCGCCGCCCTTCGACGCCGTGCTCGTGGCCGTGACCGGCGCCAGCCTCAGCGAGTTGGCGACGCTCTTGCCGTATTATGACGTCAGTTACAGCCAGGTGCGCATCCTCGGGCCAGGGCTTTGGGCGGCCAATCCGGGGGCAGTCGCCTCCGCCGGCTTCAGCGGCGCGCTCTACGCGGCGCCTGATCCCGCCGCATCGGCGACCTTCGTGAGTACCTATACCCAGGCGAATGGCGGTCCGCCTTCGCCTCTGGCGGCGCTGGCCTTCGATGCGGGTGCCATCGCCCGCGTCGCTACCGCCGGGGGCTCGGTCGATCAATCCGCCCTGACAAACCCCGCTGGATTCGCGGGCGCCGATGGCGTTCTGGCGTTGCAGCCGGACGGGCAGGTGCGCCGTGGCCTGGCGGTCTTCCAGGTGGGCTCCGGCGGCGCCCAGATCGTGCAACCGGCGCCGCAAAGCCTGGCAAGCCCGGGCAGTTAGGCCCTGTCGCAGGCGAGCAGACCCTCCGGCATGAGTCAGCCGCCGGCGCGAGGGGTCTTGCGCTGGGCTCTGCTCGTCCTCGCGATACCTGTCACGGCGCAGCTTATCCTGGTCGCCGCGGGTGCTGCGGATCTCGCGGCGAGTTTGTGCTGCATCGCTGTCGAAATCCTGGCCGGGCTGGGCTTGGGCCTGTTCTTCCGTCGGGATGTCGAGCGTCTTGGCCGGCTCCTGGGCGGTGAGGCGCTGGAGACGCCGCGTCTGGCGGCGCTGCAACGGGTGGCGATCGCCGCCAGCCAGCGGATCGCCGAAGCGCAAGGGGAGGAGGCGCGGTTCGGCCGCCTGCTCGGGGCGGAAGCCGCCATCATCGACCGGCTGCCTGAAGCGCTCGTCATGGTGCGCGCTGATGGCTCGATCGAGCGCACCAATCGGGCGGCGCGCCAGGGATATGGCGAGAATTCGGCGGCCGTGCTGCGCCACCCGCTGTTGCGCGGTGCCATCGACCGGGCGCGGGCCACGGGAGAGGTGCAAACCGCCGATCTGTTCTTCGCGGCGCCGATGCCGCGCGAGATCCACGCCATGGTGACGCCGATGGCGCCCGCTGACCCAGGTGGCGGGGTCGCCTCCGTGCTACTGGTGGATCGCACGCGGGAGCGCGCGGTCGAACGGATGCGCGCCGATTTCGTAGCAAACGCGAGCCATGAGTTGCGCACGCCGCTGGCCAGCCTGATCGGCTTCATCGAGACGCTGCAGGGGCCAGCGCGGGATGATCCGCCGGCGCAGGAGCGATTCCTCGAAATCATGGCGCGCGAGGCGGCGCGCATGAACCGGCTGATCGACGACCTCCTCAGCCTGTCGCGTATCGAGCTGTCGGAGCATCAGGCGCCGCAAGGGCGGATTGACCTCAGGGAGCTGATCCCGCGCATTCTGGCGGGCTTCGAGCCACGGATCGCGGCGCGGGGCATTCGGATCGAGCTGACACTGCCCGACCTCTCGCCAGTTCCCGGCGATGCCGACCAGATGTCCCAAGTGCTAAGCAATCTTTTGGACAATGCACTTAAATATGGCCGTGAGGGCGGTACCGTGGGGCTGAGCGTCGAGCAGGTGTCCGGAGCGCCCTGGCCGCGCAGGCCGGGCGTCGCGATCGTCGTTAGCGACGATGGCGCGGGGATCGCGCGGGTTCATCTCGCCCGTCTCACCGAACGCTTTTATCGCGTTGACAAAGGCCGCTCCCGTGCGATCGGTGGCACCGGTCTTGGTCTTGCCATCGTGAAGCACATCGTGAACCGCCATCGGGGGCAGCTGCTCATCGCCAGCGAGGAGGGGCAGGGCTCGCGCTTCAGCGTCTGGCTGCCGCAGTGACGTGCTGAGAGAGCACGCATTGCTGCTCACATGGCTGTTGCGGGCCAAACTGCTCGCAATTTCGTGTGCTGCCGACTTGCGGGCGCGCCTTCGCCGCCCTAACTCAGCCCCTATGAGCGACACGGAAAAACACGACGTTTCTGAAGAGGGCGCGAGCCCCGGCGAGAGCGTGGAGGCGGAGCAGGCCGACCTCACACCGGAGGAGCGCCTGGCGGCGTTAGAGGCCGAGCGCGAGGATATGCGCGGCCGCTGGCTGCGGGCCGAGGCCGAGATGGCGAACCTGCGCAACCGGACCAAGCGCGAGGTTGATGAGGCGCGGCAATACGCGGTGCAGAAATTCGCCCGCGATGTCGTCGAGGTTGCCGAAAACCTCAAGCGCGGGTTGGACAGCCTGCCGCCGCCTACCCCCGATGAGCCTGAGGTGGTTGCTCGGCTGCGAGAGGGTTTCGAGGGGATCGCGCGGAGTTTTGTCGCGAGCCTTGAGCGCAATGGCGTGAAGGCCGAGGATCCGACCGGCCGTCTTTTCGATGCCAATCTGCATCAAGCCATGGCAGAACAGGAAAGCGGCGAGCATCCTTCCGGTACGGTATTGCAAGCCTGGACGCAGGGCTGGACGCTCAATGGGCGCTTGCTGCGGCCGGCGATGGTCGTCGTCACCAAGGCCCCGACGGGGGACGCGCCGCCGATTGCACATCCCGGCACACGTAGCCAGGTTTGACGAAACGTGCCCGAATGGCTGCGATAAGATGGGCGCGATACTGCCCAAAATTTAGGCAGTCTACTTGCCCTATCTTGGGGCCTAGCCTATGTCTTGAAACAGTTTTCCAAGGGAAGCGCCCGGTGCTTCGGGTCGGCCGCTTCCGCTGCAAAGGGGATATTGAATGAGCAAGGTCATCGGGATCGACCTCGGCACCACAAATTCTTGCGTTGCGATCATGGAGGGCAAGGATGTCCGCGTGCTCGACAATGCCGAGGGCGCCCGCACGACGCCCAGTATAGTCGCGATCACAGAGAGCGGTGAGCGGCTGGTTGGTCAGTCGGCGAAGCGCCAGGCGGTCACCAACCCGACCAATACGATCTATGCGGTGAAGCGCCTGATCGGCCGCCGCTACGAGGATCCGCTGGTTGAGAAGGACAAGAAGCTTGTCCCCTACGCGATCGTCAAGGGCGACAATGGCGATGCCTGGGTCGAGGCCCGCAGCGAGAAATACGCGCCGAGCCAGGTGAGTGCCTTCATCCTCACCAAGATGAAGGAGACCGCCGAGGCCTATCTCGGCGAGACCGTATCGCAGGCCGTCATCACGGTTCCAGCCTACTTCAACGACGCGCAGCGCCAGGCCACCAAGGATGCCGGCCGCATTGCCGGTCTCGAAGTGCTGCGCATCATCAACGAGCCGACGGCGGCGGCGCTCGCCTATGGTCTCGACAAAAAGACCTCGGGCACGATCGCGGTCTACGACCTTGGCGGCGGCACCTTCGACGTGTCGGTGCTGGAGATCGGCGACGGCGTCTTCGAGGTGAAGAGCACGAACGGCGACACCTTCCTCGGCGGTGAGGACTTCGACATTCGCGTGATCGACTACTTCGCGGAAGAGTTCCGCCGCGAGAACGGCATCGACCTGCGCAAGGATAAGCTTGCCCTGCAGCGGCTGAAGGAAGCCGCCGAGAAGGCAAAGATCGAGCTGTCCTCCGCCAAGGAGACCGAGATCAACCTGCCCTTCATCACGGCCGACGCCTCCGGGCCGAAGCATCTCGTGATGAAGCTGACGCGCGCCAAGCTTGAGAGCCTGGTCATCGACCTAATCGACCGCACGCTGGAGCCTTGCCGCGCGGCATTGAAGGACGCCGGCGTCACGGCGGGCGAAGTCGACGAGGTGATCCTGGTCGGCGGTATGACCCGCATGCCGCGCGTCATCGAGGCGGTGAAGCAGTTCTTCGGTAAGGAGCCGGCCCGCAACGTCAATCCCGACGAGGTCGTGGCGATCGGCGCCGCGGTTCAGGGCGCCGTGCTGAAGGGCGACGTCAAGGACGTGCTGCTGCTGGACGTGACGCCTCTGTCGCTGGGTATCGAGACGCTGGGCGGCGTGTTCACGCGCCTGATCGATCGCAATACGACGATCCCGACCAAGAAGAGCCAGGTCTTCTCGACCGCCGACGACAACCAGACCGCTGTGACCATCAAGGTTCAGCAGGGCGAGCGCGAGATGGCGGCGGATAACAAGCTGCTCGGCCAGTTCGACCTGGTCGGCTTGCCGCCGGCGCCGCGTGGTGTGCCGCAGGTCGAGGTCACTTTCGACATCGACGCCAACGGCATCGTCTCGGTCTCGGCCAAGGACAAGGCGACGGGCAAGGAGCAGCAGATTCGCATCCAGGCCTCCGGCGGTCTGTCTGACGCCGATATCCAGAAGATGGTTCAGGAAGCAGAGGCGAATTCCACGGCGGATAAGGAGCGCCGCGAGTTCGTGGAGCTCAAGAACCAGGCGGACGCGCTGATCCACCAGACCGAGAAGACGCTGGCCGATGGCGGCGACAAGGTCTCCGCGCAGGACAAGGGCGAGGCGGAAGCCGCGGTATCGGCCGCGCGGACGGCCATGGAGGGCACTGACGCCGCGGTCCTGAAGTCGGCCACCGAGCGGTTGAGCCAAGTGGCGATGCGGGTCGGTGAGGCGATGTATAAGGCACAGGCGGATGCGGCTGGCGCGGCTGCCCCGGGCGCGGGCGGTCCGGGCTCGGGCGGTCCGGGCGCGGCGCCCGGCGGCGGCGGGGCCGGTTCTGACCATGTCGTCGATGCCGAGTTCGAGGAAGTGGACGATCGAAAGAAGTCCGCCTAATCAGGACCGACCGCCGGACTTAAACTGACCGGGCCTTAAGAACGGGCTGATATCATCCGAAGGCGCTGCGCTTCGAAAGAAGGCGGCGCCTTCGGAATTTCAGCGCCACAGGAAGGGCTGAAGACACTTCATGGCCAAGAGCGACTACTACTCATCCCTTGGTGTGGCGCGCGATGCCAGCGCCGACGAACTCAAGAAGGCCTATCGCAAGCAGGCGATGCAGTTTCATCCGGACCGCAATCCGGGGGACAAGGCAGCCGAGGCGCGATTCAAGGAAGTCAGTGAGGCCTACGAGGTCCTCAAGGACGACCAGAAGCGCGCGGCTTATGACCGCTTCGGCCATGCGGCCTTCGAGGGTGGCGCCGGTGCGGGCGGCTTCGACTTCTCGCAAGCCGGTGGGTTGGGCGACATCTTCGACCAGATGTTCGGCGATTTCATGGGGCGGCGCGGCGGTGGCGGCGGCGGCCGGGGTGCGCGCACCGGCAGCGACATCCGGGCCAATGCCGAGATCGACCTGACCCAGGCTTATTTCGGCGTGAAGACCGAGCTGCGCTTCGCGACCCGCGTCAATTGCGATGCCTGTGATGGTTCCGGCGCCGAGGGCAAGGACAGCAAGAGCGAGACCTGCCCGACCTGCGGCGGCATGGGCAAGGTTCGCGCGCAGCAAGGTTTCTTCCTGGTCGAGCGCAGCTGCCCAACCTGCGGCGGCGCCGGCCGGGTGATCCGCAATCCATGCCGCGTCTGCCATGGCGCGGGCACCGTGGCGCGTGAGCGGGTGTTGCAGGTCGCGATTCCCTCGGGTGTCGAGGACGGCACGCGGATCAGACTCTCAGGCGAGGGCGAGGCCGCGGGTGCCGGTGGTGTGCCGGGCGATCTCTATGTGCATGTCGCGATACAGCCGCATCCGATTTTCCAGCGCGAGGGCGCCAATATCTTCTGCCGCGTGCCGCTGCGCATCGGTCAGGCGGCGCTTGGCGGTGACGTCGAGGTGCCGGTGATCGATGGCAGCCGGGCCAAGGTGAAGATCCCCGCAGGGACGCAGAGCGGCGAGCAGTTCCGGCTGCGGTCCAAGGGATTCTCGGTGCTCCGCAGCGCGGCGCGCGGCGACATGTACATCCAGGTCGCGGTGGAGACGCCGCAGCATCTCACCCGCCGTCAGCGCGAGCTGCTGGAGGAATTCGACGAGGAAGCCCAGGGCCACCACAAGGGCAGCCCGGATTCCGAGGGATTCTTCGCGCGGGTGCGCGAGTTCTTTGACGGGAAGGCTTGAGGTGGGACGGTAGGCCGTTTGGGCGGCCATTGTTCATGGATTAGATGCTCGCCAATCCGGGTTAAGGCGTGGCCTCGGTTAACCGCATCGATTAGGATGGCCCAGTGCTAGACTGGAGGAGCGTCCCTCGCTGCAGTGGAGTGAAACCGTCACTTAGTGGGAGGCCGCGCACAATGTCTCTGGTGGCCCACAGGTGGTTTGTAGACCTTCCCTCGTTGTCCCTTCGCCTTCATGTCGGGATCCAGTAGGAAAGCGTACTCCCATCGGTTAAGATTCCCGGGCAGCCGAACAGCGTCAAACCCAAGTGGCAACAGAGTGGCGTTGATCGTACGGTTCATCGTCTGCGACAAATTATAGCGCGAACCGGGCTCCATGCCCATATTCTTCGCAATTTCCCCAGCGCTGCGATAGACGTTCGGGTTCGCCATTAGATATGCGTACACACTATTTGGATCGTCCAGGTTCGCGATGGTCCTTCCTTTTATGACAGAGGGGTTCCTTTTTGGTTCAATGGCATAACGAGAGTTCTCGTAGAATTCCTGAGGGGTCTGTGGATTTGCGTGCGGAGGCCCTGGGATGGGTGCATCGGGAGTTAGATTGAGCGTGCCGCCAGGGTATTCGGCCGAATTGGTCGGCGGTGTTTCGGTAGCCGTCGCGGGCAGATACAGAGGCAGCGTATATGCCGGAGGCGGGGGTGGAAAACCGCCGAGCTGCTGCCAGCCCGCAGTGGGCACCTCGGAGCCGGGTAGGAATGGCGTCTTGGCGTTGAAGACTTCACCATACGAGGTGTATGGATTTGCATTAAAAAGCACGGGCTGCGGGAAAGGCGGAGGCAGCGGAGAATCTGCGCCAAGCCACAAAGTATTACCTGCTGACACAGGTGTAGTAGTGGGTGAAGGAAAATTTGAGCCGATGTTAGCAAAATTGAAGCTTGGGGGCGTTACTTGCGTCGGCGCTTGGAACATTGGGTTCAGAAAGGTTCGCCTTTTTTTTACCGGAAGTTGCGATTCATCCGCTTCTGCCAGGCTGAAGGTCCTAGTCGCAGGCGGCGCCAGTACAAAGCTGGCTCCGCCTGACGATGGCTGTTGAGTGTCCGAGCCGGTGCCGTTAGGCAACACTCGGTTTATGCCATCAGCTCCGCTCATCAAGTCCTCCAGGTTGTAGTGAGCATTGGGAATCGATCGAATTTGCTCACCGCGGGCTTAATCGCTCAGTGCCCTGGCGCTACGACGGAGCTTGATTCGCATCCGGCATGTTTGATCGGCGGAAAAGCCTAAGCACTCCGCACGGGGCATAAGGGGAAGACTGTTAGGCTCGTCTCGCCCAGCCCTCTATTCTCTCCGTGAGACGCCGATGGGCAGCATCCGGCGCAGGATCCAATCCCGCGCTGGATGCCTGCCGTCAAGCCGCCTCGTAACCCACGACGCCCTTGATCTCGAGGAAGTCGTCGAGGCCCCATTCAGACCATTCGCGGCCATTGCCTGACTGCTTGTAGCCGCCGAAGGGTGCCGCGATGTCGGAGGGCGGGGCGTTGATGTAGATGGTGCCGGCGCGCATGCGGGCGGCGACGCGGCGGGCGTGTTCGAGGTCCTCGGATTGGATATAGGCGGCGAGGCCATAGACCGTGTCATTGGCCTTGGTGATCGCCTCCTCCTCGCTCTCATAGGGCATGATCGAGATGACGGGGCCGAAGATCTCCTCGCGCGCGATCCGCATGTCGTGGCTGACATTGGCGAAGACGGTGGGGCGCACGTAGTAGCCGCGCGTCAGACCGTCCGGACGGCCAGGGCCGCCGGCGACGAGATCCGCGCCTTCGTCGATGCCGGACTGGATGAGCGCCTGGATCTTGTCGAACTGAACCTGGCTCACCACCGGGCCGAGATTCGAATTGGCGCTGCGGGGATCACCAACGACGAAGTTCTTCGCGGCGTCGCGCGCGAGATCGACCACCTCGGCATGGCGCGCGCGGGGCACGAACATGCGCGTGGGGGCGTTGCAGCTCTGGCCGCTATTGCTGAAGCAATTGGCGATGCCCTCGGGCACGCGCTTCGCGAAATCGGCGTCGTCCAGCAGGATATTCGCGGATTTGCCGCCGAGTTCCTGATGCACGCGCTTGACCGTATCGGCGGCGGCCTTGGCGACCAGGATACCGGCGCGGGTCGAGCCGGTGAAGGACATCATGTCGATGCCCGGATGTGAGGAAATAGCGGCGCCCACCACGCCACCCTCGCCATTGACCATGTTGAAGACACCGGCGGGCACCCCGGCGGCCTGCATGACCTCGGCGAAAATGACGCCGGTCACGGGCGCGATCTCGCTGGGCTTGAGAACCATAGTGCAGCCGGAGGCGAGCGCCGGGCCGACCTTGCAGGTGATCTGGTTGAGCGGCCAGTTCCAAGGCGTGATCATGCCGACGACGCCGATCGGTTCCTTCACGATCCGCGTGCTGCCGCGCATTTCCTCGAAACGATACTCCTTGAGGACGCGCAGAATCTCGCGGAGATGGGCCTGGCCGATCCAGGCCTGGGCGCTGCGGGCCCATTCGAGCGGCGCGCCCATCTCACGCGACACCGCATCGACGATATCCTCGTAGCGCTTGTCGTATTCGGCGTTGACGGCCTCCAGCAGCTCGATGCGCTCTTTCACGGTCGCGCGGGAGAAGCTGTCGAAGGCGCGGCGGGCGGCTTTTACCGCGAGGTCGACATCGGCGCCGCTGCCGACGGAGATTTCGGTGAAGGCGTCCTCGGTCGAGGGGTCGATGACCTCAACTCTCTTCGGTGTGATGGGATCGACCCAGGCGCCATCGATGTAGAATTTCAAATTGTTCGTCATCGCCTATTCCCTCCGGCCATGCGCTGGGCGGTTCGTCTGCCGCCACGCTTTGATCCGCAACTATCCTCCGGCTAGGGCATGCCCGCAACAGGCGAGGCGATCACCGCTTGAGGGGCAGCCGGTCCATTGCCGCCTCGGTGGAGGCGAAATCGACGATGCCCGCATCCGAGCCGAGGCCGCCCGCGACGAGCGCTCCGCAGGTGCCTCCGAACCGAGCCGCGCGTTCGATATCCCAGCCGCGATGCAGCGCCGCGATGAGGCCGCCGGTGAAGGCATCGCCGCAGCCCGTCGTATCGACGACCTGGATGTCATGGGCGGACAGGCGGAAGGTGGTGTCGGGCGTGGAGACGAAACAGCCCTCGCCGCCCATGGTCAGCAGGCAGGTGTGGACGCCGAGATCGTGGAAGTAGCGCGCCGCATCCTCGGGGTCCTCGCGGCCGCAGAGGGCGGTGGCCTCCTCGATGCTGGGGGCGAAGTAATCGACGTATTGCATCGCTGGCGCGATCTTCTCCATCAGTGGCGCGGTCGCGAAAATGAGGTCGAAGGTGGTGATGCGGCCAGCGGCTTTGGCGGCGGCCAGCATGGCGCGTGTGGGCTCGCCATCCATGGTCGTGAGCAGGCCATTGCCGCCCATATGGACGAATTTGGCGTCGAGCACGGTGGGGTAATCCGCCGGGGTGATGTTGAGCACTTCCGACGCACCGCGCACATGCAGGCAAGGGCGCTCGCCATTTGGCCGCACGGCGAGGATGGAGGCGGCGGTATGCACGCCGGGATGACGCTGCATGGCGCTGATGTCGATGCCGAAGCCTTCCAGCGTCGAGAGGACGAAGCGGCCTTTCTCATCCTCTCCTACGGCACCGACCGCGAGCGCCTTCATGCCGAGCTTCGCGCAGTCGATGATGGTGCCGCCGGCGGTGCCCGCCACCGTCAGGCGGATTTCCTCGATGAAGTCGGCATTGCCGCCCGAGGGAATGCCGCGCACCGGCCGGCCCAACACGTCGATGCAGTAGAGTCCGACGACGCTGATGTCATGCTTGGGAGCGGGCGAGGCTGCGGACATTGTGGCGCTCATCTCTCGTGTTTGGGTCTATGCCGGGCGCTTAGAGCGGGGTGTTTTCGGTTCGAATCGAGCCCATTCCACTACGTCATGCTCGGCGAAGGCCGAGCATTCACGCCTTGCTTCCTCCAAGAAGAAGGCGTGGATGGCACGCCTTCGCGTGCCATGACGAAGCTCTGGGGCGCGGCTCAATTCTTTTCGTCGCGGTTCAGCCGAAGACATCACGCTCAGGTGATCGTGTAGCCGCCATCGATCACCATGTTCTCGCCGTTGATCATGCCGGCGGCGCCGCTCACCAGATACAGCACCGCATGGGCGATTTCCTCCGGCTCGCCGAAACGCTGCACCGGGATTTTGGCGCGGAACGCATCGCCGCGTTCGCCGGTCCAGACCAGGCGGCCCATGTCGGTGTTGATGACGGTGGGGGAGATGGTGTTGCAGGTGATGCCGAAAGGTCCCCATTCCAGCGCGAGAACCTTGGTCATGCCGATGACGCCAGCCTTGCTGGCGGCATAGGCGACGTGGTCGTAGAGCGCGACCAGCGCCGCCTGGCTGGCGAGGCTGACGATGCGGCCGTATTTGCGCTCGATCATGTGCTTGCCGACCGCCTGCGAGAACAGGAAGGTGGGACGCAGGTTGATGCTCATGGTGGTGTCCCAGAGCTCGGTCGTGGTCTCCAGCGCCGGGGCGGTGAGGCCGACGCCAACATTGTTGAGCAGGATGTCGATGCGGCCGGTGCGCTGGATGATGCTCTCGACGCCGGCACGGACCTTTGACTCATCCCGCACATCGATCGCGAGGCCGAAGCTGTCATTGCCGAGCGCCGAGGCGATCGAGCCCACGTCGGGATTCTGGTCGACGATGACGACGCGCGCGCCTTGCTCGGCGAGCAGGCTGGCAATCGCGTGACCGATGCCGCGCGCGCCGCCGGTGACGAGGGCGACCTGGCCCGTAAGGTCATAGGCTTTTTGCAGGCTGGTGCTCATGGCGAGGATTCCTCGATCGTGACGATTATTTGCCGCCGGCGAAGGCGTGCAGGCCGCTCAGCAAGGCGCGGTGGAAGATGATCGCGATCAGCACGGTCGGCAATGACAGCAGCAGCCCGGCCGCCGCCATGTGTCCATATTCCGGGTTCATGCCATTGGCGAGGAAGCCCGCGACCTGCACCGGGAAGGTGATGTTGCTGGAGGTGATGACGAAGGCGATGAAGAACTCGTTCCACGTCAGGATCGTCACCAGCAGACCGGCGGCGGCGATCGAGGCGCGGGTCATCGGCAGGATGATATGCCAGAAGGCGCCCCAGCGCGTGCAGCCGTCGATACGCGCGGCTTCCTCCGCATCCTCCGGCAGGCCGCGCAGATAGGCGAGCATGATCCAGCTCGTCAGCGGCAGGTTGATGGCGATGTAGAGCAGCATGAGCCCGAGCTCGTTGTTGAGCAGATGGACCCGCAGGAAGATGAAGTAGAAGGGCATGATGAGGGCGGCCGGCGGCATCATGCGCGTCGAGATGATCCAGCTTTCGAGCTGACGGTTGAAGCGCGTGCGGAAGCGCGACAGGGCATAGGCCATCAGCGGCCCAAAGATGACGGAGAACAGCACCGAGACGGCGACCACGCGGATGCTGCGATAGATCGCGGCGTGATCCAGGTTGTTCAGAACCCAGTCGATATTCTCCATGGTCGGCGGGCTGGGAAACCACACCGGCATCTCGGACTGGATCTGGACCTTGAACTTGAAGGTGGTGTTGACCAGCCAATAGAGCGGCAGCATCCAGACGCCGAGAAACAGCGCGAGCGCGATGCGGCCGATAATCGTCGTGAGCGTGCCGCGCCGGAAGCGCGGACGGCGCGCGGCGGTGGGCATACCGAGCGGAAGCGCCGCGCTCATTGATACACCTGCACGTCCCACTTCGCGACCTTGAGCCAGACCGCGGTGCTGATAAGGCCTAGGATCAGGGTGATGACACCGGCGGCGGCCGCGACCGAGACCTGGCTGCTCTCCGAAATGCCGATCTTGTAGATGTAGAGCGAAAGATCGACCGTTGCATTGCCCGGGCCGCCGTTGGTCAGCAATTCGGTGGCCGCGAAGACCTGGCTGCACAGGATGAACTCGAAGATCGCGGCCACGGCGAGCAGCGGGCGCAGCAGCGGCAGATGGATGTGCCACAGCGCGCGCCAGAAACTCGCGCCGTCGATCATGGCGGCTTCGATGGGCTCGATCGGCAGGCTTTTGATGCCGCCCAGCAGCAGGATCACGGCGAGCGGCGACCATTGCCAGGTTTGCACGAAGATGATGGTCAGCAGCGCGCCGAGCGAGGTGCCGGTGGGGGCGATGAGCGCGCCGGTCAGGAAGGCGACGATCTGCGGCACCGGACCATACAGCGGATCGAGCATGAGGCTGAAAACCAGCGCCATGGCGACCGGGGACACGGCGAGCGGGATCAGCACGAGGACCGTCACCAGCCCATCCAGGCGGCCCGCGAAAAGGTGGATGAGATAGGCGATGACCAGGCCGATGACGATGGCGGCGGCGGTCGAGCCGAAGGAGACGATGAGAGTGATGAGCAGCGCATGCTGGCCGACGGGGCTGCCCAGGACCTGAGCGTAATTCGCCAGGCCGACGAAATGGACCTTGTTGTTGGGCAACGAGATGTCGACGTTGATGAAGGATAGATAGAGGGCATAGAGGAAGGGCGGCAGCGACAGCACGGCAAGCAGGAGAAACCCCGGCAAAGGCACGAGCCACGGGCTGCGCAGCCACGAACGGCGCCGTGGTGCCAAGCGCGGCGAGCTTCCGATGGCGATGCCTCCTGTTGCCGTCATCCGCATTCCTTCTAGATCAAGGCCTGGCCGATGACCGGCCGAGCCTTTTCAGCATGCGATCAGTTGCTGGGAAACAGCTCCTCGTATTGGCGCGGCGTATTGAGCACGCCTTCCGTCTTGAAGCGGTCGGAGACTTCGGCGGCGGCGGCGTCGAGAGCATCCTTCGCCGTGGTGCTGCCGGTGAAGACGCTTTCGATATGGGCGCCGATGATGTCACCCATTTCGCGCCATTGCGGGATCATCGGACGGTAATTCGTCTTGGTGATCTTCTGCCCTTCCGACACCGCTTCGATATAGGCGGGATCGAGCTTGCTTTTCAGCAGCGCGGATTGGTTGACCGATTTGCGGTCCTCGTTGCCGATGCCTTGCGCCGTGCGGGCGAATTCCATCTGCTGCGAGGTCGCCCATTGCAGGAAGTCGCTGGTGGCGGTGAAAGCCTTGCTGGACGGATCGACGCTGGCGGCGACCGCGAGGCCGATCGCGTAATTGGCCGGGTAGGCGCCCTTCGGACCGGCGGGCACAACGGCATAGCCGACATTGCCGACGACGTTGGACTGCTTCGGATCGTTGAAGGTCGGGTAGAAGGCTGTGCTTTCCACCGTCATCGCCACGCGGCCGGCGGCGAAGGAGGAGGACACTTGCGGCCAGCCCCAGGTGCCGGAGCCCGGCGGGCCGGCATCATGGATGATCTTGGCGTAATGTTCGGTGCCTTCGATCGCTTCCGGGCTATTGAAGACCGGCTGCATCTGCGGGCCGAGGAAGTCGCCGCCATAGCTGCGCAGCCACTCGGTCCAGGTATAGACATTCATGCCCTCGCCACGCAGGCCGCGCAGCGCGATGCCATAGGTGCGGGGCGCGTTCTTGAGTTTCACGGCTGCATCTTCGAGTTCCGCGATCGTCTTGGGCACCGCGATGTTTTTCGCGGCAAGGAGATCCTTGCGGTAGTACAGGATCGTGACCTCGGAATAGATTGGCAGGCCGCTCAATTTGCCCTGCCAGGAATAGGCGGATTTCAGGCTGTCGAAGAGGTCGTCGATCTTATAGGCAGGCTTAATGACGCTATCGAGCGGCTGCACCCATTTGTTCGACGCGAAAAGCGGAATGTAGTTGTCGTCGAGGCAATAGAGCTGGAAGCCACCGGCCTTGTTCGCGGCATCCGCGACGATGTGGCTGCGCAGATCGTTCTCGGGGTAGTCGGTGAAGTTGATCTTGGCGCCGGTATATTGCTCGAACAGCGCCTTGTGGCTCTCGATGAAGTCCATGGCCGGCAGATGGCGGCAGGCGACATTGATGGTGACGCCCGAGAAGGCGTTGGCCTGGGCGAAGTCGGGCAGCGAGGACTTCACCGCGGCCTCATAATCCTGGGCATACGCGGCGGCCGGGAGCAGCATCAGCGAGAAGGCGAAGGCGGGAAGGCTAGTGTATTTCATGGAAGTCTCCCCTGGATTGTTGTTGCTTTTGGTTGGAACGAACTCAGCGCAGCATGGCGGCGACATTGCCGCCATCGACGGTGATGATATTGCCGGTGGTTTTAGCGAGCAGCGCGGAAGCGACGAAGGCTTGCGCCACATCCTCGGCGGTGACTTCAGTACGCAGCAGATTGCCGGCCATGTAATCCTCGGGCGTGAGGCCGCGGGCGGCGGAGCGTTCGGCGATCATCTGTGGCGAGAGCAGGCCGGAACGGATGCGATCCGCATTCACCGCATTCACGCGAATGCCCTCGGCGCCATGCTCCAGGGCGTATTGCCGCACAAGGGCAAGAAGCGCCGCTTTGGAGGTGCCGTAGGCGCCGAAATTCGCGCCGGGATTGACCGCCTGTTTCGAGACGTTGAAGAGCAGGACGCCGCCCATGCCTTGCTGACGGAATACGCGGACGGCTTCTCGGGCGATGTTTTGATGGCCGAAGAAGTTCAGCTCGAAGCTTTCGCGCAGAACGGCGTCATCCATATCCGCCATCGATCCGGCATGGGCGGCGCCGGCATTCGAGACGACGATGTCGATGCCACCGAAAGTCGCCGCGATTTCGGCGATCGCGTTTTTCACCGAGGCCGGGTCTGTTACATCGCAACCGATCGCCAAAGCGCGGCCGCCGATCGCGTCGCGCGTGGTTTTCGCGCGCGCGGCGTCCAGGTCGAGGATGGCGAGTTCGGCGCCTTCCGCCGCGAAAGCGCGCGCCGTCGCGGCACCGATCGCACCGCCACCGCCGGTGACGAGAACGACATGACGCGCGAGGCGTTTCTCGCTGCCCTTGCCGAGCTTGGCCTGTTCGAGCGACCAGTATTCCATCTCGAAATGGTCGGCGGCGGTGATCGATTCGAAAGTGCCGACGGTCTCCGCGTCCAGCACCGCGTCGATCCAGGCTTCCGCGACATCGGCGGAGATGACGGCCTCAGCGGCGCTTTTCCCGACGCCGATGATGCCGAAGCCCGGAACCACGAAAACGCGCGGTAGGGGATCGAGCGGCTTCTTGATGCCGCCGACGCGCGCATTGTGTTCGGCGAAGTAGCGTTGATACGCGTCGGTGAATTCGTGCAGCGCGACGGTTGCGGCTTCGCGCCACTGATCGTCATTGGGAATCGGCGCGGGCAGGAAGGCCGGCGCGGATTTGATGCGGATGACCTGTTCGGGCGTCGCGACGCCGCGCGTGCCGTAATCGCGCAATCCCTGGCCGTTGACGAAACGCAAAATGCGATCGCTGGATCGGCGAGATAACAGCCAGCGCGTCGGCGCGACACCGCGAGCGGATTCCGCGATGACGCCGCGCAAGACAGGGAGAATTGCCTCGGAACCGGCGACTTCGGCGGGCAGGTTCACCGGATGGAAGCCGGCATTGTCCTGGCCCTGCTCGGCGACATAACGCTCCATCAGCGTGACCATTTCGATCATCAGCTCATAGGCGCCGCGCGCGGTTTCCGCGAAGGTGAAGATGCCGTGCTTGGCGAGCAGCAGACCCTCGACCCTGGGGTCGCGCTCATAGACCTCGGCGGCGAGTTTCGCGAGCTGGAAACCCGGCATGATGTAGGGCACGAAACCACAGCGGCCGCCGAAAATCTTTTGGCAAACGGCCTCCGCGTCAGGCAAAGCGGCTATGGCGGTCGAGGTGATCGAATGCGTGTGGTCGATGAACTTATGCGGCAGGTAGGCGTGGAGAAGCGTCTCGACCGAGGGGTTGGGCGCATTGGTGTCGAGCAGATTCTGACGCTGGGCATTCACCATGTCCTCATCGGACAAAGCGGAAAGGGTGCGCAGTTTCGCGAGCGGTTGCATGCGAACGGCGGGATGGCCGTCCGGCTCGATCACCGCGAGGTCGCGCCCGCTGCCTTTGACACAGAGCACATCGACGGGCTCGCCGAACAAATTCGGCACGCTCGTCTTCACCGAGGTATTGCCGCCACCATGCATGACGAGGCGGGGCACACCACCGAGCAGGCGCGAGCTATAGGTGCGAAGGGCGAGATCCTCATTGACACCAAGCGCCGCATAGCGCTCGACGCAAAGCCGCGCATCATCTTCGGACCAGAGACTGTCCATTTTCCCCCGCGCGGCCGATGTGCAGGAACCTTTTGGGCCTGCCGTTGAAACTACCTGTAGATCGCGGCGAAAACAGATGTCAAATGCTAATGGCAAACGTCCGGGGAGCTTGCGGATGGCGGGTCGAGGGGTAGTCGCCGAAGCGCGGGTCGAAGCGGTTCCGCGAATGCGACGGGATGCGCTGGCCCCTCCAACCGAGTTTGGCGGCGATCCGGTGATCTGGGCGGCCTGGCTTTACTATGAAGAGGGGATGACGCAGGAAGAGATCGCGCGGCAGCTCGGAGTGTCGCGTGGCAGCGTCGTAAACCTGCTGCAGGAGTCACGAGATTCCGGAATCGTCACGATCTCTGTTGCGGCGCACCATTTGCGCTCGGTCAGTTTGGCGCGACAGATTTCCGAGCGTTTTGGGTTGCCCGAATGTCTCGTCATTCCCGATGATGGCGGCCGCACGCCGGAGCACGAGCGCGTTGGACGGGCAGCCGCGCGGCTGCTGGTGGAACGTTTGCAGCCGGATGACGTGCTGGGCGTTTCATGGGGCCGCACGGTTTTGGCTCTGTCACAGGCGGTGCCGGCGCGGGCGCTGCCCTCGGTTTCGGTCGTGCAGATCACCGGCAGCGCGATCGGCACCTATGGTTTTTCCGCCGAGCTTTGCGCCTCCAACATCGCCAATCGCATTGGTGCGCGGTGCGTCTATCTGCATGCGCCTGGGATCGTCTCGCATCGTGACGTGAAGCGCATGCTGATGCGGGAGCCCGCATTGATCGAGCAGTTCCGCATTCTGCGCAGCTGCAACAAGATCATCTTCGGCGTGGGCAGTGTGGCCGCCTCCAGCACCGCCTTCGACACGGGTTTTCTGACGGCGGCGGAGGGGGCGCCCTATCTGGCACAAGGCGCGGTCGCGGTGCTCGCGGGGCGTTTTCTCGATGCGGAGGGTCGGCCGCTTGCAGGGGAGCTGGATGGCCGGATGATCGGCATGACGGTGCCCGAGATCGCGCGGATCCCGGAGAAGATCTGCATCGCGGGCGGCCCGGATAAAGCGGCGCCGATTCGTGCGCTGTTGGTTGGGGGTTACGTCACGACGCTGGTGACTGACGAAACGACGGCGCGGTTGGTGCTTGCTTTGCCAGCAACGGAGACGCGCCGTTCCGGCAAGCGGCGGGCGGTGGTGTTGGGGTGAATGTGGACTGGAGCGTGGTGTCTCTAGTCGGAACCGTTCTCACTTCACAACGTCATGCTCGGCGAAGGCCGAGCATCCACGCCTTTGCT